>NZ_JAWJYE010000002.1:0-586616 GCF_032970445.1 Vibrio sp. T13N
GTCAATATCCGGGTGAACTAAATATAGACTTAAGAAAAGGTCTGTTACAGCACACTCAAAATTTATTAGAGAATAATGGACAAGGCTTTTCTTATAATACTGCTGCCGTGACTAATGCCCGCGAGGTTTTGACACAAATGTCTCTACCAGAACGTGCTTATCAGCGAATGAAGATACAATTTTCGAAGAGTCATGTTCCTTCATTTCGTTTGACTGATGTCTTGGGGCCTAAAGGGCTTGAGCAGTTTGAACGAGCGAGTGGAAAGCCGTTATCACAGGGCATTTCGGGCTTTTATACGTACAATGGCTTTCATAGCATTTTTCAGATTCAGATCAACCGTACAGTAAAAAGCCTAATGGAAGAGAACTGGGTTTATGGTGACGATCTTAAGGCTCATGAAATTGATCAAGATAGCGCTATTCAAGGAGTCCAATCTCGATACTATCAAGATTATGTGAATGAATGGAAAACTCTGATCGAAGATATTCAACTTAAGCAGGCTCCGAGCCTAGAGCTTGCAACAGAACAAGCTAGAGTTCTATCTGGAGTTGAAAGACCAATCGAATCGTTGTTGAGGGCAATCCAAAAAGAAGTTGGTTTGTCGAAAGTATCATTGTCAGAAAATCAGAAGGCCGCTTCTGAAGTTGCTGGTAAGGTTGCCAAAGTTAAATTTTCGAATACGGCAGATAGACTAGACATGTACTTGCCTGAAGAAAATGGTTTCAATGTTGCACTGCCAGGTAAAGAAGTCGAATCTCATTTTTCGGAGATCTTACGTCTCGGCGAACAAGACTTTGATGATATTCAACAAGCTATGGTTAACTTGCGCTCGTACTTAAGCGATTTATCAAGCTCAGGTAATAATCAGAAAATTGCTTACAAAAGTATTTTAGATGGGACCGTTACACAAGATGTGGCTGCTTCCTTTGCTCGCGCTAAAGAACTTTTGCCTAGGCCATTTAATCAATGGCTAGGTGAACTTTCTCAAGAGTCAGTTAAGTTTGCAGAGAGCGGGTCGAAAGATCATCTAAATCAGCTTTGGGTTACGCAAGTGGTGCGCCCTTATCAGCGGACGATTGCGGGTAGATACCCATTCGAGCCAAATGCGAGCAGAGAAGTAAGGCTGAAGGACTTCAAACGTTTCTTTGGTTATGGAGGTACGCTTGACTCATTCTTCCAAGAGTATCTTGAACCGTTTGTCGATACGTCGAAAAGTCGTTGGCGATTAGAAAAGGAAATTGGAGTTCGTCCAGAAACGCTGATGGTCTTTCAAAGAGCGAAGCGTATCAGGCAGTCTTTCTTTGAATCTGATAATTCATTGCGCGTAGAGTTCGGTATGAAACCAGTGTATCTGGATCAGCACATTACTCGGTTTGTTCTAGAGCTAGGTAAGCAAGATTTGGTTTATAAGCATGGACCAGCACGAGCTAAATCCTTGAGCTGGCCTGCGGGTCAAGACCAGACTCGAATAGTGTTCACACCACCAGAATCTAAACGCGAAATTGCTCATACCTATGAAGGTGAGTGGGGCATATTCAAGCTTTTGGATCAATCACTTAAAGCAAGACCAGAATCACGTAAAGACAACATAGTTATGATTGATTTAAAGGGAAATAAGGTGCAACTAGAGCTTATTCCGTCTAGTGCTATTAATCCGTTTTGGTCAAATGAAATGGAGAGGTTCAGATGTCCACGAACCTTGTAACATCAGCCTGGGGTTATATCGGTAAAATGCCTGCAAAAGGAGACTTTGTGAAAGATGGCTTATCACAAGATTTTTCAGAGCGCTGGCATGACTGGCAGCAGGCTGTTATTGCAGTCAGCAGAGAACAATTGGGTGAAAGTTGGAATGAGCACTTTTTAACCGCGCCTGTGTGGCACTTTGCTCTGGATGTTAGTTACTTAGAAGACTCGACATACATTGGTAGCATGATTCCTAGTGTAGATGCATGCGGTAGATACTTTTTCTTTACTATAGCTCGTGCCGTAAAAGGTGAAGCTGCGCAATATTGGGGGGACAAAGCTTGGACCGAGGACAGTGCATCTCTTGCCCTAGCAGTACTTGAGGACGACTTTGTATTTGATGTTTGGCATAAGAGCATGCAAGAAAAAAACGATTTAGTGGCGAATGTAAAAAGTGAAGTGCGGCCTCTTAAATTTCTTTATCAAAGCCAAATATCTACGATTTTTCATGATCAAGGTGGAGCAGATCAAAGCGCACTTTTGAATTACCTCATTAAAGAAAAATTGAGTAAGCCATGCTTTTGGTGGACTGAAGGCTCGACTCTAGTTGAACCATGTATGTTTATGACCAGCGGTTTCCCTTCTATTGGTCAATTTTCTGCCATGCTTGATGGCGGTTGGAAAAAGTGGAATTGGTAGGATAGAAGAATGAATTGGAACTATTTTACCTTTGCTAAATCGCACGCAGGAAAAGTACGCCCTTATAACGAGGATGCTCTTTTAGATATGACAGAGCAGCATATTTGGGTTGTAGCCGATGGAATGGGTGGGCATAGTGCTGGCGACATAGCAAGCCAGATGCTAGTGGATAGAATCGCGCGCCATATGCAGGATGTCCCAAATACCAATATCGATGATATCCGGAGTGTGGTTCAAGCCGCGAATTTAGAAATTTATCAATACGCACAAAATCACTTAGACGGTAAAACGATGGGAACAACTCTCGTTTTGTTGTTTATCCAGGACGGGTATTACCACTGTCTTTGGGTCGGTGATAGCCGAATTTACCAGCTTAGAAATGGTCATTTTTCTCAAAAAACACGCGATCATAGTCAAGTTATGGATTTAGTCGATCAAGGGTTATTGGCATTTGAAGATGCTGAGTCACATCCTCTCGCAAATGTTATTACCAGAGCTGTTGGGGTAGATGAGAGTATCACTATTGATCAAGTTTCGGGGCAGTTGGCTGACGGAGATCAATTTCTTCTGTGTAGTGATGGGCTTTCTAAAGAATTAACGAGTGATGAAATTCACCGGACATTGTATGCGGACTCAGTAAATCAAGCAGGATTAGCGCTCATGCATTCGGCGTTAGTGAGAGGTGCAAGTGATAACGTTACTTGTGCGTTAGTCAAAGTTCGCCAAGCGCAGACGGAATTTGAAGCAGTAACGAGAGAAGACGCGACGATCCCCGTTTTTCTTAGAGGGAGGTCTTATGAATAGTGAGATGTTCGATTGGTATGAACAAGCGTTGACTCCTATATCTCAAGAGAATCCCACAGGTGTTGACCCTAGAGAAGATGTATCGCCACAGTCTGCTTATTACCGATTAAAAGATCAGCGTATGGCTGCGCGAAATGCAGAGCGCAATGCACTTATAGAAGAAGAAAGTATTTATACCCACAGTAACTTATGGCGGGTATTTATAGAAGAAGTACCAGAGATACTTACGAATCAATCTAAAGATTTAGAGTTTGTTGCTTGGCTTATAGAGGCTCTAACTCGATTGTATGGTTTTCGCGGTATGGGCGTTGGGTACAAACTCGCTACTGAGTTCATCGAGAAATTTTGGGATGCTCTCTATCCAATGCCTGATGAGGATGGCATTGAAACAAGAATATCGGCGATTACTGGCCTCAATGGTATCGATAGCGAAGGAACACTTATTTTCCCTATTGCTTGTATCCCGCTTACTGACGTAGGCGTTGAGCAAGCGTATGCCTACTGGGAATATCAGCAAGCTATTGAGTTGGAGCGTTTAGATGAAGATAAGCGCCGAAATCGAGTCGATCTTGGCGCTACAGAGCTATCTGATATTACAACTACAGTTAAATCTACCTCTGATGCCTTTTATCGTGAGCTAATCGCTGATCTGGAGTTCGCCACAGAGTCATTTAATGAATTCAGTCAGCGATTAGATGAAGCGGTAGGTGATGTTACTCCTAGCTCTTATATATCAAAAAGGCTTGAATCAATACACTCGGCATTAAAGCATCTCCTTGGAGAGCGTTTTAATCAACCACAAGCTGTGTTTGAAGAACTGGAGGAGGTGGATGAATCTTCTTCTTCGGAACAACAAGTGAGTTCACAAAGTTCTGATGCACTATTAGCGACAAACATGAAATCACGAGAGCAGGCGATTAGACAATTGCAGCAAGTGGCTGATTTCTTCAGAGAGAGTGAGCCTCACTCACCAGTTTCTTACTCCATCGAACAGATCATTCGTTGGTGTGGAATGCCTCTGCCGGAGTTACTGGCGGAACTTATCTCCGACGGAGATGCAAAGAAAAGCTACTTCCGTTTGGTTGGCATAGCAGAACAAAATGAAAATTAATAAAGGGAGAATGGTATGACGAGTATCCACTCGAAACTGTCACGAGTACGGAAGCCTCGTGTCCACATTACCTATGATGTTGAAACTGAAGGTACAACTCTTAAGAAAGAGCTACCTTTTGTTGTAGGTGTAATGGGTGACTTCGCTGGTCAAAACACTGAAGCGTTGAAGCCATTGAAAGACCGCCGTTTTATTCAGATCGATCGAGACAACTTCGATGATGTGCTCAAAAAGATGAACCCATCGGTTAAGTTCAAAGTTGCGAACAAGCTTGCGAACGACGATTCACAGTTTGAGGTGGATTTGAACTTTAAATCAATGCAAGACTTTGAGCCCGCTGCGATCGTAAATCAAGTTGATCCACTGCGCCAACTGATGGAAACGCGTAATAAACTGCGTGATTTGATGACAAAAGTTGACCGTTCTGAAGAGCTTGAAAACATCTTAGAGGATGTTTTGAACAACACAGACAATCTGGCAAAACTTGCGGGCGAGTTAGATCTTGGCAAGAAAGCGAAGTCAGACAGTACTGAAGGAGCGGAATAGTGACGACTGAAGCTGAAAAGCAGTTAGATCCAACTGTTAATGAACAAACAACTTCATTTTTAGATCAAGCTATTGGTGCAACTAAGCAGACAGAAGCCTCTCGTGCTGAAGAGCTAATTAAAACGCTCACTGAAGAAGCGATGAAAGGGACGGTTACTTGGAACAAAAACCTAACGGTAACTTTTCGTGAAGCGATTAATTTACTTGATAAACAGATTTCTGATCAGTTGTCTGAAGTAATGCATCATCCTGAATTACAGAAACTTGAAGGTTCTTGGCGTGGTTTAAATTATCTAGTGATGAACTCAGAGACGAGCTCTACTCTGAAAATTCGCATGATGAGTATGACTAAGAAAGAGTTACATAAAGACTTGAGTAAAGCGGTTGAATTTGACCAAAGCCAGATCTTTAAGAAAGTTTACGAGTCTGAGTTTGGCAGTGCAGGTGGTGAACCTTATGGTGCATTAATTGGTGACTATGAGTTTACCAACCACCCAGAGGATATTGAGTCGCTGCGCCTAATGTCAAATGTAGCCGCTTCAGGCTTCTCCCCATTCTTGTCCGCGGCCTCACCAGCACTATTTGGTTTTGATGAGTGGACTGAACTGTCAAAACCACGCGATCTAGACAAGGTCTTTGAGTCGCTAGAATACGCTCAATGGCGTTCGTTCCGTGAGAGTGCTGATTCACGTTTTGTTAGCCTGACTATGCCGAAAGTTCTGGCTCGTTTGCCATACGGACAAGCCACTGCTCCAGTTGAGGAATTTGGATTTGAAGAGTTCGAAGTAGATCCAGTGTCAGGTATTGCTGTCAATGCTGAGCATAATGACTACTGTTGGATGAACTCTTCGTATGTTCTTGGTGTTAAGTTAACAGACGCCTTCTCAAAATATGGATTCTGTACAGCTATCCGTGGTGCAGAAGGTGGTGGTCGAGTGGATAATTTGCCAACACATTTCTTCATGAGTGATGATGGCGATCCTGATATGAAGTGTCCAACAGAGATTGGTATTACCGACCGACGTGAGGCAGAGCTGGGTAAACTTGGTTTCTTACCGCTTTGTCACTACAAAAACACCAACTATGCGGTGTTCTTCGGTGCGCAAACCTGTCAAAAACCGGCGAACCACGAATCTCCAGAAGCAACGGCTAATGCGGCGATTTCAGCACGTCTACCTTATATGATGGCGACATCTCGTTTTGCGCATTATTTGAAGGTAATGGCTCGAGATAAAATCGGTAGCTTTATGGAAGCAGAAGACGTTGAGTCTTGGTTGAACCGCTGGATTCTAGGCTATGTAAATGCTTCAGAGGGTGGTGGTCAAGAGATCCGAGCGAAATACCCTCTAGCAGATGCTCGTGTCCAGGTTAAGGAAATCCCAGGCGCACCAGGTTCTTACAATGCTGTAGCATGGCTTAAGCCTTGGCTGCAAATGGAAGAATTGACGACATCTTTGCGACTTGTTGCAAAGATCCCTCAGTCGGGTGGATAAGAAATGAATTGGCTGGTCGTAAGGCCAGCCATACCAAATCGTTATGTTCTAGATGGAAATAGCAGTGTCACTTAACTTTCGCGATCCCAGTAAGCTAAAGCATGAATTCAGCACAGGAGGCTATGCTGAGCTTGATAGCCCGTGGTTGACTCGATTCAATGAATCTTCTGATCTTTTAGAGTCAGCTCGAATTTGGCTAGAAGGTACGCGTTCAAGAGATTTGGACAGTTTTCGTCATAGTGTGATGAACACGATAAACCGAATTGATGAGCTATTAGAATCTCAACTAAACGAAATAATACATCATCCTGAGTTTCAACAACTCGAAAGAAGTTGGATCGGCGTGAGGTATTTATGCGAACAGGTCGACACTCGCTCATCAGACTCCGTCAAAGTCAAGGTGTTGGCGGCAACATGGAATGAAGTCAGTAAAGATGCACTAAAAGCCATCGAATTTGACCAATCAGCATTATTTAAGCTGCTCTATCAAAATGAATATGGCATGGCCGGGGGAGAACCCTTTGGCGTGGTAGTTGGCGATTATCAACTTCGTTGTGATGCGAGTAAAAATTATTTTGATAGAGATCTGTCTGTGCTCAGCAAGATCTCTCAGTCTGCAGCGGCAGCATTCAGCCCGTTCATTATGTCAGCATCGCCGGAGATGTTTGGTGTTGACAGTTTTTCACAGCTCTCTGCGATAAGAGATATTGCGGCCCAATTTGAACAGGCAGATTACGCAAAATGGCGCAGTTTGAGAGACAACGATGATACCAAATTTATTGGCCTGACTGCGCCGAATGTTTTATTCCGTCAGCCATATAAAAGTGATGGTTCACGCAACGATCAGTTCGACTTTCAAGAGCATGTCTACGACTCTAATCGCGATTTGCTATGGGGGAGTAGCGCGTATTGTTTTGCGGCCGTATCAATTAGAGCGTTTCAGGAGCATGGGTGGTTTACGCACATGCGAGGCATTAAGCAAGGGGATTATAGTCAGGGTATTATCGTCGCTCCTACTAGGAACAAAATGCGTGTTAATGGCAAGAATGACCGTGAAAGATGTCCTTTAAACTTAAAGATCTCTGAGAGAAAAGAACAAGAGTTGTCTGAATGCGGTTTCATTTCTATTTCTCCTGTACCTGAAACCGATATGGTAGGGATGACCTCGAATGTATCTCTCTACAAGCCTAAGCAATATGCAGAAAAACACATTTCAACGAATGCAAAGCTCACGTCGATGTTGCAATACACGTTGTGTGTGTCGCGAGTCGCACATTATCTCAAGGTTATGGGGCGTGACAAGATTGGTGGGTATCAAGATGCAGAAAGCCTAGAGCGGGACTTTCAACGATGGTTGCATCAGTACACTACCGCGTCGGATGAAGCATCTGATGAACTTAGGGCGAAGTACCCCTTAAATGAAGCGAAAATTACGGTTCGAGAGAAAAGAGAAACTCCAGGACACTATTACTCTGTTATCCATTTGCGACCGCACTTCCAGCTCGATCAAATGGTATCTAGCATTAAATTAATTACTGAATTATCACCAGAGCACTTGGTGTAAGGAAATAACAATGACCCAATGGAAAAATGCTTTGTCCCAAGGCCAATTGCAACAAGCTCTAGAGCTATTAATTGATGAAATTAAAGCGGCGCCTAAAGATGCAAGCTTGAGAAGCTCGTTCATTGAGCTGCTTTGCATTGATGGAGACTTCGAGCGTGCGGATGAGCAACTTATGCAATCGATCAAATTGTTTCCTGAGTATCTACCTGGTGCAAGTCAGTTGCGACATTTAGTGAAAGCGGCCCAGGCTAGAAAAGATTTTATCGACGGTGCGGCTAGTGCCAAGGTATTAGGTGACGAGGAATTCACTAAAGAGCTTGTTCGCTTTAACCTCGCTCTCAAAAATCAAGATTATGCAGAAGCGTCACACCTAGCGCATAGCATTGAAGAGCATCGTACTATTAAAGGCTTTAACATAAACGGTACAAACTATGAAGATGCTAGGGATATTGATGATCGTTTAGGTGGTTACATTGAACTGTTTTCCACCGCGGGTAACTATTTTCTTGTTCCAATTTCTAGCATTCAAGCGCTAGAAATAAAAGCACCTACCTCTTTATTAGAAAGTATTTGGCGACCTGTAGAGTTTGATATTGACGGACTTGGCGAAGGAGAAGGCCATATGCCATTGACCTATGTTGACTCAGAAACTGACGCACAAAAGCTAGGTCGAGAAACAGATTGGAAACAGCTTGGTGAGCAAGAATCCTTCGTGGGTTTAGGCCAAAAATGTTGGCTAGTTGGTGATTCAGCCCTCCCAATCTGTGACTTGACTACATTGTTAGAGTCGAAACAAATAGCGTAACAAAAACATGTCTTTAACCGTTTCTCTGCTCGACAAATTGATGGATAGTGATCCTTCAACTAGAGATGAAAAAGACTTCCCTACGAGCCAACAACAGATGTTGAACAGCTTGCTTAGAGATCTGGAGTCTATGTTAAATAGTCGTATCGGATGGAAAAACATTCCTGATGACCTTTTAGAGGTTCGCTATTCAATATTGAATTATGGTCTGCCAGATTTTTCCTCGATGCCTTATAGCAGCCAAGAGGGGCAGAATCAGCTTTGTGACATTGTTCATGATGCAATTAAAGAGTTCGAGCCTAGGTTAAGGAATCCTTATGTCCAGATTTCGGACGAGAAAAACGCTATTGATAGGGTGTTGAGGTTGCAAATTAGCGCCACTTGCTTAATCGATAACAGCATTCATGAAGTGCGATTCAATTCTGAAGTAGAGCCGGTAAATTTAGGTATGAAACTGAGTAGAGCGAAATGAGTGAAGAGTTTCTCAAATACTATAATCGCGAGTTAGCTTATTTACGTCACAAAGGACAAGAGTTTGGGGAGCAGTATCCTAAGATCGCTGCGAGACTCCGTATCAGTGAGGAGCAGGTTGACGATCCACATGTAGAAAGATTGCTAGAAGGCTGTGCATTTCTAACGGCAAGGATTAGACAAAGTTTAGACAATAGTTATCCTCAGTTCACTGAATCTTTGATGGGGCAGTTATATCCGGATTTTCACGCACCAATTCCATCAATGTCCGTCATTAAGATGAACTGCTCTAGCTCCACTTCCTCTTTTTTTGACGTAGAAGAAGGTGAGCGAGTCGTTATCGGTGCTCCTGGATACCACGAATGCGAGTTTAGAACCTGTTATCCGGTCAGAATGTACCCTGTTGATGTGACCTCTGGTGCTTTCAAAAATGCACCGCTTAAATCGGTGGGCTCCCAATGGGAAAGCCATGCTCATTCAGTTTTGAAAATCCAGCTCACCGCCCAAGATGAAGAGACATCTCTGAGTGACATGGGATTAGAACGGTTGCGCTTTTATTTAAACGGGCAATCTCAGTTGACGTTTAAACTTTACCAAATGCTATTTCAAAATCTAATTGGTTTATCTGTCGTTGCGGGTGGCAAAGAAGTTCGTTCTTTAACGAAAAGGCATCTTATTGAAGTGGGATTTTCAGAAGATGAGAAGGTTGTTCCATACAGTAAGAGAAGCTTTTCGGGAGCAAGATTACTTGTTGAGTATCTGCACTTTCCTGAGAAGTTCATGTTCTTTGATATCACTGAACTCGGATTATCAGAGCTAGCTCTTGGAGAGCAAGCTGAACTGTATTTTTACTTTGATACCAATGATGATTGGCTTCCTAAGCAAGTGGATGACGAGAGTTTGATGGTTGGTTGTGTGCCAGTCGTCAACTTATTTAAAAGTGTTATGGAGCCCAAGCGTATTCTACCAACCGAGTACGATTACCACTTATCACCGCAATACCAGGAAGCCGAGAGTAATGAGGTTGTCTCTATTTCTGACGTAACGTTGAGAAACTGGAACAAAACGTATCACAACCTGCCATGTTATCACGCTGGTGAGCACACGCATTATATGAACGCCAGTGAAATTTATTGGTTGATGAGACGTGAGGATAAAAATTGGGCTGGTGGATACGATGAGCCGGGTAGGGAAACTTACATTTCTTTTGTTGATAAAAGGCATCAATTGTTCAGTCCAGAGAGCCGAGAAAACTGGTTAATGTACGTTGAAGCTGAGTGCTGCAATCGTAATTTAGCGCAGAAGCTTCCATTTGGAGGCGGTCTTCCAAAAGTCTCTTTGCCGGAAGTAAATGACAACTTCGAGTCAGTTCGTTGTTTAGTTTCTATATCAGAAACCCTCCGGCCAGAAATGGATGAAAGTACACGATGGCAGCTAACTAAGCTTCTAACTTTAAACCACTTTACCGAAGAAGATGGATTAACAACTTTAAAGCAAACCCTGAATCTCTACGCGTTTTCTGGGACCGCAGAAACGAAAGCGGTAATTGATGCTTTAGCGAAGCTAGAGTTCGAGCCGACTACAGGTAGAGTCAGTCAGAAAGGTAAAGTTGGTTTTGCGCACGGTATAAAAATCATTTTGACGGTTTCTGATCAAATTTTACCTAAAGAGCAAATCTTCCTCCTAGGTAGTGTGCTATCCGTTTACTTTGCACAATATGCTGAAATTAACATTTTTACGCAGCTAGAAATAAGACTTAAGTCAACGGGAAAGCCCTTCCACTTATGGCCTGCATTAACTGGCGATAAGGTGTTGCTATGATCGCGGAGCAATTTTATCGAGATCTAAAGCAACATCCGTTGTTTGAAGCAATTCACCTTATCGAACACGAGATCTTGCAAGCCGAGGCACAAATAGGGACAGATGCTCTACCGAAGCATGAAAAACTAAACTTAAAGGTCAATCCATCGTTAGGTTTTGAAAATGCGCAGCTTTGCGATCTAAAACATATTGATAGCCACAAGCTAGCACTTGAAACCAATTTAATAGGCCTAACGGGTGAGCAGGGGGTGCTTCCTCAGCACTACAGCGAGTTAGCTTTGCATCGTCAAAAAGAAGGCGATACGGCAATGGTGGACTTCTACGATATTTTTAACCATCGTTTACTGTCTCTTTACTATCGATGCTGGCAACTGAGTCAATTGACCGTTCAGTCTCGTGCTCATGCACAGGGATTACGTTCACCTTTAGAAGATTGTAAGTCGGCATTAACTGGCCAGGGTAGTTCGTTGTCCCTGTATTATGGTGGTGTTTTTGCTTCACCGACGAGAAGCAAAGCTGGACTAAAAAGTGTTCTTGAATGTTTATCTGGATGCCAAGTAAAGATTCATGAGTTTCAAGGGCAGTGGCTACATCTTGCAAAAGAAGAGCAAACACGTCTTTCATCTCGAACTATGCCTGAAGGGCAGTTTGCTCAACTTGGTTCCGGAGCATCCTTAGGCTCGAAAGCTTGGAATATAAACGCAGGAACAACGATCGAGTTTCTGCCAAAGCACAAAGATCTGGTTAGTAAATTACTGCCTAACCATCCAAATGTAGAAATTATTAAACGTGCGGCTTATGAATTTATTGGTAAGCATAAGCAAGTGAAATGGCAGCTCACCACCAAACATAGTTTATTACCTCAAGTTTGTTTATCAAAAAAACATGGTCAGTTAGGTGTTGGTTCTGTACTTAAAAAACATAAACGCACAAAAGATCGAACCATAACAATTACTATTTAAAGGAAACATAATGGCTTCACTCTCACTTTCAGCGTTGGTCGAAAGATTGTCTCCTCAGGCTAAGGAAACACTTGAACAAGCAGCTGCGATGGCAAGCTCTCGAACCCATCACAGTATTGAAATGTCTCACTGGTTAATGACGATTATTCAACATCCTGCCGATATTTATTCAGAAGTTTTCGACGAATTTGATGTCGATAAAATCAAGGTTGAAACTGATCTTCAAAAGACACTTGAAAAATACAAAACGGGATGTCAATCGGTCCCAGGTCTTTCAGCTCACACAGTGACTGTGATGCAAAATGCTTTGCTATCGGCAACGATTGAATTCAATCAGGAGCAGTTGGATTGCATTCATCTTTTATTTGCCTACTTGTCCGATAATACGTTAGTCAACATGGCTGGTTCGATTAGCCCTGAGCTAAACAAGATAGAACCATCTCGGTTATTGAACTTTAAGGAAAGTAATACGCGTCAACCAGGTTCGAATGACCTAGGGAAATCAAACGCGAATTCTGCGCTGAATCAATTTACAACAGATCTTACTGAGCAGGCTAGGGAAGGTAAGATAGATCCGGTTATTGGTAGAGACAATGAAATCCGTTTAATGATCGACATCTTATTAAGACGTCGACAAAACAACCCGATTCTAACTGGTGAAGCTGGCGTTGGAAAAACAGCCGTTGTTGAAGGCTTGGCGCAAAAGATTATTGATGGCGATGTACCTCCTGCTCTACAAAATGTAGCGATTAAGTCTTTGGATCTGGCGTTATTGCAAGCTGGTGCTGGCATGAAAGGTGAGTTTGAAAACAGACTTAAAAACCTTGTGAAAGAAGTTAACGACGCACCACAACCCATTATTTTGTTTATCGATGAAGCACATGGTCTGATTGGTGGTGGGGGACAAGCAGGACAAGGTGATGCAGCGAATATTCTAAAGCCAGCGTTAGCGAGAGGTGAACTCAGAACGATCGCAGCAACAACTTGGGCAGAATATAAAAAGTATTTTGAAAAAGACGCGGCTCTTACCAGACGCTTTCAAGTAGTGAAGGTCGACGAGCCAGCGCCGGATCTAGCGATCGAGATGTTACGTGGTTTACTTGACGTAATGGCACAACACCATGACGTCCACATCACTAGCCAGGCCCTCAATGCTGCCGTTCAACTCTCAGCTCGATACATTAATGGCCGACAACTGCCAGATAAGGCTGTGTCTGTTTTAGACACAGCCTGCTCGCGAGTCGCGTTAAGTCAATCGTCTACACCGGGAGGTCTAGATGCGAAAAGGAATAAACTAAAAGCCAAGCAAGCTGAATATGAGCACCTAAGCCAAGAAAGTCAGCTAGGTGCACCTCTTGATATGCAGTTGCAAGATGTCAGAAAAGAGATTGATGTTCTATCTAGTGAAATAGTTGAACTAGAGACGCTGTGGGAGAAAGAAAAAGAGTGGGTAAGTGAAGCTAAGTCACTTAGAGCTCAAATAATCAAGGAGGGTTCTGAGACTGCTAGGGACAAGTTACAGGAGCTCGAAAGTAGCCTCTCCGCTAACTCGCAGCCATTAGTATTTTCGCATGTCAATGAAGCGCTTATTGCAGAAGTAATTTCAGATTGGACCGGGATACCACTGGGCAAACTCCAGGATGATGAAATCCAAGCAGTACTGAGTTTGAAAGAGAGTTTGTGTAAACGAGTTGTCGGACAGGAGCACGCTTTGGAAGTCATGTCTGAAGTGATAAAAACTGCCAGTGCACAGCTCACGGATGAGACACGACCAAATGGTGTATTTCTTCTCACGGGACCAAGTGGAGTGGGTAAAACTGAATCTGCTTTAGCTATTGCAGAGAAAGTGTACGGCAGTGAAGAGAATGTCACAACTATCAATATGTCCGAGTTTAAAGAAGAGCACAAAGTTTCCTTATTATTAGGCTCGCCTCCAGGTTATGTTGGGTATGGCGAAGGTGGTGTACTTACTGAAGCCGTCAGACGCAAACCTTATAGTGTGATTCTCTTGGATGAAATGGAAAAAGCACACCCTGGAGTTCAAGATATTTTTTATCAGGTATTCGATAAAGGCTCAATTAAAGATGGTGAAGGTCGCGATATAGATTTTAAAAACACTATTATTATTATGACCGCGAATACAGGGACCGAAACGACGATGTCGTTGTATTCTGATCCTGATTTATCTCCAGAACCTTCAGCACTAAAAGATGCTTTGCGTGACGATTTGTTGGTTGACTTTAAACCTGCATTTTTAGGACGTGTTAATGTATTACCTTATTTGCCTCTATCAAGAGAAGTATTGATAGAAATAACAAAATTAAAATTAGCCAAAGTTACGAATCGCATTCGTAAAAATTACGGCGCTGACCTATTTTTTGATGAAGAACTAATTAATGATATTGTAGACAATAGTAATGAGTCGGGGAGCGGTGCACGTGTGGTACAGACAACCATAGAAAACACATTACTTCCTAAGATTTCTCATGAAATATTGCATGCAATTCTTAATGATAAGACGTTTGATGAAATTATTGTTAAAGGTACAACTAGTGGACTTGATGTCTCAATAGTTTAACATCCTTTACACTCTCAATAATAATTGGGAGTTGGTTCATATTAACTATTATTTTTTATAAAAAACGCTTAAATTAAGTCTTATTTAAAGATATAACAGGGCGTATTTAAAATGAAGTTTTTGATACATTAATCACTAATTATCATCAAACGTCAGATAATTAAATTACTACGATATATGTCAATTAATAATGCTATAGGAGATTAGCATGCAGTCTAATACGTATCTTAAATACGCAGATATTAAGGGTGAGGCAACTGCCGAGCAATATAAAGATTTGATTACACTACTATCTGTAGATTGGAGTGTAGGTCGTGAGATCTCATCATACACTGGTACAGCGATGGACCGTGAAGCGAGCGCTACTCGTCTATATGATTTGACTATCACTAAACTTCAAGACCGTTCTTCTCCTGACTTATTTAAAGAAGCGACAATTGGTAAAGGTAAACCTGCGGTTTTCCATATTACTAAGCAGGGTGAGAAAGTTGAAGAAATCATGAAGATCGAACTGACTGATGCGATGATTTCTAACTACTCAGTTTCTATCCAGGATGATCGTCCAGTTGAAACCATCACTATTTCTTACACTGAAATGATGATGACAGTGACTCCTACTGACGATAAAAACAACACTTCTGCGCCATTGGTATACGGCTACAGCGGTGTTAAAGGTCAACAAATGTAATTTTTATGCGGGGGAATATTCCCCCGCATTTTTTGAAAGAAGTATTTAATGAAAAGAGCAACTCAAGATAACAATTTCATCCGAATTTCCTCTCCATTCGGAAAAGATGCCATCATACTAAACTCATTTGAGTATAGAGAAGAGATCTCAGAACTTTTTTCATTGCGTGCTAAAGCTTACTTTAATGATCAACGAAGTGAGTTAAACGAAATAATTGGTAAAGAAGTAACAATTACCCTTGAAAATAGTGAGGATGTTTCTTCAAAACCTCGTTATATACATGGTTATGTATCTGCTGCAAGATTAGAAGGGCAACGAGTTTCTAATACTCATAATGGTGAGAATTATAAAAATATAGAGTTATTAATAGAGCCTAAATTACGTTTCGCCGATTACAGAAAAAATTGCAGAATATTTCAGCATAAAGATATAAAAGAAATTATCTCCGAAGTACTCTCGGAGCATAGTGTCGCCTTTAGTTTTGAGTTAACTAAGTCGTACCCTAAATACACATACAAAGTGCAATATGAAGAGTCAGACCTTGAATTTGTCCGACGCTTATTGTCAGAAGAAGGGCTATCGTTCTGTTTCACACACACTAAGTCTGTCCACACGCTTAAGATTTTTGACGACATCAGTTTCTATAAGCCGGGTACAGAGTTTTTAGTCGATTTTGATACAGGTACAGCTAAGTCTAGCCATATTTCTTCTTGGCATGAAACCCAAGTTTTGACGACTAAAGCAAGCCAAAAGTCTGGCTATAACATGCTTAAGCCTTCGTCTAATCCTAAAAATACTGCCAAGGGTGAAAGTGATTTTTTTACCGTGCCTGAAAGCGAGTATTTTGAATACATGGGTGAAACGGAAAGTGATGATCAATACGCACTTAGAAACACGCACGCTATAGAAGCACTACAGCAAAACGCATATCTGTGCCGTGGCGAGACAACGTGTCGAACGTTCAGTGTGGGAAAGTGCTTTAAGTTTAAAAAGCATGAAGATAAGTCTCGAGTCGGCAAAGAATACGTACTGTCCTCCGTTTTTTTATCTGCGGCTGTTTATAATCAGACTGGTCAAGGTGGCACTGCTGCGCAAGGTGTTAAAGTATCATTTAGTTGTGTTGACTCAAAAACAATCCTTCGCCCTTCAGTGAACTATCCGAAACCTCAGATAAAAGGTTTGCAAACCGCAGTGGTAACGGGAAACAAAGATGGCGAAATTTACATAGACAAACACGGTCGCATTAAAGTTCAGTTTCACTGGGATCGTGTTGGTAAATACGATGTAAACAGCTCATGTTGGATTCGTGTTGCGCAAAATATCGCGGGTAACGGATGGGGCTCGGTGTTTCATCCTAGAGTAGGACAAGAGGTCATCGTCGAGTTTGTCAATGGCGATCCTGACCAGCCAATTGTTACGGGGTCACTGTACAATGGTAGTCAACTCCCTCCCTACACGTTACCAGAGCAAAGCTCTCAAAGTGGTTATAAATCGCGTTCTGTACAAAAAGGCACATCTAATTTTAATGAGTTGCGCTTTGATGACAAACCCGGTGAAGAACACATCTATCTTCATGCCGAAAAACTTTTCCAAATGCTAGTTGAAGACTGTGTTGATATTGCCGTTGAAAACAGTAAAACCGAAAAAGTGACGAATGATGTCAATCAAGAGATTGGCAAGAATGCGACCTTGAAAGTGGGTAAAAACTTTTCTAATGAAACGGGTGAAGTGTTGTCTTTTAATGCAGGAAAGAGTATCGAGATCAAAGTCGGTGGCGCTTCGATTCAGATGTCTAGTTCCGGAGAAATCAACATCAAAGGCAATAAAATATCTATTAACGGCTCTGCTATCGCTCTTAAAGCTGGGCAAATTTCATTGAACTAAGGTGATTTAAAGTGGGTAAACCAGCCGCAATATTGGGCAGCTTTCATCTTTGTCCTAAAAAAACAGGAAAAATTCCTCATGTAGGTGGCCCCGTCGTAGTTGGCTCGCCAAACGTGACAATTGGCGGCATTCCAGCGGCTAGGCAGGGAGATAAGCTTATCTGTATAGGTCCTCCGGATAGCATCTCAGCAGGCTCTTCTAGCGTTACAATCAACGGTAAGCCAGCGGCAAGGGTCGGGGATTCAACGTCTCATGGTGGTAAAATTCTGTCTGGCATGCCTACGGTTTTAATCGGAGGCTAGATGCCACTCGCATTTCAAACTCATCTTCTTGCCATTAATGGCAGGCCATACACTGTTCGTGAGATAGCTAACGAATGTTTTAGATTGCCCGCAGAAACACCAAGATCCTATCCTGATCAATCACTGTATGAGCAGATATTAAATCTTGTGCGCTCTAAGCGCGAGATACTGGAGCAAAGTGATATCAAAGGGAATATCTGCGTTCTTTTACCGTCTTCGGTAGATAAAAGCTTGCTTAAGGCATTGATAAACGAGTTTTCTCTTATCCTTGGTAACTCTGCCAATAGAGAAATTTATTTTTATCCTTATGGTCAAGCGGCGTTCTTGATGGCGCTAAATCGGATAAACCGTGAAGTTAACGAAACACAAGCAACTTGGATACTGGCTATAGAAATTGCTCGCGATGCAGAAGAGCATGCCAAATCTCAAAACTCGATCATTTTGACGAAGTGCTTTTTTCAACAGTCCGGCCTTGTTACTGATGATGTTAGAATTGATTTAGATACCAAACAACAAAGCATTGCTGTAGATAAAGTGTTTAAACAACTTGGAGTAGGGTGTGATCACTCACTTAGTGAGTTGCATTTATCCGTTGATGGAGATGAGCCGCGATGGTTAAATGCTATGCAACTCTTGTCTCCCTGGGTGACCGATCAAACTCAGTATCAATTTATTGATGTTAAACTAGGAGGGCTGGGCGCATGCGGAGGTGTTTTAAAAGTGTTAATGATTGAGGAGCATCAAAGAAGTAGCCTCAACTCAGACTTCCACGTTTTGCAAGCTGATATCGAGCCAGATGGTTATACGGTGGGAGTTCTATACAATTGGCATAACGAGTAGTTCTGGATCTAGTTTGTCCCTTCTAAACGTTGGCTTTTAATGGTTTAAATGTGACGGTTATGTTTACTCGAGACCATCACTTAATGTTGCTTAAAAGGTGTTTATACAACGTTCTTCTCGCTTTCCGGTGAAATAGTGAACCATAGAACATAAACTACATGAAAAGCTGTTCGACTCAAGATATCCTAACCCAAATTAAATAAATTGAGCTTTGGTTTGTGCCAGATTCAGCCAGTCAGGTAATACTCTGATGTTTACACGGCTGAAATTCGGATTCTTGCAGGAGCAAACCTAGCTTAAAGATTTGGCGGAAAGTGAATTCGAATGAAGTTTATCCACACCTCAGATTGGCATCTTGGTCGACAATTCCACAATGTATCACTACTCGAAGATCAACAAGCAGTACTCGAACAACTGATTAACTATATTGAACACAACCCCGTCGATGCCGTTGTAGTGGCGGGAGATATTTATGACCGTTCGGTGCCACCAACGGTTGCAATAGAACTGCTAAATCGAGTCGTGAAGCGTATTTGTACTGAACTGAAAACACCGATGATATTGATATCTGGCAACCATGATGGTGCAGAACGATTAGGTTTTGGCTCAGAGCAAATGAAAAATGCAGGCCTTCATATTGTTAGTAACTTTGAAGATATGCTAACTCCCATCATCATAAAAACGGACTCTGCGGGTGAGGTAGCGTTTTATGGCATGCCTTATAACGACCCTGAACAGGTCAGATTTGCCTACAAAACCTCGGTATCAACTCATGATGAGGCACATCAACTGCTTGTAGAGCAAATAAGAGAGCATTTCATTTCAGAGCAAAGGCGTGTTCTCGTTAGCCACTGTTTTGTTGATGGTGCTATTGAGTCTGACTCTGAACGACCACTATCTATTGGTGGCTCTGATCGCGTAAGTCATGAGCATTTCTTAGATTTCGACTACGTCGCACTTGGTCATTTACATCAGCCTCAGAAGAAAGGCGCAGAGCATATCCGTTATTCTGGTTCACTTATGAAGTATAGTTTTGGTGAACAGAACCAGAAGAAAGGCTTCACGTTAGTCGAACTAGACAAGAAAGGATTTGTCTCTGCTAAACATATTGAGCTAATTGCCCCTCATGAAATGCGCATTGTTGAGGGAGAGCTAGATAAAGTCATAGAGCAGGGCAAGACTGACCCTAAAAATGAAGATTATTTGTTAGTTCGTTTGATGGATAAACATGCGATTTTAAATCCAATGGAAAAGCTTCGTTCGGTGTATCCAAACGTTTTACATCTTGAGAAACCGGGTATGTTAATTGGGGTAGAGCAGGAAATGGCGCAAGCAAAGTTGGCCCGAAGCGAAATTGATATGTTCCGAGACTTTTTTATTGAGGCACAAGATAGTCAATTATCCCAAGAGCAAGAACAAGCCGTTACTGACATTATTAAGCAATTATCACAGCAATAGGGACCAAAGATGAAACCAATTAAACTTACCATGCAAGCCTTTGGTCCGTTTGCAAAAACCGAAGTCATTGACTTTGAAAAGCTTGGCCGTAACCCTCTGTTTTTGATTAATGGTCCTACAGGCTCAGGTAAAACGTCGATCTTAGATGCCATTTGCTTTGCCCTTTACGGTGAAACTACCGGTAATGAGCGGCAAGGCATCCAGATGCGATGTGACTTATCGGCGCAAGACTTACCAACCGAAGTCGTTCTAGAATTTTCGTTACATGGCAAACAATACCGAGTTGTGCGATCTCCAGAGCAGGAAGCGCCCAAAGCGCGTGGTGAAGGGATGACGGTAAAAAAGCACACTGCGGCTCTTTATGAACTCGGCGAGACCGAAAAGCTCATCACTAGCAAGACGACTCAAGTTAAAACAGAAGTGAGCAATATTATTGGTTTGAATGAAACGCAATTTCGCCAAGTAATGGTATTGCCTCAAGGAAAATTCCGGGAGCTGTTGCTTGCTAGTTCTAAAGAGCGCGAAGAAATTTTTGGTCAGCTCTTTCAAACGGACATATATAAAAAAATTGAGTACGCGCTCAAAGATAAAGCGAGCGCAATCAGTAAAGCGAAAGATGAATTTGATAATCAAATTCGAGGCGCTTTACAAGTTGCAGGAGTGAGTTCAGAGCAGGAATTATTACACCAGCTTGAACAAGCAACTGAGCAGCTAGAGGTCGATAGAAAGAAAGAACAAGCTTCGTTAGATAAGCTAAATGTTGCTAAATCTGAATTGCAAAAAGCGGAAACTATTAATGGAGAGTTTTCGAAACGAGAGCAAGCAGAAAACGCACTCAAGCTGCATCTAGAACACTCAGACTCGATAAAAGTTCGTCAACAGCAATTAGAAAATGCTAAAAATGCCAATAAGATAGAATTACCCTACGTCTCATTACAAAATGCAAAAACTCAAACTCAAGAGCTCAGACAAAAAATCGTAGCTTTGAAAGAGAGCCTTGATAAAGCCAATGCTGTTACGAAAGAAAAAGAAAACTTGCAGCAAAGTGCAAAAGAAGCCGCGGCAAAAGTCCCACAGTTAACGCAACTGCAGTATCAACTTGAAAGCATGAAAGACAAGTTGGTTGAAAAAGCCAACTTGGAAAGAAAAATAACGGCAGGTCATCAACAAAAGCAACAATTTGAAGCAACGTTAAAACAGTACATAGAGCTGAAAGACAAGTTGGCGTTTCAGGCGCAACAGGGCCAGAAAGATCTAGAGCAAGCCCGAGTAGATGTTGCGCTTGTTGGCAGCATCGATGCGGAAATAAAACAAAAACAACGACTACTACAGGATCTACAAAAGCTGCATGGTCTTACTTTGGAGCTCTCTAAACTCACGGCGTTAACCGTAAGCAAGCAGCAGTCATTACAGGAGGCCAGTCAGCGCTATATGCAGTGTCAACAAGCCGCTGATACGATAGAGCTTAAGTGGCACAACGCTCAAGCGGCAGTATTAGCGCAGCGACTAAAGGCAGGTGAAGCATGTCCGGTATGTGGCAGCCAAGCGCATCCTAACCCTGCGACGTTTGTTGAAGAAGTCGTTACAAAAGAGCAAGTTCAGGCTGCCAGAGTGAAAGAAAGAGAAGCTCAAACCTCACTGAACCAGCTAAGTAATCAGCTAGAACAACATAACGTTGTCATTAGTCAGTATCAGAATCAATGTAACCAGTTGAAAGAAGAGCTTGGCGAGCATGCAGCATCTGAGATCTCGACGGTTCAAACTGAGTTGCAGGCGCTTAATGATCAACTTCTACGTCTACAATCTATTGATATTGAAAAGCTAGAAAAGAACGTTGAACAGCTTAATCAACGCTGCTTAGTGGGTGAAAATAAAATTCATGAGCTGCAGAATCAAATGGCGGCAAATGAATCAACCGCTCAAGCAAACCAAGAACAATTGACTCAATTACAAGCTTCCATTGAACCGAAATACAGTTCCGTTGATGCGCTTGAGCGTGACATTTCGCTCACAAAAGAGCAAATTCTGACCTTGAATACAGGTTTAGAAAAGGCACAAAACGCTTTGCAGCAAGCGGTATTAGCGCAATCGAATGCTGAAAGTCAGTTAGTGACGAACAAGCAGTGGCTATCTGAGTCAGAACAAAAGCTTAGCCAAGCAGAATTAGCGTGGAATGAGGCGTTACAGGCGAGTAAATTTGAGGATGAAAGCAGTTATCTAAATAGCAGAGTGACAGATGATGAGCTTCAAGTGTGGCAGAAAGAAATAGACAACTTCAAACAGGCACAAACCAAGCTTGAACAAACACTACATGATTTAAACCATGCATTGAAAGCGCTTGAAAGACCGGACTTGGATTCGCTTAACGACAGCTTAACCACTCTGCAGGCGCAGTATATTGAAGTAAGGAATCAGCTCGATACCACGCGCTCAACCTTTGAGCGAATTGAAAAAGTTCGTAAAGATATTGCTACGCTGCATGAGAAAAATAGCAAGTTAGAAGAAGAGTACAAAGTGTTTGGTACGTTATACGACGTTGCCAGCGGTAAAACAGGCAGCAGGGTTAGCCTGCATCGCTTTGTTCTTGGTGTACTGTTGGATGATGTATTGATTCAGGCCTCTCAACGTTTAAGCCTCATGAGTAAAGGGCGCTATATCCTTGCTCGAAAAACAGGGGGCTTCAAAGGCGCTGCGGGTCGCGGCTTAGATTTAATGGTTGAAGATGGCTACACAGGAAAAATACGTGATGTTGCGACACTTTCCGGTGGTGAATCGTTTATGGCAGCGCTCGCTTTGGCGCTTGGCTTGTCGGATGTTGTGCAATCCTATAGTGGTGGTATCCGTTTAGACACTTTATTCATTGATGAGGGGTTCGGTAGTTTAGACCCAGAATCTTTGGATCTCGCGATTCAAACGCTAGTGGATTTACAACAGACTGGACGCATGATCGGTGTTATTTCTCACGTTTCTGAGTTAAAAGAACAAATGGCGCAGAGGATTGATGTTGAACCATCAAGAGTCGGTTCGACAGTATCGGTCAAATCTCAATGTAGCTTCGCTGTCTAATTCAGTTGCTATCACAAAACCCAAAGCCCCTATCTAGGGGCTTTCTTACTTAATCGCTACTGTTCGCAAAAGTGGCCTTCTTTTGGCGACTGGGTAATCGCATACTCACCATCTAGGTTGCGATAAACAACTGTATTCCAAATAGAGCCATCATCCAATTCAAACTCAATGGCATAGTTGACGCCGCTAACGATTTGCGCGTGAACGTTCAGTATTTGTTTGAACGACGCTATTGTGTCCATTCTTTTCAAAACAAAAGCCATTGCCTTTTGTGCATCAGGGGTAGCATTAAACTCATTCCACCCACCTGGCATGTTTCCTTGTGTATTACATACATCTGCCGAGGTTGTTAATTGTGTCGCTTGGCTTGGGTTTTCCTGCTGGCAACCTGCAAGCAATACCAAAAGTGCACAAACTGACACTGTTTTTAATTTCATAACAATAACCTCTGTCTATATCGCGACGTATTATAGGAGGGTGATATGACAGCGTATGTCTATATTGTGCAAAGTTTCTATATGCATACGGTTAAATGCTGACAAAATATACAAGTATGACCAACTTGTAAGTCAAACATAGAACAATATTGTTAGGGAATTGCTGACATAACGAGGTTTTGGTGTTCAGCATGCTATTGATAATGAAGAACTGTGATGTGTAGCTACGTACCTTTGGGACAGTGGTGCGACTTAGTGATCGATTTGCTACCTTCTACAGTAAAATCAATCACTAAATCAAATTTAGGTGTTGTATGAAATCGCTAAAAACATTATTACTTTTATCACTTGTAACTTTATTTGGCTGTACCTCTAAACCTGATGGGGTGGAGCCAGTTAACAATTTTGATTTAGAGCCTTATCTAGGCAAGTGGTACGAAATCGCACGGCTCGATCATTCGTTTGAGCGTGGTCTATCCAACGTTACGGCCGAGTATCGGCTTCGCAAGGATGGTGGGGTTAAGGTGACAAACCGCGGATATTCAGAAGAAGAGCAACAGTGGTCCGAAGCTGAAGGTAAAGCTTATTTTGTTGAAGACGAAACGGTTGGGCACTTAAAAGTCTCCTTTTTTGGGCCAATCTATTCTTCTTACATTGTGTTTGAGCTAGGTGAAAACTATGACTATGCGTTTGTCTCCGGTTACAACCACGACTACTTGTGGCTATTGTCTAGAACACCCAACGTTGATGAGAAAATCCTGGAGCGTTTTAAGCAGGTTGCTAAAGAGAAAGGTTTCGCGTTAGATGAGCTAATTCTCGTTGATCAAGAGAGTGGACGACAGTTTTAAGTTCATCAATGTGACTTCTAAAATCAACAGAAGCGAAGTTTCTGTCTAGCGGTTTTGAGTTTTGCTTGGAATGTTTTTGTTACCTTGTAACCTCATGTAATCAAAAATATAGGCCCATCATTTGTGATTACTCGTGATGGGGCTTATATAAATTTGAGTGAGCGTCGAAAGGTGGATCTATCGACAAACGGTTATGGTTTACTTAATCAAACGAACGATCAGAGAGCCAGGCGCCCGAATAGATTCCACATTGTGGCTGAGCACTGTACCACTTGTTGGGGCAGTGTAGTGCTCAACTTCAGTGCCAAAGCTGTCGTATTGAATAGCAACCATTTGGCCTTGCTCGACAAAATCCATCAAACCAACATGAGGTAGTACAAAGCCGCCATGTGTCGCTTTCACACTGACGATCTCGTTTCCTTCCAAGCATGAAGTGATAGGCTCTATCTCACCTTCTACGACGTTATGCTGCTTCAACACATTAAAAATGCCTGATACGGTTCGACTAATGAGTTTTTGCTCTGTGTAGCGCCCCATACCCACTTCAACCGTAATGCTTGGGACACCATGGTTATTCCAAACTGTTTCAAGGACGCCTGCATCTCCGGGATCATTTAAAATCGCATCAGGATTAATGAGACGAGCCATTTCTAATGATTGCTCAATTCGGAAGTCTGCAAACACGTATAGTGGATAGGCCGCACCACTGGTTTGAGTGTGAAGGTCAATGGCTAAGTCAGCATTTGGTTTGAGCAGATCATTCCACAATGCATATAAGTAGCGTTGTGCCTCATTGCCGTTTTGGTCACCAGGGAAAAAGCGGTTTAAGTTTGCAGGAGACGCATCCGGGTCTGCGGAATAGAAATCGCGGCTGTGGTTTAGCATACCTGGCATGTTAATGGTTGGAATAATAGTGACAGTACCAGCGACTTCAGTGCCAATGAGTTCTCTAGCGGTCTTCTGCGCTGCTAACACACCATTATATTCATCACCATGAACCCCTGCGGTGATCATGATTTTCTTGCCAGGTTTTTCACCTTTGAATACCAAAACAGGAAGATGTTGCCACTGAGAGATCGCGTTGGTCGCGATGCGGAACCAAAACTTATGCTCACCCGGACCTAGGTCTGCTACATTGAGAGATTGAATCACTTGATGACCTTGAATCATGTCATCGAGAAGTTGTGTTGCCATTAAAGTTACCACTCCAAAACCATAAGCCAATCTAAAACCTTAACGTCGCCATACGAAGAGTATTAATAAGGCGAGAACGTGTCTCGCCTTGTGCCAATTGATTTCGTTTTACGCAAACCCCATTATGTGAGCTGCGATAACGACGACACTCGACAGGGTAAAGAGTAATAGGATAAATCGCCAGCAGAATTTTGCCCAGTCACCCCAGTCGATGCGGCAGACACCAAGTGTTGCCATCAAGGATGCTGAAGTAGGGACGATAACGTTGGTAAAACCATCTCCAAGTTGGAATGACAAAACGGCAACTTGGCGCGTGACACCTGCAATATCCGCCAATGGCGCTAATAAAGGCATCGTCAGTGCCGCTTGTCCAGATCCGGAAGTAACGAAGAAGTTGAAGATAGATTGGAATACATACATTAACCATGCCGCAGCTACGTCAGGAAGCCCACTGATCACGCCGCCAGCACTGTTCAGAATAGAATTCAGTACACTCGCTTCATCAGTCGTACCGCCACCTAGGATAAGTAACACACCTTTCGCACAACCAACCAATAGAGCAGGAGCAAGCATAATAGCCGCCCCCTCCTTAAACGCATCGGCTGCGCAGTTGAGCGTCATACCGTTTAAGCGAAAAATCGTACCGATGATCGCGACAACAAAGCCCATAGTGAAGAATTGAGAAGCGATTTCTGGGATGTACCATGCGTTAGCGACCACGCCCCAAACAACCCATACTGTGGTTGCAATAACCGTAAGAATAACGAGTGTATCGCCGATATTCCAACGAGAATCTTGATTGCCAAGCTCTTGCTGACGGAAATATTTGTCTGTGCGGTGACTGTAAGAAAGTTCTGGGTTTGACTTCACGCGAGCGGCGTAGATCATGGTGAAGGCGATACCGATTAACGTAAAGCCAGCCCATAACCCCATGCGCACTGTCATGCCGGATAAAACAGGTACTCCCGCAATACCTTGTGCAATAGCAACAGAGAAAGGGTTCATCCAAGATGTTGCGAAACCAATTTGAGTCGCCACGTAGGTCACCATTACCGTAGTGATACCATCGTAACCAAGGCGAACCATAAGCGGAGCGATAATAATCGCAAATGCTACGGCTTCTTCACCCATACCAAATACCGCACCGCCCAGAGAGAACAGCAAAAATAGCACTGGAATGAATAGCGCTTCGTTACCTTTGGTCTTATCGATAAGGCGCAAGATACCGTTGTCGATGGTGCCTGTTCGCATTACAACGCCGAAAGCACCACCGATAACCAACATGAACATAATCACGCCGATCGCGCTGCCCCATTTAGAGCCTGAAACTAGCCCTTCGAATGGGAAGTTCATTAAACCAATGCCACCACCAGAAGCAAACAGGCCAACCTTGTTGTAAACCAATTCACCGTTTTCGTCGGTTGCATAAGAGAAAGAAGATGGATCGATAACCGTGCGAGTTTTTTCTGCACCATCGACCATATAAGTCACTTGCTGACTGTCAAAATGGCCAGCAGGAATTAAGTAGGTAAGAATCGCAGCGAGAATACCAACAATGAAGATCAAAATGAGGGTATCTGGCATCTGCCATGATTTGGGTGTAGCAACCGAGTCCGTTGGTTGCGCATGTGTGTGAGACATAACTTACTTCACGTTAAATTCAATGAAGCATGAAATATCAATAAAACAGAATAAAAAGTCAACATTAATGGAAATATTGAACTATAAATTCATCAAATATTTGAAGTGAAGTCATTGTGATTATTTTACAAGCAAAGTTTGGTTAAATGTTTTGGCTCGGGTCGAGGGCTCACAAGCTCTTGTTGTGAGCCGAGATAAACAAATCATTTGTCTTGCGTCTGTTCTGCATAAAATGCAGCGACATCACGAAGATCCTCATCATTTAACATTCTTAATTGTGCGCCCATCATTTCGGCAAGCGGCCCTTTACGTTCGCCTGCTTGGTAAGACTTCATCGCATCGTATAGATACTGGGCATTTTGACCTGCAAGATTTGGATAGGCATCATTACCTGCGACGCCTGTTGCACCATGACAATAGACGCAGCTAGGGGATTTGATTTTACCTTTATCAGCATCACCAAAAGGCGCGGCATGGCTAGCGGAAGAGAAAATAAGAGAGGTTAGAAGTACAAATCTGAACATGAAGATTGTCTATTCGCTAAAAAGTCATATCGATACAATAAAGCTTCCCCTTAGGGGAAGCTCAATGATCAAAATCAAACTAAAGCAGAGATTTAATGCTTGATAAGAAATTGTCGATATCTTGCGCTGAAATGTCTTTATGAGTCACGAAACGAATGGGGTTTCCAGGTGTTATCGTGATATTTTGTTCCTTTAGTTTCGCAGCGATATTTACTATGTCCACTTGAGGATCAAGCTTCGCGAATACGATATTCGTTTGAACAAATTCAGGGTTGACTGAAAAACCAGGCAGTTCAGCTAAACCTTCCGCTAAGGTTTTTGCGTTGGTATGATCTTGTTTTAGCTGTTCCACTTGTTCGGTAAGGGCGAGTTTGCCTGCTGCGGCAAGAATACCCGCTTGACGCATACCACCGCCGACCATCTTTCTTAAGCGACGTGCTTTTGCGATGTACTCTTTGCTACCAAGCAGTAACGAACCAACAGGGGCAGCCAAACCTTTCGACAGACAAATCGTCATTGAATCAAAATACTGACCGATTTCTTTTACCGGAACATCAAGCGCAGCGGCTGCATTAAAAACGCGAGCGCCATCTAGATGCATCTGCAAGTTATGTTTATTCACGAAATCACGTGCTTCTGCTAAATAAGACAGAGGTAATACTTTACCATTAATCGTGTTTTCTAAGCTGAGCAGCTTGGTACGAGCAAAGTGACAATCATCTGGCTTAATCGCCGCTGCCAGTTTATCAAATGGGAGTGTGCCATCTGGGTTATTTTCGACTGGTTGAGGTTGAATTGACCCAAGTACTGCTGCGCCGCCGGCTTCGTACTTGTAGTTATGTGCTTGCTGCCCACACAGATATTCATCTCCGCGTTCACAATGCGCCATTAGGCCGAGCAGATTGGCTTGCGTGCCTGAAGTGGTAAACAAAGCCGCTTCGAATCCTGCAAGCTCTGCGGCAAACTCCTCAAGCTCATTGACCGTAGGGTCATCACCATAAACATCATCCCCAACGGGGGCCTTAAACATGGCCTCTCGCATGGCTTGGGTAGGCTGTGTAACGGTATCTGATCGAAAATCCATGAATGTCTCCTTGGTCAAAGTCCTAAATATATCCGCAAAGGCGCGCTTTGCTTAAACAAGCGATCGTTTTGGCATCGGTAATTGTGCCATCAATAATCTTGTCTTCGAGTTGTTGGAGTGACAAGGTAACAACCTCAATCACTTCATCTTCATCACATTCGTAACGGTTGGTTTGGCTGAGCTTCTCAGCAACAAATAGGTACTGTATCTCATCACAAAATCCGGCAAGGGGAGTGACTTGGCCGAGAGAGGTGAATTTTTCTGCACTATAGCCCGTTTCTTCTTCTAGCTCTCTTTTCGCGCAGCAGAGAGGGTCTTCATTGCCTTCTCTTGTACCAGCAGGAAGCTCCAAAAGCCATTTATTAAGTGAAGGGCGAAATTGATGGACAAGGACTATCTCTCCTTCCGTTGTAATCGGGAGAATCACCGCAGCGCCCGGGTGATGGATTGTGGTGTGCGTAATTGCCTGTCCTGTAGGAAGCATAACCTCTTCTTCAATCAGAGAAATTTGCTTCCATTTATGAATTATTTTGCTCATGCAGTTATTAACCCTAGCTGTTACCGCATTTTGACGTTTTTCGACATTAACCACAAATGGTGGGAAACAAAAGCAAAAAATGTTGCAACACGACGAAAGCGTTTGCACTTTCAGTGAGCTGTATCTCATAAATGGAAACTTTGATTGCTTGCTAAAGAAGGGGGTAAGCATCTGCTATAAGGGGAATTCAACAAAATACATTTGTAACAAAGTTATAACAAGTGTATAAAAATGTTAACGCAATACCAGTTCAGCAGCCGGAGAACGTATGACACAAACCTTATTTGCCTCAAATGCCGAAAAAGCGCTTCTCTCAGAACGCATCAACAAGTTGGCTAAAGCGTTAACGGATGGCGTTTATGAACGCGAACATACCATCAAGCTCTGCCTCCTTGCGGCACTTGCTGGTGAAAGTGTTTTTCTTTTAGGCCCACCTGGCATTGCAAAAAGCTTAATTGCCAAGCGACTTATCCAAGCGTTCGATAATAGCAGTTACTTTGAATACCTGATGACTCGATTCTCAACACCTGAAGAAGTTTTTGGGCCACTGAGTATTCAAGAACTCAAAGATAACGGTCGTTATGTTCGCTTAACTAAAGGGTATTTGCCAACCGCACAAGTCGTATTTTTAGATGAAATCTGGAAGGCGGGCCCCGCCATTCTGAATACATTGCTGACAGTGGTCAATGAGAAAACGTTCAAAAATGGCAGCGATATTGAGCGTGTGCCAATGCGTTTGTTGGTATCGGCTTCCAATGAACTGCCAGATGAAGACAGCGGTTTGGATGCACTCTATGACCGCATGTTGGTGCGCGTGTTTGTGAATCGAATTCAGAATAAACAAAACTTTAAGTCGATGTTGACGGTAGGCACGTCACAAGAGGCACAAGTGCCAGAAGGGCTAGCAATAACAGATGAAGAATATCATCAATGGCAACAGCAGCTCGACAAGCTGACGTTAACCGATAATGCATTCGAGAAGCTTTTCCAGCTTAAAACGATGTTAGAAAGCAAAGTCGAAGCTCAGTTTGGCGATGTCGCTAATACCGACATGTATGTGTCTGACCGCCGCTGGAAGAAAGCCGTGAAATTGCTAAAAGCGAGCGCGTTTTTTAATGGCCGCGATGAAATCAACCCACTTGATCTACTGTTGCTGCAAGATTGTTTATGGAACAGCCCTGAATCGCGAGACGTGGTACGCGAAGTGGTCCAAGAGTTCGCCCTAAAACATGCATTTGACCAACAAGACGCCGAGCAGGAAATTGAATACTGTCGCGAGTCTTTGGTCGATGTTCAGCATGAGCTTGAAGATGCCTACCGCATGACGTTAACGTCTGAAGCGGCAACGGGTATTCTGCGCAAAGAAACCATGCGTTTTGATACCTCTAAAGCTAAGACCTACAAAGTTGGCGCAGCCGTTAACTTAGTTAAATTGGTTATTTTGCAAAGCAACATGTCGGTTTCAGAGTCAGAGAAAGGCGATAGCCGCTGGGTTTACGTGCCAAAAGATGAACTAGACCGAGTCATCAAAGAGGGACACGGTGATGTGTATGGCTACGTCAATCAAAACACCAACATGTGTCGTTTACGATTTGATGTTGATGCCGCAAATAACCTAGTTATCCGTGATATCGCAAACCGAGGCATTCTGGTGAGCTTAGTGACTCAAGAGGGCTTGGATGTAGAGCTTTACCAAAAGTGGTTAACGCAGAGTGAAAAAGCCGTAAATCAACTCAGTGAAGCAGAGCACCATATGCGCAAGGTAAAAGCGAATTTCCATGATGCGCTTCCGCATAGCTTTGTTGATCCTGAACTACCACGCCTAATGGAGTCGAGTCTTCAGCAGGTCAGTCAGAGACTTGAGTCTATCCAAGCTGAAAGCGAGAAAGTTATCCAACGCTTTAAAAACTTACATCAGTTTTTCTCATAAGGAGACGACATGCTAGGTGCAGACGGACTTAACCTCGCGCTGATGGTAGCCGACTCTGGCATCATCGATAGCGCAGTTAATGATTTAATGGCGCGTTCACAAGTCATGATGATGGCGGAAAACCGAGGCGTTAAATCTTCAGTCAAAGGCCACTTATTAAAGTGGCGAGGCAGTGTTAAAAAACGGATTACCAAGGTATGTGAGACAGAGCGTTTCCAACAAGAGCTGTCTTTATATCAAGAGGTCATTCACTGGGATGAAGAGGCGTTTTTCGAAAACATCGAAGATGTGATTAAAAAGCTTGAGTGGCACTCCGCTTTTTATATGCAGGCTCGCCGAATGATGGAGAAGAACAAGGGGATGAATAATCCCATGTTCCCACATTACTTCTGTGATCAATGGTACCAAAGCCTAGCCGATGCGATTAAGCAAGCGCAAGTAAGCGAGCTTGAGGCCAATAAAGAGAAAGTGCTGAATGACCTGTATCAGCGTATGGAGACCATGCGTAATATGGATAAGGTCACGGAGTCGGGTGATGCTGAAAGTGTAGGGCGCTTATGGGATATGGCATCTGCCAAGTTGAGCAAAACTGACTTAACAGTGATGAAACGCCATGCGGAGTTTCTGAAGAAGCACCAAGGCTTGCAAGAAATAGCCGAGCAACTTGGTCGTATGGCGGGGCAAGTGAATGATCCCGAACTTAACCGCGCGCCTACCGAAGAGCTACAAATGATCGAAGAGAAGAGTGATGAAGCGACAGATGATATTGTCGGCATTCACGAAAGCGATGATTTAAATAAGCTACTTCCCAACGAAACGATGTTTTTGGCGTATCCTGAACTCGAGGTCGTGTTCTATAAACACTTAGTCGATAAACGACTTATGAACTACCGTACACAGGGCAAATCGCGCACGTTACGTAAAGTTAAAGCTCACCGACCTGACAACAAAGCGGTAGATATCGAAAAAGGACCGTTTATTGTGTGTGTGGACGCGTCCGGCTCAATGAGCGGGTTTCCTGAGCAATGCGCCAAAGCCATGGCTTATGCGCTGATGCAAATTGCATTAGCGGAGCAACGTGATTGCTATGTCATTATTTTTTCGACGGAACACATTACGTACGAGCTAACCAAACAAGATGGTCTGCGCGAGGCGGCGGACTTTTTAACTTATAGCTTCCATGGTGGTACAGACTTAGAGCCAACTTTGATCAAATCTATCGACTTGATGAGCGGTGATAAGTACAAAAATGCCGATATGGTGGTCATTTCCGACTTTATCGCGCCAAAACAACAAGACGAGTTGCTTGCCAAAGTGGATGCGCTTAAAGCGAAGAAAAACCGTTTTCACGCGATCAGCCTATCTAAATACGGAAACCCGGCATTGATGTCGATGTTTGATCACACGTGGTCTTATCATCCTAATGTTGTGGGCAGGTTGCTTAAACGGGTCGGTAATTACTAAGTGACATTGAAATTCTATTGAGTAAAACGTACAGAAAGCTAGATTTATATTGCTTCGTTTTAAGCCGATAAGATCGAACTTTGGTCTAATTGGCTTAAAAGAAATCAAACAAACAGAAAATGAAAGATTTTTGTTTGACTATCTTCTCTCAATCCGTAAAGTAGCCACCAACGCAACGGGGAAGAGCCCTGAAGCGAAGTAAAAAAGGCGCCTTGGCAGAGTGGCTATGCAGCGGATTGCAAATCCGTGGACCTCGGTTCGACTCCGGGAGGCGCCTCCATTATTCTTTGAGAGTGAATGGCTTTCGAGAATCAATGCGACACTAGCTCAGTTGGTAGAGCGCAACCTTGCCAAGGTTGAGGTCACGAGTTCGAACCTCGTGTGTCGCTCCAAATTATTCAGATATGGCAATTGCGGTATCTCGATGCCAAGTGCATCAACTTAAAACCAGCGAAAGCTGGTTTTTTTGTATCTGAATATTGATAAATTTACGCCATCCCAATTTCTTGAACTGTGGGTATAACACTTGTTTCTGTCACCAGTTATGCTGTTAAGTGTGACCCGATATTTCGCAGATTGATCAATATCAGTTTAAAATGTCGGTCTCCAAAGGATTTGACGAAGACGCATGAGAAATACCGACGATTACATCATTTTCTATCACCTGATCGAGCAAGGCTCATTTAGCGCTGCAGCAAGACACATGTCATTGACCAAATCGGTTGTCAGTAAACGCATCGCGAAGCTTGAGCAAGAGCTTGGTGTACAGCTTCTTTACCGAACAACGCGAACGTTAACGTTGACGGAGGCAGGGCGAGCGTTCTTTACTCATGCAAAAGCCGTTTATCAAGCGGTGGCAACGGCAGAAGAATCCATTGTGGGGTTAGGTAAGAATTTATCTGGAAACATTAAAGTTTCTGTACCCACTATCTCTGGTGAGTTAATTCTTCCTCAAGTGATCAATGAGTTTAATCAGAAATATCCTGACATCAATATCGATATGGATCTAGATAATCGTTTCGTCGATATCGTGAATGAACGTTTTGATCTGGCAATTAGAACGGGTGTGTTGCCAGATTCTAGTCTGATTGCAAGAAAGCTGGTGGATGCGAATTGGATTATTTGCGCGTCACCCCAATACCTGGCTAAACATGGCATACCTAAACAACCTCAAGCCTTGGATAAACACAATTGTTTAGTCTATTCCTACCAAGAAACAGGAGCGCATGAGTGGGCGTTTAAAGATGGAGACGAGGTATATCAAATTACAGTCGACGGTAACCTCTGTACCAACAATTCTTCTGTATTGAGAAATGTGGCGCTGTTAGGGCAGGGAATCATCTATGTGCCACGTGTCTTGGTTTATGAAGACTTAAAGCAAGGCCGCCTGATTCAATTGTTCAAAGACGAAACCGCCAAATGTTTGGGTATTTATGCAGTGTATCCTTACACTCGTCAACAGCCAGAAAAAATTAAGATCTTCATTGATCATCTATACACCAGCTTTCAAAGTCAAAATCATCGATTTTAAGACAATAACTCAACACCAATCGTTATGTTGGTGTTGAGTTATTGTTTCCATCTTCATTTCTAATAATTCTTATAAATTTAGAAGCTTAAGCTTTCTCCTTGTTTTATCACTAATATTGATAACAAGATGCCGCGCACAACTGTTAACAAATGGTTTTGCTATTGTTTCTTTTAAGAAACGGTCTGTTTCTTGCGTTAAATTTTCCGAATGTGAAAGATAAGTAACAGAAAAATAAAAGAATTATTTTGTTTGTTGTCTGTTGGTTAAGTATTGCTCGCCTGCCTGACATAGACGCCGAGAAATGGACTGCTTATAGTGGCTCAAACGCCCATTACCGTCATTAAACGGTGATGTGAGCGAAGTACAATAACTAGAGATACGGATATGAAACAAAAGCAGCTGATTGATGAATTTAAAACTATCGTTGGGGAAGAAAATGTCCTAACCGACGAGGTTAAAACAAAATACTATCGTTCGGGTTTTCGCTCAGGTAGTGGTACTGCACTTGCTATCGTGTTTCCTAATACTCTTGTAGAACAATGGAAGATCATTAAACAGTGCGTTGAAGCAAACTGCATTATTATTATGCAGGCTGCCAAAACAGGTTTAACAGAAGGCTCAGCTCCAAGTGGTAATGATTATGACCGTGATGTGGTTGTGATCAATATTACCAAAATCAAGAAGATTCACTTATTAGATGGTGGTAAGCAGGCGGTATGCTTGCCTGGTGCAAGTTTGCACTCATTGGAAAAAGAATTGAAGGCGGTGAACCGAGCGCCGCACTCTATCATCGGTTCTTCATCATTAGGTGCCACTGTGGTTGGTGGTATCGCCAATAACTCAGGCGGTGCGTTAGTCAAGCGTGGTCCTGCTTACACCGAACTGGCGATCTATGCGCAGGTCGATAAGCAAGGCCAATTACACCTGGTTAACCACCTTGGTATTGAAGGTTTAGGTGAAACGCCAGAAGAAATTCTGACAAACCTGCAAGAAGGAAACTTTGACCCAGCGAAGATCATTCATGACGGGCGAATGGCATCAGACAAAGAATACGATGAACGTGTTCGAGACGTGACTTCTGACATTCCTTCTCGCTTTAATGCCGATGAACGTCGATTATTTGAAGCCAGTGGCTGCGCTGGTAAATTGGGTGTTTTCGCCGTTCGAGTTGATAGCTACCCAGTACCCGAAAAAGAGCAGGTTTTTTACCTTGGCACCAATGATCCTGCGAAACTGACGAAGCTGCGAAAAGATTTCTTATCTACGTTTGAGAACTTGCCTGAGATGGGAGAATACTTGCATCGAGATATCTTCAACATGGCAGAGAAGTACGGCAAAGATGTCTTCTTATCCATCGACTTATTAGGCACAGATAAGCTGCCAAAAATGTTTGCACTTAAAGCTAAAGTAGAAAATTTCTTAGAGCGCGTCCCGTTTGTTAGTAAATACCTGCCGGATACCATTTTGTACTACGCGAGTAAGTTGTTCCCACAACATTTACCAGAACGAATGCTGGATTTCCGTGACAAGTATGAGCATCACCTGGTATTGAAAATGAGTGATGGTGGTATTGCTGAAGCGCAAAAATACCTCAAAAAAGTTTGGGCTGTTGAAGACGACTGTGATTTCTTCGAGTGTACGCCGGAAGAGGGTAAAAAAGCTTATTTACATCGCTTTGCAGCAGCAGGTGCAGCAATTCGTTACGAGACGATTCACCGAAAAGACGTAGAAGACATCGTTGCACTTGATATCGCTTTGCGACGTAATGATGAAGAGTGGCTAGAAACTTTACCGGAAGCGGTGAGTAAGAACCTTGTTCAAGCGCTCTATTATGGTCACTTTATGTGTTATGTATTCCATCAAGATTACATTTTCAAAAAAGGGACCGACACGAAGTTGATGAAAAAGCTGATGTTAGAACACCTCAATAGACGTGGTGCTAAATACCCAGCAGAACATAATGTGGGTCACTTGTACGAAGCTGAAAATTCGCTGCAGAAGTTTTACCACGAGCTAGATCCAACCAACACCTTTAACCCTGGTATTGGCAAAATGGACAAATATAAGCGCAATTGTAACTGCTGTGCGTAATTTGCTATCTCACCGTGATTAATATCGTTGATCATCGTTAAAATAATGAGCATAAGATAAGCCCTGATGACACTCGTGACATCAGGGCTTCGTGTTTTGGGGCTTTTTATTGATGACTGGTATCGGCGTTGAAACAACGGTTAAAGAGCGCGTACCGCGGCGGCTGCGATGATGCCAGCTGCAATTGCGGGCAGAGGCTTTTTAACGATGAACATGACGACAGCAGTAGAAAAAAGTGCTGCTCTAGCACCGTAATCACCCTCAACCGCTAGTGGGGCTAAAAGGGCAACCAATACGGAACCTGACATCGCAGTGATGAAACGTTGAACCCGCTCGCTAATTGGAATAAATGACATAACATACACTCCGCCCCAGCGGGTTATGAGCGTGACTAACGCCATAGCGATGATGATAAGCAGTGTGCCACCTACGCTCGTTTCGATGTTCATGCTTTTTTCTCCTTCCAACAAGCACCTAAGACTCCACCAGTAATAGCGCCAACCACTACGTGGCTATTCTCTGGTAAATACCAGTACGCCAACATAGAAGAGGCTGCTGCTGTGGCCCAAATTGCAAAGATTCTTAAGTCTTTCGGCCCTGCCACCACCATAGACAGCAGGAAGCATCCCATAACCATATCGAGCCCGAGGCCCACCGGGTCTTTGATTGCGTTACCAAAATAAATGCCGATCCAGGTGCCAACAATCCAAAACGACCACATCGCTAAGCCGCCACCAACAAGCAAGCCAAAACCTGGTTCTTTTCTACCAAATGCATTGAGTGCCATTGCCCAGTTCGCGTCTGATGCTACTAGCATTACACCGTAACGTTTTGTCGGTGGGAGTTGTCGTAACCATGGATAAAGCGTAGCGCCCATCAAGAGGTGACGAGCATTAATAGCAAATACAGTAATAAGCACTGGAATCAGAGGTACTTCTGCTCCCCACATTTCAAGTGTGGCAAATTGTGAAGCACCGGCGAAGACCAGTGTGCTCATCAACATAGTGGGAAATACATCTAGTCCAGTTTGTACGGCGGCAACACCGAATGCGAGGCCAAATATGACCACAAACATGGACAGAGGTAAAAGTTGGGTGAAACCGTTCCACACGTCGACCCGAGTAAATTCGTGCAACTCTGATGAGGAGCGCTGAAGATGTTGAGTATTTTCTGTCATAGAGATACCTAGCCAGCAGGCAAAAAGGGCAGTGCCATATGAATGCGTTTGTTATTCTTTTGTAAACTTCATGTTTAACATCAATTGAAAGGGCTTTCAAACACTAAGTGCTATATAAAAAACAAGTATACCTGAACGATTTTAAGATGAAGGGGTTAGAGGATTTGTCACTTGCTAGGGCTCAAGGAAAGTAACGCAACGCAAATAGCAAACTCTGTTCAATTGAGAAGAGCACGGATTGTTACAGATTAGTATATAAGTAGGAAAGCGAGCACGAGGCTCGCTTTTTCGTTCTGTTACGAATAACTGAAAGGGTTTATTTTACGTAGACACGAGGGTTCGCAGTACCCCAAACCGTGTATAGTTCTGGGAAGATGACCTCTGCATGTTTTTCCATTTCTGCTGCCGAAATCGTTTTGCCTTGCTGAGAGCCAAACAGTACAACTTCAGAACCAGGCTCAACATCTTTGATACCTGTAATATCAACCATGGTGGTGTTCATTGAAGCAACACCCGCCACTTTTGCTCGTTGGCCATTGATCAGTACTTCTGCTGTATTGCCCATTTTTCGTGGGTAGCCATCAGAGTAACCAACAGGAATGTTCGCCATTAGGCTTTCTTTGCTCGTTTTGTAGCTGCTGTCGTAACCGACAGTGCTATTTTTTGGCAGGTGGTGAACGGATGCCACGCGTGTTTTGAAAGACACGATAGAAGGGTACTCAGGGTTGGTTGGCAGATCACCATATAAAACGCCACCAGGACGAACCATATCAAGCTGTGCTTCAGGAACATTGAGTGCAGTGTAAGAGTTGGCCACGTGCAGCAAAATATCTTCGCGTTTTAGGCCCGCTTCTTTAATCAGCCATGCAGAGCTGTCTTTGAACGAAGATAACTTTTGACGAACTTCGTCTGCATTGTAGTTAGGGAAATGAGTCATGATGCCAACAATATTAACGCCAGCTTGTTGAGCGATTTCTAGCGCTTCTTGCTTGCCCGCTTTTGTCGTCATATCAACGCCATTACGTCCCATACCACCGTCGTTTAGAGCAAGGTGAACTTTGATTTCTTTATCCGCTTTCTCTGCTAGCTTAGACAGTGCTTTGGCTTGCTCAGCAGTGCCAATCAGCTCTTCGATATTTAGATCGATTGCGGCTTCGATCTCGCCAATATCCGCCGAGCGTACACGCATAAGTTGACCTTTAAAGCCACTGTCGCGAACGGTCTGTGCTTCGGCGTTACTTGCAACGGCAACGCAAGGAATTTGTTGTTCGATGATGGTTGGCATCAGGCCCGCGATGCCATTACCGTATGCGTCGGCTTTCATTACGGCGCAGATTTTCGTTTTGCCATCCATGTGCGACTTGAACTGCTCAATATTATCGCGGAATTGACCTAAGTTTATTTCCAGCCAAGCGTTAGCGCCTTGAACTTGCTCTGCTTTTACTACAGTGTTGCTAATTTGAAGAGGGGCAGCAGTAGCTTGCATCGCAGGAGCAACGGTTGCAGCAGCGATAGTCAGTGATAGTAAGGTTTTATTTAAGCGCATAAAGTCTCCGTACGCGTTTTTTGTATTGGTTATGTTATTGAGTACTTGGGGAAAGTACCTGACGAAGTAAAACGCTCCAAGTAGTGCTTTGGAGCGTTTTTGAAGATCATGATTCAATATACCTAAATATATCTCAGTGATTGCACTCAATTTGCGCAAATCGAGGTTGATTCAATATCAACTAAGGTATCAACTGAGTTTAACTCAGTTTAAAGCGGCTCATTACATCTTTAAGAGAAATTGACAGCTGGCTTAGCTCACGACAAGCCTGTGCGGTTTGCTCTGAACCCTGTGATACTTCTTGAGATGCCAAGTGTATGTTTTCAATGCTGCGGTTAAGCTCTTCTGCAACAGAGTCTTGCTGGTTACAAGCCGTGGCGATTTGGGTGCCCATGTCTGAGATATCAGAAATCGAGTGTTCAATGTCGCTCATCAGCTGTTTTGATTGAATGCCTTGCTCTGCACATTCTGAGATACTGGTTCTAGAAAGCTCTGTCGCAGATTTCGCGTCTTTTGCAAGCGATTGTAGCTGTTCAATGATCGACGTAATTTCGCTGGTTGAATCTTGCGTACGGCCTGCAAGCGTTCGAACCTCGTCCGCAACCACGGCAAAACCGCGACCAGACTCACCAGCACGCGCAGCTTCAATGGCTGCATTAAGCGCAAGTAGGTTGGTTTGATCGGCAATGTCACGGATAACATCAACAATAACGTTAATTTTATTCGATTGCTGTTCAAGCTCTGCCACAGTATCGCCGGCAGCACCAATTACGTTTGAAACTTCATGAATCGCGTCAACCATGCCTTGCGTTTCACGAACACCATGTTGTGTACGACGGTTTGCTTCGTTAGCTTGGTTCGCTGAATCTTCAGTATTACGTGCAACATCGGCTACTGCTGCTTTCATTTCTGTCATTGCCGTAGCAATGTGTGTGATTTGCAGTTGTTGATCTTTCATACCAGACGCAGAAATATCAGAGATTTGATTCATCTCTTCTACTGCACTGCTTAACTGTGTGACCGCAGCAATCACGTTGTCGATAACTTGGCGCAAATCATCTTGCATCTTAGTGGTCGCATCTGCCAGCTCACCTAGCTCGTCATTGCCGATGGCTTTACGATCGATGTCGTTTGATAGGTCACCTGTTGCGATGGCATTTGCTTGCTCGACAACAAGTTTTAGTGGGCCACAAATAAGGCGTGTCAGCACGTACGTCATGCCTACCATGATAAGCAGAATAATCACGTTGCTTGCAATTGACGAGTTACTCAATCCATTTACAGAAGAAAGAATATGAGTTTTGTTACTGTCCATAGCATTTTTAAGTAGACGGATCAGTTCACCGAGCTCAGAGTCAACCGCTTCGAAAGCAGGTAAAGAGTTCGCCAAAATAGGGTGGGCCTTGCTTTTGTCGTTGGCTAGCATCGCTTCGTTGTACTGATCCATAGTGACCAAGTACTTTTTCCACTGACGCATAAGGCGCTGGTAAGTTTGTTGCTCTTCACCAGGCCAAATCGTTTCACCGTAAGAATCGAGCTCTTTGCTGATCTTTTCACGTTCGCGAATGTTGCTGGCAATTTTGTTTCTGATTTGGTCTGCGTCTTCATAAGTGTATGTCGCAAACTGAGCACGGCGCCAGCGAGACAAGTGATCTCGGATCGAATCTACTCTTTCCATAGCAGGAAGCGTATCATCGGTATAGTTTAAAAGCTCAGATTTAATGCTTTTGAGCTCTGTAGATAAAAACACGCCAAACGCAATGTTGACGATGGCAATGAGTAAAAACGATAGCGATATCTTTTTCGCTATAGAAAGATTCTTGATAGACATTAGTGATATACCTTGTTTTTCTTATGGTGTGTCGCCAAAGTAAACCACGTCCTTATATGTGATATATGTCCATTAAATTACTGCAACGAGTGTAAGCTATCATTATTTATTGATATTTTCGATAATGAATTGAGCTTTTTTTGAAAATAAAAAATGTCAATGATTTTATAAAGGTACGACCACATTCGATGCAAAGTTATCGGTAACAAAATATGATATTTCGTGTGAAATAGTGCCAAGAGTAGGGACTCCAATTGTTACAGATGTTACAGAGCTGAAGAGAGTGGTGACTACGATCCGCGTTAGTCAGGCGTTTACAAGCTAAGCTGTTACGGGCATCAACATGTGTGTGACTTAGAGTTGATGAAAGCTAACGAGTGTTTCTTGGCCTAATTGAATGCCAATTGTACCGTCTGGATCGCTTTTTAAGCACTTAAATCAAAAAGATAAAATTTATTGTTGACCAGATAAATTAATCCGTTAAAGTACGCCTCGTTCTCACGGCAAAGGTCGCTGAGACAGATGGTGTCTAACCCATCGCATGATTGCGTTGCCCTGGTGGTGGAATTGGTAGACACAAGGGATTTAAAATCCCTCGGCGTTCGCGCTGTGCCGGTTCAAGTCCGGCCCGGGGCACCATCAAAATCTTTGGTAACAGAGATATAAAAATCAGAAAGGCGCCTTGGCAGAGTGGCTATGCAGCGGATTGCAAATCCGTGGACCTCGGTTCGACTCCGGGAGGCGCCTCCACTATTTCGAAAGCCAGTCTTAAATGACTGGCTTTCTTCGTTTTAAATCCATCATTCTATACTTGTCCACGCTTCTCTAAATTCCTCCCATGTTTTGATCACCATTCAATATTTTTAATGCACTAGTCATTGATTTTATAAATGTTAAATAACTCAATAATTGTATAGGGTGATTGGTGCTAATTTCTCTTCGATTGTAATCCGAACTTTTTGTATCACAGGCAGCAACTTGGCTAGCGTGACCGTTGGCAATGCTTGGTGTGTATGAGCAGAAAGGAGGATTTTAGTCCTTAACGTGAGAGAAAAATAATGAAAACATTTAAATTAAAACGCACTATTTTACCTTTAACCTTGTTGCTAAGTTCATCTGCATTGGCTGCTGAGAATGGCACAATGATGCAGTATTTCCATTGGTATGTGCCTAACGATGGCACACTGTGGACTCAAGTGGAAAATAACGCTCCAACGCTAGCAGAAAACGGATTCACAGCGCTCTGGCTACCACCTGCATACAAAGGAGCGGGTGGCAGTAATGATGTCGGCTACGGCGTTTATGACATGTACGACTTGGGGGAGTTTGATCAAAAAGGATCAGTGCGCACCAAATACGGCAAGAAAGATCAGTACCTTAGTGCTATCAATGCCGCTCACAATAACAATATCCAGGTTTATGGTGACGTGGTGTTTAACCACCGTGGTGGTGCGGATGGGAAATCTTGGGTTGATACTAAGCGGGTAGATTGGAACAACCGCAACATTGAACTTGGTGATAAATGGATTGAAGCGTGGGTGGAGTTTGATTTCCCTGGACGCAACGACAAGTACTCTAACTTCCATTGGACTTGGTACCATTTTGATGGCGTGGACTGGGACGATGCAGGTAAAGAAAAAGCCATTTTTAAATTCAAAGGTGAAGGTAAGGCATGGGATTGGGAAGTCAGTTCTGAAAAGGGGAATTACGACTACCTTATGTATGCTGACTTAGACATGGATCATCCTGAAGTTAAACAAGAACTGAAAGATTGGGGTGAGTGGTACATCAACATGACTGGTGTTGATGGCTTTAGAATGGATGCGGTGAAGCACATCAAATACCAATATCTTCAAGAATGGATTGATCACCTACGTTGGAAAACAGGGAAAGAACTCTTCACGGTCGGAGAGTACTGGAACTACGATGTGAATCAGCTGCATAACTTTATCACCAAAACTTCTGGCAGCATGTCTCTGTTCGACGCACCGCTACATATGAACTTCTACAATGCGTCTAAATCGGGTGGTAGCTACGATATGCGTCAAATCATGGATGGTACGCTGATGAAGGACAATCCAGTCAAAGCGGTAACCTTAGTAGAAAACCATGATACTCAACCTTTGCAGGCGTTGGAGTCGACGGTCGATTGGTGGTTTAAGCCGCTCGCTTACGCGTTTATCTTATTGCGTGAAGAAGGTTATCCATCTGTGTTTTATGCAGATTACTACGGCGCGCAGTACAGTGATAAAGGGCATGACATCAATATGGTCAAAGTGCCTTACATCGAAGAGCTCGTAACACTGCGTAAAGACTATGCGTATGGCAAACAACATTCTTATCTCGACCATTGGGATGTAATTGGCTGGACTCGCGAGGGCGATGCAGAACATCCACATTCAATGGCAGTGATCATGAGCGATGGACCAGGTGGCTCGAAGTGGATGTATACGGGCAAGCCAAGCACACGCTATGTCGACAAGTTGGGCATCCGAACTGAAGACATTTGGACAGATGCGAACGGGTGGGCTGAGTTCCCTGTAAATGGTGGATCTGTCTCGGTTTGGGTTAGCGTTGAGTAATCCATTCTTGTGATTTTGATACAGAACAGGCAAATTTTGATGAAACTTTGCAGTGAATCAATACGTTATTTGATATTCATATAACAAATGAGTAACTTATATTTGAGCATTATCTAGAGGAAGATGAAGAATGGAATCTATTGCTGATGTATTGGTTGTGGCTATTGTGTTCGGTGCCATATTTGGGGGCGGGATAATTAAGTTAATCTTGAATCATCGTAAAGAAGTAAGAGCCTTGGAGATATCTGAACGTAATACGATGAGCCAAGAAGAACAAGATAACCTTAACAAGCAAATTGGTGATTTGAAGCGACGCGTTGAAGTGTTAGAGCGCATAGTCACAGATAGCAAATATCAACTTGAAAAAGAAATTGCCTCTCTGTAATTCACCACAAAAACGTAAAGCCGGCTAAGTCCGGCTTTTTAGTGCCTGTACATCATAGTTTTAGGGTACTTAGCTCAGCGTTCGTCAAAGAAGTCTTTATCGCGGATGTATTTACTCATAAAGTGATAAGAGAATGGTCGCATCAACCAACTAAATAGAGAACGTCCAAGTCGAATGAACGTTGGCGTATTCTCGTATATTTTCCCGTTATACAACCATAGCATTTTGCCTACATGCCAATAGAGAAAAGGCACTGGCGGCATGAATGTCACGATGTCGATGTCGCAACAAATCCGGTAAGTTTTGTGCCCCAAACGATAGCGTTTTTTAAAGGTCCAATCTCCAACTGCGGGCTGACCGAAAGTCACGACGCGTTTAATGCTCTTTGGGTATTTTTTCTCAATATAGTCGGCAAAAACACTGCCAATCGCGCCACCTGAAGAGTGACCAGTAATGGTGATTCTTTTTCCCCTCAGAATGAGCGGTACAACGATACCTTCGAGGCGCTCGATCACGGTCAACCCCAACCGATCTTCATTTCGGCTCGGTAAACTTTCTTGAAACAGAAGATGATAGAAACCCGCGTGAATGCGGTAATTCAGTCCCAACCGTCGACAGCTTCTCGTCCACATCGCGAAGTTCAACAACCAATCACTGATACTGTGTGAGCCTTTAATTACTACGACCACTTCACTCTGTTTTTTACTCCAGAGCACGCGAATCATAATCTTACCGTGTTCATTTCTAATGACTCGTTGCCCATTAGGATCGAATCCGTATTGAGTTTGTCTGAAGACGCGAGGATAGGCGAGATTACAGAGTACGGCATAGCGCTCATATTGGTATCGTTTTAATGGTTTCACGTTATCTTTCTTTATGGAGCCTAACGACTGACTGTAATTAATGAATATTAAAAATACGTGAACCTAGGTTAGTGCTGGTAGAGGCTTTGTGTGTTGGTATCGTGGATGAAAGCCTCAAATTGGTCTAAGTGCGTTAAGATGGTCTGGCGCGAAGTATCGTGATGTTCACTAAGCACGTTAAGCAGCTTTTTCAGGGTCTTACGATCTTTTTTATTGAGGTTTACTGCCTCTTTGAGCTGTGTGAAAAATTCAATTTGACTTGAAGTGTCGTTAAAATCACCGAGCTTGTCTTGTAATAGTTTTAATTGTTTCACGTTGTTTTTGTGCTGTGGGGAAGGGTAGAGTGCGGAAAACCCTTCTAGCAAATAACGTAGCGCTTTGCACTTTATCCTCATCGAGTGAATCACGTTGTCACGACTTTTGTCCGAGATCTTGCGTCGTGCTTTGTCGACCTTTTTAAATTGTTCGGAGACTTTTTGGCTTGTGAAGAGTAACGCTGGTACGTTGTTATCCACTCGTTCGTGTTGTGTACTTCGCAGCAGACTATTCCTGACCAAAGTGCAGTGCATAGTGTATTCTTGTGTCGCTAGCCAACGCGCAACTTTTGCCTGTTCGTAAGCACGTTCGGATTCTATAAAGCCAAAAAGCGGCTCAAGAGAGGGTTTGTGGTTTGGGAGCATTTCAATGTATTGGCTTTTGTCCAAGATAAATACGTCTAAATCACGCAGCTTATTTGTTTTCTTCATCATTATTTTTAAATGAGGTTTCAAAATACGCTGTTCAAAAGGAGGTATCAATTCGCGAAGTAGCAAGCATAGTGAGCGTATGCGCCTCAGTGTGACGCGATATTGGTGTGTATATTCAGGATCCAAGTCTTGGACGATCCCCTGTTCCAGAGAGCGCGCATAATCAAATTCAGTAAGTAAGAAGTGGGGTACTACGAAGTCGAGTTCGGAATCAGTGTGTAGCGGTAATTGAAATGATGACTTTCGAAACATGATGAGCGCTTATTTGTCCCCTGCAGTACGAGTTAAGTTTATACCCATACTGCCAATTTGTGCGACTTGTCGATTCCTCGTTGACATTAAGTGATGAAGCAAAGTAAACGAGAGCAAAACAAGCTGATGTTCTTGTGAGCAAAATGATCGCCCTTTGTTCGTTTGAGTTGGCTTTTTAACCATTTGAATAAAAAAGACTAATTTTTTGTTGACCAGATAAATTAATCCGTTAAAGTACGCCTCGTTCTCACGGCAAAGGCCGCTGAGACAGATGGTGTCTAACCCATCGCATGATTGCGTTGCCCTGGTGGTGGAATTGGTAGACACAAGGGATTTAAAATCCCTCGGCGTTCGCGCTGTGCCGGTTCAAGTCCGGCCCGGGGCACCATCAAAATCTTTGGTGACAGAGATGCAAAATCAGAAAGGCGCCTTGGCAGAGTGGCTATGCAGCGGATTGCAAATCCGTGGACCTCGGTTCGACTCCGGGAGGCGCCTCCACTATTTCTAAAAACCGGCCTAGTGCCGGTTTTTTACTATCTGGTATTGTCAAACTATTCTAATACACATTTTTTATTGAATAATTAATTTTTGTACAAATACCAACCTCAATTATCAGCTAATCACCCTTTAACTAGTTTTCCTGAATTGCTATCTATAGCGTCATATTGTCATGTGACTTTAGTTCAATATTGAAAATAAAGTTGCACATATATCCAGCTTGTTTCTCTATATGTCTCTAGTTGATATTGCACTGTATCGCTCAGTCTGTCTTTTAATCGAGTATAAAGCTAGGTGAGCAAAAAATTTTTCACCACTTTAATTTAACGTAAATTTAACAATTAAAGGTGGATAATATTACTCATGAGTTGTTGAGGTATATTATTCGAATGACTCGTTATTAAGTTAATGAATTTAAAGGTTATAACTTTATGCGATGAAATTGAGGTTGTTTTAGTTCAATTTCTACTTGTTTGATTTTTAATGATTTAAATTGGCTGTAGTGCAAGTGATTTATTAAAGTCATTGTTGAATACAAAGGTTGTTCATATAAAACAATCATAAGGTTATTTTAAGTAACTGACAAAAATGGATAAATTTATTATTACACAAACTTAACCTAAATTACTTATCGCTCTGGTTGAATTTTGACCGGTTGCTTTGCTATGATTCCGGCTCTTATATTTTTGGTGGTTATATTTTTATAACCATGTTGATGTATATAGGAATATATTTGGCTTTATAGGCTAGGGCATTTTATTGCCTAAAATTTATATTATTTTACCCTACCATTTCTGCTTATATTGGCGGGAAGGTGAACTAGTTATTAATTTAAAATTAGGTGAAGCAGTGATAAAAAATATTAAAATAAATAGAACAATCCTAAATAAAGGGTTGTCATTTTTATTAGTAATATTCGCTTGTTTACAGAGCATCCATTACGCCAGTGCAGCAGGAAGTACGACGGGACAGCAAAATACATTGGTTATCCTGCTGAACTTCAAAGAAAACCCAAATGAGCAGCCATTAACTTTGTCAGAGGCAAATAATCTAATCTTTGGCACAGTAAATGACTTCTACCGTGAAAGCTCTTTTGAGCAAATGTGGCTATCTGGGAAAGTCGTGGGTTGGTTTAATCTACCGTTGTCTAATCAGGTTTGTGATTTTACCGCTGTTCAAGATGCAGCGGATCAAGAAGCCATCGCTGCGGGAGTGAAGCTTGAAGAGTACGATCGTATTGTTTACTTGATGACAAAAACGGCATGTGGTGTCGCTGGATCGGCAACTATTGATGGCATGCCTTCACGCGCGCACATCAATGGTGATTTTTCTCCGATGAATATCGCTCATGAGCTTGGACATAACTTTGGTTTGCATCACTCTCGTGCTCTTGATTGTGGCGAGCATACGCTTTCAGACAACTGTACGTTGCGTGAATACGGTGATACCTATGATGTAATGGGTGGTCCAGACATCGGCTATTTGAATACTTTCCAGCGCGAGCGACTAGGATGGCTAGAGGGAGAGCACGCCTCAAAGACACTGGAAGTTACTCAAAATGGTACTTACTCCATCGCGAATTACGAGACGACTAGTGAGCAGCCAGTTACGATAAAAGTACCTCGTGGTACTGATCCTTCTACAGGTGCAAAAAAATGGTTTTACATTGAATACCGCCAGTCTATTGGGTTTGACGACTTTTTAGATGCTCGTTCTTACTCGTTCTATCGCGGGGACGTTACGGATGGCATCATCATTCGAAGCGCTGTAGAAGGCGATGGGCGCAGCAGTAATCTGCTTCACTTTAAAACTGATTCTGAATATCGTGCGGTTTTTGGCCGAAATGACTGGTTTGACCCATCTATGCCGGTCGGTGGTAGCTATACTGACCCAGACTCAGGTGTAACATTGAGTTTGGTGAGTGCAGCGAACGGCATCGCCGAAGTAAGCGTTGTCTTTGACGGCTCTGACAACGGTAATATCGGGACTTGTACTGTTAATGCTCCATCAGTAACTGCGAAAGCTGCAACAAACAACTCGGTTGCAGCCGGCGATGAGGTTCAATATCAGGTCACTATTACTAACAAAGATAGTGCAGATTGTTCAGCGAGCAGTTTTTCTGTGAACGCGTCAGTGCCAATTGGTTGGAAAGCAAGCAGCAATGCAATCACGCTAGCAGCAGGTGAAACCGGACAAGTAATGATATCAGTCGTATCTTCGGTTGACGCTAGTGATAAAGACTATGCTTTGAATATGATCGTGACGCACGGAGAGGACTCAAGTCTGCAAACCGTAGCATCCGTGAATTACTCTGTAACTACTGAAATCTCGCCATCACCAGAGCTCGTTGCTGTTGATGATCAGGTGACTATGTCTTCGAAACAGTCGGTGATTATCGATGTGATGGCAAACGATGTTGTTGGAGAGCAAAACTCTGCAAGCGTGCTTTCTTTTACTAGACCAAGTAAGGGGCGACTAGAGCTGTTATCAGATGGCACCCTGCGTTACACACCTGAGAAGAAATTCAAAAATAACGACAGCTTTACCTATACTATAGGTGATGGTCAAAGCAGCTCGACCGCTCAGGTCTCAGTGAAGTTAGAGTCCTCATCTGGTGGCGATTCTGGCAACTCTGGTAACAATGGGAAAGGTAAGAATAAATAGAACGATATAGTTCGAAAGAAAACGCCTGACGAGTTAACGTCAGGCGTTGTTTTATTAAGTTGTAAGTAGACCTTATTCAGGGCAGTTAACAGGCTCTGGACAAGTTGGACATAGCGTACATTCTGCAGACGCTGTTATCGCTTCTACGACAACATTACCGAAGATAGTTTCACCACTCGCATCCACAGTATCTGTAAACGCTCTGACTTCTTCACCCGGTAATGGAAGGCCTTCACCATCTCCTGGGATTGGCTCGTAGTTACCAGTAAAGTCGTAACACTCAGCAGGCGCAAGCATACCAACCTGGATTGGATTCGAGTCTTTGTTGTCGATTACGACAATGCCGTCAATGGTGACATTGGAGGTATTACATACACTACCACTGTAATTGACTTGAAGACCGTATTCATTAATACCAGTATCTTCAAATCGATTCACGACGACGACACTACAGTCTTTCTCTAGAGACAATGAACCAGGGATGTTTTGGCTTGGGCATTCCCAATCCGCGTTGTCAGAAACCGCAACACCACCACCAGTTTCAAGTGCTGCGCTTACTTCTGCGTAGTTAGTGATACCGTTTTGGTCAATAATAAACGAACCATTAAACTCTTGCGTTTGTCCAACGGCGAGCATCGCTAAATTGAACACATGGTCACCAGCAGCCATATCGTTGTCAACGGCTGTAGTGTCTGTTGCCACAACATCATACAATGCAAAGTCACCGGTGTTTTCTACAGTGAGTTTATAGTTGTATTTCAAAGTGTTACCATTGACAACATCACCAAATGTACAAGTTTTAGTGATTTTAATGTCTGGTACGCCAGGTGTGTAACAGAATGAAATATGACTTAAGCCATAGTATCTACCATTGTTACCCACAGGTGCATGTAGTAAGGCATCATCTTGATACAATAATCCATCTGTAAAGTAGTTATATAGGTTTCCGTCAGGACCACCTTTTACGAAGATAGCTTGCATAATCACAGGGCTATCACCTTGATCCCAACTGAAGGTTTTTGCCCCAGGTTGTTGATCAATAACCACTTCAAGCATGCCATCACCGAAAGTGCCGTCTGTAACTGGCTCAAGCTTGTATTCTATCAAACCATCGATCCCTGGAAGTAATTGTTGACAGGTGTTATTCCCTTCAACAAATATTGGTTGCACGCCTCGGCTTGAAGGGTCGCCAGCGGATGCGTAAACAATTTGAGAGCTCAGCACTAAGCTAACCGCTATGACCCAAGTAAACAGCTTAAACATGCTGCTGATATTGATCGCTGTAAGTATATTCTGGCTACATAAAGTGGAACAACGGTAACTCTTATTGCCCCACCAAGAGTTAAATATGGTTTTCATAAAACCTCCTTGTGTAAGTGGGCTCGCTACGTCCTTGAGCCCACATACGTGATAGTTTTCTCACAGAGTTAAACTGCGCCAGTTGACTAGCATAGAGTGTTCCATATTTAACCTTTTGTATTTGTTGATTATTTTTTATTTTTGTACAGAGGGGTGAACAGTTTGTTTATATTTTCATAAATGGTTGAGCTAAAACTTATTCGCTAAACGACTGAATATGTTTTAGTTAAATGAGTATTCAATTAGATGTGTAAAGGATGTAACACTATGCAAACAGGTGTTACACATCACCTTCACATTAGTTGGAGCAGGTGAGTAAGCGTCTATTTCATATTCATAGTGGACAGTTTCAATACCGTCGTTTTTGTGCATCTGTCACAGGTGTAAACAATAAAGTGTCAATCTGTAACATTATCCTAGAACACGTATATATCTTTGTTATCGTAGGTTTTTTTGTCTCTTTTGTTTTCTTTCTCTTTCTTTAAAATTGAACACTCTGTTCATTCTCTTCGCTGTTGAAAATATTTAGTTTAATAAAATCATAACCTTAAGTAGTGGCATGCTCTATGCGTTATACGAGCTCGAAACGAAAGTTGTATCTCGCTTTCACTCTTTCTTAAAAGGCAATTAATGACATAGGGACCTTCGTCTAGCTTTAGAAGCGTTCTAAGGAGTAGGTTATGAATTCTTGTAAGTCAGGCATCTGGCATACGATGAAGAGCTTTCTTTATGCAATATTTACAAGCTTGCTAATAGGTAGCTCTGCATTTGCAACACCAACAGATGGCGTATTTGAGTTAGAAGCAAATGCTAATGCGATAGATGACTCTGGAGTAGGTGCTCCAGATGATTGGTCAACGCCGCCAAACAGTGGTGGAGCATTAGTATTTAGCTTTGAGAATGACACGGCAACACCGGATACAATCTTTACTGGTGGTAATAAAGACATCAAAGACATACCGGAACTTGGTTGGAAGACTGGTACGGTACTTGATAAAGGGGACATTCTTCATGCGTATGCAGCGGCATACAACATTAATAATGACCTTGTACTCACCTTTGGTGCAGACCGTTTTGGTAACAGCGGTGATGCCTTCTTAGGTTTTTGGTTTTATCAAGACTCAGTCAGTACAAACCCAGACGGTACATTCACTGGTCAACATATTGCTGGCGACCTTTTGATTCAGGTGAATTATTTGCAAGGGGCAAATGAGGGGCCAGAAATTTTGGTTCTTGAATGGGACACAACTTGTGCGAAAGCTGATAACAATAATCCACAAGATGGTCAGTGTGCTGCGACAAACTTACGTTTGAAAGTTAAGACAAATGCACTGTGTTCACCAGGCGCGCAAGATGTGTGTGCTTCAACCAATACAACTGACTCACCTGCACCATGGGCGTATACGCCAAAAAGTGGTGTCGAAAATGTCTTCCCTCCAGAAACCTTCTTTGAAGGTGGTGTAAATCTTACTGAACTTCTACAAACAGACACCTGTTTTAGCTCGTTTGCAGCCGAAACAAGAGCATCAAGCAGTATTACCGCTCAGTTGAAAGACTTTGTGGTTGGTGACTTTGAGTTGTGTAGTGTTGATATCACCAAAACATGTAATCAAGCGGTCGTGAATGATACAGAAGATGGTTACGTTTACTCATACAGCGGCGACGTGATTAATGATGGTGTCGGTACGCTCTACGATGTTGTTGTAGAGGATTTAGAAGCAGGTACTACACATAGCTTAGGTGCCATTGCTTCAGGTGATAGTGCTTCATACAGCGGCAGTTTTGAAAGTACAAGCAATGGTCTAACTAATACGGTGAAAGTCACAGCAGCTGCGACTCCGGGTGGTCAAGCGACCATTACTGATACCGCAAGTGATCCATGTGAGTCATTGAGCTTGTCTCCAATGATTAGTGTAACGAAATCATGTGAAAGCGGCTTCAAACTTACTGAAAACGGTATCATTGCAGAAGTGAGCTTCTCGGGAATGGTATGTAACACAACGCCTGGACTTACTTTAGTGAATGTTTCTGTTGTGGATGACTCAGGTACGCCTGAGGATGTTTCTGATGACGTGACAGTAGTGAATAATATCGAACTCGCTTCGGATCAATGTCAGTCTTATACTGGTAGTTATATCCCAACGGCATTTAGCAATGCAGAAACACAATCTTTCCGTGATACTGTGACGGCGGTTGGTTTCTTGAAAATCGATAATACTCAAGCGACGAATACAGCTTCTGCAGACTGTGATATTTGTCCTGCACCAAGTAACTAATTGACGTCTTTTGAATAAAAAGCCTGGAGTATTCTCCAGGCTTTTTTGTATGAATTGCGTGATTTAGTTCGGTTTCCCTTTACCGTTTCCACCACCATTCCCACCAGAAGTCGATTGTAAGGTGATGCTAATCATCGCGGTTGAAGAAGATTGACCGTCACTGATCGTATAAGTAAATGAATCATTATTCTTAAACTTCTTCGAAGGTGTGTATTCAATGGAGCCATCGCTCAGTACACGGGCGCTGCCTTTGTTTGGCTTAGCGACCGTAATGGCAAGAGAGGTCGATTGTTCAAACGAGTCATTATTTAACTGCTCGATGCGAACGACGGATTTATCACTGATCGTTACGCTATCATTCACCGCCTCAAGTGGTGACGTCGACTCAGACAACACTGTGTAAGATAGCTCGGTTTTGGCTGATTGTTCATTTTCAGCATCTATAACGTCAACGGTTATGCTGTAAGAGTTCGGCTGAGCATCGCTGTTTGACGTAACCATGACCGTCGTTTCTGCACTCATGCCGGAAGGAACCGTCAAGGCGCTTGCGTCATAATTCCATCCGTCAGGAACGCTTAAAGCCGTTGTATAAGTCGCGTCTGCACATTCTGTATTGTTCTGGTTCGTCACTTTAAGATTATACGCTAACGTTTCTCCAGCATTTGCATCAGAACCTGATAGTGGGGTTAGAGAGAGTAGAGGCGATGTCGCAACGCATTGCCCGGATTCACCACCAAATATGACACTGACCTGTGCGTTTTGACCATTAGCACTTTCCAAAGTAATCGACACGCCTGTTTTTGGATCGGTGAACGTTCCACCAATTGGAAGAGCAGGGTCTTCCCAGTCATTACTCCCAAATAATTGTTTGAAAGTGGAGTCAGGCTTCATGTGTAGCAAGCGGCTACTTTTAAGATCACCGTCTGTCGCTAGGCGCACAACCACACCTTCTGTCACATCTTGGCGGTATACGATGTACGAACGGTCACGTAAAAAGCTGTCGTAGCCAAGAGCTTGTCGATATTCAACGTAAAACCATTGGCGCTGACCTGTAATTGGATCGGTACCTCTTGGGATTTTTAAAACTTTTGATGAAGTACTTTCAAAGTCTTCATAGGCATCAATAGAGTAAACACCATCACTAGAAATGATTTGAGCAGGGGAGGTCTGCCACCCTAAGTTTTCCAATTGGAAGGCGCTAAAGTAACCCATATCGTAGTTACCCATTGTATCGTAGCTATCACCGTACTCTATGACACGGCAATCACCAGCTAACGTACCGTCTTTACAGTCGAGTGCGGAAGCGTGATGCAATCCAAAATTATGTCCTAATTCATGGGCGATAACTCGAGGCTCGAAAACCGCATTTATTGACGCTCTAGAGGGAGTTACTCCTTGACTACCAGAGCCTTCTGATGCACATCCAGTTTTGGTTGTTAAGTAGATAAAACGGTCATAGTTTGATAGTTGATATCCCGCAGTTTCAGCCATTTTGTTGGCTTCCGCTGCTACAGCATCATCATCGCAAATTTGGTTTGATATTGGTAAGGTGAATGTTCCAGCAACATCACCAGATAGCCAAAGTTGCCCCTGGGACATTTGCGAATAGAAGTCGCTAACGGTATTAAAAACAACATGATGGGCGTCTTCTTTAGAGATCGGGATCTCTTGAGGGTTTTCTTGGAAATTGACGAGTACAACTAATGTTTTTTGTTCACCACTAGCCACTTGCTCAGCATAAACCTCTGATGAAAAAGAATATGCTGACACGAGGGTTACAAAGCCAAGAGCTAGCAAGCGTAAATTTGACGCAACAAAGCCCAATTGAGGGAGGATGACCTTCTTCAATTTATATACCTACTTAATATTTTGATATTAAATGAAATTACAAATTCATAATGTTTTAAATAAAATAAATACCGAGCTCTACCCAAATAGAACCAGTAATTATCAAGTGTGCATTATGTTTTATAAAGTTTGTTTTATATTTGTGTGTGTTTATTACTTTTAAACACGAGGCGAGATATTAGCAGAAGGGGTGGTTAAAATTCAACCATGCATTTCGGTTTTTATAAGTTTATGAATTATAATGTTTAACTACTTTTTACTAGTGGTTTTTATAAAAATAATAAGAAATAATATTGTATGCAACAAAAGCAGTCACAAAGACAGTAATAATATTACACCGTGTAGTATGCAACATTCTTAATTGTTTGTTATTTCTTTTGTTTCCTATATAAATGACTTATTAAAAAATAAGACGCTATCAATTCCGTAGAGAAAATTGTCAAATTAAAGAAATATTAATTTCAAAAAAACAAGAGAATTATTATATCTGGATATAGGCAACGCCATTTTTGCCATTTTTCTTTATCTCATACATTGCATGATCGGCTTTTTGATAAACTTCATTAAACTGTTGTTTTCCTTTATCAAATAGACAAACACCGATGCTCATTCCAATCGTTACTTTATTTAAGTCCTGATTTATCGCAGGAATGATGGAACTTAAGAGTCGATCACAAAGTTGAGATATTTCTTCTTGATTTGAATAAGAGCTTAAAACGACAAACTCATCTCCTCCTATGCGTCCGACTTGAGACTTGCTTGGCGCAAGCTCTGTTAAGCTATTGGCGATATTAATGAGGAGAGTATCACCAGTATGATGGCCTAGCTGGTCGTTAACTGCTTTAAAATTATCTATATCAACAAACACTAAGGCAGACTGCTGAGACGGCTTGGTTTGAGGTTGATGATTAAAGTTTTCCTCAATTGCTTTTCTATTTAACAGTCCGGTCAATGGATCACTCGAAGCTAACTTAGCCAGTTGCTGCTCATATCGCTTTTCTTTTGTAATATCGATATGAGTGCCCATCATGCGTAGTGGTTCGCCATCAGAACCATACTCGACGATGCGCCCTCGATCGTAGACCCAACTATCACTGCCGTCTTTATGAATCATGCGATGAACTACCTCATAAAGGTCGGTTTTGCCAGCTAGGTGATCTTCAAATGCACCCACCGCAAGATCATAATCTTCAGGGTGGAGATTGTTTTTCCACGTTTCAACCGTCGCGGTTAACTCATGGGGCTGATAACCTAGCATTTTGCCCCACTGCATATTGAATATCGTCAAAGTACCTGAAGGAATATGCTGCTCCCACAAACACAGTCCATTACTGTCGAGTGCAGCATTCAACTTTTCTTGTAGTCGCGCATTCTTCCGCTTCAGCTCTTCATTTTCTTTTTCTAAGCAGGCAATTCGAGTTAGATATTCTTCCATTTTGCGCATAATTTACGTCGTTTTCGGAGCGACAATATACGAAAAATACTTTGCAATTTCTATGATTGAGCTTGGAGATATAGGTATTGAATATGCGGTAAATAATAAAGAATCGGTGATGTTACTTAAGAGCAGCAAAGTAAATGCTTGGAAAAACAAAGAAGGAAATAGGGGATAAGCGAGGGGCTCTCCTGGTGCAAAGTCATAAATGAGGCCTTTGCACCGGGACTACTGAGGGTTAGCGGTTTAGTGCACCACAACGCTCAGGCTGGTAGGTGATATCGACAATTTCAATTGTCTTCACTTGATTATTTGGCATTGGCCATTCAAGTTTTTGACCAACAGACAAACCGATCAGTGCGCTGCCTACGGGCGCAAAAATGGAAATATCATCACTGCTTTTCAGCTCAGATGGGTAAACCAGTGTCTTTGTCATGGTTCTATCTTCACCTGCAAATTTAAACTCTACAGTTGAGTTCATCGTGACCACATTATCTGGCATTTGTTCTGGCTCAAGAACCGTCGCACGGTCTAGCTCTGCTTCTAGCTCAACAAGCTCCGCCGCGATGTTTGGCATTTTATCCAACAAAGCCGTGATTCGGTTCATATCTAAGCTTGAAATGTAGATAGAATTGTTTTCTGACATTTTATGACTCCCAAATAAAAGGCCGCCTCACAAACATGGGACGGCACTCTATATGTCAATTACGGTATCAATCATATGGATTTTATTCCATATGAACTAAATCAGATTCTAGTCTTTATAGTGCGACTTAGCTAGTAAAAGATTTTTGTTGTGAGACTTGATTTTTCTAAAACTTTCAGTCACTTCAGTTGTTCACCTTTAATAGCCTTGAAACGGCTAGGTTAAAACGAATGCTTTGTTTTTAAACAAAGCAGGGTTTATCGTTAGCGTGGTTTAACTCGACAATCATTGCCATTCTGTAAAAGCCAAAACTGTATAGCCCTTTGTGAGCATGACTGCGGTTATCTCATTTTGTAAAAACTACCAACATCCGTTAATAAATTACCTTTTATTCTTCAATATCAAGATAAAAACGTTCATCTACCCCTTTAGGGTAGTTTGAAATTGTAATTGATTTACATCATGTATTAATTTTCTTTCACAATTAACAATGAGCTCAGTGATAAGAACCTAACCCTTAGGAATTATAATGAGCAAGTTGAAGCTAGTAGTCATCGGTAACGGTATGGTAGGGCACCGTTATATTGAAGACTTAGTCGAGAAAGCTGATATCTCTAATATGGAGATTACCGTTTTCTGTGAAGAACCTCGTGTCGCATACGACCGTGTGCACCTTTCCTCTTACTTTTCTCACCATACTGCAGATGAACTTTCTTTAGTGAAAGAAGGCTTCTACGAGAAACACAGTATTAACATGCTGATCGGTGAACGTGCGATTAACATCAACCGTGAAAACCGCATTGTTTACTCAAGCACTGGCCGTGAAGTTCAATACGACAAGCTGATTCTTGCTACAGGCTCATTCCCATTTGTCCCGCCTATCAAAGGTCATGAAAGCAAAGACTGTTTTGTTTACCGTACTATCGAAGATCTTAAAGCGATCGAAGCGTGTGCGAAGAACAGTAAATCCGGCGTGGTTATCGGTGGTGGTCTACTCGGTCTTGAAGCAGCAGGCGCACTAAAAGCATTGGGTGTAGAAACACACGTTGTTGAGTTCGCACCAAAGCTGATGGCTGAGCAACTTGACCTTGCTGGTGGTAACCAACTTCGTCAAAAGATCGAGCGTATGGGCGTGAACGTTCACACCAGCAAAAACACGCTTGAGATTGCGGCAGAAGGCACAAACGCACGCAATGTTATGCGTTTTGCTGACGGCTCAGAGCTAGAAACAGACTTCATCGTATTCTCTGCAGGTATTCGTCCACAAGACAAACTAGCTCGTCAAATGGAGCTAGAAGTTGGCCCTCGTGGTGGTGTTGCCATCAACGACCACTGCCAGACTTCTGATGAGAACATCTACGCTATTGGTGAGTGTGCGTCTTGGAACGACATGTTCTACGGTCTTGTTGCTCCGGGTTACAAGATGGCGACGGTTGCCGTTGATCACCTACTAGGTAACACAGAAAGCAAATTCGAAGGCGCTGATATGTCTGCGAAGTTAAAACTGCTTGGTGTGAAAGTGGGCTCTATCGGTGATGCGAATGGTCGCACTGAAGGTTGTAAGAGTTACGTTTACCAAAACGAAGAACAAGAAGTTTACAAACGTCTTATCGTTTCTGAAGACAACAAGAAACTGCTTGGTGCGGTATTAGTGGGTGATACGTCTGACTACGGCGATTTGCTTCAATTGATGTTGAACGAAATCGACCTACCAGAACACCCAGATGCCTTGATCCTTCCTGCACACGCAGGCGCTGAGAAACCAGCACTAGGTGCCGACGCTCTACCAGAAAGCGCAGTGATCTGTTCATGTTTCGATGTAACCAAAGGCAAGATCGCACAAGCGGTTGCTGATGGCCACCATAAATTGGGCGACATCAAAGCAGTGACTGGCGCAGGTACAGGCTGTGGTGGTTGTATTCCTCTAGTGACGTCTGTTCTAAATGCAGAGCTTGCTAAATCTGGTATCGAAGTGAAGAACGACGTGTGTGAGCACTTTGCTTACTCGCGCCAAGAGCTGTTCCACTTAATCCGTATTGAAGAGATCAAAACGTTTGATGAGCTTCTGGAGAAATACGGTAAAGGTTACGGCTGTGAAGTATGTAAACCACTTGTGGGCTCTATTTTGGCGTCTTGCTGGGGTGAGCACATCCTTAAGCCACAACTGGTTAAGCTGCACGACACGAACGACAACTTCCTAGGTAACATCCAAAAAGACGGTACTTACTCTGTGATCCCACGTATGGCGGGTGGTGAAGTAACACCTCAAGCACTGGGTGCGCTAGCGAACGTTGCTGCAGAATACAACCTATACACCAAAGTAACCGGTGCTCAACGTATTGGTCTGTTTGGTGCTCAAAAAGACGATCTTCCAGAGATCTGGCGCAAGCTTATCGACGCTGGTTTCGAAACAGGTCAAGCGTACGCAAAAGCACTTCGTATGGCGAAGACCTGTGTTGGCTCAACGTGGTGTCGTTACGGTGTTCAAGATTCTGTTGGTCTAGGTTCCTACATCGAGAACCGTTACAAAGGCATTCGTACACCTCATAAGATGAAGTTCGGTGTTTCTGGCTGTACTCGTGAGTGTGCGGAAGCACAAGGTAAAGACCTTGGCATCATCGCGACTGACGCAGGTTGGAACATGTACGTATGTGGTAACGGTGGTATGAAGCCTCGTCACGCAGACCTACTTGCAAGTGACCTAGATAAAGAAACGCTAATCAAGTATATCGACCGCTTCATGATGTTCTACATCCGTACTGCTGCGCCACTACAACGCACATCAGTTTGGATGGAAAACATGGAAGGCGGCGTTGACTACCTACGCGAAGTGATTGTTGAAGACAAACTTGGCATTAACGCTCAACTAGAAGCAGACGTAGCGAAGCTTGTAGATGAGTACGAATGTGAGTGGACTGCAACCATCAATGACGAATCACAACTGACTCGTTTCGCACACTTCATCAACTCTGACAAGCGCGATGACAATGTTGTGTTTGTTCAAGAGCGCGAACAGCACCGTCCAGCGACCTTCACGGAGAAACATCCTGAAGCGAAAGGCGACATCCTACACGTAGCGATCACTGAAGCATAAGGGAAGGTTGAACATGTCATTTGAAAAGATTTGCCAAATCAACGACATCGTACCGGGCACTGGCGTTTGTGCACTGGTTGATGGTCAGCAAGTTGCGGTATTCCGCCCAACAGAAGCGGAACAAGTGTTTGCAATCAGCAACACAGACCCGTTCTTCCAATCAAACGTGCTTTCTCGCGGTTTGATTTGTGAGCACCAAGGCGAACTCTGGGTAGCAAGCCCACTTAAAAAGCAACGCTTTAACCTGACAACAGGTGCTTGTATGGAAGACGAGCGTTTTAACGTGAAAGCGTACAAAACGCGTGTAACCAACGGTGAAGTAGAAATTTCTGCATAAGCTTGGTTCGCATTCCCTCCTCCTTAAGGGGAGGGAATGCACTGAGTACTTAGATTCAATAGACAAAGGCTTTCCAAGCGTCATCTTGGGGGAACAGGGAAGCGAGATGATGTCGACAGCAGTGGGTGTCAACGGGAAGCCTTTCTCATTCAATCTTTAACTTTTTAACTTTCAATTTTGAATAAGGACACATTCATGTCTACAGACTTTAAACCTGCTGAATTCGTGCAAACCATGATCAACGTGGGTGAAGCGAAAATTAATACCAGCACTCGAGATCTTCTGCTTCGCGGCACGATGGCAGGCGTTATTCTGTCTCTTGCGGTGGTGGTTGCTATTACCGCGATTGTACAAACGGGCATTGGCCTTGTGGGGGCGCTTGTTTTCCCTGTGGGCTTTGTGATTCTCAGTGTGATGGGTTACGACCTTGTCACAGGTGTTTTTGGTCTTGCTCCTTTGGCTAAGTTTGCTAACCGTCCGGGTATCACTTGGGGTCGTATTTTCCGTTGCTGGGGATTGGTAGGTTTGGGTAACCTGATTGGTTCTCTAATAGTGGCTTACCTAGTGGCTATCTCTCTAACCGGTAACTTCTCTCTAGAATTGAACGCGGTAGCGAATAAGTTTGTCGCTGTATCGACTGCCCGTAGCCTTGGTTTCGAAAGTATGGGTATGGACGGATGGATCACGTGTTTTGTACGCGCTATCTTCTGTAACCTAATGGTGTGCCTGGGCGTGATCGGCAACATGACGGCACGTTCAGTATCTGGTCGTGTAGCGATGATGTGGTTCCCAATCTTCATCTTCTTCGCACTCGTATTTGAGCACACTGTGGTAAACATGTTCCTATTCCCACTGGGTATGATTCTAGGTGCGGATTTTGGTATCGCGACTTGGTTGAACTTCAACCTTATCCCAACCATCTTAGGTAACATCGTTGGTGGTCTTGTAATGACTTGTCTGCCACTGTACCTAACTCATGCGAAAACAGCGCCTTCTATCAACGTAGTTGAAGAAGAAGTAAAAGCAGAGCCTGCAATCGCAAAATAAACTGCTTTTATCTGGCCCTACCTATGGAAGGTAGGGCTACTCAACTCATTTAACTTTCAATAGATATTGTATTGATTTAGCTATAAAAAGTAATAACTCCTTGGGGTAGTTTAAACCTTAAGTTAATAACGTGAGTGTTACTCTTTATATCCAAATTTCCGATAGGCGTTGATATGACTACTGCGAACTCATCTTTAAACAGCGGCTTTGTTTCTTTAGTTGGTGCAGGTCCGGGCGATCCAGACTTGCTGACGGTCAAAGGTTTGAAAGCCATTCAAGCGGCTGAAGTTGTGGTGTATGACCGATTGGTATCTAAAGAGATTCTAGAGTTAGCACACGTATCCGCCGAGATGATTTATGTCGGGAAAAAGCTCGATTTTCACTGCGTACCACAAGACCAGATCAATCAAATTTTGGTGGAAAAAGCACAAGAAGGTAAACGCGTTGTGCGCCTAAAAGGTGGTGATTCTTTCATCTTTGGACGCGGCGGTGAAGAGTTAGAAGAGCTTGCAGAATATGGCATCAAATACGAAGTGGTGCCAGGGATCACCGCTGCGGCGGGTGCAACAGCTTACGCGGGTATTCCATTAACGCATCGCGACCACGCGCAAAGCGTTCAATTTATTACGGGTCACGTGCAAAAAGACGGTCGCGAAATTGAGTGGCATTCGTTAGCGCAATCTAACAACACACTTGTGTTCTACATGGGTTTGAAGCAAAGCGGTCACATCATGGATAAGCTGATCACTCATGGATTAGATCCAGAGATGTCATGCGCCATTATTGAAAATGGTACGCGTCCAGAGCAGCGCGTGTTCCAAGGAAAACTGAACGAACTTTCTGAAATGGCTGAGAAGGCGATCAGTCCAGCATTGATCGTCGTTGGCAGCGTGACTCAGTTGCACAACAAACTAGACTGGTTTAGAAAATAAGTTCATCTAATGGTTAGATTTTGCAGGGGCTATGACGTCTCTGCATTTCTTGCTTACGCATTGGCATTTGATCAATCAAGTTGTTGATAAATGGCCAATCCGTTTTTGCGCCCCATCGGTATTTCTCTTGACCATCTTTACCAAGTAAAATTGCGGTATGTGAGCCTTTTTCAATTTCATACAGCTTGGCAAGCATTTTCAAATCAAACTCTTCTTTGAGCCAAGCTGGAGACGTATAGCCTTGTTCTGTAATGACTAATGTGACCACATCTCTGTCTTCCAACTCGCACTCATTCATGAGTGCTTCTAGTAAGAATTGTTTAACGTATTCATCGTTTTCTGGAGCGAAGTAAAGCACACTCCGGTGCGGCCAGTACTTTGAATGTGCTGGATAACCGAATGCTGTCGATGACAAGATACAAGAAAGTAGTATCACTAGTAACTTTCCGCCCATGACAGTTCCCCTAGAAACCCAAATACCGTTTATACGTTAAGTTTAGTGGAATTGGCTCATTGTGCTTTTACCAAAACTGACTTAGGGTAGGCAGCAAATAAATCAAGCGTAGAAAAGATGAATTCGGAAAGAAAACAAAAGATCGCCATTTTGGTTGATGTACAGAATGTGTATTACACCTGTCGCGAAGCGTATCGCAGTAATTTTGATTACAACCAGTTTTGGTATGTTGCGACGCAAGGGAAAGAGGTGGTGAGTGCTCGTGCTTATGCCATCGCGAGTAACGATCCAAAACAGCGTCAGTTTCATCACATTTTACGCGGTGTTGGGTTCGAGGTAATGCTTAAACCCTATATTCAGCGTCGTGACGGCAGCTCGAAAGGCGACTGGGATGTCGGTATTACTCTTGATGCGATTGAAATTGCCCCTGAAGTTGAGGAAGTGATTCTCGTTTCTGGAGATGGGGACTTTAGTCTGCTGGTGGAACGAATTCAGCAGCGCTTCAATAAAACGGTGACTGTTTATGGTGTGCCTAAGCTAACATCCCAAACTCTGATTGATTGTGCCGATAACTTTGTCGCGATTGATGATGACTTCTTACTGTAATCACTAGCGTGACAAAGAAAAGGCGAGTCATTCAGGCTGTACGCTAACGTACAATGACTCGCCTCTAATTTATTGTTGATTTGGCTAATTATGAAGGAATGATCATTTGTCCTAACAAGTAGCCCAGACAGCAAGCACCAATCACACCAATCAAACCTACCGACATAAATGAGTGGTTGAAGTACCACTTACCAATCTTAGTGGTACCTGACGTATCGAAGTTCACTGTCGCGATATCTGAAGGGTAGTTCGGAATAAAGAAGTAACCGTATACCGCAGGCATTAGGCCGATAAGCAGTGCAGGATCCAGACCCAAGCCAAGACCGACAGGCAACATCATACGTGCAGTCGCTGCTTGAGAATTCACTACAACTGACACAATGAACAACGCAAGCGCGAACGTCCAAGGGTAGTTGGTTACCATCTCAACGATGCCAGATTTGAACTGAGGCATTGCGTATTGGAAGTAAGTATCTGACATCCAGGCGATACCGAAGATCGCAATGGCAGCCACCATACCTGATTTGAATACTACGCCGTTTGGTACGTCACGTGGATCAGTTTTGGTTGCAAGCAAAATGATACCGCCGAAGCAGAGCATCATCATTTGAATCACAACGGCCATGCTGATTGGTTTCGCGCCATCCACGATGGTACGAATGTCCGGCCACATCGCGATAACGACGATAACCAAGATAGACGCGATGAACAGCAACACAGAGTTACGAGCACTTGTTGGTAGCACTTCATCAAGAGACGTTGCAGTGGTGTTGAGGATCTTTTCACGCCACACCGGATCTTTTAAACGCTCTTGGTATTCTTCATCGTCTTCCAGTTCTTTACCGCGTTTTAGGCTGTAAAGTGACATCAGCAACGTACCGAATAGCGTCGCTGGAACAGTAACGAGCAAAATAGAAAGCAGAGTGATCTCGTGCTGAATATCAGAGAGTTGTGCCAAGTAGTAAACGACTGCCGCTGAAATTGGAGAGGCCGTAATCGCGATTTGCGAAGCGACGGAAGCGGCTGCCATTGGACGTTCCGGACGAATGCCGTTTTTCAGTGCAACGTCGCCAATGATTGGCATGATGGAGTAAACCGCGTGACCTGTGCCGAGCAAGAAGGTCATAAAGTAAGTAACAAAAGGAGCGATGAGGGTGACGCGTTTTGGGTTCTTACGAAGCACACGTTCGGCAACTTGCAGCATGTATTTCAAACCACCAGCCGCTTCAAGAATGGATGCACATGTTACCACTGCTAAGATGATCAACATAACGGTGACAGGAGGGGAGGTTGGCGGCATCTTAAAGATGAAGACTTCAATCACCAAACCAATACCAGATACGACCCCAAGGCCTATACCACCATAACGTGAGCCGATATACAGCATCACGAGCAAAAATAGAAACTCAAGATACAACATGTGGATTTCCTTATTCAAAACAGGGGGCTATATAGCCAAATTACTTAATTACATTGTCCCGATATTCAGAAAGAAAATACTTCATGTTGTTCACACTCCTTTGGATAAGAAACAGCAATATTCAATTATTGGCAATAACTCACGCTACACAGGGAAACTGTTAACACAGTTTTATCAGGGTGTTTTTATGCTGTGTATTTTTGCGATCATGTCAGCGCTAAATGCGAAGAGGTTTAAGAGTTTGTTGCTATTCATCGCATACGTAACCAGACCTTACGGGCGCAAAGAGCTTGAAAATAGAGACAGAGACCACAGATGAGAATAGGTTCTTGTTATGTGAACACAAAAGATAATAGTTTGCATTGCGATTAGTGCTTGGGTATAAAGGTGTCAGAATGACTACACCAACAATAAACCATCATGTCTGAGCAATTTTTCCCACAACTATTTCAAACTTCGAGTGAGATTACGCCTTACCTGCACGGTGATATTGGCGAAATAGGGCAAGAAGTTATTCATATCGAAAATGATATCAATCCGATCATTCAAGGCCTTTACCAACAGTTGTCTGAGGCTCATCCGGAAGCGGGGAAAGCGTATTGGTTGACGAGAACGTGGGATTTGTTGTGTTGGCAGCCTGTTTATGTTGCGTTCATTTCTATTTACGGTTTCCACACGTTGCCAAACATTCGTGAGATGGCGCAGCACCTCAAGCCTTGTTTTGTGTCTGGATATCGATTCGCTGACGAAACACATATACATGGTAAGCCAGAAGAATTAATAAAAGAGGCCGGACGTCAAATTCGAGAGTTGTTCGATTTCTACCAACAAGAAATGAGTCAATGGACGCGCATTCGCCCAGGTTTCACTCATCAATTGATGTCGGATGGGATCATGGCTTGTTTGATTCGTCTTCAACAGCGCTTTCCGCAAATGACCAACACGACATTGCGTGAGCATGCCATCTTGTGGTTACAGGCATTGGGTTTAGATGCCAACAGTAGTCATTCACTTTATGAGACGTCACTGGATCAGCCGCTAAAATTGGTCAGAAAAAGCTGTTGTTTAGTCTATAAGTGTGAAGGCAGAAAGCTTTGTGAAGATTGTCCTCGTTTAGAAAAAAATCGACAGCTTATGAGCAAGCATAATCCTAATTAACATTTGGTTAACTTATGTAACAGTGCTCGATTTGAGAGTGAGAATAAGTATCATTGCATGCTCTTGTTGACAACAAAAAGATAAATACAATGATAAAAAGGACGTTTTCTCTTAATCTCATCGTACTTGCGATGAGCAGTGGATACGCAGTTAGCTCAATAGCTGCGGAAGAACTTCAACAAACATCAACACCAAGTGATGAACAAATGGTGGTCGTGGGCAGTGTGATGCCGAAATCGATCTCTGATATTCCAGGAACGGTTTGGTTTGTAGGGCAAGAGGAAATTGCTCAGCAATATCGCGCGGGCAAGACACTTGGTGACATTCTTTCTGCAACCATCCCTTCTCTAGACGTTGGTACGGGTGGTCGAACTAACTACGGCCAGAACCTGCGTGGCAGAGCGATGTTGGTGATGATTGATGGTGTCTCACTGCAGTCTTCTCGCCCAATTAGTCGTCAGCTTGATGCGATTGACCCATTCAACATCGAGCGAATTGAAGTACTATCTGGTGCAACCTCCATTTATGGAGCAGGCGCTACAGGTGGTGTTATCAACATTATCACCAAGAAAGCTTACTCCGATGACTTGTCATTTGAATCGTATGTCAGTGGGACTTCAGGCTTTAACAGCAGCGATGACTTTGATTACAAACTAGCTCAGTCTATCTCCGGTGGTAACGATCGAATTGCCGCTAGGGGTTCGGTTGTGTACACCGAAACACAAGGCGCATTTGACGCAAATGGCGACATTGTCACGCCAGATATCTCCCAAGGCTCTCTGCAATACAACTCGACGCTTGATGTAATGGGATCGACAGAGATTCAAATCTCCGAAGCCAGCAAGTTAAACCTTCTCGCACAATACTATGACAGCCAGCAAGATTCGCCATACGGCTTGTATATTGTTAACAATAAATTTGTTGATGTACGAGAGGGATTCGATTCCGATCGTGAACACGGTACAGAGCGAGTTCTCTTAAGTGCGAACTACGCTCACGACAGCGTATTCGGTCATCAACTGATTGGCGAGTTGTCTTACCGAAGTGAAGACCAAACGTTTACTCCTTATTACCAAGGTGCTTCTCAGCAAAAGACAGAGGTTTTTGCTGGACGTTTGGCACTGGCAAAAAACTGGGAATCATTCAACCTTGTTTATGGTGTTGATGCGTATTTAGACCGTTTTGAGAGCAATCAAGCTCTATTCGATCCAAGCATTGCAAACAACTCTGGAAACTTGATTAATAAAACGTACGCCGAAGTTGGTCGTTACCCAGGTGTAGATGTAACGTCTTACGCAATGTTTGTTCAAGGTGACTATCAAATTAATCAAGATTGGTCCGTTCAAGCAGGTTACCGCTATCAATACATGGACAATAAGATTGATGACTTTGTTGCCTATAGCGTACAAAAGAAGATTGCCTCGGGTAAGGGGGTGTCAGCGGATGCGGTACCAGGTGGCAGCACCGACTACTCTGTAAGTCTGTTTAATTTGGGCACCATTTATCAGCTTAATGATGAATCTCAACTTTGGGCAAACTTCTCCCAAGGTTTCGAACTTGCTGACCCTGCGAAGTACTATGGTCAAGGCAGCTATGATGCTGTGGATGCAAACGGTCATTATGCGTTGAACAACAGCATTAATGTGTCTGACTCAAAAATGTCAGGTATTAAAACGGACAGCTATGAGATCGGTTACCGTCTTGATACCAACTCTCTTGCGCTTCAGGCGGCAGGCTATTACTCGCTTTCCGACAACTCCATCAAGTATGATAGAAAAACGTTGTTGATTACGAATGTTGACGACGAGCAGCGTGTTTACGGTGCAGAAGCAAACATCAATTACTGGGTGACCCGCGATATCCTGTTAGGGGCATCAGGACACTACGTAGTTTCTGAGCTGAAAACCGATGGTAAATGGGAAGATTTGAGCGCAGGTAAAGCCAGTACATCTAAGGCTAATGCATGGGCTGCATACTACCAAGATTCGTACTCGATTCGTCTACAAAGTCAGACGATGTTTGATTACGAAGATGACGCCAACAATAAGTTGGAGGGCTACACCACGTTTGATCTTCTGGGTAATGTAACACTACCTGTTGGGCAGTTAGGCTTTGGTATTCAAAATCTATTTGACGAAGACTACACAACCGCTTGGGGTCAACGTGCGCAGATTCTTTATGCGGCACACTACGATGCAGCAGCTTACGACTACAAAGGAAGAGGTCGCACATTCACACTGAACTACAGTGTTGAATATTAAAGTCAATTCTCTCCGTACAATAAACAAAAAAGCCGCATAAAGCGGCTTTTCTTTTAGGCTTGATCTGTCGGCACTGTGTCTACAACATTTTCCGTGCTTTCCGAGGCTTGGTTTTGCTCTTCAGCTTCCATTTTTGCACGTTCAGCTTTGGAGATATAACGCGGCTTATTGCTCTTATGTAGCTTAGCGTTGTGCCTCTTCTGCTTCGCTTTTAAGATCTGATTGATTTTCTTCTTGCGGTTCATGGTGGTGGTCCTTTAATTTAGCGGGGCAGGATAGTTATTTTTTTATCAAGTTACAACTAAATAAGCCCTTACGTCGGTCGCAAGATTCAAGTACGTTTCTATGTCCAATCATCTCTCGCGTTTTAATGGAGTCCAAATGAAAACACTGATCACTGAACGTTTGATATTACGTCTTGTGAGTGTAGATGATGCACCATTCATATTAGAACTTTATAACCACCCAGACTTTTATCGTTTTGTCGGAGATAAACAAATTCGTACTGAATATGAAGCGGCGCGTTATATAAAAGAAAACATGCTACGCATGCAAAAAGTTAAAGGCGTGAGTTTACTCGTAGTAGAGAAAAAGGACGATGGACAGCCGATCGGTATTTGTGGGCTAGTTAAGCGTGACACATTGCAACACTACGATCTCGGGTATGGTTTTTTACCTTCTGCTTATGGTTGCGGCTACGGAGTCGAGTCGGCAACCGCGGTGCTGGAATATGCTCGAGAGGGAATGAAACTCGAGAAGTTGGCTGCCATCACCAACAATGACAATATTCGTAGTATAAGTTTGCTCAAAAAACTGGGCTTTGAGTTTGAACGAGTTGAGCAGCAATACGATAATGGTCGAACGTTAGAACTTTACACAATGACGTTGTGATTTTTGGAAGCTCATGAGCGATATTTTACTTGGCAAGCTCGCCACTGAATTTAAGACGGTAAAAGCCATGGTAGAGGTTTACTGTCACGATCACCATGGAACAAAAAGTGACTTGTGCTCAGAATGTCGTGAGCTGCTTGAATACGCAGAAGTTCGTCTTGACCGTTGTCCTTACGGAGAGAATAAACCGACGTGTAACAAGTGTCCGATTCACTGTTATAAACCGGCCCCTAAAGAGCAAATGCGTTTGGTCATGCGTTACTCTGGCCCCAGAATGCTACTGAAACATCCCATCTTGGCGGTTCGTCATTTACTTCATGAAAAGCGCGCGGTACCGGAAAAACCTGCAGCGAACGCGTCAAACCGTCACAAACGTTTATCTAAACAAAAAAGCGAAGAATAAAAAACGAGGGCGACATGCCCTCGTTTTCGTTGAGTAGAAGTTGCGTGGTTAGAGGTCAGCGGCCATACGCTGCTTAGTTTTGCTCGCTGCAAGTAGCATGTATACGCCAGTCGCAACTAAAGCGGCAAACAAGTAGCCTAGTAAGCCATGTTCTTGGCCCATAAATTTATCAGCCACAACCGGGCCAGCAACAGAGCCAATGCTGTAGCTGAACAGCATGACTTGTGTGGCAGAGACAATAAAGCGCTCATCAAGTCCTTCACAACCTAAGTTGATCGCAATTGGGTACAAGGCAAAAGTAGCTGCACCTAAAAAGAATAAAGCAGCAGCTAATACCACGGCTGACGATGAAATAAAGGTCAAACCGATCGAAAAAATACCCAAAATACAGAAGAACGCCATTAGCACTGTGCGGCTCATGTATTTGTTCAATGTGGTCACCATTGGTTGAACCAACATGCCACCTAGGATCACTAGTGCCATCAATGTACCAATGTCTTGATGGTTGATTTTACGGTTAGTTAGCTCAACAGGCATTAATCCGTATATCGCGCCTAAGGTCAAACCTGATACAACACAACCAATAATTGCAGCATGGTTTAGCTTGGCAATTTGCTTAAATGACAAAGCGGTTGATTCATGGCTGTTTGGTTGTTCACACTCAATAAACATCAGCACCAACATCGCCATTAGGATCAGCGTTGTGATTGCAATGAACGGAACACCGCCACTTACGCCAAGTACACCAATGCCAAATTGGCCTAATGCAGAACCGCCATAAAGCGATAGCATGTACAAGCTCAAACGTTTTGCACGTGATGCTTCGTCGCCAGACATTAGCCAAGATTCAACAATGACAAAAACGCCCGCAACGGCAATACCTGCGATAAAACGAGCAGCAAGCCACACTAACCCATTAGCAAAAACGGGTAGCGTGACAATCGTTAGCGAGAATGCCGCTAAGCAGCCAATAAACGCTTTACGGTGACCCACTTGACGCACGACACGTTCAATAAACATCGCGCCGACCAATAAGCCGCCATAAAAAACACTCGCCAACCAACTCGCATAATCTGCTGAGATGTTGTATTCACCGAGCATGAGAGGGATCAAGCTCATTAAATAGCCCGAAGCCACCGCATAAAGAGACAGTGCGACGACTGGAACTGTAACTCGTGGTGATGCTGCAGGAACGACTGTGTTTTCCACTGTTTTGCGCCTATAAGTTAAATGAAATCTATGGGTTATTCGGCGCGAATATGAGGCTAATAGTTAGGCAAGTAAAATGATTAATTTAAGTCGTTTCGACAAATAATATTTGTTAAATAGATAGGTCGATAAGTTGCATAAAAACGCCAACCTACCAGTGAGGTTGGCGTGGAGGATTACTTATTAAGTGCTTGATTTAACCATTGATCAAACTGACTCTTAGGTAGCGCACCATTGATCATATCAACGCGTTGACCGTTCTTGAAAACCATGATGGTAGGAATGCTTCGAATGCCAAATTGTGCAGCGAGCGCTTGTTGTGCTTCTGTATCAATCTTTACAAAACGAGCCGTTCCTGCTTGTTCATGAGCGACATCCGAGAAAACAGGGGCAAAACCGACGCACGGATTACACCAAGGGGCCCAAAAGTCGACGACAACAGGCGTATCACTTTGTAATAGGGCAGAAAAGTTATCTTGCGTTCCTTCGATAGGCGCGCCATCAAAAAGTGCACTTTTACATTTACCGCAAGTTGCAGACTCTGCAACACGCTCATTAGGGACACGATTCAGACCGCCGCATGAAGGGCAGCGAGTTTTAAACGATGACATGACTTCTTCCTTTATTACGTATTGATGAAAACATGACTTACCAGTCAGCCTCATTATTTGTATACTTATTTTTTAACCTGCCGAAATAACGCAGAGCAGGTTTGTATTTGAGCCTAAGGTTCTAAGAAATTTTATTAAAATACAACAATAAATAGGTCTGCGATGACAAATTACTACGCTGAAATTACAGGTTGGGGGAAATGTGTTCCTCCTGCCGTGCTCTCTAACGATGATCTTAGCACTTTCCTTGATACTTCAGATGAGTGGATTCGTACCCGCACCGGTATCGAAAACCGCCGTATTAGCCATGTAAATACTTCAGACATGGCAACCGTTGCTGCCAAACACGCATTGGCGCGCGCGGGCGTTGACGCAAGCGACGTTGATTTAATCATTGTGGCGACTTGTTCTCCGGATTCACTTATTCCAAACATCGCATCTAAAATACAGCAGAACTTGGGCATTCGTTCTGCGGCGGCCTTTGATTTAAATGCCGCATGTACGGGATTTGTCTACGGCCTTGAAACGGGCACACGTTTGATTCAATCAGGTAACTATCGCAACGCGATCATTATTGGCGCGGAAAGATTGTCTTTCTACATTGATTGGGCCATGCGAGATACCGCTGTTCTATTTGGTGATGGCGCGGGCGCCGTTGTGTTATCAAGAACAGAAAAAGAAACGGGTCTACTGCAATCTCAAATTGGTTGTGACGCTAAAGGTCGCGATATTCTATCCGTGCCAAAGTTTGGTACTTGTATGGATCGCTTTGCGGAAGACAACGGTTACTGGGATTTCAACTTTGTAGGACAAGAAATTTTCAAACGTGCGGTAAAAGGCATGGGGCTAGCTGCGAAAACCGTGCTTAAAGCATCACAGTTAACTACCGACCAAATCGACGTTGTTATTCCTCATCAAGCGAATATTCGTATTATTCAAACCCTATGTGACCTATCTGGGATCCCACACGACAAAGCGTTTGTGAACATCCAAAACTACGGTAATACTTCTGCAGCGACGGTGCCAATTGCATTATGTGAAGCGGTAGAGCAAGGCCGAGTTAACCCAGGTGATAACATGCTTCTTGCTGCATTTGGTGCAGGTTTGACATGGGGGGCGGCAGTATTGAAATGGGGTGACCGCGTAACGCCAATTGGTGAAAGTGATGCGGCTCTGCCTGAATGTGAGCAATCCGCGCTAGAATTACTTGAGCGTGCCATTAAGCTGTGTAACGAGCGCCGTCGCGACGAAGCGTAACGGACACTCAGCGGGAATGATATTGAGAAGGGAGCGTAAATGCTCCCTTTTTCATGACATGTTAAATAAGAGCTCATTAAAGCAGCTTAAGCCATAAAACCAAGGTTTGAATTAGCGAAGTTGCGGATATTCGGGAACACGTATTCCAATGCCGCGTTATCACTCACGCCCATCCATTGCGCGAGGGTTGAGCCCACCTGATCTGCTGCAATTTGGGGTATGAGTCGACCTTGAGAATAGTCATCGTTTCCGCCCAATACTAGTTCAGGCCATGTGCCGATAGGTCGCTGACCATTCACCGCGCCCCCAATCAATAGTTGATGACCACCCCAACCGTGATCGGTGCCGTTACCGTTGCTTGTCATCCGTCGACCAAAGTCAGACATTGTAAAAGAGGTCACTTGCTTGTTTAGCCCCAACCCGTCAATCGCACGATACATTGCTAAGAGGTTAGTCGCTAGATCTTCGAGCAGTACGGGGTGTCGAACTAATTGAGAATCGTGTAGGTCGTAGCCAGAGTGTTTAACGAAGAAGACTTGTCGTTGTTGCTTTAACACATCTTGGCTTGCGATCAATTTATAGACGGTTTGCATCTGCTTGCCGAGTGTTGATGAGGTGAACAGCGGCGCGTCATCAATATGATTGAGTTGCTCGCTTAGCACGCGGCTCATCACCATCGACTCATCAACCATCAAATTAAAGTGGCCACTAAACGGATTCTCTGTTTGATGAGAAAGCAGTTGGTCATAGATCCCCTTGTATAGCGGGTTATCAATCGCGGTAAGCTGAACCGCACGGTCTTTTTTCAGCACGGTTTGGCGGTGTTCCATCGCGCGTAACCAAAGCGAGTTCCCGTGCACACTGTATAGTGGGGTTATTTCTGATTCTGAAGTTAATACGTCCAACATTCTTCCTGCCCAACCCAAGTTGCTAGATTCTTGCATACCACCAAGTAACCAAGCGTCAGTTTGTGAATTGTGGGAAAACAGTTGCTCGGGAAGTGACGCTTCACCTAGCTCAATCGCTTGTTTTGTAACGGGATGGTTGAGAATGCCGCTATTGAGCACGATATTGGCATCGCCTTGTTCGAAAATTGAAGACAGCGCCTTTAGTTTGGGGTGTAAGCCAAGTTCTACCAGATTATCCGAGCTATCGGCGGTATGCAAATTGATAGGGAGTATGTCGTCTTTGGCGACAGAAAGAGCACCTCTGACTTTGGCATATTGGTTATAGTGCGCGTCAGACAACGGCAGTACAGTGTTGAACGCATCGTTTCCACCTGCTAAATAAACACATATCAATGCTCGAAAGTCATTGGATGGCGCCGCGAGAGAATAACCCGGTAGACCAAGCGAAGCTAAAGCGCCCATCGATGCAGTGCTTTTTATAAAATGTCGTCGTGAAATATCCATAATCCACTCCTAATCCTGAATATAGAATTCATCGCCGGAAATGGCGGTAAAAATCACCAAGGCGAGCTTTGTTGTTGGCACATAGTCCTCACGATATTCATCTAACACGGTGAGCATGAGTTTTTTTAATTCCGCAGAGGCCGTTCCAGCAAAGAAGCGTGCGTTAACCAGCTCGACTAAGGCATCGTGATCATCCAAAAGAAGATAAAACTCGCCGAGATCGAGAGTGTAGGAATCACCGCCGCCTCTGCGAGTGCTGGTCAACATATAGTTGACCAAATCGGTATAAACGGACCAGTTCAGTAGCTCATACTCAGGAGAGCTAATACCAGACTCCGTAAACTCGTTAGATGGTTGGTAGTCAGGAGAGTAAAAATTAAATACGGAAGGAGAACGAAGAGGTCCTTGATTGGCGATATTCATCATCGTAGTAGCGTCTTCGTAACGTGTAGATTTGATTGTAAAACCCGCTGCTCGATGAAAATTAGTTAGGACCAGTATTGGCTCTTTCACTTTTATTGGCGGGGTATCTGTCATGCCTAGAGCCTCAGAATCGAGCAAAATGGCATGAATGATCGCGCTTAAATCTCCTTTTTCTCCTTTGCCATTGTTATTGAATACCGAAGCAACACGTGCGATGTACTCCGGACTTGGATTCGAAGTTACAAAACGTTGGATAAGTAGCTTAGAAACAAACGGCGCCATGTTTGGATGAGACATCAAAATATCGATCACTTTTGAAAGCTCTTCTTGCGCAGTTAAACCAGCAGGAATTGTGTTACCAAGCAATCGTTTCTCGCCACCATCGTGTCGGTGGCTGATGACTCGCATCGGTTCAACAAACGCTAAATCGGCATTTTTCCACCCAGTTAATGCTCGAGCGAGCTCTTGAATATCCGTTTGGGTATATGTGGGGATAGGCTTACCCGTTTTACGATCAAGCTTTTTACTGCCATCGATATTCAGTTCATACAAGCCTAGGGTGAACAGCTGCATCAACTCTCGAGCGAAGTTCTCATCAGGTAATGCACCCGTCGTGTTGTTCTCTTTTGCGCTACCGAGCATGGACAAATAGCTGCCCATGACAGGATGAATGGAAACGTCATATAATAAATCTCGGTAGTTGCCAAAAGCGTTAGCAATCAATACATCATAGTAGTCGACTAGACCTGTGGGCTTACTGGAAAGAACACCGCCATAGCGAGAGACCACTAAGATCTGGCTTAATGCATACGCCATGCGTTGTCTGAGTTGATCATCAGCAGTAATAACAATTTGATACCAAGCATTTTCGCGATTGGATTGTGCGCCTTTGGAAAAAGGTGTCCGATAGAGCGGTTGATGATAGGTGGCAGGAAGGTAGATTTGTTGAGATATCCAACTTTCCATCCCGACTTCTTCTACCTCATCAATTAATGTTGGTGTTGGCCCAAAAGTGCTCTGATAGAGGAAACGCGCAACGGTTTGCTCGGAGGGCGTTAGTTCCATTTCTGCTGGTACTGAAGGGACGTAACTTAGTAATAAGATGATCAACCCTAGTACCCAACAAGAGATTTCATTCTGTTTCTGACGTCTCATAGTTAACTCGCTTACCCGAGGGAACGACTTAAATCCATTTAACGGGAGTGATTAAGCTCATTTGAGCTAAATAATAAATTTAGAAAAATCAAGCAGCTGCAGGAACGAGTATAGTCTCTATAAGTGACTAACAAAAAACTCAATCTATGAATTTGGTACTTTAGTGCTAGATGTTTTTGATATTTATTTAGGTAACGTACTGATATTTAATATCGCGTGAGAATAGGGTCAAACAGTGATATAGCGAGGAATGTGTGGTGATACTGCAATAATGCGGTCAACGTGAGAGTGGTGTAATCATTAAGTCTACAATACAACTTAAACTAATTTATGAGCTAATAAATAAAGTTGCTTTATTGGCACAAGAGAAAACCGCATGGGTGTTCTCTTGTACAAAGTAAAAGGATTATTTTCTAGCAAGTTTATGGTGAGCTCGGGAGAAGTGATCGGCACAAAATGCGCCGACAATTGAGAGTTCACCGGCCAGACAAAGCGCAGCCGCGACTTCGGCTAAGGCTTTCGCATTGCCGTTGCCGTGCAAACCCAAAATATCCAAACATGCTTTTTGTGTTGGAAGACCAGTGCCCCCGCCAACCGTGCCAACCATGATGTTTGGCAAGGTCACGCACGCGTACAAGCTGCCTTGAGCGTCCACATCCATACGAGTGATACCAATGGCAGACTCTGCAACGCAAGCGGCATCTTGACCGCAAGCAATGTACAGCGCGGCAAGGGCATTCGCGTAATGCGCGTTTACGCCAATCGCCCCGCTGAGTAAACCGCCCACCGTGGTCATTTTGCCAAATTGCACCATAGATTCCGGCGTTGTATGCAGATATTTCTCTACTAATTCAGCAGGAATAGTCACTTCGGCAGATACTTTCTTACCGCGTACCGATCGCAGCGTGTGTGCGTTTGGCTTTTTATCGCCTGATAGGTTGCCATCCAAGAAGGCTTGAGTTGGTTTGACAGGGCTGGTAGCCAAAATATGATGGAACACTTCGCTCGTTGCAATGGTCACCATGTTTTGTCCGGACGCGTCACCGGTCACATACTCAAAGACCAAGTAAACGTGGTTTCCTTCGATGTTCACGTTGATGTCTTTGAGTTTACCGTGTGAGGTGGTGGATTCTGCGATTTGACGAAATGCCTCAAACTGAGTCACCACCCAACTGACGAACTGACCCGCATCGGCAAGGTTGTTAAAGGCGAACACTGGCGTTCGGCTCACCCCTTCACTCAGCAACAATGCGCTCGCGCCACCAGCGGCGGTAATAAGATTTGCGCCACGGTTGTAGGAAGCGACTAACGCGGCTTCTGTCGTTGCGAGCGGAACCAAAAAGTCATCGTTCGCATACAAACCATTGACGCGCAAAGGGCCTGCGATGCCGACCGGCACATTGACAGTACCAATGAAGTGCTCGATGTTGTTGGAGTAAGCGTCGCAATGTGACTGCGTGAAAGGATCAAGAAGATGATCTTTATTGGTCACGTGTTCCAATACTTGCCAACGGCGCGCCAAATGCTTATCCGATAGACCAGGGCTTAAGCAGAGACGTTTCTCTGGCTTGTGAAACTTCGGTTCTAATGCCGATTGAATCTTACTGCTGGTTTCGATATCGGAAAGGGCGGAGCTTTGAACAGGGTTATCTTGGTTTAACTTCGGCATACAAACGTTAACTGAAAAATCGAACCAGAGATTGTAGTGATTGAGGCTTTGATTACAACGTTGATTATACGTTTTGCAACAAATACCACTGTGTGAGCGCCTTTGTTATCCAAGTAATTTGATATTGGAGCGGCGAATTTACCGGAAATAAATGAGTTTTGACAATGAATGTTGCAGTAAATGGCAGATCCGGGAGGTTATGGCTCTTAGAGAAACTGGCCTGTAGGTGTTTGGATTCGACAAGGTGTAAGCATGAGTGCCTTAAAAGCGGAATGGTTCAATCTATGAAAGGAATAAATTGTCTAACCCAGTCCCTTGGGTCAGACGTTAGTTTGAATCAGTTATTCAAAAACTAGTTGAAGGCGCGAGCCACACGTCCCGCACTTTGAATGCGATAATGGCCAACGTAAGCAGGAACAAATACAGATTGTCCTTTCGCGGCGGTTAACGTCTCACCGTTATCACTGATGAGTGTCAGTTCGGCATCAATCGCCATCAAAATCTCTGCGCTGTTTGCCTCAACCACGTCGTGATTCGGTTGGTTAAGAATGCTGAAACTAAAGTCTGCGACTGGAACGGGGTAAAGGTTCTGGCAACCATTGGCATTGGGTTCTAAAACAAGGCTGTCAAAAGGCTTAGGCACAAAATCTGTGCATTTAACCAGTTCTTCAACATCCATATGTTTCGGCGTGAGTCCTGCACGCAAAACGTTATCTGAGTTCGCCATGATCTCTAATCCCGTACCTTTAATGTAAGCGTGTGGCGTTCTTGCGCTCAGGAACATCGCTTCGCCAGGCTGCAGCGTGATGACATTCAACAGTAAAGGCGCAAACAAGCCGACATCGCCGGGATATTGAGTGGATAGATCCAAGATGAGCTGGAAGACGTCGCTGTCAGTGCCTTGCTCCGATTGACGTGAAGCGTGGGTAAGAAGCTGTTTCAGTGCTCTTTCTTTCGTTTCGCCTTCCATGGTCAGAATGTGCACAAAGAAATCTCGCAAACCTTGTGAGTTGATTTCGCGTTTGAATGCATCTAATGGCGCACGTAGCTCATCGATATCACAAAGGCTAAATGCCTCAATAATCTCGGCATACGAGCGAAAACCGTTCATGGCTTGGTAACTTGTCAATGCGTATACCAACTCAGGCTTGTGATTTGGATCCTTGTAGTTACGATGGCTCGCGTTTAGTGGGATGCCAGCACTTTGCTCTTTTTCGAAACCTATTTCAGCATCTTGTTTACTTGGGTGAACTTGAATCGACAGTGCGTGTTCGGCCGCTAAGATCTTAAACAGAAAGGGCAGGTCGCCAAATTTCGCTGCGGTTTCTGCTGATAAGTAAGCGGGTTGGTTTTGTTTGATCAGTTCAGACAAAGGCAGCGTGTTTTGCTCAATCTGAACTTCAGAGCAGCCGTTTGGGTGAGTCCCCATCCATACTTCTGCTTGAGGCTCATTCGTTTCGTTAGAAAAGCCAAACAAATCGTGAATAGAAGAGGTGCTTCCCCAAGCGTAGTTTTGGATTTTGTTGTTCATTTGAAAGAAGCTATGCGATGAAATAGTGTTCAAATTCATGAATTTTTCCCATAGTTAACCCTCCGAACTGAATCGGAAGAAAAATTGAGCAGAGATACGTTAAATAAGGATGGCGAGCGCGGTTAGGTCACTCGCCAATTTGCCCGAAGGGCGATAAGTCGATTTACAACCGAGGTTTTGGTTCGAGTGGTTTTCGTGATGGTTGCGCTTGCAAAAATGGCAGCAACAAAAGGCCAATGACGGCTGCACAAACTGAAATGGTGATGAAGAAACCCGTCCAATGATATTCTTCAAGAATTAACGCCAGTGGATAGCCAGACAATGCTGCGCCCATGTAGGCGAACAAGCCCACGAATCCTGTTGCCGCGCCTGCAGAATCTTTGTGAGAGCACTCAGCCGCCGCCATACCGATCAGCATTTGTGGTCCAAAGACAAAGAAGCCGATGGAGAACAATCCCGCCGCTTGGAATGCAAAGTTGGTCAGAGGCATCAGCCAAAGCGCAGAGACAGATAAGAAAATCCCAATCGCGAACAGCAAGTTCATTGGCCCACGGTTACCGCCAAAGAGTTTGTCTGAGCCCCAACCCGCAACCAATGAACCAACAAAACCACCGATTTCAAACATCGACAGAGCAGCGTTGGCGTTAATCAGGCTATAGTGATGCTGCTCGGTTAAATACAGGTTTCCCCAGTCGTTTATTGCGGTTCGGACGATGTAAACCAACACATAACTGAACGCGAGCAGCCAGATGTATTTGTTGTTAAATACGTACGATTTCAGAATTTCGCGGTAGGTGAGGCCACGTCCGTAATTTTCTTGCGCAAGTTCTAGTGCGTCGTTGCGCCATTGTCCGACACTTGGTAAGCCCATTGTTGCGGGTTTATCGCGCAATCGCCAACAAACGAATAGACCGAGCAATACCCCGATGATGCCGGGTAGAATAAAGCCTTCACGCCAGCTGTAGTGCAACGTTAAATAGCCCACCAAAATAGGGATCAGCGCGCCACCAACGTTGTGTGCTGTGTTCCAAATCGCCCATAAGAAGCCACGCTCGGAGCGTGAATACCAAGTGGTTAGCAGCTTGGAGCATGAAGGCCAGCCCCAGCCTTGGAACCACGCGTTTAAGATCCACAGAGTGATGAAAGCCGCGAGTGAGCTAGAAAAGCCGAACGCGATATTGACCAGACCTGTCGCAATCAAGCCTAGCCCCATGAAATAACGAGGGTTAGAGCGATCCGAAATCGTGCCAGAAATAAACTTCGAGCAGCCGTAGGTGATGTAGAAAAGCGTGCCTATAAGACCCAAATCGCCTTTGTCTAGGCCAAGATCGGTAATCATAGCTGGTGCGGCGTAGTTAAAGGTCTTACGGGTAAAGTAGAAACCTGCGTAGCCGATGTACATCCCCAACATAATGTGCAAACGCCAATGGCGGTAACGCTGGTCGATTTGCTCTTTGCTCAGACTCGGTTGAGTAAATTTAGGTGAACGTAAAAATCCAAACATCTTGAGTTACACCTTAGGTAAAGTAATGCTGATTTGTGTGCCAATCACTTGATCGCTGGTGGAGTAGATAACCATTTTTCCACCTAACGCGTGCACACGCTCTTGCATGCCGCGAACGCCCATGCCTTTCATGCTGTCCTGAACCTTGAAGCCGACACCATCATCGTGAATCATCAGTGACACCGCAGCTTCTCCGATCGTCAGCTCAATATTGATCAACTGCGCTTCTGCGTACTTGGCTGCGTTATTTAATGACTCTTGGCATAAGCGGAATAGGGTGACTTTGAGCGTATCACTCAAGCTGGTGTAATCGCCTTGCCAGTTCAGTTGAACAGTCGTTCCGTGATTGGCGAATTCCATCTCTCGCGTCAGTTGCTCGACGGATTCTTTCAAGTCCAAATCATCCAGCATTTTGGGTCTTAGTTTGCTTAACAGTCGCTTAGTGGTGTCGTACACGTTGAGCGAAAGCCCTTCGATCATGTCCGCGCAACCAACGCGTGTTTCTGCGTTATTCACTCGTTTAATGATGTTGGCTTGTGTGCGGATTGCCGTGATGTTCTGTCCAATTTCGTCATGTAGCTCGCGCGCAATATCGCGTCTTACGGATTCTTCCGCTTTGATAAGCTGGCGAGACAAATTCTGATTGCGTGCAAGTTCGCCGCGCAGTTTGTGATTGAGGTCTTTTTGTTTCTGAACCCCTAAGCCGAGCATAATGCCAGTGATGGTTTGCGCTGAGAGAGATAATAACAAATCGGTGATTTCTAGATTCGATACGCCGCTACGAGCCGCAATCAGCGCAATGCTGTTGAGCATGGTGGCGAGTAGGGCACCTTGCCAGCCGTAACGCAGAGCAAGCACGATGATTGGAATCGCCATACAAAATGGCGCAAATCGTTTTAGCTCTTCAGGCAAACTGGTTTGCACCAAAATACTGCCGATCAAAAGCAGCGCATAAAGCACGATATGACGCACCTGAAATACAACGGCATTACTAAGTAGGAGAGAGCTAAGCGGAGACCAACGACTTTGGAACAAATAACTCCATAACAAGTAGCACATAGGCACCACGAGCAAGCCTCCAGAAATGCTAGCCAGCCACACCATGTAAACCGAAGGAACGTGAAAACCAACGGCCATTACATTAATAAACGCGCTAATGATAATGACAACGCTCATCACGGCTAAATGGCGGTTTTGGTCTCCGTAGTAATATTTTTTCGCAATCAGAGTGACCGGGATACTGGCAATGCTCGCAATCAGCACGGTAAGCCACTGTGGTTGACCCAGTAACATCGCAAGAGCGATGGAAAGCCCCCACTCCGAAAGGTAAATCGTCGGCCAATAAGCGGTGCGAGTGTGCAGGGCGACACCTAATCGTAAAGCGAAAGGAAACAATAAGATCGCCAGCTCGGGATCATTGACAAAGTAATAGGCAATCACCCACAAGCAGAACCAGGCGCAAGCCATAACAAATAGTCCGCAAATGGTAGTAACAGCGTAAGCTCGCATTAAAAGGACTCTTGAGAAAATAGTTTGGCGAGCTCAACGTTGTTTTTCACACCGAGTTTGTCGATGGCATTCGCTCGATGAACGTGTACGGTCTTGTGGCTCAAGCCAAGCTCTGCCGCGACGGATTTTACATCCAGCCCTTTGGCTAAAAGCTGGCAAACTTCATTTTCGCGTCTTGTTAGTTGGCAAAGCGATGCAGCTTTGTCACTTGGTGTTGCCAGTTTGATGGCAATGTCGGAGGTAAGATAGCAGCCGCCAGACGCACTGGTTCTCACGGCTTGAATAAGTTCGTCTGGGCTACAGCGTTTGCTTAGATAGCCTTTTGCACCAAGTTTTAGTGATTTTTCCACCATTGCAGGGGAGTCGTGCACGCTAAGCATCACGCAGGCAATGCCAGTTGGAATTTCGCTCAGTAAGTTTAATCCGCTCTCATCGGGCATGGAAATATCTAGGATGACGACGTGTGGGTGTACCGCAGGCAAGCCTGTGCGTGCTTCGGCGACAGAACCAAATTCACCAACAACGGTAATATCACTTTCTAAATTTAATAATTGTGCGAAACCCGAACGCACGATGACGTGATCATCAACTAGAGCAACATGAATCATTATTACAACCAAATAGAGCAGACGACTAACAACAATAAGCTCCAACAGGAGCCAATAGAAAAATCTTTAATGATACTGAATTGAACCATGCTTTTTAATGATCTTGCGCGCTTTACCGAAGTAAAGCGCGCAGAGAAGTTAGGCTTGGTTTTGTGCAAGTTGAAGCTTCTTCGCGTGTCGAATCTTCTTCTCTTCCGCGATAGCAACGAAAGCAAGCAAAACAATACAAATCATGGCGGAGGTATCTAGGGCTGCGAAGGTACCTTTCCAGCCTGTTAGACCGAAGATTGGTGTACCGTCTGCAATCATACCGAGACCAAGCTTCGCGAAGCTGTCACCGATTAGGTAAGCGAATGTACCTTTCACACCATCAGCCACACTGATTGCTTTTTTAGGGACAAAACCAACCGCGGCAACACCGATAAGAAGTTGTGGACCAAACACCAAGAAGCCCAATACAAATAGAGAGGCCAAGTACATGAACTCGCTAGTGGCGTGCTGGTAGAACTCAAGCGATACGATGATCAAACCAAGAGATACACAAGCAACCAATGCGCGGCGACCGTTTGCTAGGTCAGACAGGTAACCCCACATCAACGTACCCACAAGTGCACCGACTTCGAACAGAGTAAAGCCAGAGATTGCCGTTTCTTTTGACAGACCAAGCTCTTGGTACGCGTATACCGTTGACCATTGGTCGATACCGATACGAACGATGTAAAGGAAGATGTTAGCAAAGCAAAGTAGCCAGATAACTTTGTTTTTAAGAACGTATTCAACAAAGATTTCTTTTTTGGTCATCTGGTTTTCTTCAGCGGCGGTGTCTTCTTCACTCACTGCTTCATCGAAAAGTTCTTCTACTTTACCTAGACCGTAAGCTTCTGGAGAGTCGCTACCAAAGCGCATACCGATAAAGCCAACGATGATCGCGATGATAGAAGGGAAAACGAACATGCCGATTACGTGGCCGTCGAATAGGTAGTTAGCACCGAAAAGAGCAACACCCGCTGCGCCCGCACCACCAACGTTGTGTGACATGTTCCACAAGCCTAGGTAAGAGCCGCGTTTGTTACGAGGTGTCCATTTTGTAATGGTTGAGTAACTAGAAGGGCCACCAGTACTTTGGAAGAAACCACTCAGAGCGTAGAAAGCCACCATCAAGAACAGGCTTGCACTACCGCCGCCCATGCTGAAGCTGAAACCAAGCATTGCAAGACCAGAAAGGATCAGCATAAAAGGGAGGAATTGCTTGGTGTTCTTACCGTCAGCGTAGTAAGACACAACGGTTTTACCGATGCCGTATGTGATGGAGAAGCCAAGGCCAATAAGACCTAGGTCTGTCATGCTCAAACCGTAAGTTGAGATCATGTCGTTTTGCGCGACATTGAAGTTCTTACGAATCAAGTACATGGTTAGGTAGCCGATGAATACGACCAAGTAAGATTGGATGAACGGTTTAAACCACATCTTTCTTCTAACTTCGACAGGAAGATCGAGGGTCGGCTTCCGCACCTGTTCGAGGAATTTTAACATGATGAACTCTCTTGTAATTGTTTTAGAAACACAACGGAGACCGTTATGCGCTCTTGTTACCTTTGACTGAGCGGAATTCTAGAGAGTGGTTTTGTGAGGCACATGAGATGGTTGCCTAGATCGGCTAGGAAAAATTCCTAGAAATGCCTAAGAAGGCGGAAAAGCGTGAAAAAAGTCACACAAAACCCTTACTAATATATGGGTTTTTGACTGAGTTTTTATCGATTGGAAAGCGTTCAAATGCAAACGGATTAATATGCGTAAGCTTAGTGGTGACAAGGGGTGAGCACGTTTGGTTGGAGAGAATAGTGTCTTGTCGCTAAGTATCAATTGGGAGTGAGAAGCAAACAAAAGAGACCCAGAGGTCTCCGTTAGAAATATTAGGAATTCGGCTAGGTCGACGTGTTAAGGCGCAGGGCTGTATAGACGCGGCGAGCCGTGTTTTGGCAAGTGAATTAGGTTCAAATGGTTTCTTCTTGCCCATTCGACGGTTAACGCTGTAGGTGCAGATAAGCAAACCAGTGTGGGGATGCGCGCGCGAACGGCTTTGTGGATCAACTCTAAGCTGCAACGGCTTGTCATGATTGCGAAGCCACTTTGAGGTTCGATGTGATTGTTGGCCAATGCGCCAATCAACTTATCTAGCGCGTTGTGACGGCCGATGTCCTCTCGGCACAACTTGATGTTGCCTTGTAAATCTGCAAATAAAGCGGCGTGTAACGCGCCAGATTCACGTGCGGCTTCTTGATGCAGTGCGACTTTGTCTCGCAGCCCTTCGAATACATCGGAGCGCGGAGGAAGAGACGGTGTTAGCGGTGCTAAATCAGGCAAAGCTTGTTCAAGAGCTTCGACGCCACAAATGCCGCATCCGGTTGTGCCAGCAAGATTTCGACGTTGTGTTTTTAACGCCCAGAAAGCGCGGTTGCTGATTTCCACTTCCGCATAGTGAGATTCGTGATCGCCACCAATTTCAATGTCTTTGATCTCTTTGAAGTCGTGGACGATGCCTGTGCTTAGGCTAAATCCTTTCACGAAGTCTTCCAGGTGGCCTGGCGTCACCATCATGACCGCTTGGCTAATGCCGTTGTAGCTGATAGCTAAGGCGGATTCACTCGCCAGCGACATTTGTTGCACTGGGCGGCCATCAATCAATTCTCGATAATTGAACGCACTTGGTTGAGGTGGTGCTTGATTGAAATCGGACAGTTCAAAATAAGATTGAGTAGTACATCTCATGAAATCACCTCATAAGCCGTTATGTATGCCAAACATTGACGTGTGGATTGTTGTTATCGATTGAATATGCTTTTTGCTTCTGCGAAACACTGATCGGTTAGCGCGGAGAAGGGTTCTTGTTTTCGCTTTAACAAACCTAGCGGGGCGTGAACGGCGGCTTCTTCGATAGGAATAATGCGAAGCGTATCGTTCAGCTCTTCTAATCCACAATTCAGCGGCATAATGGCGCAACAAAGGCCACTGGTTACTGCTTGGATCAAGTGAAAGGTGGAGTTACTTTCAATGACGGTTTGCGGAACTAGCCCTTTACTCACAAAGCTAAGATCAATCGAGTGGCGATAGTGCATGCCTTTCGAAAGCAGCCCTAGAGGAATGTTATTGAGTGACTCCCACAACACTTCAGATTCGGCAAAGTCAAAATGACGCTCATCGAATAAAACGCCAAGTTTGGTCGAATCTAGCTCGATAACATCGAAGTAAGCGGTGTTGACTTGATCGACATAACACATGCCCAAATCAAGCTGATTGCGATTGAGTTGGTCTATGATCTGTTCGGTCGTCATGGAGAGTATTTGAAAGCGTAACTCAGGGAACTGTTGAGCTAATGGTTTGAGCAATTGCATCGGGTTTTGGCTGGCGAGTGGCACCATTCCAAGCCGAAGTGAACCGACCAACTGACCACGGCAGTTGGCGGCTTCGGCTTGCAATCCATCATGAGCGGCTAAGACGGTTTTTGCCCAAGCTAAAATGCGTTCTCCGGCTTCAGTAAATCCTTCAAATCGTTGACTTCTCTGGATTAATTCGAGGTCGAGTTCTTCCTCTAAGCTTCGGATTCTCATGGACAAGGTAGGCTGCGTAATGTGGCACAATGCGGCGGCTTGACCAAAGTGTTTGGTCTGTTCAAGTGCGATGAGATATTTCAGTTGTTTGATATCCATAATGGATTGTTCACCTTGCGTTGTGAGTCACATGTACGGGGGAACTCCCTAAAAAAGGGCACAGCACTACCGTACTTTTTAAGCGCTGGAGCGTTTTAACTGGGTAATGGAAAGCCAAAACCAAGTCAAGAATAAAACCACACTCAAAATTGATCTGAATCAAGGCTATTCCTGATATTAATTAGGGTCAAATTTAAAGTATCTATAGTGTGATAGATACTATCTATTATCAAGAATGCCGATTTTATTGAGTTCGTTAAGCGAACTAGGTGGAATCGAATGGGAAAACGATTAACCTCATAAACTGTATTGATTAAAAATGTGATGAGCGTCAGTGGAAAAGTTCGTCATAGATTTTGTTTATCACTCGGTCAGGATTATCAATTGGACGCATATTGAATAACGACTTAATCTTTGATTTAGATCAAGGCGCAACAATGCAAATTGAATCTAACAGTCTTAGAAACAGTAGGCGGGTATCCGATAGCAAGAATCTAGATAAGTAAACGCTCGGACAAGCGAGAGCATGTTGAGTGGTTACTTATTTGGATTAAAAAATACATGGATTAGAAACTAAGCCCTTCAATACTTCCGCATTATCTCAATAAATAACGCGCTTGTTTTCACGGGCACCCTGCTTGCTGGTATATCTGCGAGGAGTAAAGTCGTGAGCCAAAAAGAACAAATAAAAGCATACAAAGGTCCAGCTGGTGGTTGGGGGGCATTGAAAGCCGTAACCAGAAGTTGGTGGGGCAGTGAAAATGCAGTGAAGAACATTCGCACTATGCTCAAAACCAACCAAAATGGCGGTTTCGACTGCCCGGGATGCGCATGGGGTGAGTCGCCAGATAGTGGTAAAGTCAATTTCTGTGAGAATGGCGCGAAAGCGGTAAACTGGGAGGCGACCAATCGTCTGGTTGATCCTGATTTTTTTGCCAATCACAGCGTTTCTTCTCTCTCAACGCAAACCGATTACTGGTTGGAATACCAAGGCCGTATCACGCACCCAATGCGATACGATGCCGAGTCCGATCACTATGTGCCAGTCTCTTGGGATGAGGCTTTTGCTCTTGTCGCGAAACATCTCAATCAATTGGATTCACCGCACCAAGCGGAGTTTTATACCTCTGGTCGTGCAAGCAACGAAGCGGCGTTTTTGTATCAGCTATTTGTCCGCGCATTCGGTACCAACAACTTCCCAGATTGTTCCAACATGTGTCACGAAGCCAGTGCAATAGGGATGAAAGACACCATTGGTGTTGGTAAAGGCACAGTGATCTTTGATGATTTTGAAGAAGCCGACGCGATTTTCGTGATTGGTCAAAACCCGGGCACGAACCACCCACGAATGCTTGAACCTCTGCGCGAAGCGGTAAAACGTGGTGCTCAGGTTATCTGTCTAAACCCGCTGAAAGAGCGCGGATTAGAGCGTTTCCAAAACCCACAAATGCCGATTGAGATGTTGAGTAATGGCTCAGAGCCTACAAACACGGCGTACCTGCGTCCTGCTTTGGGCGGAGACATGGCAGTATTTCGTGGCATCGCGAAATTCTTGTTGCAATGGGAACGCGAGGCTTTGCAAAACGGCGGCAAAGCGGTATTTGACCGTGAATTCATCAAGCAACACACGATTGGTATTGATGAGTATTTGGCTGAAGTGGACGCAACCTCTTGGGAACACATCGCGGAACAATCGGGTCTTGATTTAAGTGAGATCGAGATGGTGGCGAGCATGTATCGACGTGCAGAACGTGTGATCATGTGTTGGGCAATGGGGTTGACTCAGCATCGTCACTCTGTGCCAACCATTAAAGAAGTCGCAAACGTGCAAATGTTACGAGGTAACGTTGGTAAGCCGGGCGCGGGTCTTTCACCAGTGCGTGGTCACAGTAACGTTCAGGGCGACCGTACGATGGGCATTGATGAAAAACCTTCAGATCTGTTGTTGGATCGAATTGAAAGTCGATTTAACTTTGCCGTCCCACGTGGTGAAGGCCACAACACTGTGCAAGCCATTAAAGCGATGGAAGAAGGGCAAGCGAAAGTATTTATCGGTTTGGGCGGTAACTTTGCACAAGCAACGCCAGACACAGAACGTACGCACAACGCGATGCGAAACTGCAATTTAACCGTACACATTTCGACGAAGTTAAATCGTTCTCACCTTGTCACAGGTAAAGATGCGCTTATTCTTCCATGCTTAGGCCGTACTGAGATTGATCAGCAAGCGACTGGCCCACAAGGCGTGACGGTTGAAGATACCTTCAGCATGGTGCATATCTCATTTGGTCAGCTAAAACCGCGTTCGGAGCATTTGCGTTCAGAACCAGCGATTATTGCCGGTATTGCCAATGCTACACTCGGGGAAAAACCAATTGATTGGTTGTGGGCGATTGAAGATTACGACCGTATTCGCGATTTGATTGCCGATACCATTCCGGGCTTTACCGACTTTAACCATAAGCTTAAACACCCGGGTGGATTCCACTTGGTAAACCCAGCAGCCGAGCGTCGATGGAATACACCAAGCGGCAAAGCACAGTTCAGCTCTAGCGAGTTGCCGAAGCAGTTGATCAGCGAAGCGATACTCGAAAAAGGCCAAAAGCCAGATTTGATTTTGCAAACCATGCGCTCACACGACCAATACAATACGACACTTTACGGCTTGAATGACCGTTATCGTGGAGTATTTGGCATGCGCGAAGTGCTGTTCATCAATGAAGCGGATATTCGTAAACTCGGATTTGAAACGGGCGACAAAGTGGACATGGTGTCATTATGGGAAGATGGCGTTGAGCGCCGTGTGAGCGGATTTACGCTTGTTGCCTATGACGTACCAGCAGGTCAGGCGGCGGCTTACTATCCAGAAACGAACCCATTGGTTCCTTTAGATAGTTATGGGGATAGAACGTTTACGCCAACCTCTAAGTTTATTGCGATCAAATTGGAAAAATCGACATCCGATAAGATCGCTTTGGTGGAAGCAGAATAGTTCCCAAACCAGCACAACGACATTCCAGATAAGCAAACGGCTGATATCAATTATCAGCCGTTTTTAATTGCTCACTTTGCCTTTAGATCATTTCGTCGAAGGCGTATAGGGGCTGAATTAAAAAATAGTTATTTTGGTTAGTAACGGGCTTATTGGATAGCGTTCTTAAAGAAAGGCAGCAGTTAAGGCGCATTGGCCCTGCTTGTGTATAATATTAATGAAATTAGGCTATTGGACGTATAACCTGACGGATGTCTGTATTTGAGCCTAAATCTAAGCTGATGAAACTAACAAGAATATAGATGATCTTGAAAAGTATAATTAAATTAACGTTAAGCCACTTAGTGGCTGTTGCGATTGGTATTGCGATAGGTATCTATACTTTACCGATTCTTATTGCACCGCCTGCGCCGACCGATGAGCAAGTTTCTGAGAGCATGCAAGGTGCAGAATACAGTGCAGTTGTCACGAGGGACCTCAAAGATAGCGACGCTTTTCATTGGGGAGAAGGTGAAATTCATTTGAGTTCCCAAGCTATTACGCTGGTAGGAAAACTCGCTCCCGGGCCTGACTATAAACTCTATTTATCTCCTAAATTTGTCGAGACTGAACAAGCGTTTAATGACCTTAAATCTGAGATGAGCTTGGTTGGTGATGTCAAAACGTTCAATAACTTCGTTGTTGAGGTTCCTCAAGGCATTTCCATTTCTGAATACAATACTGTTGTTGTTTGGTGTGAAACATTCGGTGAGTTCATTACTTCGGCAAAATACCAATAAATCCCATCAGGAGAAAAAGGGGTTTCTTCTTAGTTAATAAAGGTTTACTGCTCAAATAACTGGTGCAATACATTACGTGGTACAAATGCACTAAGTGCTGCTAAAGGTTCTACAGTGTTTGATAGAACTTAAGGATATTTTGTGGAAGTTAAAATTTTTCAGGTCGACTCGTTTACATCAGATGTGTTCAAAGGCAATCCTGCAGGTGTGTGTATCACAGAATCAAGCCTTGATGAGGAAATGATGTTGGCCATAGCGGCAGAGATGTCACTATCTGAAACCGCGTTTCTGTCATTAAACACAATGCAACTTCGTTGGTTTACACCTGAAACGGAAGTCGCTTTGTGTGGACATGGCACATTGGCCACGGCGCACGTGCTGAGAGAGCAAGGGTTATATAGTACAGGTGATACCATTGAGTTTGCTACGCTATCCGGCGTTTTAACTGCACAACTTGATCATGACGACATTCATTTGGTGTTTCCTGCTCCTATTTTAGATATGCGAGCAAGTATTAACACAGACTTGCTTCACGGCTTAGGGCTCGATGTGGCTGATGTAATCGCTTATGGTCAGTTTGATAATAAGCAGTTGATCGTCATCAATGATGAGTCTTTGATAGAGCAACTTGAACCTGATTTTAGTACGTTACTTAAACAAAAAGGTCGTGGAGTCGTCATCACTGCTCAATCAAGCACTGACGCTGATTTTGTCTCTCGTTACTTTGCCCCTTGGGTGGGTGTTGATGAGGACCCAGTGACAGGTTCTGCTCATTGCGCTTTATGTGTTTACTGGGCCAAAGAGTTCGGTAAAGCGCAATTAAAAGGCTTCCAAGCATCCAAGAGAAGTGGAGTTGTTTATACAGAACTATTGAGTCCGGAATACGTTAAGCTTTCTGGAAGTGCGGTAACAATGTTGCGAGGAGATATGAGAATCGCGTAGTCGTCCTTTTTGGTTCTCGTTTTTTTTGATCGCAGGTTTATCCAGTTTTCACTAGTGACAAAGCTAGAAAGCTGTCTATCCACGTGGTTGATTTTGTTTGTAAAAGCACCCCTCCCATAGTGGTGTATAACGATTGGAGAGTTATATGAAAACGATCGGTCTTCTAGGCGGCATGAGTTGGGAGTCGACGCTTAGTTATTACAAATTGATCAACGAAGGGGTCAAAGAGGCGTTAGATGGCCTAAATTCCGCAAAAGTTTGTATGTATAGCGTGAATTTTTCAGAGATAGAGAAACTTCAACACCAAGGTAAATGGGAAGAAACGGCAAGTATTCTATCTGATGCTGCATCTTCAATAGAAAAAGGGGGCGCTGATTTTATTCTTATTTGTACGAACACAATGCACAAAGTTGCTCCTCAAATTGAAGCCAGCATTAATATCCCCATACTACATATCGCAGACGCGACTGCTGAGTTACTTCGTGAGAAAGAGGTTCAAAAGGTCGGACTCCTAGGTACTCAATTCACAATGGAGCAAGACTTTTACAAAGGACGGCTTTCCGACCTCTATGGGCTGGATGTCATAACTCCTGCTCAAGATGATCGCTCTATAGTGCATAACATTATTTATAAAGAGTTATGCCAAGGTGAAATCAAAGAGGAATCGAGAACGATATACCTGCAAATTATTGAAAAACTAAAAGAGCAGGGAGCTGAAGCTGTGATTCTCGGGTGCACTGAAATTGCCTTACTTGTAAACCAAAGTCACACCGATGTTACGCTACTTGATACCACTTCTATCCATGCTCAAGCGGCAGTCCGTTTGGCGATAGAAGGTTAATGAGTTAGATTTGAGTCCATGTAAATAAACAAAAGAGAAAACCAATCCCTCGGTTTTCTCTGTTTTTATTATCCCGTTATAAGCGCGAGAATTTGAGTGTTCTGTATCCACCAATCAAGTTGCGGGCTTTGTAACCATTGTTGACCAGTTGACGGTATGCCACGTTACCGCGCAAGCCTACTTGACAGTAAATCACAATCTCTTTGTCTTTTGGTAGTTCACCCATACGATGGCGTAGCTGATCAACCGGAATGTTGATTGCCCCTTCAAGATAACCAACAGACTCCAATTCACCCGGGTTACGGACGTCGAGGAGAATTTGATCTTCAGTCAGGTTGTCGATTTCATCGTAATGAATCGCCGCTGCGTCACCTTTGATGATGTTATTTGCCACAAACGCCGCTTGGTTGATCACATCTTTTGCACTGCCGTAAGGTGGCGCGTAAGTCAGTTCAAGATGCTGCAGTTGTTCAACCGTCATGCCAGCACGTTGTGCAACAGCCATAACGTCAATACGTTTGTCGATACCGTCTTTACCAACTGCTTGAGCACCTAAAATCTTGCCTGATTTTGGATCGAACAACATTTTGAACGACACCACTTCTGCACCAGGGTAGTAGCTCGCGTGGCTTGCGGTATGCACGTACACTTTGTCGTATTCAATACCAGCGCGTTTCAATTGTTTCTCATTTTTACCTGTTGAAGCCACAGCAAGGTCAAAGATTTTACAAATCGCTGTCCCTTGTGTGCCTTGGTAAGTTTCTTTGCGGCCTAGCATATTGTCTGCTGCCATACGACCTTGACGGTTTGCCGGGCCTGCAAGTGGCACTAGAGTTTGCTCGCCAGTCACGAAGTCTTTCTCTTCTACCGCGTCGCCGACAGCGTAGATCGAAGGATCGCTGGTTTGCATGTATTCGTTCGTGTAAATACCGCCTAGCGCACCAATTTGAAGGCCAGCTTCTTGCGCCAGTTTTGTCTCAGGACGTACACCGATTGCCATGATCAGAATATCGGTAGTGAGTTTTTCACCGTTGTTCAGTGTTAATTCCAATTCACCTTCTAGGTGTTGGTGTTTCTCACTCTCACCAGAGTCGAAACTTGCAACGTGCTCGTTAGGTAGGAATTTCACAGATTCAAGCGCGACGCCAAGTTTTAGGTCGACACCTTTATCACGAATTTCTGCATGAGCAAAACCTGCCATTTCACGGTCTACTGGCGTCATGACTTGGTCTGCCATTTCGATCAGAGAGGTTTTAATGCCAAGTTGGTGGAAGGCTTCCATCATTTCTAAACCGATGAAACCGCCGCCAACAACTGTCGCATGCTCTGGCTTGTTCATTTGGATCGTTTCGATGATGCGATCCATATCTGGAATGTTACGTAGCGAGTGGGTGAGCGGGTTATCGAGACCTGGAATTGGCGGAACAATAGGGCCGGCACCTGGGCTAAGCAGTAGAAAATCGTACGGTTCTACGTATTCAGACTCATCCAACAGGTTTTTGATCGTAACGGTCTTGTCCTGTCGGTTAATAGAAACCACTTCATTCATCACGCGAACATCAACGTTAAAGCGTGCTAAAAAGCTTTCTGGCGTTTGTAGTAGTAACTTACTGCGTTCTTGGATATCGCCGCCGATGTGATAAGGCAAGCCACAGTTGGCAAATGAAACAAACGGGCCACGTTCAAACATGATGATTTCGGCATCTTCGCTTAGACGACGAGCACGCGCCGCCGCAGATGCACCACCTGCAACACCACCGACGATTAAGATCTTAGTCATTTTTAACTCCAAGTTTTAGGGCGAACTGACCTTTCACGAATAGCCAGTGTGAAAGGTCACTACGCTCTAGATTATCTAAAACCAAATTTCTTTAAAAAATAAGCAGCAGGGCAGATTCCCGTGTAAGCACTTTGAATAAGATTAACGCCGATAAACACGGTGAACCAAATGAAGTTACTGTGAACGAACACGGTTAGTATGACCGAGATCAATACCATCGTGCCTGCAAAAATTCGTACTGCATTTTCTAACGTCATAACTCTTCTCCTTCGTACTCTCAAACTGAGAACGCCATCCTTTGATATTCATCACTATAATTATCTAAATTAGAAATGTCTAATGTTAATTTATCTAAATTCATAATTGCTAATTTAGCGTTGACTAAATGTTTTGTTTTAGTAATATCTAATTTAGTTTTTAATGTAGAGGTTAGTCATGAGCTATACAGATATGGATGTAGCAGCAATGAAAGGCAATGCCAATGAAGCTGCTGATCTCCTAAAAGTAATGGCACATCCGGAAAGGCTAATGGTGTTGTGCCAACTGACCCAAGGTGAGGTTGGTGTTGGGGAGCTGCAAAAGAACTCGTTCCTTAGCCAATCCGCCTTTTCACAGCACTTGACGGTGCTTCGCAAACACAAATTGATCAAGGCTCGTAAGGCATCACAGCAAGTGTTTTATTCGTTGTCAGAACCGAGAGTTGAGTCATTAATCAAGGCGCTTCATAGCGTTTTCTGTAACTAATTCGTAGCTAAGATTTTAGAGGTAAATAATGTTAAACGTTATTCCATGGGAATCGCTGTTTGGTGGCATTTTGTTAGGGATCTCCGCCACTATATTGTTGTTGGTTAACGGGAAAATTGCCGGAATCAGTGGAATTATGAATGGCATTATGTCACCGAAAAAAGGCGATTATTCATGGCGATTGCTTTTTGCGGTTGGAATGATAGCTGGTGGCTTGATTAGCGTTCTGATGTTGGGCGTTGCGGTTCCTAGTACCGCGAACCTTTCTTTAGGGATGGTGATTGCCGCTGGTTTATTGGTAGGAATCGGAACCAGACTGGGTAACGGATGTACTAGTGGGCACGGCATTTGTGGCATGGGCCGTTTGTCTAAACGCTCTGTTGTGGCGACCTGTGTATTTATGGTTGTCGCTGGCTTAACGGTATTCGTTCGACTTCACCTAGTTTAAGAGAGATTCCATGAACAAGACTATTTTTCGTTTTTCTGCTCTTTTGAGCGGTGTGTTATTCGGTATGGGCATGGCGGTGTCCGGCATGATCGACCCAGCTAAAGTCATTGGATTTTTAGATATTTCTGGCAGTTGGGACCCAAGTTTGGCTTTTGTGATGGGCGGCGCACTCGCGGTATTCATGCCAAGCTATTTTTTAATCATCAAGCCGAGAAAACAATCAGTTAGCGGTGAAGCGTTTTGCACACCAACCAATAAGAACATCGACGGACGTTTGCTATCTGGTGCGGCGATCTTTGGTTTAGGTTGGGGTTTGGCAGGTATTTGCCCTGGCCCTGCAGTTGCGAGTCTGGCATTAGGCAACGTGAGCATTGTAGTGTTCTTCCTTGCGATGTTAGTTGGATCTCTGTTCGCGAAAGCGATCATTACTAACCGTAACGCGAAGAAGATGAAAACCGCGAACGCGTAAACAATCAATCTGATATGGAGGGGAAAGGATGCCCGACAAACTAAAGCGAAGTTTTGTTCAGTCTGTGATGAACAGCTTTTTCCCTCCGATCATGATCTTACTCGCGCTTGTGGTCGGTGCCGCGGCCTTGTGGTTGACCCCGAAAGAGGAAGACCCGCAAATCGTTGTGCCGATGGCAGATGTATTGGTTTCGGCTCCCGGACTCAGCGCTTCTCAAGTCGAAAATCAAATCACTGAACCATTAGAAAAGCTTGTTAGCCAAATTGACGGTGTGGAATACGTTTATTCCTCGTCCATGGAAGGTGCTGCGCAAGTCATCGTTCGTTTCTATGTAGGTGAAAACCGCGAAGATGCTCTGGTTAAGCTTTACAACAAACTCTATTCCAACCAAGACAAAGTTCCTCCTTCTGTCACTAACTGGCTTGTAAAGCCTGTTGAGATCGATGATGTACCCATTGTTGTTGCCGCAATTTATTCCACCGATCCAGACATTCTCGATCGCCATCAGCTGAGACGTATTGCAGACCAAGCCACGTTAGGCATTAAATCATTGGATGCCACCAACAAGGTGGAAGTGATTGGCGGTGAGCCGAGAAAAATCCAGATAGAGCTTGATTCTGTTGCGATGGCAAACTTCAAAGTAACCATCGATGACCTAGAACAGGCCATTCAGCTCAGTAATAGTAAAACTCAAGGCAAGAACGTTCGCGTAAACGGGCAAAATTTCACATTGGAGTCGGGACGGTTTCTGACTAACGCCGAAGAGGTTGGCGATCTTGTTATCGCGGTGCTCAATGGCAAACCCGTTTATTTGAAAGATGTCGCGCGTATTTACGACGGTGAAGGTGAGGCAACATCCGATACTTGGTATCGCGATAAAAACCACGATGAAGCATACCCAGCGGTGTTCATTTCTGTCGCTAAACAAAAAGGCTCGAACGCGGTTAACGTGGCTCAGTCTGTTCGGGATAAACTGGCGGAGCTTCAATCCGAGCAATTTCCTCCACAAGTTCAAGTTGAAGTCATTCGCGACTATGGCGAAACGGCGAATGCGAAAGTAAACAACTTGGTATCAAGCCTTGGCATCTCTATTCTAACGGTCGTGGTGTTTGTCGGTTTGTTCTTGAACTGGCGAAGCGCATTGGTGGTTGGTATCGCGATTCCGATTAGCTATGGTGCCGCGCTCGGGATGGACTTGGCATTTGGCTATTCCATCAACCGAGTCACACTCTTTGCGTTGATTTTGGCGCTAGGTTTGATCGTGGACGATCCGATCGCCAGCATCGACAACATTGAACGCTACCTCAAACGAAAAAATCTAACACGAACCAATGCGATTGTTCTCGCCATGGCAGAAATTCGTAGCGCCTTGTTAATGTCGACGGTCGCGATTGTTATCGTGTTTACGCCGATGTTTTTTATCACTGGGATGATGGGGCCTTACATGGCGCCACTGGCGTTCAACGTTCCGATCAGCGTTATCTTTAGTACCGTTGTCGCGTTTATGATCACGCCTTGGCTTGCCAAGAAGCTACTCAAAGGTGCTGAGGAAAACGGCCACTATGACATCCAATCTTCGCCGATGTATCGTTTGTATCGTGGTGTGTTGATTCCGCTACTTGAAAGTCGCAAGAAAGCGTGGCTTTTCCTTGGTTTGGTTGCCTTGTTGTTCGTCTTGGCAGCATTGTTGCCAGCACTTCGCTTAGTTCCACTCAAGTTGCTGCCTTATGACAATAAAAATGAGTTCCAATTGGTATTAAACATGCCAGAGTCTTCAAGCTTTGTGGATACCTCCAACGCGCTGTCGAGCTTTACGGACTATTTAATGACGGTGCCGGAAGTGACAAGTGTGTCGGGCTTTGCAGGCACCGCTTCCCCAATGGATTTCAACGGCATGGTGCGCCACTACTTTATGCGTAGCGAACCATACCAAGGCGAGCTTCGAGTCGTTCTTGCAGAGAAGAATCGCCGCGCAATGCAATCACACGAACTGGTGACACGACTCAGGGCGGATTTAGAGCAGATTGCAGATAATTTTGACGCTGACGTGCAGCTAGTCGAAGTGCCGCCAGGCCCGCCTGTTATCGCCACCATTACGGCAGAAGTTTACGGTGATGAAGCGACATCTTATGAAGATCTGATGATTCAAGCAGAGAAAGTCGCGGATAGGCTTCGCAAAGAACAGTTGGTTTCTGAGGTGGATACCAGCATCCAAGGTGATTTAGAAACGTGGCAGTTCATCGTTGATCAAGAAAAAGCGGCGCTGTCTGGTGTTTCTGTTGCTGATATCAATAACACGCTTATTACCGCCGCGAACGCCAAAGTGCTCGGTTATATCGCCGATCCAAGAGAAGTGGCCCCATTACCTATCGAAGTGCAGCTCCGACGCGAAGACAGAGATAACCTTAATCAACTAGAGCAACTTTATGTGCGAGGCCGTCCGGGCATTGCAAAAGTAGAATCCAATGGGGCGGTTGTGGATGCTCCTCAGCCTATCGTGCAGTTGTCTGAAGTCGGTCATTTTGTGAAACGCGCAGCGGACAAACCGGTTTTCCATAAAAACCTCAAGCCTGTTGTGTATGTCTACGCCGAGGTAGTTGGGCGTGTTCCGGGTGAAGTGATTGCCGATGTGATGGCTGACCAAGATACAACTCACGCGGAAGATGTACATCGTCACTGGCAAGATCGCACGTACTTGAGCAATGGCGCTGGTGTCACTTGGAGCGTGCCAGATTACATCGAAGTGGTTTGGAGTGGTGAGGGGGAATGGAAAATCACAGTGGACGTATTCCGCGATTTAGGCATTGCTTATGGCGCTGCGCTGCTTGGCGTATTTGTGGTGATGTTGATTCAAACTGGTTTACCTGCGGTATCGGGCATCATCATGCTGGCGATACCCCTGACCGTGATTGGGATTATGCCGGGGTTCTGGATTTTGAATGTGTTAAGCAGTGACATCGGTAATTACCCGAACCCAGCGCTGTTCACGGCGACCGCGATGATCGGCATGATTGCGCTAGCAGGGATTGTGGTGCGTAACTCACTCGTTTTGATTGAATTTGTTCAGCAATCGCTGGCTGAAGGTCGTAGTTTACATGATGCGTTGATTGAATCTGGTGTTGTTCGTATGCGGCCAATATTGCTGACCGCGGGTACAACGTTACTGGGTAACGTCGTGATTACGCTAGACCCAATTTTTAACGGTTTGGCTTGGGCAATCATATTCGGTATTACCGCCTCGACTATCTTTACGCTGCTTGTGGTTCCGGTGGTTTATAACCTTGCATACCAAAACACCAAAGGACATGGATTACCTCAGATGGAGGAAGAGCAATGAAATTAGATACCAAATGGTTAGGCGTGATTCTGTTTGCCATACTCGCGCTTCTTTTTCTCTATATGGCTGGTTTTTTTACAGAAAAGTTGCCGACAGAACATGACGCGAAAACCAACCAGATTGATGTAAATAACGCAGAGACACATCAACTGATGTTAACCAGCGAATCGGTTGTTCGAGAGTTTCCGGGCGTCGTCGTTGCAGAGCAGCACGCCGATATCGCTGCACGGTTAACGGCATCGGTGATGGAGGTATTGGTGAAGGTTGGCGATAGAGTGAAGCAAGGAGACGTGTTGGCGCGGCTAGAAAGCGATGATCTCGACGCGCGAGTTCGTCAAAGTGAGCAGGCTTTATCCTCTGCACAAGCGCAGCTCAATGCGGCGAGAAAGGAGTTTTCTCGTGTCAGAGCGCTTTTAAACAAAAAGCTGATCCCTCAATCGCAATTTGACCAAGCGGAAAGTGCGTTGCAAACCGCACAAGCCAACTTCAATAAAGCGCAAGCGGCGGTCTCTGAGGCGGAAACGACCTTTGGCTACAGCATCATTACTGCACCGTTTGATGGCTTGATCACGCAAAAGCCCATCAACAAAGGTGATACCGCGACGCCGGGGGCTTTGCTTTTATCAATGTACAATCCAAACTCGTTGGAAATAGAGGTGAACTTTGCTGAGTCTGTCATGCCTTATGTGACTTATGATAAAGAAGTGGACGTTGTTTTTCCGTCTTACAACCTCAACGCGCAAGCGGCAGTAAAAGAAGTGACGCCGTCGGCAGATGCCAACTCGCGCAGTTATACCGTAAAGCTTCAATTTGAGCCGCCAACGGCTATCTATCCAGGTACATACGCCAAAGTCGCGTTGACCTTGACCGACGATGTTGTACTTCGCGTGCCAAAAGAGGCGGTTTACCAAGTTGGCCAATTGGACTACGTAAAAGTGGTGCAAGACAGCGGTGAGATAGAAACTCGGCTTATTCAGCTTGGAGAGTTGGGGAGAGTGCGAACGGGGTTGAAGCAGGGTGACGTCGTACTGCTGAATCCAAGATCGCTTTAATAGAACGGTTTCTTTTGTTAACTAGTTAAACGTCTATCTAACAAACAAGAAGATAAAATAGCCCAGCATSATGCTGGGCTATTTTGTTCGTTCAGTTAAGCGTTACCGTTGCGTTTACAGGGCAATGGTCACTCAGTTTGTAATCTAAAACATCTTGTGAGCTAAACAGCGTTTGATGCGCGTTTTTCGCTTTTATTTGCGGGCTAACAATAATGTGATCAATCAAAGAGCGGAATTGGTGTGTTTTTCTTGGGTTCTTATTTGAGCGAACCTTGCAATCCGCTTTGGTATCTCGCGTTACCAATTGTGCATCGTTACCAAGCGTCATGATCGCCCACAGCCAATCACGTTGATACGGCAAGTTGTGATTGAAATCGCCCATTACGGCGTACTGCTGCTTTTTCTTTTCTCTCTCGCTCATCCATTTCGCAAGAGCTTCTCCTTGTTGGCTCAGTGTTTGGCAATTGCGGTTGTTTTTGTATGCTCCGCTGCATCCTGCTTTTAGATGCACAGAGAGCAGGTGAAGCTCGTCCTTTTGGTTTTGGTTAACGACGATGTAGCTGGCAAAGCGCAACTTGCTATTACCACGCGTGATTGAGAAGTCTGCTGGATCAGACACTTCAATGTGTTTGCGCACAGCAAAACCAGTGTACTGATTGGTATCAGAAAACTGAAGGTGCTTATTGTTTGATTGAGCTCGATCAGAGAGGTAAATCGCGTAGCCATCGCCTACGGCTTTTTGAACGGCGGCTTTGGAGTCGACCTCTTGAAAGGCGATGATGTCGGCTTGAGTTTTATCCACATATTGATTGAGTTTGACGAAATCGTCACTGGTTCTAGAAACCTTACCTCCATTTATAGACAGCCATTCTATATTCCAACTTGTTAAGTTGATGGAGTTTTGAGCAAGTGACGTTGAACTAAAAATTAATAAGGCAGTAACAAATAGTGATCGCATATTGGCTTGTTTCACTCCTGGATTTTAGCGTGTTCCTTTCCAACCTTTATCCTATAAGCGCTCTAAAAAAAGCAAGTAGATTTCGTACCAATTTTGCAATTTTCATGGTTTTCTTCTCAACTGAGATCAGTACCAATAAGATCGATTTGTTCTTGTCCGCTAGCCGATCTTTATTGATCAAAATCAATGTTTTCAAGTGGTGCTTTTCGTTAAATACGCCACAATATATTGTGTTAGCAGAATAAAAAATAACCCCATATAGTGTGTTTGTGGATAACTCTGTGAGTATGCTGGGGTAAGGAGAAGAAAGTGAAACCAATCGTAATCAAGCGTGACGGCTCAAGAGCTCCGTTCAACAGGGATCGTATCCAAGCAGCAGTTGAAGCGGCAGCGGAAAACAAAGATAAAGATGTCGCCATTTATGCTCTTAATGTCGCTCTTGCTGTCGAGTTACAGCTAAAAGATCACGATGAAGTTCACATCCATGAGATTCAAGACTTAGTCGAGAATGAGCTCATGCAAGGTCCTTACAAAGCCCTAGCACGTTCTTACATTGAATATCGCCATGACCGCGACATCGCGCGTGAAAAGCAAAGTGCACTAACTCGTGAAATCGAAGGCTTGATTGAAGAAAGTAACCTTGATTTGATCAACGAAAACGCGAACAAAGACGGCAAAGTTATCCCAACTCAGCGTGACCTTTTAGCGGGTATCGTGGCGAAGCACTACGCGAAAACGCACATCCTGCCTCGAGATGTGGTTCAAGCACACGAAGTGGGTGACATTCACTACCACGATCTGGATTACGCGCCATTCTTCCCAATGTTTAACTGTATGCTTATCGATTTGAAAGGCATGCTAACGCACGGCTTCAAAATGGGTAATGCAGAAATCGATACGCCTAAATCGATTTCAACTGCGACCGCAGTAACAGCGCAAATTATTGCGCAAGTAGCTAGCCATATTTATGGCGGTACGACAATCAACCGTATCGACGAAGTGCTTGCTCCGTACGTTATGACAAGCTATGAGAAGCACCTAGAGATCGCGAAAGAGTGGAACATTGCCGAGCCAGAAGAGTTCGCTAAAGCGCGCACCGAGAAAGAGTGTTACGACGCATTCCAATCGCTAGAGTATGAAGTAAACACACTGCACACGGCAAACGGTCAAACGCCATTCGTTACGTTTGGTTTTGGTCTTGGTACCAGCTGGGCGTCTCGTCTTATTCAGCAATCGATTTTGAAAAACCGTATCGCTGGTCTTGGCAAAAACCGTAAAACCGCCGTATTCCCTAAATTGGTGTTCGGTATTAAAGACGGTCTAAACCACAAGGCAGAAGATCCTAACTACGACATTAAGAAGCTTGCACTTGAGTGTGCTTCAAAACGTATGTACCCAGACATTCTTAACTACGACAAAGTCGTGGAAGTAACGGGCTCATTCAAAACACCTATGGGCTGTCGTAGCTTCCTAGGCACTTACGAAGAGGATGGCGAACTTATCCATGAAGGTCGTAACAACCTTGGTGTAGTTAGCTTGAACTTGCCACGTATCGCGCTTCGCGCGAAAGGCAGCGAAGCGAAGTTCTATGAACTGCTTGATGATCGTCTACGTCTTGCTCGTAAAGCACTGGAAACGCGTATTTCTCGTTTAGAGAACGTAAAAGCGCGCGTTGCACCAATTCTATATATGGAAGGTGCATGTGGTGTGCGCTTGAAAGCGGACGATTCGATTGCAGAAATCTTCAAAAACGGCCGTGCATCAATTTCTCTAGGTTACATTGGCGTGCATGAAACTATCAACGCGTTGTTTGGTACTGAAGCGCACGTTTACGATGATGCCGTATTGCGTGAAAAAGCGGTCGCGATCATCAAACATCTAAAAGATGCGGTGAATCAATGGGCTGACGAAACTGGCTATGGCTTTAGCTTGTACGCAACACCAAGTGAAAACCTATGTAGTCGTTTCTGCCGCATCGACACCAAAGAGTTTGGTTTGATTGAAGGCGTAACAGACAAAGGTTACTACACCAACAGCTTCCACTTGGATGTTGAGAAGAAGGTTAACCCTTACGACAAGATCGACTTCGAGATGCCTTACCCAGAAATCTCAAGCGGTGGCTTCATCTGTTACGGTGAGTTCCCGAACATGCAACGTAACGTAGAAGCGCTAGAAAACGTGTGGGACTACAGTTACACCCGCGTTCCTTACTACGGAACCAACACTCCGATTGATGAGTGTTACGAATGTGGTTACACCGGCGAGTTTGAATGTACAAGCAAAGGCTTTACTTGCCCAAGTTGTGGCAACCACGATTCAACCAAAGTATCGGTGACACGTCGCGTATGTGGCTACTTGGGCAGCCCAGATGCACGTCCGTTTAACTTCGGCAAACAAGAAGAAGTTAAACGTCGAGTGAAACACCTATAAGGTTAATTACCACTCGATTCAACACTTTGAAAATCAACCTGCTTTAGGTTGATTTTCATTTTCGCGATAACAAAGAGACGCATTATGAACTACCACCAATATTATCCAATTGACGTTGTTAACGGACCGGGTACGCGCTGCACATTGTTTGTGTCGGGCTGTGTACATCAGTGTCGTGGCTGTTATAACCAGTCGACGCAACGCTTGGATTCGGGTGTGTTGTTCACGCAAGAAGCGGAAGACAAAATCATCAATGACTTGAATGACACACGCATTAAGCGTCGCGGTTTGTCGTTGTCGGGCGGAGATCCGCTTCATCCTGCTAATGTGCCTCATATTTTAAAGATCGTGAAAAGGGTGAGAGAAGAGTGTCCCGGTAAAGACATATGGGTTTGGACAGGCTACACGCTGGCTGAACTGGATGACGCACAAAGAGAAGTAGTGCAATACATCGACGTTTTGATTGATGGTAAGTTTGAACAAGACAAGAAAGATCTCAATCTCGAATGGCGTGGCAGTTCAAACCAAATCATTCATCGCTTTACGGATATTTAATCAGGCATTCTCCAAACATAAAAAGGGCTCACACGTGCATAACGTGTGAGCCCTTTTGGTGTGAGTTCGTCAGTGTATTTTCAGTTACGCTGTCACTGTTTGGTCATCTTCGACCATATTGTTTATCCAACGTTTAGATTGGATACGATAAGTCGTCAGTACGCCTTTCACAAATTCTTCAGCTAGCAAAGACATCAAGACAAAATGCAAAGGCAACCCGAGTACCATACCAGTGTAATAGGTAAGGGGAATACCAATAGCCCACTGACCGAACGTATCAATAAAAATGCTGTAGCGAATATCTGCGCCACTCTTTAGTACGCCGCCAATCCCTACCATGTTAAACACTCTCAAAATCATACCCAGCGCCATGACTAAGCATACGTTAAGTGCCATTTCTGCATCGGTTAATGGACTTAGTACCAATAGATGATGAATCAAAGGCGAGCTCAACCACACTAGGAAAAACAGTAAGGTGGCTAAGATTGCGCTGGTTAACACATACCACCATGCCGTTTTCTCGACCCGGTCATAATGTTTTGCGCCAATATCATTACCAAGAAGAACGGATGCTGCGACCGCAAATCCCATAAAGGTTGAAATCAGTACACCTTCAATTGGTGATAAGAATGAGATGATCGCAAGTTCTGAAACGCCCAATTGACCATAGATGATGCTGTAAACGATCAGTCCACCAGTCCAGAGCGCATCGTGGACCAGCATGGGTAGAGAAACCTTAAAGTATTTTTGACGATACTGCTTTAAACGGCCTTGCGCCCAATCGAACTTGGTCGGAATAAGGTATGCGTAGCGTTTACAGAAAAAGTAAATCAACACTGCCGTTTGGAAAAATCGAGAAACAAAGCTGCCAACGGCTGCACCAAATACGCCCCATTGAGGGAAGCCGAATAAACCGAAAATCAAAACATAATTAAGCACGACGTTCACGACAATCGCGGAGATACTAACGTTGGTTGCCAGTTTGGTTTGGCCTACGGAGCGCAATACCGCTTCAATAGGTACCACTATCGCCGTTGCAATAAGACTAAAGCCCGTAACCACAAGATAATCACGTGCATAAGTGACGTATTCGGGATCGTCTGACATGAAAGAGACGATCTCTTTATCAAAAATCGCATAAAGAACAATAAACGGCAGCGTCACTAAAATGGAAATAAACCAAGATTGCGCCAACGTTCTGCGGATTCCTGCGAGATTCCCTGAACCGTAATATTGAGAAGCCAGCACTGTTACTGCACCGCAAAGACCGAAAATGACTGCAAGGTTAAAGAAAAAAATGCGATTTCCGACTCCAACGGCTGCAGTGGCGGATTCGCCGAGTTGGCTCACCATGAAAATATCCACGACGCCGAGTAACGCAAAAAGCATGGATTGAAGTGAAACAGGAAGGCCAATCGCAATCAGCTTTTGCCAAAATGCTTTATCGATGTATTCGCGTGTTAAGAGCATCGCATTTCTCCTTAAAGATTAATGCGAGTAGTTTATCCCTATGATTTGGCGGTGTATTTTTCAAAGGCATCCAAAACCTTTGTAAAACTCTCCACTAGTGTATATGTGAGCCAATAAATCATGGAAGATAAACAAGAACGCTACGCGATTTCAGAAAAAACCTATCAAGAGTTTATTGATCACAGTCGAGTACTGGCATTGGAGGAGAGAGGCATTGTGCAGTGCGGAATTGCAACCTGTCGTGACTTCTTCTCTGTTTATCGTAAAAACCAAAAAAAACACATGCTGCTTTACACCGTGCGCGGTAAAGGTTGGTTAGAAAGTGGGGCGTGTCGATATGATTTGGAGCCTGGCTCGTTGATCACGGTGCCTGCAGGTGTTGAAAACGGTTTTGGTATGGAAGAGGAACCCTGGCAGATCGCATGGCTTTTTCTTGCTCCTGATAGAGCATGGCCAATGATAGAGAGTAATATTAGTTACCAGCTCACATCTGCACCTGAGGTGATGTATGCGTGTATCCAAACGTTGTTACGCAGTATTAATCTTCCTATTGATTATGGTGGTGCGGTTGGTGCACATAGCGTGGCTCAGTTAGAGCTGATGTTAAACATGCCGCCCTCAGAGTCGATATCACGCAGCCAATTGAGGCTTCGGCGCGTATTCGATCTTGTCCAGCGTCAGCTGCATAAGGATTGGAGTGTCGAGCAAGTGGCAGCTTTATATCCATGTTCGGAGCCACATTTGCACCGTCTGACTCAAAAGCAGTTTGGTCGAAGCCCGATGGCACATTTAACACGTATGCGCATGGAATATGCTGCTAGGCTACTTCGTTCAACAGAATGGCCGATTCAACATATTGGAGAGATAGTCGGATATCCAACTAGTGCCAACTTTAGTACACGTTTTAAAGCGTGGTCGAGCATGACGCCAAGAGAATTTAGGAAAAACGGAAGAGTGGATTGGTATATTGAGGAGTGAATCGTTCTTTTTATAACCGATAGAGCGCACAAAACTTATCGCAACCCAGAATTTTGTTCTCTAATTGATGAAATAAGTGAAAAATCATTTCGCCATTTTTTGCGATGGTGTTAACGTGAGGTTCGGTACTTGAATTTCAAAGGGTTATGACTTTCATGTTTTCTAATCTCCCAACTCCCGTATTAGATCCTATTTTATCTCTATCCGTTGCATACCGTAACGATGACCGTCCAAACAAGGTTGACCTTGGTATTGGCGTCTATAAGAACAGCGCAGGTGAAACGCCGATCATGAAAGCCATTCAAATGGCGCAGGATGTCGTTGTTGAAACTCAAAAAACCAAATCGTACGTTGGTCTTGCGGGTTGCGAAGAATTTAATAAAAGCATGATCGATTTGCTACTGACGGGAACGTCAGCAATGGATCGTGTTGCTGCCATTCAAACGCCAGGTGCAAGTGGTGCGCTGCGTATGTTAGGTGACCTGATGAAGGTCGCACAGCCAGATACGACGGTTTGGATTTCAAACCCTAGCTACGTAAACCATAAACCAGTGATGGAAGCGGCAGGTCTTAAAGTTAAGTTCTACCATTACTTTTCTCCAGAAACGAAACAAGTAGACACAGCAAAAATGATGGATGATCTTGCGAAAGCAGGGCCTTCTGATGTTGTATTGCTGCATGGTTGTTGTCACAACCCAACAGGCGCAGATATCGATTTTTCTGCTTGGCAAGCCATTACGGAATTGTCACAGAAGAACGGTTTCACACCATTTGTTGATATAGCCTACCAAGGCTTTGGTGATGGCCTAGAGGAAGACGCAAAAGGGCTTCGCTTCATGGCAGATAACGTTGAAGAGATGTTAATTACGACATCATGTTCGAAGAACTTTGGCCTATATCGCGAGCGTACAGGTGCGGCGATTGTCGTTGGTAAGAACATGCAAGACGTGGCCAACGCAAAAGGCAAGTTACTTACGTTAGCGCGTTCTACTTACACGATGCCACCCGATCATGGAGCGACTTTGGTTAAGACGATTCTTCAAGATGACAACCTGACTTCCGTTTGGAAGCAAGAGTTGAGTGAAATGCAACATCGTTTGGTTAGTCTTCGTCAAAGTTTGTGTAACGAATTGAGAAACAACCATAATACCGATCAATTTGACTTCATTGAGGGTCACAAAGGCATGTTTACTGTGCTAGGCTTTAGTGAAAACCAAATGGCGCAACTGCGTGAAGATTATGGCATTTATGGTGTTGGCGATGGTCGAATTAACATCGCTGGACTTACCGAAACTCATATTCCATACGTAGCGGACGCAATTAAGAAAGTATCTCAAGCTTAATTGGAGTGTGGATGAAAAACTGGAAACTGATTCTGCCGCTTATGATGAGCGGCAGTTTAATTGCTTGTACGTCAACTCAAACGACGCCGGAACCTGCTGAGCCTGAGTCGCCGAAGGTCGAAGAACCTGTCAAAGTAGAGCCAGAAGTGAAACCAGAGGTTGATCCAACGCCTGAGGTTGAGCCTAAGCCTGAAGTAAAACCTGAGAAAAAGCCCGAGCCAAAACCGACAAAACCAGCCAAAGTGACAAAGACACCAGACGGCATGTTGATTCTTGGTTCTGAAGAGTGGGTTTACGTTCCTGAAATTGATCAAACCTTCAAAGCTAGGGTTGATACAGGGGCGACAACATCATCAATTAGCGCGACAGACATTGTTCCGTTTGAGCGTGATGGTAAAGATTGGGTTCAGTTTAAGATCGACTTGGGCGATAAAGAAACTAAAGAGTTTAAAGTACCTGTAGAGCGCTGGGCTAAAATCAAGCAGTCATCGTCAGAAGAGGTGGATAAACGAGCGGTAGTAAAAGCGTATATTACCGTCGGTGACCACAAAGAAAAGACAGAGTTTACGTTAGCTGAGCGTGGGCATATGAAGTTTCCAATTTTACTTGGTCGAAGCTTTTTTAGAGATATCGCCGTTGTGGATGTATCGAAAAAGTATGTCCAAGATAAACCTAAAAAATCCGGCAAAAACTAAAGCCTTGTTACTAGTTCCTGCTAACAATCGGTATTTAACAAAAATGGCCTCCGAAACCGGAGGCCATTTTTATTGAATCACACACTTATTAATGCAACTGCTTAGTTACTTAATTAAAATGCAAAACGAGCAGACATCACAATTTGTTGGCCATAGACACCATTATTTTTGAAATCCGCGCCAAGTGATAGTTGCTGAGTAGAGTGGAATCTTGCGCCAAAATTATAAACGGTATTGGAATCGTCGTTATCCATTATTTGACCGATACGGGCATGTAGCTCAACATTTTGCATGAACCAAATACGAGTACCAATATTCACCTCAGTGCGCCACTCGTCACCCACTTTATCACTGCCGTTTTCTTTAATGTTGTGTACCAACATTTGGCCATAAATATCCGCAAATTGACCCGCAGGGCCATTAAAGCCAATACCACCAGCAATGTCCCAGTCTCCGCTGAATTCACTGTCTGCGCGAGCAATGAAGTGAGTGTTTTCCGTAAAGTAGGTATTGAACTCGCCACCAAATGTACCAGGGCTAGTGCCCATGCGAAATTCCATCGTGTTGTAGTTGAAATTATTTGCATGTGCGGAAAGTGGCAAAACAGCGCACAAACCAAAGGCTGCAACCTTTAGAGCTTTACCTAGCATGGTGTCTCCGGGCAAGATGATTAAAATGAACAAAAAAATGGTCTGCAAAAAGCAGACCAAGATTGATAAAGCTATCATTTTAAGTGCTTGCCGTCACCATTTAGCTGTAATCGTCACAACATCATGTCGATGTGCACAGCAATCGGGGTTTGTTTTACATGACCACGAGTTGTTCGACTTCAATCTCTGGTTTGTTTCCGCCTTCAAATTCGCCAAACAGACGGACTTTAGTGGTGTGATCAATCGGAGTATTTAGCTGAATGTCGTCATCGAGTTCGACCATCACTTCACCGGAACCATCGCTAAAGACAAACTTATCCGCGCGAACTTGACGTAATAAGTTACCTTCAACAACTACATCTTTTTCAGTAAACATATTGGAGTCGTTTAGCAAGGCGTCCAATTTTTCCACAGTGACAGGACCACTAAACTGCAAGTTTGATTGGTTTTGAGCGTGATCTTTCGCGAATGCGATAGAAGGAGCAATAACTAAGGCGGCGATTGTTGCGATAATTGTATTCTTTTTCATGTTACATCCTCATCGGTTTGTTTTGATGGGTTCATTAAAACAGAGCTTGTTTGAACCAATGATGATTTCAACATTCATATTCTATTCATTTGCTTGAGTAAGTGGGGACGATGACGTTATGATTGTTCATCTTCCTCTATTCCTTACAAATGTTCATGAAATCAGCGATCCCATCTTTAATGGTTCAAGGCACCACTTCGGATGCCGGAAAAAGTGTCCTTGTGGCAGGTTTATGCCGTGTATTAGCGAGAAAAGGGATAAACGTTGCCCCGTTTAAGCCACAAAACATGGCACTAAATAGTGCGGTAACCAGAGATGGCGGTGAAATAGGTCGAGCTCAGGCAGTTCAGGCACAGGCGTGTAATATTGAGCCAACCGTGCATATGAATCCGGTTTTGATTAAACCCAATAGTGATACAGGTGCTCAGATCATTTTGCAGGGCAAGGCAATTTCCAATATGGATGCGGCTGGTTTTCATGATTACAAGAAAGTTGCGATGGACACGGTGTTAGATTCCTTCTCTCGTCTTACTCAAGAATTTGATTCGATCATGATCGAGGGTGCAGGGAGTCCTGCTGAAATCAATTTACGTGAAGGCGATATCGCGAACATGGGTTTTGCGGAGGCCGCTGATGTTCCGGTGATCATTGTTGCTGATATTGATCGTGGTGGTGTATTTGCGCATTTGTACGGAACACTCGCGTTACTTTCTGAATCTGAACAAGCGCGAGTAAAAGGATTTGTTATCAACCGTTTTCGAGGTGATATTCGTTTATTACAATCGGGCCTCGACTGGCTAGAAGAAAAAATAGGCAAACCTGTACTCGGCGTGCTTCCTTTTCTTCATGGTTTGAATTTAGAAGCAGAAGACGCGATCACCGCGCAGCAAGAGTTGCACTCTGAGGTAAAACTGAATGTCGCTGTGCCTGTTTTAACCCGGATTAGTAATCATACTGATTTTGATGTGTTGCGATTGAATCCCGACATCAATCTACGTTATGTAGGCAAAGGCGAGAAAATAGATAAAGCCGACCTTGTTATTTTGCCTGGGACCAAATCAGTTAGAGACGACTTAGAGTATCTAAGAAGCCAAGGGTGGGATAAAGATATCTTACGCCATATTCGTCTTGGTGGAAAAGTGATTGGTATCTGCGGTGGCTACCAGATGCTTGGAAACTTGATTGATGATCCAAATGGCGTCGAAGGCCAGCCGGGTCAAAGCGAAGGGCTTGGCTTACTAGACATCACCACGACGCTAACTAACAGCAAACAGCTTACAAATACACAAGCACAGCTTTCTCTTAATGGCAAAACAGCCAATGTAAAGGGTTATGAAATCCACGTAGGACAAAGTGAAGTGCAGGGCGTTCAACCTCTTACATTGAGTTCCGATGAAGCAGAGGGGGCTATCAGCAAGTGTGGCCAAATCATGGGAACCTACCTTCACGGGTTCTTTGATGAGGCAGATGTCTTAAGCCTGGTGTCAGAATGGGTAAACGGCACTCAAATCAAACAACAAGACTTTGAAGAGTTAAAGGAGCAAGGAATTAATCGTATTGCAGATGCGATAGAACAACATATGAACCTTGATTTTTTGTTTAAATAGCACATTAACTGATTGAACTTTCTACCCAAATAACCAGTTCTTTCGCTTGCCTTGTATTGGAGTTTCTCTATGAAAGCATGGAAAACGCATGCTTGCCTCGCGGCAATATTAAGCATTTCATTTTCAGCTAACGCAGCTACGAACCTCAAAGTGTATGCGGCGTCTTCGATGACGAATGCGATCGACGAAATCGCACAAAACTTTGAAGAAAAGTATGACGTTTCTATCACTCCCGTTTATGGTGGTTCTTCTTCTATCGCTCGACAAATTATCAACGGCGCACCAGCGGACATATTTATTTCTGCGAATACAAAATGGATGGATTATTTGGTCGATAAAGACGTTATTTCTCGTGACAATGTCACAAGCTTGGTGCGCAATAGCTTAGTGTTGATTGCGCCTCAGTCTTCAGAATTAACCTCATTTAACTTCTCTGATGCAACAGCATGGGAAAAGGCATTGCATGGAAATCGCCTTGCGTTAGGCAATCCGACGTCAGTGCCTGCTGGTATGTACGCGAAAGAATCACTGACTACACTGGGTGTATGGAAAGAGATTCAAACTCAAATCGCACCAGCAAAGAATGTGCGCCTAGCTTTGGCGTTGGTTGAACGTGGGGAAGCACCTTTAGGCGTGGTCTACAAAACCGATGCGCAGTTAACCGACAAAGTCAAAATTGTTGGTGAATTCGCGAGTGATACGCATGCGGCTATTGTTTATCCGGCTGCGGTTGTGAATGATTCTACTGAGTCCGATCAGTTCTTCCAGTACCTAAAATCGGACGAAGCCGCACGCGTTTTTGCTCAATATGGCTTTCAGCAATAAACCGGCTTTCAATTATAGGAACGAAGCGTGACAGAACTGGAATACCAAGCCTTAATGTTAAGCCTCAAAGTGGGCGCGTACGCAGTACTTTGGCTCATTCCTCTCGGCGTTTTTCTTGCTTGGCTACTTTCTCGAAAAACGTTCTTCGGTAAATCGATTCTAGATAGCTTAATTCATTTACCACTGGTATTGCCGCCAGTGGTTATCGGCTATTTGTTGTTGGTTTCTCTTGGGCGGCAAGGATTTCTTGGCAAGTGGCTCTATGAACATGTAGGGCTAGTCTTTAGCTTTAATTGGAAAGGAGCAGTAGTCGCTTGTATTGTGGTGGCCTTGCCTTTGATGGTTCGGTCTGTGCGGTTAAGTTTAGAGAACGTCGACCCAAAACTGGAACATGCCGCTTCAACGTTAGGCGCTTCTCCTTTAAAAGTTTTTCTCACCATTACGTTACCACTGACCATTCCCGGAATTATTACTGGGACGATGCTGTCTTTTGCTCGTAGTCTTGGTGAGTTCGGGGCGACGATCAGTTTCGTCTCTAACATTCCGGGAGAGACCCAAACGATTCCACTGGCAATGTACAACTTTATTGAAACGCCAGGCGCGGAAATGCAGGCGGCTCGCCTATGCATCATTTCTATCGCGCTAGCTTTGTCTACATTAATGATCTCTGAATGGCTAAATCGCAAAGCGGCAAGTCGATTGGGTGCGAAGTAATGACGATTAAAGTTCAATTTAAACAAATGCTTGGTGATACTGATTTCGATATCAAACTTGAGTTACCGTGTAACGGAATTAGCGCTTTGTTTGGGCGATCTGGTGCGGGAAAAACCACGTTAATTAATATCATCAGCGGATTAGTTGCACCAAAGCAGGGACATGTTGCGATTGGTGATCACGTTTTGTTTGATAGTGAACAGGGGGTCAACTTACCAACACACAAGCGCGGTATTGGTTACGTGTTTCAGGATTCACGTTTATTTCCTCACTATTCCGTTCAAGGCAATTTGTTGTATGGCGTTAAAGAAAAAGATGACGAGTACTTTGATGCAGTCACCGAACTCTTGTCTATCAAACCGTTACTAAAGCGCTTCCCGATCTCACTGTCTGGTGGTGAAAAGCAACGTGTTGCGATTGCGCGCGCATTACTATCAAAACCCAACTTGCTTTTGATGGATGAACCACTTGCGTCGCTTGATATGCCGAGAAAACGTGAGGTGATGCCATTTCTGGAGGAATTGTCGGATAAGGTTAATATTCCGATTATCTATGTCACGCATAGCCTGCAGGAGATCTTAAGACTCGCTCAACACCTCGCTATTATCGATCAAGGTAAAATTACGAGTTCAGGTAAGCTTGAAGAAGTGTGGGCTTCTCATGCGATGCGTCCATGGCAGTCTTTCTCGGATCAAAGCAGCTTATTTGAAGGCCGAATTGCTGAACATCATGAGCGTTATGCGCTGACTTGTGTCAGCCTTGCACCTAATGCATCACTATGGGTGCAAAAGATTGATGGTGAGCCAGAGACGCCAATTCGCTTACAAGTGCGTGCCAACGACGTTTCTATTACGCTAGAGCAACCTAAGGCGACTTCTATTCGAAATATCCTGCCTGCGACGGTCGATTCAATCGAGGTGTTTAACGCGGCTGATGATAAACAGAGTATTAATGTATCGCTAAAGCTAGATGAGGGATGTTATTTGTGGGCAACGATAACACCTTGGGCGCTTGATGATCTCGACTTAAAGGCAGGTGATAGTGTATTCGCACAAATTAAAGGTGTCAGTGTCACGCAAAAAGACGTGGCATTAGCGCCGCATTAATCGTTTAAAGCTACGCACGCTTAATGATCAAAAAAGGCCGCAAACGCGGCCTTTATTTTGTCGGAAAAACGTTATTTTGCGAACACTTCTTTGAATTCGCGTTTAAGAAGTGGGTCGCGACGTGCTTTCTTAAGTTGCTTAACCATGTCTTTCACGCAGTTGTGAAGCACATTATCAAGTAATTGAGCGCGGTATTCTTCTTTATCTTCATCTGTCATGTTTTCTGGCAGATTAAGAGTAGGGAATTCTTCCATCACGTTGATACCAGCAAATGCTTGGCCAACAGAAACTAGAGCATGAAATTGCTCGAAGTTATCTAGAATGTTCTGAGCACTTGCAGGCATTTCGTCCCAAGACTCACGCACTGCTTCTTCAGACACTTCATGGATAGAGGTAACCATTTCGAACATTTGCTCTGGAACTTCGTCAAACTCGATAACTTTACGTAGTTCAGGAGAAATGGTTGCTAGATCGATTTTTTTGCTTTCGCTGTTAGTTGCTTCTGACATGGTGTGTCTCTCATTACAAAAAGGCGGGAATATTAATACCAAATGCATCAAATAGCTATACCCATGTGTCCGCAAGATGACCAGAACACGTGAGTTTGTTGAACTAACGTTCGTTGGTCATGTTTTGGTAGGGCAATTTTCAGTGTAATCGTTATAGACAATTGATTCCGTGATATTTAAACAAAAATATAGCACTTAATTATGAGTCGAATGCAACAACTCTTTGAGTATGGTATATGTTTAATAAAGACAAAATAAGAAATGGAACGCGTTATGCAACCGACAGGGACATCAATGCGAATCCTCCTGGTTGACGATGTTCAGCTAGATAGGATGCAGTTGGCTATTCGTCTTAAGCAACTTGGACATATTGTAAAAGCGGTGGGTAGTGGGCTAGAAGCACTAAACACCTACGAGAGTTTTGATCCTGAACTGGTATTACTCGATATATCGATGCCAGATATGAACGGTTTTGAAGTCTCTCTTCATATCAGAGAAACCTTTCCCGATTGGATCCCAATAATTTTCCTGAGCAGTCACGAAGAGCCAGAAATGATTGCAAAAGCCATAGAGGCCGGCGGTGATGATTATTTAATTAAACCCGTAGATAAACTCGTACTGAACTCTAAGCTTATCGCAATGCAGCGTATTGCCCATATGAGACGAGAGCTTAAACAAGCGACAGCTCAATTGGAGAAAGTGAATCAACTTTTGACCCAGCAAGCGAATGAAGATGGCTTAACCAAACTCTATAACCGTCGTTATATCGATCATAAGTTAGAATCGATGGTTGCATGGCATGGCCGTCACAACATGCCAATGGCTTTGATTTTATTAGACGTCGATTTTTTCAAACCGTTTAATGATAATTACGGTCATATAGAAGGAGATCGTTGCTTGCAAGCCATTGCGAACCAACTTAAAGCAACATTTTGTCGCTCTGGTGAATACGTAGGGCGTTATGGCGGAGAAGAGTTTGTGGTGTTACTGGGTTGCACAGACGCCCAAACCGCAGAAAGAGAAGCAGAACGTATACAAGAGGCCATGTATTTTCTGGATTACCCACATGAGTATTCTAGTGTGTCTAATAGGGTGACAGTGTCACAAGGTGTTTTTGTTTTTCAACCAACGGGAAAAGAGCTGCAGTCTGATTTGTATGCGACGGTGGATAGAGCGTTGTATACCTCAAAATCTCTAGGAAGAAATACACATACGGTGGTAAATGCAAGTTGAAACAAGCTGTTATCAATAGTTACGCCTTAGCTACACTGTCACTTTTTTCATTATGTTCTAAGGCTAATTCGATTCAAGATCAGATACAAAAAGAGTATGAAAGGAACTTTGCTATTGGGATCGTTCTGTCAGATAGCGATGTCTTTACGGTAGGATTTCATGATTTCGATCCGAACGAATACTTCAACATAGATAACGAAGACATTGGTACTCAAGATTCGGTTGATCTCAGAAAGAAGATCGCTGTATCAACGCTACCATTTAGTTTTGATTTGTTTGAACAAGAGGGAATACAAACTCACTACCTATTAAATGGCCGAGTTTATGCCTTAAGTACAGAGCAAGATGTGTATGTAGACCAAAAAGGACAGATTCCAGATAAAAGTAAAGAGTTAGTCATGGGCGGATATATTGAGTTTGCTGGAGAAAAACACCTCACAGACAAACTAACGCTTAGTGGCGCAATCGGCTCACACTTAATGTACTATCAAAACGATTATAGTTATCGTAGTAATGCACTGAATGACCTAAAACCATTTCTAGAAGGTGTATACCTAAACACCAGTGCTTGGGCCGTTGTTGGAGAAGTCAACACAAAGCTCAAATACCTAGAGCATGAATCGTGGGGGAAATGGTACCTCTGGTCGGCTCCTCACTATTTTTATGGCACTGGCTGGGGTAAAGCAAATAATGGTGATATTGGCAATCCGGAAGGCTGGTATTGGGTCAATGGAATAAAGGTGTTTTATGATTTTACCCACATCGGAGATACTGTGCAGTCAGTGTATTCGAGCTTCAATCGAGTTGATATTGGTGGTGATACAAGAAAACCCATGAATACTGTACACTACTACGAAGCCAGTGTTGGATGGTTAATGACACCACCATTTGACTCCGATTGGATAGATAATATCGGGATCGGATTAACGATCAATTATGGCAGTGCGTTAAAAGGAGGAAGCTTAGTCTTGTTCTTTAATCAAGATTAGTCAGCTAACTTTCGCTCTGGGGTATTAATGAAGCCTCACGCAATTGCGTCCAGCTTTTTTCGCTTTGTAAAGCGCTTCGTCCGCTAACTTAATCACGTCCTGAGGTGCTTGACCGTTTTTGCTGTCGGCCGCTCCGAAACTTGCGGTAACAAAGACTGACTTTCTCCTCGAACTGTCGTTACCACGCTTTTTTTGGCCTTGTTTATGGTTATCTGGGCGGGATTCTTCATCACGTAAAATCATCTCATACTCTGCGATGGATTTACGTGCTTCTTCTAAAAACTCTTTACACTCATCTGCGTACTTGCCTTTAAAGACGATGGTAAATTCTTCTCCGCCAAATCGATATACTTTTGCGCCACCGGGAGTTTTAGTTAGACGCGAAGCGACCATTTTTAATACGTCATCACCCGTATCGTGACCGTAGGTATCGTTAAACTTTTTAAAGTGATCAACATCAAGCATTGCGATCGTGAACTTTTTGCCCATGTGTTTTAAGTCAAGGTCGAGTGCACGTCTACTCGGGATCCGCGTTAAGCTATCTGTGAAAGCCAATTGATGGCTGGCAGAGGCAGCATAAATAATGATAAGCAACCCCGTTAGCGTAAACATGGTGCTAGATATGTATTGCACATCAAAGAAAATGAATGTTGCGGACGCCAGCACCATTGCAGAGTAGGTCATCGCATGGATGATTTCATTCTTCTTTAAAACAAGAATACCGAGGAAGCAGACAATACCCACACAATATAAAACTAGAATAAAAGGCAGTTTAGAAACCGTAGGTACGATAAATAAAATGCCGCTTGTCCATTGTTCAAACCCACCTTCAACGTAATACGCTAACGTAAGGTAAGACCAAAGAACGAACATCGTTAACATCAAGAGGTAAGTAAACATGGCTCTTGAGTCGAAACCGTCTTTACTAAACAAAAATACCGCAAGAAAAGAAACAGGAAGTAGCGTGGCTAAAATGGTCAGCTCAAGTAAGGCGGTACCACTTTGAAGTGGAACTTGTAGCCTGTGCTGTATCACGAAATAGGCCAGTAACGTCGCTAAGCACACCATTGACTCCCGACCTTGCTTAAATGAATAGCAAAGGAGCAGTGCACAGCCTAACAGTATGTACGGCAAATTTGCGGCAATACCCCAGTTTGACTGAGTCATCTGAATGATGTTGTTCATGCTCGAACTCACTAATCCCAACAACATAAATGGGAAAAGGAATCGAAAGCCTGATGAAGTCATTGATGATGAGGACATCTATTACAAATTGCCTGAAAATAGTTGATTATATAATTGGTTAGGTTAAGCGTTTCATCAATATAGATATTAATCTGCTATCGATTTTCTTGCTTCGAGAACTAGCAAGAATACGTCTATTTGCTCATTTTCCCAAGTATTTTGGGAGACATTACGACAAAAAGAGAGAGATTGATTAAATTAAGAGCAATCAATAAGTTGTTATAAACAAGTCGTTGCTATACTTGTTTTCATAGAACAAGGGAGATTTGCCAATGCAGATAAGTTCAGATGTGCATAACTACATGGAAACACTTGTTGGACAAGTGCTCAGTTTGCCTCAGTTTGTAGAGCAGTATGACAACGAGCAGCTCGCAGATATTGCGTGCCTTGCACTTATTCAGCTCAAACCTGTCTATATTCGTCATGATATTGATTTTTTATCTTCGCTTCCGGAACAAAAGCTCACCCAATTTAAGCAAAGTGCGGATATCGCGGTGAAAAACGCGGCAGAAATGGTGAAAGAAGACCGGCGTAAAAACCGAGATCATGATGTACCTGTAATTTTTACCCATACCAGTTATGATGAAGACAAAGAATTGGACTGGTATGAAAAACCAATCCTCAATGTCAATATTAAGTGATACAAGCTTAATCTATCGATGAGCTTACCCAAGGAGGAACCGTGGGATTTTTTTCGCGTTTGTTTGGTGGTAGTGAAAAGACTGCTGAAGTAAAAACTGTGGAACCAGTTGAGTACAAAGGTTTCCTTATTTACCAAGAGAGCCTTTCTGAGGGTGGGCAATACCGCATTGCTGGTCGAATAGAAAAGCAATACGACGATGAGGTAAAAACGCATCGATTTATTCGTTCAGATTTGCTCGGCTCGGAACAAGATGCCAATGAACTTATGTTGAAGAAATCTCAAATGTTTATCGATCAAATGGGCGATAAAATCTTCGACTAACAATTCACCGCAACTTGATTCCAATCATCTTAAAAAGAGCCATTAGTGTATATGCTGATGGCTCTTTCTTTTTTAGAGCTTAAATGTTTGTTAAGTCAGCATTTAATTATGATCTGGTTAGACCTCAGTCTAGTAAGGCATAGCGTTGTTATTTTTCGTGCTCAGAGCGACAATCATTCATTACTTAGCGTTATATGTAATGAAATTTAGTATTTAAATTACAAAACACTTGAAGTAATGAGACGCGTTCGATACAAACAGAATAATAACAGGGCTGTTAGTCAAGGTGTTATTGTGCAAATGGGTGGCCCCAAACACCATCTTTCGTTTGCAATTGTCTTGCGTGGTAAACAGATAGAAATAAAAAAGAGTTAGAGTAGAGCGACGCTCTGTTTTGGGACTAATTTATTGATATGTATACAAGGAGTATGCGTTTTGCAAATCGGTGTACCTAAAGAGATACTTGCGGGTGAATCGCGAGTAGCTGCATCGCCGAAGTCGGTTGAGCAGTTAATAAAGTTGGGATTCGATATCGCGATTGAATCCCAAGCGGGGGTGCTTGCGAGTTTCGATGATGCTGCTTATGAAGCTGCTGGTGCGAAAATCGTTTCTAGTGAAGAAGTTTGGGCATCTGGTCTTATTCTAAAAGTTAATGCGCCAATCGTAGATGAAGAACAAGGCATTGACGAAATCGCACTACTACAAGATGGTGCAACGCTTGTTAGCTTTATTTGGCCTGCTCAAAACGCAGAGTTGATGGAACAACTTTCAAGTAAGAACATTAACGTTCTTGCCATGGATTCCGTTCCTCGTATCTCTCGTGCACAAGCCTTAGACGCGCTCTCTTCGATGGCTAACATCGCTGGGTATCGTGCGGTTGTTGAAGCAGCTCATGAGTTTGGTCGTTTCTTTACAGGTCAAATCACGGCTGCCGGTAAAGTACCACCAGCGAAAGTATTGGTCGCGGGTGCGGGTGTGGCTGGTTTGGCTGCAATCGGTGCTGCGGGTAGCTTAGGAGCTATTGTTCGTGCATTTGACGTTCGCCCAGAAGTAAAAGAACAAGTTGAGTCCATGGGAGCAGAGTTCCTGACCGTGGATTTCCAAGAAGACTCTGGTTCTGGTGACGGCTACGCAAAAGAAATGTCCGATGACTTCAACAAAAAAGCGGCAGAGTTATACGCAGAGCAAGCTAAAGATGTTGATATCATCATTACAACGGCACTAATCCCTGGCAAACCTGCTCCGAAGCTGATCACCAAGGAAATGGTCGACAGTATGAAAGCGGGCAGTGTTATTGTTGACTTGGCAGCTGCTAATGGAGGTAACTGTGAATACACAGTGAAAGACCAAGTTATCATGACAGATAATGGCGTAAAAATTGTTGGTTACACTGACATGGTCGGCCGTTTGCCAACGCAATCTTCTCAACTTTACGCGACAAACCTTGTTAACCTTCTAAAACTGCTGTGTAAAGAAAAAGACGGTAACATCAATATTGATTTCGAAGATGTTGTTATCCGTGGTGTCACCGTGGTTAAAGAAGGTGAAATTACATGGCCTGCACCACCAATTCAGGTTTCCGCTCAGCCGCAAGTGAAACAAGAGCAACCTTCGAAACCAGAGCCTAAAGTAGAAGAACCTACCTCTCCAACTAAGAAAATTATTGGTGTAGCCGCGGCAGTAGGTGCTTTTGCTTGGATTGCATCGGTTGCACCGGCAGCGTTCCTTTCTCACTTTACTGTATTTGTTTTAGCTTGTGTTGTCGGCTACTACGTGGTTTGGAATGTTACCCATGCACTTCATACTCCGCTTATGTCGGTAACGAATGCTATCTCCGGCATTATTGTGGTTGGTGCATTACTGCAAATTGGGCAAGGTAATGGGGTCGTTTCATTCCTATCCTTTATTGCTGTATTGATCGCCAGCATCAATATCTTCGGTGGTTTCACCGTCACCAAGCGTATGCTTGAAATGTTCCGCAAAGATAAATAGGAGTTACAATGTCTGCAGGATTAGTACAAGCAGCTTACATTGTTGCTGCATTATTTTTCATCATGAGTTTAGCGGGGCTTTCAAAGCAAGAGTCCGCTCGTAACGGTAACTACTATGGTATCGCAGGTATGACGATCGCGCTGATCGCGACGATCTTCAGCCCTGATGCTCAAGGCTTTGGGTGGATCATTATTGCGATGGCGATAGGTGGGGCGATCGGTATTTTCTATGCGAAGAAAGTAGAAATGACCGAGATGCCAGAACTGGTTGCGATACTGCACAGCTTTGTAGGTTTAGCTGCGGTTTTAGTTGGCTACAACAGTTACCTTGATGGGCCAGAAGCAGCAACTCATGCTGAACATGTTATCCACCTTGTAGAAGTATTCTTGGGTGTTTTCATTGGTGCCGTAACCTTCACGGGTTCAATTGTTGCATTTGGTAAGTTACGTGGTGTGATTTCTTCTTCGCCGCTTAACCTTCCTCACAAGCACAAAATGAACCTTGCAGCGGTTGTGATTTCTACGCTTCTTATGATCTACTTCGTAAAAGCAGATGGCAGCATGTTCGCTCTGATTGTGATGACACTGATTGCGTTCGCGTTCGGTTACCACTTAGTTGCTTCAATTGGTGGTGCTGATATGCCAGTTGTCGTTTCAATGCTGAACTCATATTCAGGTTGGGCAGCAGCAGCAGCAGGTTTCATGCTCGCAAATGATCTATTAATCGTAACAGGTGCGTTGGTTGGTTCTTCAGGTGCGATTCTTTCTTACATCATGTGTAAAGCCATGAACCGTTCGTTTATCAGTGTTATTGCTGGTGGCTTTGGTCAAGAGGTTGTAATTTCAGGTGACGAAGAGCAGGGCGAACACCGCGAAACAACGGCAGAAGAAGTCGCTGAAATGCTGAAAAACTCAAAATCAGTAATCATCACTCCAGGATATGGTATGGCTGTAGCGCAAGCGCAGTATCCAGTGCATGAAATTACTGACGTACTTCGTTCAAAAGGTATTGAGGTTCGCTTTGGTATTCACCCAGTAGCAGGTCGTCTTCCGGGACATATGAACGTGTTACTTGCTGAAGCGAAAGTACCGTATGATATCGTTCTTGAAATGGATGAAATCAATGATGACTTCGCTGAAACAGATACCGTACTGGTTATCGGCGCTAACGATACGGTAAACCCAGCAGCTCTGGAAGATCCGAACAGTCCGATTGCTGGTATGCCTGTACTGGAGGTTTGGAACGCGAAAAATGTAGTGGTATTCAAGCGTTCAATGAATACTGGTTACGCAGGTGTACAGAACCCACTGTTCTTCAAAGAAAATACATCAATGCTATTTGGTGATGCGAAGGAAAGTGTTGAGTCTATTTTTAAAGCACTCTAACTATTCTTGATTTAAAACTATACAGGGTCAGCAATCGCTGGCCCTTTTTTGTTCCGTTTCAATGTTATAGTAATGCAAATCCTTCTGTTAGCAGATGTCAATTGCTTGTAGATTGATGTATAGTTTTGGCTAATGTAACAAGTGACGGTAACAGTTTGATTAAAAAGTTTTTGCTCGGTTTTGCAACTGTATTGCCGCTTTTTTCGGCACCTGCATTTTCCGATTCACTACCAGAAAGAATAGATACGTTTACAGAGCTATTTAATTATGAAGTAGCTCTTAAATCGTATGATATTCGTATTCTGCAATCAAATTATCCTACCAAGTTACTTGCGCCAGATTCGCTTCTGCCGCAAACGTCTGACTATCCGTTAAAAGATATACAACAGCTTTACAGCTTAGCGAATACTTGTCGTGGTAAATTGCCACTAAGTCCTTTAATTACTGAGCCGTTAGTATTTACAAGAGCTATCTGTAAAGGGACGCAACTGACACCACGTTGGTTCTCGCGTAGTGGCCTCATTCACCCTGGTGGTGGGACTTATGCTGCACGCTATGTGGATAAGTATCCAGAACTCAAACCAAAGCTTGCTCAATACATGCATATTAAAGAGCGTGACAATGAGGAAGGGGATGAGTTGTTAGAAAGCTTGAAAAACATGGACGACGACGCCATTAATGCTTTGATTGCAGGCGCGAGCATGTTTATCGAAGGTAACGAACTTTGGTTACGACGTGGTGACCGTTACTTTGTTTTCGAGAAAGATATCTGGGAAGAAAACGTCGCTAATGCGGGTCTGTCGTACGCTCTAGCGTCTCAAAGCAAAAGTTGCTTTGTTAAACGAGGCAATATTTGTTGGGATGTAGAAGATCACTCACAAGTTTTGCGGATCAGTATGATCATACTGGTAATCGCAAATATTCTTCTAGTGATTGGTTGGGCTGTATACCGCTGGAATAGTAAGCGAGAAGAGCTCCGTAGTAGAATGCTTGTGTTGCAAATTTTAACGCATGAGCTCAGAACACCGATTGCATCTCTATCACTGACGGTTGAGGGCTTTCGCCGAGAGTTCGAGCATCTACCTGAAAGCGTATATGACGAGTTTCGCAGATTGTGTGAAGATACACGTCGTTTGCGTCAATTGGCAGAAGCGAGTAAAGATTATTTGCAATCTGATAACCAAATGCTTGCAACAGACTGGGTTCCGTCTGTCGCAGACTGGTTAGAATTTAAGATCGAAGAAGAATTTGATAGTGCCGTGCTTTTCAACATCAATGAAGATGTGGCTGCTAAAGTTAATGTGTACTGGTTAGGAACTTGTATCGATAACTTGCTTCGTAATGCACTTAAGTACGGTATTGCACCAGTTGAATTGGATGTTTCAACTAGTGAAGAAAAAATAGTATTCCAAGTCCGAGATGCTGGTGGCCTAACGGCTAAAGATTGGGCAAATTTGAAGAAACCGTTCGTCAGTAAGAGCGGGTTAGGACTTGGGTTAACAATCGTTGAATCTATGGTAGGCCGCATGGGCGGAAAAATGTCCCTGATGGGACCACCTACAACCTTTATATTGGAGATACCTTGTGAAACAGACACTGCTTCTCGTTGAGGACGATAAAAACTTGGCTGATGGCCTGTTAGTAAGCCTGGAACAAGCAGGATATGAGTGTTTACATGTGGAACGTATTGCAGACGTAGAACCACAATGGAAAAAAGCTGACTTGGTTATTCTCGATCGCCAACTCCCAGATGGTGACTCTGTACAATGTCTCCCAGAATGGAAACAGATTAAAGACGTACCAGTTATCTTGCTAACGGCACTTGTTACCGTAAAAGATAAAGTTGCAGGCCTTGATTCCGGCGCGAACGACTACTTAACGAAGCCTTTTGCTGAAGCGGAACTCTTTGCGAGAATCCGTGCACAGCTACGAGCACCGGATTCAGCAGAGCAAAGCAGCGCTGATAAAGTGATCACAAAAGACTTAGAAATTGATCGTTCAACTCGTGAAGTTACCTATAAAGATGAGCTAATTACGTTAACTCGTACAGAGTTTGATCTACTGCTATTTTTAGCGTCGAACTTAGGTCGCGTGTTTACTCGTGATGAGCTACTTGACCACGTTTGGGGTTACAATCACTTCCCAACGACACGTACTGTGGATACGCACGTATTGCAGCTTCGTCAAAAACTGCCAGGACTGGAAATTGAAACACTTCGCGGTGTTGGCTACAAGATGAAAGCATAAGTCATAATGAAAACACTACTCCCCGTAGTTCTCTCATTAGCGTTAGTGAAACCAGTCCATGCAATGGACTGGTTTCAAACCAACACGCCTTTAACGCAGGCACATCAACACTTACTTGAAGATGATCTTGCCGGTATGTTCAACTCTCTTGTTGAACTGTGGCAAACGGAACCAAGTAAAGATTTGACTCCTCATCTCAATGACCTTCTTGGTCAGTCTCTATCTAAAAACTGTGGCAAGTCTCTCACTGGTGTAACGCTGCCTGAATGGATAAGTGGCGTGAACGTTATTCGTCAGACCATCCAAAGCCCTGGGCGAGATACATTTAGATTAGTGATCAAGCTAAGAGCTACAACTGACATCGAAAATATTTCATTTAATCGATGGGTGGATGATTCTATATCCGCAGACAGTTCATTCAGTTATGAAGAACAGCCGAGCGGTACGGAATTAGCCAATGAGCGTAGTTATTCGAAACGCTATAACCTCACGGGTAAGCTTGAAGCAGGCTTGTATCACTTAACTATTGTTTCTAAAGATAAACAAGAGTATCGAACTTGGGTAATATTAGGAGATTCCAATTCTTCGCAATATGTTCGTTGGACATCTAAAGAGAATTGGAAAGTAGAAAAGAGCGCACTTCGTAATCCCCATTGTCCATTACCGCAACTTGAAGTTGGTTTATATGACTACATTGATGGTCAATACGAGCAAATGTGGAAAAAGACGTACGAGTCTAACTATCCCAATTCACTAGAGCTTGCGGGTGTCCCAAATGATAGATACGTGCTAGCAGTGAGTATCAACAGTCGTCGTTGGCAGGGCGATATAATTGTTGAGCAAGCTCAAACTATTAGCCGAACCTATGATCTTTCCCAAGAAGAATAGTTAAAGAAATACCATTTGTGCCGATAAAGGTTCAGGAAGAACCAAAATCACAAGTGTAGTATGAAAACCAAATATAAAATTCTAGCCACCTCAGTTGCCACCACACTTTTCGCAAACGTTGCTTCGGCTGCCACTTATGCGATAGAAGCTCGTAGCGATGCGATGGGTGGCGTTGGTACGGTATCAGCAACTTATCTGACTGCTCCTTTTTTCAACCCCGCACTTACTGCAATTTATCGCCGAAACGACGATGCAGGAATGATCGTGCCAAGTTTTGGTGGTAACTACGATGATCAATATGATCTTGTCGATGAAATCGAACGCATCAGCAAATTGACCGATGTCGATGAAATCAAAAAATCGATGAATGCCATAGATGGAAAAAAAACTGACTTTGATCTTGGTGGCGTTGTCGCTATAGGTATTCCTAATAAATTTTTATCTGCAACTGCATACGGTAAGTTATACACTGAATCATTCGTACAACCAAAAGTAGATACGTCAGGTACTAATCCGTTAGACGATAGCTACGTACAAGGTGTTTCTATTGGTGTTGCTGAAGCAGGTGTATCACTTGCTAAATACACCAACTTTATGAATCAACACCTTTCATTTGGTGTTACGCCTAAACTTCAGCGTATTTATACGTACTCTTACGCCACGAGTTTTCAGAATTTCGATACCAAAGACTTACGTGAACATGAGACAGCGGAAACGATGTTTAACTTGGATGCGGGCGCGCTTTGGTTCTTTGGCCCATATCGTGTCGGTATTTCAGCAAAAAACTTGATCGGAAGAGACGTTAAAACAAAATCGTTCATGTATGGCAGTGATACGATAAAATCATACGAATACAGCATGCGTCCCGTATATACGGTCGGGGCAGGGGTTGTTGCCGATTACTTTACTATGAGTGTCGACTACGATCTTAATGAAGAAAAACGTTTTTCATCCTTTGATGATAATACACAAATGATTCGAGCTGGTATTGAATTTGATATCTTGCGTCAAATGGCATTGCGAGCGGGTTATATGAAAAACTTAGCTCGAAGTAGCGACGAAGGTACCATTACTGCAGGTATTGGACTGTCTCCACTTAAGTTGATCGAATTAGATATTGCTGCTCAGTACACGAACGAGAACGCAATGGGGGCATCCATTAATTTCCTTGCGACCTATTAATTGAATCGTTATAGTCTGCTCCTCAAAATGAGGAGCTTTTTTATGTTTGACGATTTACCCCCTCTATCTCACCAAGAGCAACAACAAGCTGTAGAGAAAATTCAAGAATTGATGGCGAAGGGCACAAGTACAGCAGAAGCCATCAAAATTGTTGCCGAACAGATTCGATCCGAGTACGCAGAAAAACAACAGCAACAAAACTAATTAATTCATATCAGGGCTTTGGCCCTGTTTTTTTGGTCTCATTATCCTCAAATATTTTCACACCTTAACGTAGTTACGTCGTAACGTTATTTCTATACCTTTCAATTTATTCAACTTCCTCTATTCTGTACTAAGCAGTTGGTAAAATTTTACTTGTTTAGGTTAACCTTGATGCGTTCTGGCATGAACGGATATGGGGTAAAATGCTATTTTTTAAATTAAAATCAATAAAGTCAGCGGCTTGCGTTGGTTTTTTGTGTTGTGTTTCTATTTCGGTCATGTTTTTGTGTAATTAAATTACAAGACGTTTGTTGGGTATTTTTTCAAGTAGAGGATTATGCTAAAAAGGCAAAAAAGACACGTTGTAACAGAAAAATAAAATCTGAATATAGTTATATAATTGACCTTATAGAGACAGTAAGTACTCGCAGACGTATGTCGGTTTTAGATTGAAGGACTCTGTTTTAACTCTAAACCTTGTCTTTAATTCAGTGTTGTCTATGAAAATAACTCTTAATCTTGATCGATGGATTACACGAAGAAATTACTTATTGCCAAGTGGTTTCACTAAACTAGGCGACGTTGTAATTAGGAATATAAAACAAGCTGCAATAGAAATTGACAGGATTTAGAAGCGTAGTGACAGTGTAACGCGGGTTTGTTTGCGTTAGCTACATAGTTATGTAAATCCTAAGGAGGGAGAACAAAATGGGCCACATATCAATAACTGGTTCCTAATTCACTAGTTGACTTCACGAGCCTTCAATGGCTATTAGATAGCTGATCGCTCGGCTGTTTCCACATTCTTATATCAAACTCCCATATTTTCATGAAATATGAGTTTAGACATTGCATTCGCTCTTAGTGAACTAGACTTACTATAAGCACATGAAAACTAACTAGGAGAGAAAGAATGAGTTACAAGCACGTTTTAGTCGCTGTTGATTTATCTCAATCTAGCCAAGTCGTTATCGAAAAAGCAATAACTCAAGCAAAGAACTCGAACGCCAAACTTTCATTCGTTTATGTGGATGTTGATCGTGTGATCATGGAGCCGAAAGAAGAACAAAAGTTGCAAAAGGAGCTACAAGAACTCGCTGATAAATGCCTATATCCAGTACACGAGACGATGGCAGTTATCGGTGACCTTCATATCAAATTGTCGGGAATCGTAAAAAAAGAGGGAATAGACCTAGTTGTCTGCGGTCATCATCATAATTTATTGAGCCGTTTCTTTTCATCGGTACCAAAGGTAGCGAATGAGGTTGAAGCGGATTTATTGATTGTTTACTTGGATGAGTGACAGTAACGCAGGTTTGTGCCACATCTTTTGTAATCCCGTTTTTCGCATATTAAAAAGCCGAACGTTTGTGTTCGGCTTTACGTATGATTGACGACAAAATAATTAACCAGGAATGGCAGAAGCCTCTTGGGATAAAATAGATGCAGACTCTGCGTTTGACTGCAAATCAAAATGCACGTTAACTTGCACACCTTCTCGCTCAAAAGTGACATCATCAAAATCGGTCATAGCGATTTTGAATCCATTTCTAGCAAAAAAGCCAGTCACCATAGTTCGCTGCTTAATTTCTAGTGCAGACGCGAGTAGCTTATCCATGGCATTCTCCTTGGTTATTGTGGGGATATGGGTAGAAGATACACGCAGAACGGTATGAAATCAATTTAATATAAAGCTGCTTTCGATTAAATTTTTAATGTAAGTCAATCTATCGTTTAACCCACGTGATTTATTCCACGCAAAGCCTTGATAATGAAACGGTATAGCATCTCATGTTGTGATAACAAGCATAAAGATGGGGATTTTCATAAATGCCTAACGAGGCTCTTTGATACAATACGTTACAAAGCTTCTCGCTAGACCTCATGAGTTATCAAAGGAAAATTATAAACCTGAAAAGCCATCCTAAAGTGATTCATTTTTCAATATTTTTGATAACTCAGACCTAATAAAAGTAGATATTTCAGCTAGCTTTCTTGGTAAAGGGTTTTGATAAGGGTAGGCGATATACATGGAGCGTTCTATATCAAAATTTTGTGAAATTTGGATATTGTTGTCTATATGGTTACCTTTTACAAGGTAATTTGGAATGACGCCAACCCCAACCCCCTCAGAGACAAAGTTTATTAAAATAGAGGTGTTATCAACTTCGATAACGTCAGTATACTGCTTTTTAATTGATTCCTTATTCGAGTGATTATTGTAGATTAATAGCGTGTTGTTATTGGCATTGTTAACTGTAGATATTAAAACGTCGTTATAATCACCGATTTTATGTGCAATCAGAGTGTCATCAATAATGTTATTAAGCCTAATCGCTAAATCTACACTGCTTTCTAATAAATTCTCAACATCGTTACTTGATGATATTTCAAAGTTAACTGCTGGATATCGCTCTTGTAAGCCTTTAAGAACAGAGCCAAAAATAGAAGAGGCTATAGAGTTGGGCATTGTAATTTTAAACTTTCCATTAATGCATTCACTCAACGAGCTAGCTCTGTAATTTAACTCCTGAAAGCTCTCTAACGTTTTGATGGCAAGCTCTCTAATGCTTTCACCATGATCAGTTAAAACGAGTTTTCTTGTTGTCCTGTGGACGAGTGTTACACCAAGTTGTTTTTCTAATGCCGCTAACTGCCTGCTGACTTGAGCTTTCGACTTTCCAAGTTCTTTTGATGCCTCTGTAAGAGAGAGGTGTTTACAAATGGCTGCAAAGCAGACCAGCTCATTGTTCATCAATTCCATGATTGTTACCTTTTTGCAACTCTGAGTCACGTTGTCTTTTAACGGGAGGGAAAGTATAACTTGCATCAACGGAGGGGGACAATGATATTTAAAAGCCGTCATGAAATAATGGCAGACTACTACCTTAATAAAACCATATTGGATATTAAGTTAAACAAATATCCTGAAGAAATTAACTCAATCGACTTAAATAACGAAACGGAAAATTTAAAAATAAAAGTTCTCTCTCGTGAACTTACTAAGTTAGATTCAGGTGATTTAATTGTCGATTGCGCATCATTGATAATGACTCATTCAAAATCGACAWAAGCAATAATAAAGATCGAACTTGAAAATAATTCTTTAAATTATAAAGTTAAAAATGTGAGAATATTTAAATATGAAGACTGCAATACAAAATTCGAAAAGATCTGTTTATCAGAAAGGTACATTGTATAGAATAATAAATAATATTAGTGCTTTGTATACAAAATCGTTAGTAAAATTATTTGGTGAAGAGTTGAGAATCCATCATTGCAAACATAAAATTAATGTAAGAACCACTAGCGAGTTGAGTGAACATATGAAGAAAGATCTAGGTATAGATTGAAAAGTAGAGAGTTTACATCTAATGGATGCCTTGTTCCTATAAAGCTAATGTAATAATTACACTTTTTGGGATGGATAATACGTGACCATAAGTGAGAACATTGAATTTTATCATCCTTTCGATAACTTAAAACATAAGTTATCGAAAGGATAAATGAGCAATAAATTTGAAGACAAAGACTTTAAGCAATCGTTAGGTTGCTTCTCTGATATAACTTAAACACTAGCTCATGCCCAGCAGAGTTAGTATCAGAACTTCAAGAACGCCAGCCAAAGATCTTGTTAAGTCAGAAAGTTGGAGAGAAATAATCGAATATCCAATACAGTTGTTCGGTTACTTGAATGAGCAAGATGCAGAACAAACGCGTATAGTGTCGAACGTAACCCAAGATACAGTGCAGGAACTTAATCAGCTACACGGTTTTAAAGTTGATGACTGGTTCTTATCAAGTGGTCGCTGTGGTGAAATAAAAGTTCACGGCCCATACAAGACAGCTGATGAAGCTTGCAAAGCTGCAACAGCCAAATACGGTGTCACTAAGCTATCATCGCCAATGCTAATCTTCTAAGCCTAAAGTGCGTATTATGGGCGCTTATGTTGAATTCGATTGCATATGCGTATCCTATAAAATGTCTCTCTTTTGAGGGACAATTCAATGAAGTATCACGAAATGACTAAAAACTATATTTTTCGTGAATTTGAATGTGGTTTAACCGTCGAAGAAGCTGCCAAACTTTGTTTGAAAACTGTGAGAACGGTCAAGGAATGGGATAAGGGAAAATCCATTCCGCCAGAATGCAAACGCTTGATGAGAATGAACAAGGGTAAGGAATTAAGCTCATGTGATGAGTGGGAAAACTTCATCATGAGGCATGATAGATTAGAACTGCCTACCGGTCAGCTGGTAACCGCGCAACAAATTTTGATTGGGGTGGCGTTGCTCGAACTCGGTGCTTCAAATGATATGAAAGTTGCTCATCGTATTCTTAAATATGCAAGAGTGCTTAAGACAATGATATAGAAGAGGCTCCTAACGGAGCCTTTTGTCATGGTGTTTTCTTTATAGACGAGCTATGGTGTTTTCTTTGTAGACGAGCTCTTGTATCTTGATTAGTCTCAGATAGCTGAATTAGGAACGTTGCACCTTGGAATATAACAATTCCAAGTGTATAAATAATCCCATATGCTCCAACACAAATAGCAGAGAAGCTAATCTGTTTAAGAAAACCTATTGAATCTGAACTGAGCACTAGGCTTGGGGTGACGTAATAACAAAGTGAAAATATGACGCTACCTATCAAAATGAACGAAGTAATGGTAATAGGATGGATCAAGCCACGACTACGTTTCATATGATCGGCAGCTTCCTCTACTGTTTCTGCATTCTCGATACCGACTTGTAACTCAATTTTCATCAAACTAAGCCAAGCCCCCATGACCCCGAAAACAATTGCAGAAACGGTAATTAGCATATTTACGAAGTCTTTTTGATTGGCTCCCTTTACATTGTCGCCATAAACAAAACCGACGGATATAGCGAGAATTAGACACAAGACGTTGAAGTATTTAAGCAACGTTTTGTTGTTCTCCACCTTGTACATTTGAAAAGACTCCCGAATTTTTTATTAATTGCATAAGCGACTCTAAATCTGGCTGATCAACTTCGTGGAAACGGATTTGACCTTCTAACGTTATCACTCTAGCAGCTCCGGACATCCAGTGAGTTTTACTTTCGCCTCTCAACCTAAAACCAACGTTGTATTCATCCGAGCCGCCGCTCGATTCATAGGCTTCAAACAATTTTTTGACGTGTTCTTGGGTTAAGTCGACTGGCATTGTAACACGACTAGACCTTCGCTTTGTCATCGGTAAACCTTTAAATGCACGAACAAATCGTTCAATGGAGGTGTGCTCATCGTCTTTAATTACTTGTTCCGATGACAAGTCTTTTACAACTTTCGTTATACTATGAGCATTTTCGATAAAGTATTGCTTTTCGACGCTTTCCATATCTAAAGTAAAAGACACTAGAGGATGAGCACTTTTAACAGGAAAGCGCAGATCTACATCTAAACCAATGCTAGATGTTGTACATAGACCTCTAATTCTTACATCTCCGTCCATTCGATCTACTAGATGCGAACAGTAGTTTCTCAAATAACCTCTCATATAGTAGCGAAAAGCCAAAATTCCACTCTGTCTTAAGTCTATTTTGATGGGTGCAATCAAGTTGTGTTTAGGCGAAATATAGAAATAGGTAGGAAAACCCGGAATACTGTCTTCATCAATTCTAGTATGATTAACTTTTGCTGTTTCTGGGATTGCATTTTTTCTAACAGAACCAACACCTTTATTTGAAGCGTGGACTTTGTTCCATAAACCTAATATGTAGTCTCCATCTTTTTCATAAAAATCGAGGCAGTAGGCTTCTAAAGTTTGGCTATTTGCGTCAAAGGTCTGCGTTTCTACAAGAGGCTTTCTTGAGTCGAATGCCCATGCCTTTAGTTCTTTCATCAAATCCTTCGGCGATAAATAAGGTTCATGTTCGTCGCTGTAGATACCCAATTTATCTAGGCGATAACAAGTTAACTCAATTTCTTTGTTCATGTTTATGTCCATGCATGTGATTTTATAGCATTCTAATTAATATAATATTTGTATTGCAAGATAACTAAAACTCAAAGGTGATATGACTTAGGAATTTACCCCCGTAATACAGATTCGGGGGTTTGACCTCCCGCCGCACGTCGCGCAATCGTCCTAGCCCGTCCTCACTTGCTCCGCGCGTCCGTCGGAGAGAACCCAGAAAAGAAGAATAAGCATTGCTCGACACTCGCAAAGCTTTGATGTTGTGAGTATGCAGCGTTCCAGTAGGTTAACGCGCCTTTGGTGTGGATAGTCTCTGCAAGGCTGGTCTAACAGGAAGGAGGGCGGCAGCATCCAAGTGGCTTTGGGCTGCTAACCGCGCCGATTAAGTAATGAAGCTAGGTTTTGCTAAGGTGGGCGGCTTGGTGCCTCGTCGTCGCTCCGCAACTCCTTATCCCTGCGGGGCTGGCACCGTGCCTTTAATTGAAGTAGTCGACCAGTTTGCCTAGGAGGTATCTCGCAAGGTCATACACGAGCACCACAATGACTGCATTCACTATCGAGAGATGATCAAACAGCTCGATGATTTCAACCAGCTGTCCATGCGTTACGTATTCATTCATTAGGTTTCGTCTCCACTAAACAAACCGCCAACGGGTTTTAGTTCAATATCTTGCTCTTGCCGTTGTGCATATTGCTCATACGGCGAACACGTGACATAGAAGTTGGATGCGCCACGAGACAGCTGGACGAGGCAATCGTCCAGATATTCCATCTTGACGCCCAACTTATTTAGGAATCCGTCATCGAGGTAAGTCACACCGCGCGGTGTGACAACCTCAAAATGCACGTTGACGTGTATCGAGGTGGCTTTGTGCCAACGTTCCACCGCAGAGACATAGATACTCTCTGAGTTCGCCAGTGGGAACCAAGCCGGAACGGTGCCTACGTCATGATAAGACTCATTCCCGCAACCAGAACCCGTACAGCCAGAACCACTAGAACCCATGACAGAACCAGGCGAACCACTTTGACCAGGACGTGCTTGACCTTGCGAAGTCGAAACGCCACTTTGCTGCGAAGTTTGATGAAGCTGCGTTCCTTCCGCAGTTGTCGTCTCAGAATCAGAAACCATACCAATAAGCGCATAAACTAAGTACCCAAATGAAAGCACGACCAGTGCCATAGCGGCTAAGAATTTCGGGTTAAGGAAGATGTTCTTTCCAAGCCCCGACTTGGTGATTTGCCCCGTGACGGTCGAGGCGTAGAGGAGGTGGACGTCAAGCGGCACCTTGAGGTTATAAACCACATCGTCTTTGCTTGGTTTGGTGACCGTTCGAGTTGGGTCATGTTCCAAGATGCGTGGTTTGCGGTTAGAAAAGAAGATCCCATCTTTACCCTTATGTTGCTTGGCCAACTCCGCGACACCTTTTAACTCTTTAGGGATTTGAGCAAAGTCAGGCGTGAGCAACACAATGTCCCAGTTGTAGTGCCGGTGCTCCATAAAGGCGTTGTTAAAGTTCTCCGGATAGATGATGCGCCCTTGCTCATCAAAACGTGTGCGTTGGCAATCGTCTATCTCGCCATTGTCCAAACTGGATGTATCAATCGTTAGCCAACGAGAGTGAAACAGCTCAGAGAATCCTTCCGGTAAGTGAGGCTCAAAGTCAGTGAAAGGGCGCTTGTGTATGTTCGCCATTTTGAAACCTGCATTGACCGAGAAGATTTGCTGACACTCATCAATGAGGATGAACGCCCCAATAGGCGCCCAACAGAAAAAGTATTTCCAAAGCTCGAAGCCTTCAGGATTGCGAGAGCTAATGCGAATGAGCCGAGCCGTATCAGGAAACTTCTCACCAAGGCGTTGTTCAATCACTTCAAGTGGCTGCATGCCATGAATGTTCGTAATGCAAATTCGACCTTCACGCAGTGCAGGCAGTAAGTCAAACCACACGGCGCAAGCCGATTTGTAAGAGCCACCGTGACCGTATCGAAATGAAGTAGCCATTCAATCACCAGTTAAAGAAACGCATAACTAAAGACGTAGCGAACGCGTCAAAGATGACACGTAGCCCAGAGGTGACACCGTATTCGGTTAAGATATAACGGACGTCAGAGGGAAGCGCATTAAAGCGGTCTTCGACAAGCGTATAGACGCCATATTCTTCGAGCAGCAGCTGCGCAATCTTGAGTGCGATTTGTATCGAGGCAATCTTGATATCGAGCCATACCGAGATAAGCCACATCGCGCCGTATTCAAACGCGTTCTTTATCCATTCAATCGCCACATCAAAGAAGTCGAGAAAGGTTTGCCCAATGTTGGCAATAAACTCTAATGCCGAGTAGATGTATTCCATGTTATTTACTCCGATTACCAAACAGAACCCAAAGGGCGATTAAGGCACAAATGAACAGCACGACAGGGCGCACGTAGCCCGATACCGCATCAAAACGCTGTAGTCCTGATTCAACGGTTGCGCCTTTGATATTGAAAGACTTGTCGCTTAATGTGCCGTTGTTGAAGTTGGTGCCGATAGTGATTAAGCCTTTGATGTCGTCCACATAGCCTTGGATGGATTCGGCTTTTTCATCTATCGTGGTTTGCAGGTTGGCAAAGTCTTCTGCCGTGAAGATTTCGCCAGTGATAGCGGTGCCCGTAGGTGTACCAAACTCTGAGCCAGTCAATAGACCCTCAATCGCATTTAAGCTGTTATCGAGTTCGCCCATTGAATCACCAAGCCCTTTTAAATCGTTACGAATACCAATGGTGGCGTTGGTATTGTTGTTCACCGCCGTAGTGATATCGCCGTTGGCCTGTTGGATGAGTGCCTTGGTGTTGTTATAAATCTTGTTGTCATTGATTTGCTGTTCTTGAATGGCTTGGGTGTTATCAACCAAAGAGCCTTTCACATCAATCACCGCGTTGGTGATGTCAGCGTGTGACTGGTTGATATCGACGTTAAGATCATGAATGCCTTTGTTCACATCCATGTTAAGCCCTTTAATGGCAGAAAGGACTGCCGTGTCTGTCGATTCATCCGTGTCAGGGTCTTCTACGTCCGGTTTATCATCAACGACACCGGGATTAACCGTGTTGGTTGAATCGTCGGGTAGGACACTTGGGTCTTCAATCTCGCCTGTTGGGTCGTCAGGGTCATGAGTTGGGTCTTCTGGCGTATCCGGTGGAATGATGGGTTCATCTGGCCCATTCACGCCCCAGAAAAGTGTGCCACCGTCACACTGACGTCCAGTGTAAGCAAAGCGCAGAGAGCATTGAGAGTCGGGCGTGTACTGTCCATCAGGAACGCCAGTACAAATAATGGTGGATTCGTTTTTGGTCATTTCGCATCGAGTGGCACCGTAGTCACCGTAGCAAGCGCCCGTCACCAGTTCGCCGTAGACAGCAGGGTGCCAATACAATTTCACCGTATCGCCAATGGACTGTTTGAACTGACAAGCATCCATGCATGAGCCATCAGGATTCTCTCCATACTCACAAGCAGGAACGATGGGTTCACACGACACGACGTACTCGTCTTCTACTTTTTCATAGTCAGGTGGACATTGAGCTGAATTTTGAAAGAATCCGGCAGCATGATAAAGAGGCCAAGAAGGACTGGTCGTGTGACACATGATATCTACAACGTATTTGCCATGCCTCAAATAACAGGACTTAGTAGAAAAATCCTTGTAATTAACAAACTTATTCTCATAACAAGAGACATAAGAGGCAGGGTTAACTCTCATACCCAATAGCAACTTACAATCGGGATAAGCTGAAACGTCTGAAACCTTATAGGTTGGTTGAGCCGCGCTTGCATTAAGTGATAAGAACAAGCACGAAAACAAAAGTAAAAAGAGTGACTTATTCACATTTGCACCATTAAAAAAGGGAGCCGAAGCTCCCTTATCCGTTGATTAGTGAGTATTGATGCCACTCACAAAGCCGTGGAGGAATGCCCCCGCAAAGGCAACACCTAGAACGATAGCGAGAACATCTCCAAGTAAATTACCCGATAAAGGAGGCATAGAGGTGAGCCGTTAGCGGCGTAAGAAGCCAACAACCATGGTCACACCAAAGCCCAGTGCAGCCATACCAATCAGACCCGCCACAACCAGTGATACGTTAGCTTGACCACCGGATACCGCAGAGTTGATTGCGCCCGTGATATCGACTTCAGCGAACGCCGGAGAGACAGACGCGGCCATCAGTGCAGCGCCAGCTGCGGTCTTTTTGTTTACGACTGCGTGTTTTACGTTAGTTACAACAAGTTCTAGTTTTTTCATAAGATTTACCTTTTACTCATAAGGCGAACAACACGACCCACCCAGTGACCAACAACCATGTTGATCAAGAGCACGCCACTGACATACAGGAACAAGTCACCGTTGAAGAGGACTGGTTCCTTATATTCTTGGTAGTCCACCGCCGAAATCAGCACGTATTCTTGGCAATCCGCAACAGGCGTTTTTGTTGCTTTCAAATTGCCATACTGGTTAACGACGGTGACGCATACAGACATTTTTTAGCCTTGAACGGGTTTCATTGAAGCCTCGAAGTGCTTCTTAATTTCTTGGTCGACTGGAATAAGCTCAGTCACGATAGCGCCTGCCAATGGGTCTTCTGGGTTAATCTCCAAGCGCAATTGGTATTCGCGGCGAGGAACGAGAGCACCAGTGCGCTCAAGAAGCAGGGCATATTCATGGTCAATCATTAAAGGTTGATCCCATTGGGGATTCACATCACCCGATTCACCGATAGTGCGGCGTTTGAATTTCTCTGAGTTGATTTCACGTAGAGGACGTGACACGTTCAGTTGAGCACTGTCGCCACGTGCTGAGTTCCAAGTGATATCCATGCCAAGTACAAAAACGGATTTAGCCATTTGTTAAGTCTCCAATATGTGAGTCACCAACTTGCCGTAGGTATCGGGGAAGGTGAATTTAGTTCCATCACGGACAAGGGAACCGACCACGGTTTCAATGTCGCCCTCATGGAATTCGATTAAAGAGTTCAGAATTTTCCCGTACTGGCGACGCATCCAATGCGCAGAGGCCAACAGGTCTAACGCCGCGCGTTTGGTCGGGACAGGTTTGGTATTGAATTTCTTTGCAGTAGAAATCGAGGCTGCGAAATCATTCAGCGCGGCATACGCGCCAGCAGGATTCAGCAACACATCAACATTCCATTTTTTAAGCTCGACCTCAGAGCGATACCAGACAAGGCCAGTGTTCGCGAGTTTCTGCTCAAGAGCCTTGTTGTAGATACGCCAGTAAATGCGCGAGGTACGCGAACCAATCGAGTATTGCTCTTTGGTGTAAATCGGTTTGCCGTCTTTGCCGATACTGGCAATGGTCATATCTTCATGAAGCACAGGGCCACGACCACGTTCTGCGGTGCGGAAACAGTCATCACGCCACGCCTTGTAAGCGTATTCGCAATCAAAAATGCCGTCGTAATCGTCATAGGCCAAGTCAACACGCGCCAGAGTCTGCACACCAAGCACATTGGTCAGCCAGTCATGTAGCGACCACGTAGGACGACGGGCAAATACATGCTTGCATCCCGTTCCGTTGATTTGGAAATGCACCGTGTCATTGTTACCGCCGATACCAACGAAGCCGCAAAAGTCCTCACCATCTGGCGAAGTCAGTTTCATGGATTCGGTGTAGAACTGGAAACCCAAACCGCGAGGCGCAGACAGCGACAAACCAAGCACTTGATTGGTAAAGATACGCAAGCAATCTTCTAAGTAGTTGCGATAACAGATATCAAAGGCTTTGTTGTACGCTTCAATTTCTTCAGACGTCTTAGCGACGGTCGGATTAAACACAGGTGGAGCAGGGAACTTAGGCGCACGACAGTGACGCTGTAACAGTGCAGATTTGGCAAAGCCTTTGTATTCCTCATGCTTGTGCAATCGACGAACCGCATCATGACAATGACGTAAGTCTTTCACAGCAAACGTAAAACACAGGTAATCAATATGAACGCTTTGCTCATCGAACTTTTTGAGGATGTTAGTTGCGGTAGTCATCGAACACCCCCAAATTGATACGTTGTTCAACGGTCGTATTGGTGATGGACACCAACTCATAAGAAGCGAACTGAGACGAAGCCCAAGACTCAAGATGAGACATGGATTTAAGCAAATCCCATTCGTCGCAACCTTTGACCAACACAGACACCGTGTAGTCAGGCAGCAAGTCGTAATAGATGATTTGAGCTTCGTTCATGAGTACTGAGCCTCCAATGTTGGAGTGCCAAGGCTGAGTGGCGAACGAAACCAAGCTAAAATCGGCAGGGCGCTGATATTCAGTTCAAACGGTATGGTGTCGTTCTTAGCCTGTTTAGCTTGCAAACAAGCGAGGATTTCAGTGACAGCGTCACCAGTAAATAAAACACCGTTAGACAAAGATTTACCAAGGCGACGTACGCCAAGTTTCTTGAGATAACGACGAATCCATTTGGTTGGAGTTGGCATTGAACGAGAAACCGAGCGAACCATCAGAACGCCTTGATTGAGTTCAAAGCGCAGAGAGCCAATGAACTGAGCTCGTGATTGGTTAGCGGATTTCTTTACGGACTGATTAACGCGTTTAACTGATTCTTGCTGTTGTTCGTGTTGAAGACGACATTGTTCAAGACGAGCATGAAAGGCTTTTTGCTCAGCAGCGCGTTTGAGTTCGTTAAAGTAGTGATGACATTGAATGGCGAACTCAGTGAGTTGGCCGTCATCATCATACATAGATTGATTCAGGTGCTTACGGAAGAACACGCCAGTAAGTCGAGGACTAAGCGCACATTCATTTTCGATAAGGGATTTGATTTGTTCCGTAAGCATAATGACACCTGACCAATTGCGATTTATGGCAATCGTAGTTGCGAAGAATGGCAACTGCAAGATGCGATTTATGGCAACTTTGTGGCTACAATGAGAAGAAATGGAGGTTCTTATGTACACAGCTGAACTAATTAACGCCTACAAAAAGGCGAAAAACTACGTACAAGATAAGCAGGTTGCGCACGATTTGAATCTAGACCCGCCGAAGATTAGTAAAATTCGCAAAGGTGTTAGACAACTTACTGATGAAGAAGCAGTTTTTCTAGCACACGGCGCAGGTATAGACCCGGAGATTGCGTTGCTAGGATGTCACGCTGATCGCAATGAAAACCCAGCGATAAAAAGCATGTGGGAAAGCATTGCAAAAAAGTATAACGGACTTGGATTATCAAGCATTTCAATGGTTTGTGCCGGATTGGCTTTAGTGATTGCAAGTCCACAGGAACCACTATTACAGTGCGCATTATGTATATTATGTTAAATTGAATGTGCTCGTACGCCAAATGTTGCCAATGAGCGCTCCTATTCCCCTGTGAATTTGAAATTTAAAGCCTTTAATGTGAGTATTAAACATAATGGCTATTTACCATAAAATAGCTAATATCGATCTATCAATCTGCGATTGCTTGTTCTTCAATTAGCGTATTACTTACTAAAATAAAAAATGGCGTCTATTTTTAGACGCCATTCTGAGTTTTCCTGAATGTAAATTAACCACCGGCTAATTTGACTGTCATGCCTTTCTTTTCAAGATGCGCTTTGATCTTGTCTCTAGCATCACCTTGAATTTCGATATTGCCATCTTTTACCGAGCCACCACAGCCGCAGACTTTTTTGAGTTCTGCAGCTAATAATTTTAAAGGTGCATCATCCAAGTCTAAACCTGTAACGATGCATACACCTTTACCTTTACGGCCTTTCGTTTGGCGCTGAATTCGTACAATACCGTCGCCTTTGGGGCGAGATGTTTTTTCTTCTTCCGGCTTAATTCGACCGGTTTCTGTTGAATATACCAGAGTCATTCTATTGTTTCTTTTGTTGTTGAGCTTGCATCGCTTTTTGCTTTGCAACTAAATAAGCTTCGATATGACGTTGAATAGCAGTTTTACTACCCTTAATCAGTTTACCATTAAACATACAGTACCAAGAGTTGGGCTGACCTGTATCATTTTGAATAGTATAACCGTTAAAGACTTCTGATTTTGCACCACCAACTTGCTGCGCTCTTTGTCCAAGCGCAGCAAACTCTTTGGGATCAATAATTGATGCGGTATCGCACCACCAATCAATGCTTTTCTTTACCGCCGTCAAACTACCTTGTAAGACGTGGTTTTTGATTTTAACCTTCCAAATACTGCCATCTGGTCCGCCTGACTGCAGGTTAAAACCTCTATAGTTTGAAATCGCCATACCACTGAGTCATCTGTTTAATGCGTTGATATAATCATAATTGCTACTGAGCAATATTCAAATACGGCTTGAATAAACCTTGCTCTAGAAAACAATTTCTATCATAAAACGCGCCTTGATAACGTTAATCACTTTGCACTGTTTATACAATCTTCCAAGAACTCATGGAATTTGTGCCCGTTATTTTGAAGCATTTTAGGGAACATCGAGATCGGAGTCATACCTGGGAATGTGTTTACTTCGTTTAAGTAAATCTCATCATCTTCCGTTAAGAAAAAGTCGATACGAGACAAATGGCGAAGATTCATTTGCTTAAATACCCTCTCAGATGCGTGCTGAATTGCATCTAATTGTTCTTGGGTTAGATTCTTCGCTTCAACTTCAGTTAGCGAGTGACTTGAACTGCTGTACTTTTCATCGTACGAGTAAAAAGCACCGTCAGGTGCAATAACCTCGCCTGGCTTCGTTATGTGCAGCTGGCCATTCATCTCATATGCAGCAACTTCAAGCTCTCGTGGTTTTACTGATTTTTCAACCAACACTTGGTCAGAAAACCCAAACGCATCATTTACTGCATTGGAAAGTTTATCTTTTTCTGTGACGCTGTAACATCCAACAGATGACCCTTGACGCGCGGCTTTGACAAAGACTTTTCCCCATTTTTCAAATGCTTTATGAGCTTGAGTATGAGCTTCTTCATCGTTGCGCGTTAAGAATAAGTATGGCGTATTGGGAATGCCGATAGCGTCGTACCAAAGCTTAGATGTGATTTTATTGAAGCTATTGCTACTTGCTTCTGGCCCGCAACCCAGGTAAGGAATGCCTGCGATTTCAAACAGAGATTGAATATCACCTGTCTCGCCTGGAAAACCATGTATACAAGGCACAATGAAATCGATGGTTTGATTAGATTCACTTGAGCACAACTGCTTGGTATTGAGATCCAAGTAAACCAACTCACCTTGGTTGGTCATCCAACCTTCGTTTTTTATTTCTACGCGTGTAACGTGAACGTCTTCAATAAGATTTAATTGTTGTTCGACAAAGTTTGCAGACAATAATGAAATCTCGTGCTCAGAAGAGCCGCCGCCGCATAGTAGAAGAATATTTTTAATCATGAATCAATCTTTCCGTGACCTACAAAAGATACTATTTATTATGATAAACCTTTGAAGTGTGACGTACAGTAATTTTAGTGTGAGGAATTTTGTTCGAGTAGGATTTGAACAAATAAATAAGGGAGCTATTCGCTCCCTTATTTGATGTGTTAGTTTAATCTGTTAAGCGTTGGGTAGGCTGAGTTTTTAATGGCGTCAATGCTTTTAACAAATGGTCTTAACTGCTGAAATTGAGCAGGCAAAGTCGAAATCGCTTGCTTGGCTTCCGCGCTTGTTGCGTAGTCTCCGTATAAAACTGAGAACCACTTAGTACCGTTGACGACTTTATAGTTTTCCCAAATCGGCTGACCGTTTTGTGGTAGTTTATTTGCAAACTGATCGACTTTCGCTTGGCTACCCACAGCGGCGACTTGAATGGTATAGCCAAATCGTTGAATGCCAGCTTGCTTTTTACTCGGTGGTACTATCTTAACTGGCTTCGCCTGCTCTTTTGGCGTTAGCTTGACTACTTTCTTCTCTTCAGGCTTTGCCGTCATTTTCACAACAGTTGGTTGTACGTCTTTTTCTACTACAGCGTTTTCAGACGCCATAATTGGCTTAGAGATACGATCTGATTTGTAGTCCTCTCGATAACTTTCAGAAGTTACGTCTGTGATGTAAGTTTCAGATGCACAAGCAGAAAGCAGGACTGACAAGCCGATGATTGCGATTTTTTTCATGAAGTAACAAATGCTCTGGATAAATATTACGATAAATCATGCCGATAGCAGGGCCGTTTATCAAGCATCAAATACAATAATCTGTGATTTTGATGTGATGAATAACACAAACTCCATAAGCATCGCCCACATTTTATGCAATGTCTGGTCTGAAGGCGTTTTATCAATAAATTATTCGTTTATGATTGATATGAAACCGATAGGCAAACGTTACTTGCAAACGGCTAGGAGTCAGCATGAATAAACTACATAAACTCTTTAAACCCAACTCTGTGGCCGTTATTGGTGCATCTCAAAAAGTATTGCGAGCAGGGCATGTCGTTATGCGTAACCTTCTACAAAGTGGATTTGGTGGCGCGATTATGCCAGTAACGCCGCGATACAAAGCGGTATCCGGAGTTATAGCCTATCCTGATGTGGCTTCCCTACCCTATACGCCAGATATTGCGATTTTATGTACGAACGTTTCACGCAACGAGCAACTGCTTAAAGAGTTAGATGAAAGAGGCACGCCGTTTGCGATTGTTATCTCTGATGACGCTCAGCCTTTAAATATTTCATCATTGAATATTCGAGTTTTAGGACCGAACAGCTTAGGTATTATCTTGCCTTGGCACAATTTTAACTGCACGTTTTCTCCTGTTGCGGCTAAGCCCGGAAAAATTGCGTTCATCTCACAATCTGCGGCGGTGTGTACCACAGTGTTAGACTGGGCAAATGATAAGAATATTGGCTTTTCTTCGTTCATTTCGATTGGACGCGGACAGGATATCGATTTTGCAGATTTGCTTGATTACTTAAGTATGGATGGGAATACGGAAGCTATTCTGCTTTATGTGGATAACATCCAAGATGCTCGACGATTTATGTCTGCTGCGCGAGCTGCTTCACGTAACCGCCGTATATTGGTATTAAAAGCTGGCCGCTCTAAAGAGATGAATACTTTCGAACAGCAAGATGGTGATACGCTTGATGTAATTTACGATTCTGCCATCCGTCGAACTGGTATGTTACGAGTCAGCAATACGCATGAGCTCTTCGCTGCGGTAGAAACACTCACGCATTCTGTTCCACTTCGTGGGGAGCGTTTAGCGATCGTCACCAATGGCGGCGGCCCTGCAGTTATGTCCGTTGATACTTTGATTGAACGTGGTGGCCAGCTCGCAACGCTTGATGACGCTTCCATTGAGCAATTACAAACTGTACTCCCGTCCAACTGGCGCGCTCGAAATCCGATTGATCTGTCTGGTGATGCAACAAAAAAACGCTACATTGACACCATTAACGCACTGATGAATAACGACTGTGCAGATGCGATCTTGATTATGCATAGTCCTTCTGCGGTTTCCGACCCTCTTGAAACTGCTCAAGCTGTCATTGAGGCGATCAAGGCTCACCCTCGGCATAAGCATTTTAATATCTTGACCAACTGGTCAGGAGAACAAACGTCGAGAGAGGCACGACTGGCATTTACTCAAGCTGGCATTCCAACCTATCGAACGCCGGAAAGTGCGGTCGTTGCATATATGCACTTGGTTGAATATCGACGAAACCAGAAGCAATTAATGGAAACGCCAACGACGGCTGAGCCATTGCACTCTGGAAGTGTGAGTTCTGCAAAAGAATGGGTAAATGAACGATTACTGGATAAAAATACAGTTACCTTGGATACGCATCAAACCAGCCCATTATTTAAGCTGTTCGGGTTTAATGTTCTGCCAACATGGATTGCATCTGACGAAATTGAAGCCGTGCATATGGCAGAAAATATCGGATACCCTGTTGCGGTTAAGTTGCGATCTCCAGACATTCCTCATAAATCGGATGTACACGGTGTCGCCCTGAATTTAAGAAACAGTCGAGAAGTTTCCAACGCAGCGCTATCCATTCTAGATACCGTAAAGCTAAGTTACCCTTCTGCCAATGTACACGGTCTATTGGTACAAGGTATGGCAAAGCTCGGCAGCGCTGAAGAGCTACGGATTAGTATTGCAGTAGATAAGGTCTTTGGACCTGTGATCTTGCTTGGTCAAGGCGGCTCGGAGTGGAATATCGCCCAAGATGCCGTCGCTGCACTTCCTCCTTTGAACATGACGCTTGCACGCTACCTTGTCGTTGTGGCTTTAAAGTCTGGAAAGATTCGCCTGCAGAAACACAAAGATGCGCTCGATATTAGTGAGTTGTCGAAATTCTTAGTTCGTATTTCCCAAATGGCGGTTGAGTTGCCAGAAATACAAAGGCTGGATATCCATCCAGTATTGGTGTCGGAAAGCGATTTAACTATCCTCGATGCGGACATCACACTGTGTAAATACGAGGGAGATGCGCAAAAACGTCTGGCGATTCGCCCTTTCCCGGCAGAGTTTGTCGAAACTGTAACGCTTCGAGATGGCCAACCTATCCTGCTTCGCCCTATCCTGCCTGAAGATGAGCCGCTGCATGCTCAATTCATTAATAGCGTATCGAAAGAAGATCTCTATAAGCGTTTCTTTTCTGAGGTTGGTGAGTTCAACCATGAGGCTTTGGCAAACTTCACTCAAATCGACTATGACCGCGAAATGGCGTTTGTTGCGGTAGCGTTTAATACCGACGGACCGTCTATCATAGGCGTAGCCCGCGCATTGATTACACCAGATAATAGTGATGCTGAGTTTGCTATTTTGGTTCGTTCAGATTTGAAAGGAAAAGGCTTAGGTAAAGTGCTGATGCAGAAAATTATCAGCTATTGCAAGATTAAAGGCACAAAGCAAATGTCTGGAATGACCATGCCTACAAACAGAGGGATGTTGATGTTAGCTCAAAATCTGGGATTTGAAGTCGATGTTCAGTTTGCCGATGGTACGGCAGATATGGTGCTCCCTTTAAATTGAAAAATAAAGCATTAGCGATAACTTTACTTCTTAGATTCGATAAGCAATGGGAACCTAAGAAGTAAAAGTTACGTTGTTACTTTAGTTTCCAATTCTTTTTCAAGTATTGAATACACCAGGATTTCGCCTCACCCATGGTATTTCGGCGCCATGCTAAGATAATATCCATCGGCTGCTCTTCTGTACCTTCGATTCGCTTCAATACGCCACTATTAATCAAAGGTTGTGCAATTTGGCTTGGTAACGTACCAATGCCTAAACCTGCAGTGAGCGCATCTACTTTTGCCGTAAAGTTGGTGACGGTCAAGCGAGGCTGTTTTTGAATGATATTAATTGAGAGCGCAGGTTGTTCACGTGCAGTGTCTGCAATGGCAATGATTCGGTACTTTTCTCGCGCCGCCTCATCAAACTTACCACTACGCTTGTGAACATAGTGATCAGCAGCCGCTACCCAAAACATGCTCATCTTACCAATTTTTTCTGATTTGACTTCTTGAGGAAGTGTATCCAGTGATGGGCAAATCAGTAAATCCGCTCTACCTGTATTCAGCGATTCCCAGCTACCAGCCAAGATCTCTTCTTGCAGTCTGACTCGTGTTGAGCTGACTTCAGCCAATGCATCAACCATAGGGAAGAAATTGGATATAGGAATAATGCCATCAAAGGCAATGGTAATATCCAGCTCCCAACCATTCGCCAATAACGTTGCATCATTCACTAACTTTTCACTGGCTTGTAAAATGGCTCGTCCTCTTTCAAGGATGAGCTTTCCTGCTTCAGTAAAATGGGCTTTGTGACCAGAGCGATCGAAGATAATGATGTCTAAGTCTTGCTCGAGTTTCTGGATCTGATAACTCAGTGATGACGGGGCTCTATCTAACTCATTCGCAGCAGCTGCAAAACTCCCTCTTCGGTCAATGGCATCCAGAATATGGAGCGCTTCTAACGTAATTGGACTCTGCACATGGCCTCTCTTAATGTGACTTTTGTCACATTGATTGTATTTGGATGATCTTACCAAGAACTAACGTTAAACAATATAACACACTGATAACTAAAGACTAGAAATGCTCATAACCTAAGAGTTCTACTCAAGATAAAACTACAAATGACAATGGTAATGATAGTAATTATTATTTAGATCCATTAGTATCCCGTTTGTTGTTACCTATTATGGATCTAAGGTATTGAAGCCAATGTATAAAAAAACAATTTTGTCAGCCTCTATTCTGATTGCACTATCCCAAGGTGCCTACGCTGAAGATCATTCAACCTTCAATGAAGTGGTCGTGACTGCGACTCGTACTAATAGCCAAATCGAAGACACTGCTGCTTCTGTTGCGGTCGTTACTGATAAGAACATCGAAGAAAGCATGGTCACTGGCTTAGATGATCTCTTTGAGTACACGCCAGGAGTCACGGTTAAGACAAACTCTCGCCAAGGTGTCCAGAGTATCAATATCCGTGGTATCGAAGGCAATCGAATTAAAGTTCTTGTGGACGGCGTATCTCAAGGTAACCAGTTCGAATCAGGGAATACGTTCATTAACTCTGCTCGCGTTAACGTGGATACCGACCTAATAAAAGCGGTTGAAATTGTAAAAGGTGCAGCATCGTCTCTACATGGTTCTGACGCAATTGGTGGCATTGTTGCATTTGAAACTAAAGATCCGGCTGATTTCCTTAAGGGTCGTAACTTTGGTGGCCATGCGAAGTTCAACTACTCTTCCGAAGACAATACATTCAGTGAATCTGTGGCATTAGCGCACAAAACTGGCGATTTGGAATCTTTACTTGCTTATACGCGTCGCGACGGCAATGAACTGGATAACTTTGGAGATCTAGCAGATGCAGATACAGAAGCGAACAACTTACTGGTTAAGCTTCAGTACCAACTCAATGATGCACATCGTGTTGAGTTCAATGGGAATTATATTCGCAACAAAGGCAACGGAAAGCAGTCTTACAACGGTTATACTAATGCAACAAGTGAAGATGTAACAGAACAATATCAAGTTGGTATAAAACATATTTGGGAGATGCAAACGGCCGTAGCGGACTCCCTTACCTGGCAACTAGATTGGCTTAGCAAAGAAGAAAACGGCATTACTGATCGTGTTAAAGGTCAGAATAACCAACGTAAAGACTACATCTACGAGGATGAAGGCTACCAGTTTGATTCTCAGTTCGACAAATATCTCATGCTTGGTAGTACAGAGCATTACTTTGTGTACGGTGCATCCTTCAGTGATAAAGACATTAAGAACGTTAACAAAGAGTACAACAGTGCAAGCGCAAACAAAGAAATTTTCTATATCCCTTCTGCGAGCGAGCGTCGTTACGGGCTCTTTTTACAAGACGAAATTACGGTAGGTAACTTTACGATTACCCCGGGCGTACGGTGGGATGCATTTGAAACCGATCCAGGTGACACAAGCAGCAACCCAAGTGGTAACGCGGCTAGCGACTACAAAAAGTTTTCTGATTCTGCATTTACAGGCCGCTTAGGTTCTGTTTATAAGCTTAATGAACAACATCGTTTATTCGCGCAAATCAGCCAAGGTTTCCGTGCTCCAGATTTCCAAGAGTTGTACTACTCCTTCGGCAACCCAATGCATGGCTACATTTTTAAGCCAAATCCTGATTTAAAAGCAGAAGACAGCATTTCGTACGAATTTGGTTGGCGACATAATAATGACATTTCTAGCAGTGAAGTGTCAGTTTTCTACAGCGATTACGACAACTTCATCGAGAGTAAAACCGTCTCTGGCACTTGGACACCAGTGACTGACCCTGCGATTCTGCAGTACGTAAATATTGGCAAAGCGACAATTAAAGGTATTGAGTTTTCAAACCAACTTTCGTGGAACAAGTTCATGCCAATCGAAGGCTTTAGCTCTCGTGTAGCAGCGGCATATACGGAAGGTGAAGATGGAAACAATAATCCACTAAACAGTGTTAACCCTTGGAACCTTGTCGCTGGTTTAAATTACGATTCAGAACAAAACTGGGGAACCAAGTTAACCATTAACTACACCGCTTCTAAAGATAAAAGCGACATAAATGACGATAAAGTGTTGCCTATCTCCGCAGCTACGGTTGTAGATATCACCGCGTACTACAAACCTATTAAAGACCTTACGTTGCGAGCAGGTCTGTTCAACGTGACAGATGAAGAGTACTACAATTGGAATGATGTTCGTGACCTTCAGACAGAAAACAAAGATCTGACTCAAGCTGGGCGGAACTGGTCAATTACAGCTAAATACGAGTTCTAAACCTTAAAAACACAAAAGCCAGCGTAATGCTGGCTTTTTTTATGGCTTTCATTTCAAAAATGTAAAGAAAAGTATGAAAAATGAAAGTTTACTGTTTTGCCATCTCTTTTTTCACCATTACTGCTGCTGCAATGATAAAAGTGATGATCAGACCGAGTTCCATGAACTACCCCAATAGCTATGAGAAAATTTATAACCCAAATTAAGAGTCGGACATAGTTTAACAGCTCTATATAGACTTGCTACCTTTTAACCAGTAATTTACGATTTTTTCCGATTTGGATCAAAAAAGACGCAATTATGCGTCTTTTTGTTATTATTGTGTAAAACAAAATTAGACGTCTGGGTAACCTTGAGGGTTGTTAGATTGCCAACGCCATGTATCACCAGTCATTTCTTCTAGAGTGCGAGACGCTTTCCAACCTAACTCATTCATTGCTTTTGATGGATCAGCCCAGCACTCCGCAATATCGCCTGGACGACGTTCAACAAGTTTGTATGGAACATCTTTACCACTTGCGGCTTCAAATGCTTTCACCATTTCAAGCACACTGTAGCCATTGCCAGTGCCAAGGTTATAGACATGAAGGCCAGCTTTGTTGCCTACTTTTTCCAAAGCAGCGACGTGGCCATCGGATAAGTCCATCACATGAATGTAGTCACGCACGCCGGTGCCATCTTTCGTTGGGTAGTCGCTACCGAATACAGAGAGGAACTCTCGGCGGCCCACCGCAACTTGAGAAACAAACGGCATTAGGTTATTTGGAATACCTTGAGGATCTTCACCTAACTCACCAGTTGGATGTGAACCTACAGGGTTAAAGTAACGAAGAAGTGTGATGCTCCAATCTGGATTCGCTTTTTGGAAGTCCGTTAAACATTCTTCCACCATTAATTTACTGCGTCCATAAGGGTTAGTTGCGCTAGTTGGAAAGTCTTCTGTGATTGGAACAGATGCAGGATCGCCATAGACAGTTGCTGAGGAGCTAAATACCAACGATTTAACTCCAGCTTCGCGCATTGCATCAACCAATACCAAAGTGCCATTCACATTGTTGTCATAATACTCTAGAGGTTTTGCTACGGACTCACCGACGGCCTTTAAACCTGCAAAATGGATAACCGCTTCTATATCGTTCGATTTTAGAACCTCTACCATTGTCGATTTATCTCTGATATCGGCTTGGATGAAGGTTGGCTTTACGCCACATACCTTTTCAATGCGCTCTAAGACCGTAGACTTACTGTTGTACAGGTTATCTAGAATCACTGGCGTCATACCAGCTTCGATCATTTGAATACATGTATGGCTACCGATATAGCCCATACCACCCGTAACAAGTACTTTCATTTTATCATTCCTTCTGACGCGAATGGGTTTAGTTTAAAGCTTTGACGTTACGATTTAAACTGTCTCCTGCAATTCACATCCCATTAATATTGCTTGGCCTTTTCCGGCTTTTTTAGCTTGATACATTGCAGTATCTGCACTTTTTAACACTCGAGTGGCATCTCGCTCATTAACACCGACCAATTTAACGCCGATGCTAACGCCAACCTTGAGCGAGTTACCTTTGTACTCGATTGGTGTGCATACGCTTTCGAGCAGTTGTTCTGCAATTCGGGTGACGACTTTTTGGTTGGCAGGATTAACCAACATGACAAATTCATCACCCGAAAGTCTTGCGATTAAATCACTATGTCGAGTCGCAGATGTTAGACGCTCGGCTACTTTTTTCAGAACTTCATCACCTGCGTCATGGCCATAGGTATCATTAACCTCTTTAAAACCATCGAGATCGAGGTAAAGCACCGCAAATTCGTCACGTAAGTATCCCGACCGTTGTACTAATTCTTCCAACTCTAAATGGAACTTGGAGCGATTCGCTAACCCCGTTAGTGCATCGTGATGAGCTAAGTACTCAAGTCGTTCCATCTCTTTTGCACCAGAAAGATCGGTAAGAACAATGACTAGGTCGTAGAACCCATTGTCTTCACACTTAACGATACGATTAACCCTTGCAAACATCGGCACAAACTGGCCAAGATGGTTCTGTTCAATAACTTCCCCTTGCCATACCCCGTAGTTTTCTATCGATTCAATGATGCTAGGCATCATTTCCTGCAACTTGCGCCACTTAAGTGTTTGGATAAATGACTTCCCAATAAGCTGATCCATCTCTAGTCCAACTAACTTAGTGACCGCAGGGTTAGCCATTGTGATAACACCTCGATGATTAAGAACGATGAGGCCATCTTGGCTGCTCTCAAACACACGCCCCGCAACACGCTGCCTGCTCATGGCCTCTTCAATTTCGGTGATATCTTGAATCGAAAACAATAAGTGTCCATGTGTGGACAAACGACGACTGGTTAAACTCAACTGCTGTTCGTTGTCTGCATTTTTGAGGTGAATGTCATCGCATTCTAACCCCCTACTTAGGATTTGGCTCAGCTCATTCGGTGTTTTCGTTTTAATTAGATCACGGATATTGGCATGCTCAAGTTCCTCTGACTTTTTTTGAAATATCTGCCGAGTCGCAGTATTACAGTAAATAACACGCCCGAAGTTGTCGGTAATAACTAATGCATGTTGAATAGATTCAATGACTTCTTCTGAAAACGCCCGCTTTTGTTCTAACATTTCTAATGAATGTTGCCGCTGTTTCTCGCGTGTTGTTAACTTGTTCATCATTTGATTGAAGGAATGTGCGAGTTCTCCAATTTCATCCTTGGAGTAATAGCGAACTTGAGTATCCGTATTTTGTCCGTGTGTCACACTCTCTATCGTATGACTCAGTTCTATAACAGGTTTGAGAACAAGCCTATCGATACTTATGTAAAAGATAGTGCCACCAGCGAACAGCAACAGAAGAAGTACAGCACCATCTCGAAGTAAAGATTGTTGGGCTTCTATGATTGGACGATGGGAAAGCGTAACCCTCATACTGCCAATGACACGACCATCGTGAATAATTGGCTCTAGAACATAAAGAAATTTGGCAGATAAGGCATAACCTAGCGCGTGTAACTTGCTTCTTTCAGTTTGATTAGGGACGGGAGCTGATACCCCACCTCCTTCAAGAACAACGAAAGGTTGATCATCTTGGTCGTAAAGTTTGACCCGCGTAACATTCGGCTGGTTTAAAAAGTTGATGAGAGTAGTTTGAGCTTTTTGCTTGTTCTTTGTCGTTAGCGCATCTTTAATTGAGAAAGAAACATTGTTAATCAACTTTCTCGTTTGTTCGACCAACTCATGCTTAGACGATTGGTATGCAGTATACGAGGTATAACCTTTTGAGATAACAAAGATAGCCGTTATAAAGACCAAAATTGGCCAAATAAGCTTTGCTCGTAATGACATATGTATTCCTGTCGCAGACAACCACTAAAAATGACAGAAGCGTTGTTATGCAATCTATTACCCATTAAGGGCGACAAGATTAACACGATGCCAATGCAAAATAACCTTAAATTCTCAATAATTGGATGGAAAAGGAACGAAATACCTTAAAATTCGGATCAACTCAAATAACGGCAACATCTTTATGGACTAAAGTGATCTTTTTCGTCAGCCATCAGATCATAAACCTCGCTTTCATGATAGAAGAATGAAGTGAGTCACTGAACCTAGATGCATTTTCCTGCATCGTGAACCCATTGCTTGTGTAGAAATAAAACGTATGACATTGAATAAACAGCAACTTACATTGAACTGTGACATGGGTGAGAGCTTTGGCTCTTGGATTATGGGGGCAGACGAAGATGTTATGCCTCATGTTGATATGGCAAACATCGCGTGCGGTTTTCATGCTTCCGATCCTAATGTCATGCACGACACTATCACTCTCGCCAACGACAACGATGTTGATATTGGAGCACACCCGGGCTACTCCGACCTCCAAGGCTTCGGCAGGCGCAGTATAAACATGACGGGTGATGAAATTACTAACATGGTTATATACCAAGTAGGCGCTTTACAGGCACTTTGTCGGGCTCAATACACAGATATTAGCTATATAAAGCCTCATGGCGCGTTATACAACGACATGATGAAAAGTGATTCGATATTTAGATCAGTCGTAAAGGCGGCAGCTTTGTTCAAAGTGCCGTTAATGATTCTAGCGTCACAGGAAAACGAAAAATACTTAGAAATCGCAGATGATTATGACGTTCCCTTGCTGTTTGAAGCATTTGCAGACCGTTTGTATCAGGATGACGGATTACTTACACCTAGGACACAGCCTGATGCCGTGTTAAAGAATGAGCATGCGATACTTGAGCAAGTCCGTACGTTAGCAGACTCTGGGCGTGTCAAAACCGCTTCTGGCGGCTACATTTTACTGGAAGCCGATACGATTTGTGTTCATGGTGACAATGAAGAGTCGATCGCTCTGATCCAAAAGATCCGTCAAAGCCTATACGCGGGAGGAAATTAATGCATAAAGAGAAATTTAGTATCTCTTTGATCTCCGAGTGCAGTATTTTCATTAAGTTTGACGAGAGTATCTCTGAAAATGCGGTCGGAGAACTTGCTCGCAACATCAAAGACACTTTAGCGTCAATCATTATGAACGTGGTCCCCTCCTATCAAACCATCCTCATTGATTACTTGCCTTTTCGAATCAATGAAAAAGATTTAGTGCATAAACTGCATCAAATGATCAGTCAGTTTGATACTCAATCGCTCAGCCTTGTTCAACCTAACCACATCACTATTCCCGTATACTACTCCGAAGAAACCGCGCTAGATTTGTCCCGCTTTCAAGATCGTGGACTATCATTAGACGCGCTCATTTCTTTACATACTCAGGCCGAGTATGCGGTTTCAGCGATTGGTTTTGCTCCAGGTTTTGCATTCCTCTCCGATGTCGATACTCAATTACATATGCCAAGGTTAGCTACACCAAGAACGCGAGTACCAGTCGGAAGCGTGGGAATCGCAGACTCTAAAACGGCCGTCTATCCATCAGATAGTCCTGGCGGATGGAACATTATCGGTAGAAGCCCGCTTCCCCTTTTCTCTGATACACCACCTTTTATACCGTTTGAAGTAGGTGACAAGGTCACGTTTAATGCCATTTCCAAACAAAAGTTTATCGAGTTAGGAGGTGTTCTATGAGTTACGCTGGATTGCTGGTGGAAAAGTCAGGGCCACTTTCTTTGATTCAAGACTTTGGTCGTTTTGGCTTAGCGCATATTGGCGTGACTCAAGGTGGCCCCGTAGATGATTACGCCTACAGTTGGGCAAACCATTTACTTGGGAACGTAGTCAATTGTGCTGCGATTGAAATTACTTTGGGTAACGCTTGCTTTGTCGCACTACATAACTGCCATCTTGCAATATGTGGTGGTGATTTGAATGCAAAAGTAGATGGTGAGCCTATCTCAAATTGGTCTGACTTTACGTTGAAGAAGGGGCAGAAGTTGCAGTTCGGAGTCGCAAAAAATGGACTTCGCTCCTATCTTGCGGTTAAAGGTGGGTTCGATATTGCTCAGCACTTAGGAAGTGCTTCTACAGTCACGAGAGAATCTCTTGGTGGTTATGACTCAAATGGTGGCGCTTTAAAAGCAGGCGATATTCTTCCCTTTTTTCCTCATAACTTACCGAAACACAAACCAAGGCTGATGACATTTCGCTTTAAGCCGGATTACAACTTACCTATCAAGCTGAGAGTGATTGAAGGCTATCAAAATGAGGACTTTGATGAAGACGCTCGCCAAGCCTTTTATAGCAACGCATTCACCATATCCCCTGATTCAAATCGTATGGGCTATCGTCTTGAAGGAAACAAAATCAAACCGCCCTACGAAGGCGTACTGTCGGAAGGAATTGCGCTAGGATCGATTCAAGTTCCTAACGATGGTAATCCCATTGTGTTGCTCAACGACCATCAAACCATCGGTGGCTATCCTAAGTTTGGCTGTGTAGCACGTATTGACCTGCCAAGGCTGGCACAGGCGAAACCCGGGCAAAAAGTCAATTTTGTGAAAGGAGATAGACAAGGCTTGCAAGAAGTATGGTGCCAATGGGCTCAGTTTTTTGGATATTAGTACAACCTCTGAGCCCATACGTAACGGTTATGCAGGCATCCCATAACGCTCTGCTAACGCTTGCGGATAGTCTCGCTCTTGCGTGAGTTTAATCGCGTACTGCTCAATTTCTTGTTCAGACCAATGCACAGCGACAGGATGTTGGGATTCCACATTTTGGTTAGGTTCGATATCAAACCAGAACTGAAGCATTTTTTGCGCTGCGAGTAGTGTTGATGACGCTTTTACCACTTCTATCCGCGCGTAATGGTTGTCTTCAAAGGTCACATCGGCTGCCCTGAGTACCGGATCCGTTCCAGGAATTTGCTGGGCACCAAACAGGGCTTTTCCCCCTTTGATAGCAGAGTGATAGTCGGGAATGAACTGCGCCATGTGTTTGATAGCATTATTGGTTCGTTCTTCTAAGACTTCTTCTCGCCAACCGTTACGTATCTTTGAGAGTAAAGGAACTGGCAGTTCGGGCTGAGCTGAGGACGGCGTACTCTCAACTAAGCCATCTTCAAATAGCGTAATGCCTTTCGTCATGCCGTGAAGCTGAAAATAACCATCACCATAGGGGGTCAGTTGAGCCATTCCTTTATCAGTTCCACGCGGTCCATGGAAAATAACTTCTGGCCACAGTTGTTGGCAGTCTGCCCACTTGGTTACATAAGCGGCTTTAAACTCAACTAACCTATCACGCTTGGCACCGATGGTATTGTCAATGGATCCTGTTTCAAAACCACATGCATTGACCAAGTAGTCACATGTCATAAGATAATCAATGCCATCTCGTTCGTAACCAAGTTGCCAGTGATTACCCATCCAGTCCGCTTGTTTGAGCGTTGCTTGTGTGCATACTGAGGCGTTTGGCAGAGCGTTCAACGTTAAGTTGGCAATTGCGGCAAGGCGAAAAACACTCCAGCCATATTCCTGAACCGCCACAACTGGGTACTTTAGCGCTTCTAGATCAGCATGTTGAGCAAAAGGAATACACCACTCATCAAAGGTTGCAGGGTGACTTGGTTGAGTACGTTGTGCGAGTGCTTCTAGATCCTCTTTTGAATACAATTTGTAGTATTCGCTTGGCTCACCAAGCACTTTGTTGCTTTGATCTTTATCAACGAGCTTTTGATACGCATTTTTCACCACCTCTAGTCGAGGAATCAGTGCGGATGGATCTCCACCATCAGAATAAGGGACTGCAATGATCGTCGGGCGAATATTCAGTGAAAGCGGATATAGGCGAACAGTATCAATGGATTGTGCTAACAAATCTAAACATTGTTGCTCAGAAATCTCTCGATATAAGTTGCCACCTGCATGTAAATGGCAAATGGGCGGACCATTTACCAGTGATACGCCCTTCTCTATTACGGAAACTTTAAAACCCAGCTCCGCAAAATGAATTGCTGCTGTTGCACCTGCGACACCGCCACCAACAACAGCGATGTGCTTATCTTTGTAATTTGGAAACTCAGACTTCATTGCTTCACTAAAAATTTTATAAGGAAAATTCTTTACTAACGGTGGATTCTACTCGTGTTTGGGCTTGATTAAAATCACAAAAAGTTCATGGGTTTGCGAAATATCCAACTGCGCCTTTATGGTGCGTTAAAGTAGAAAAAAATTGCAAAAAAAGTACTTGACGACATGGTTAGGAAGACACTTTTTTATGCCTATGTGAATAACAATTTCACTGTAAGACCCATGGCGCAAAGCCTGCAGAAACACCCCACTTTTTACCCCATTTAGTTATCCCAAAAGTTATCCACTGTTTTTGTGGATAACTAAAATAAAAGTGTCATGGAGTGTTCCACATTTAATAACATTTGCAGTGATTAAGTGTTTACTGGCGTTAACAATCTTTTCAACAAACTCATTACGACAAGTGCCAACGTAACAAATGTTGCCAGTGGTAAAGCTATCCACAATTCGGGGTGAATTTGTGCGTTTAGGTCGAAGCCATATATCATTACCGCGGCAACACAAACTTCGGCAGCGAATACCGCGACACCGCTAGCTATCAACGCCATAATGCCGTATTCGGCCCACAGAGTTGTATTGATCCGTTTTTTACTTGAACCTAATGTGCGATACAAACGGATCTCCTGCTGACGTTGGGATAAGCTTAATCTCAATAGCGTAAAGATAAGTAGCACCCCCGCAACCACGCCTAAAAGAGCGAGAATAGTGATTGCCGATACGATTTGTTGAATCAAATCCTGGATTTTTTCGCCCATGGTACGAATATCTAAAACAGATACCGTTGGGTGAGATCGAGACATAGACGTTAATAGTGCTTCGTTCCCCTCATCAATTCTATAACTGATGAGGTAAGAACCCGGTAGATTAGCCATAACGTCGGATGAGAAAATAAAGTAAAAGTTAGGCTTCATATCACGCCATTCAACATAACGAATGGTATCTACTACCGCATCGTAGTTCTGGCTATTAATAACAAAGCGCAGTTTGTCACCAAGTTCGATGCCCAAGTCATTTGCTACATCGGCTTCTACAGAGACACTCCCTTTATTTGTCCATTCACCCGCAAGCACATCATTATACTCTGGCAGGCTGTTTCCCCACGTAAGGTTCAATTCACGACGTATTGCGTCAGAGCCTTCTCCTTCGTATTCAATCTCTTTGACGTTTTGACCATTAATCTCTGTCAATCGACCACGAATAATTGGATAAGCTTGTGACCGTGTAACCCCATTTTTATCTAAGGTTTCTAGGTAGCTATCGAGTTCGTAATCACCAATATTTAATGCAAAGACATTTGGTGCGTCTGCAGGTAAGGTTCTCTCCCAATCCGCGAGAATATCGCTGCGCACAAGCCAGATAATAGATAGCAGCATCAAAGACAACGCCAAAGCACCAAACTGCAGGCCACTGGTTACTGGCGTGCGGTTGATACGACTCAACGCAAGCTTCATGGCAGGTTGTGTTGAAATACGCGCAAACAATTTTGTGAGTGCGACGCTCACTGCAGCAAGCACAACAAAAAGTACTGCAATACCAATAAGAACAATCCAAACTAAGGTGTTATCAGCATAAAGCAAAAGTAATGGAACAACGGGGACTAGAACGAGCAACATTCGCTTCCAAGAACGTTGTGCTTTGCCCTGCTGTAGCACTTCTAAGGCTGGAGTTTTAATCAAACCCAACAATGGTATGCCAAGGGCAGGAACGGTGATCAGGACCGCTGAGATAAACGACACCAAATATGGAGTGACGCCGTAACTAGGTAATGGCTCGGGTAATAAGTCTTTGAGTGGAATGCGCAACAAGTACTCCAGCCCACTTCCCAACAATAACCCAACGACACTGGCGCTAATGAGCAGGATTGTGACTTGAATAAACAGCCATTTTTCAATCCATCGTCGACTTGCGCCAAGGCTTTTTAGCATCGCAATGGTTTGTGTTCGACTATTCACATAGTTTTGGCAAGTAAGAACCAATGTTGTCGCTGCCATAATGATGACAATCGCAACCGTCAAGGACAGATACTGCGTCGTTCGTTCAAAGACCTCATTGCTACGACTGGCAGTATCTTGCGTGCGCCAGCGATCACTAGGAGAAAGAACAGTATCTTCTTGCAGGCCTTTTAGCGTTTTATCATCGGCTTGTAGAAACAGACGGTATTGAACTCGACTCCCGACTTGAATCGCTCCTGTTTTCTCAACGTCTTTTTGATGGATGTATGCAGAAGGCATTTGTTGAAATGGGTTAAAGCTTAACCCAGGTTCCATCAGCACTGCACCTGAAACCGTAAAATCGGCATCGCCTATAGTGACGCTGTCACCCGACTTGACGTCTAGTTGAGCCATAATCCGCTCATCAAGCCAGAGTTGGTTCTCTTTAACGCGACCGGATGGGTTGTTGTCTAGTACCAGTTCTCCCATTAAAGGGTAATTGTCGTCCACTGCCCTTACGGAAATCAACTGCATACCATTGTCGCTAAATGCCATCGTGGCAAATCGTGTCATCGTCGAACGTTCTAGGTTTTCAGTCGAGGCTAACAACGTGTCAGGTATAGGATTAGCAGACACAAACACCGCATCCGCTGTCAATGCATCCTTCCCCTGTTTGACGATCACCTGCTCCATTCGCTCCGCTAATGCAGAAAGCGCAAAGATGCTCGCAATCACAAGAATAAGAGCAACGCTAATAGGCCAAAGGTTCCCCTGTCTTATTTCGCCGAAACTCCAACGTATTAGGCTTTTGTTTGACGAGTGTTTTATTGCACTGCTTCTTTCTGTCGATGTTGCTTCGCTTGATGATACTGCAGACATTACACCTCCTCCTTAAGCTCACCCGCCTCCATACGATAAATACGGTCACATCGACTTGCTAGGTGACCATCGTGTGTAACTAATATCAGCGTTGTTCCATGCTGCTCATTAAGATCGAATAAAAGCTCAATTACTTTGTCTGCGGTTTGATGGTCAAGATTGCCGGTAGGCTCGTCTGCGAACAACAGTTCAGGCTGTGTCATAAAGGCACGTGCTAGCGCGACACGTTGTTGTTCACCACCAGATAATTGACTTGGAAGATGATCGACACGTTTTTCCAATCCAACAGCGGTTAATAATTCGGCGGCTCTTGCTTCATCTTCGGCTTCACCACGTAAAAGACAAGGAAGCGTGACATTGCGTAATGCACTCAAGCTCGGGATTAATAAGAAACTTTGGAAAACAAAACCTAGAGAGTCAGCTCGAATTTTTGCGCGAGCTTCATCGTCAAGTTTTGATAACTCATGACCTAACAAGGTAATTTCACCTGATGTCGGTGTATCAAGGCCAGCTAACAACGTCATCAACGTTGACTTACCCGCACCGGAAGTACCGACGATGGCGATTTTTTCTCCTTTCCTGATGTCAACATTTACATCTTTGAGGATTGTTAATTGCTCTTGATTAGTAGAGACTTGTTTAGAAACCAAATTGGCTTGAACAATAGGTGCATTAAGTACAGGTGTTTGCATGATTCGTATACTTTCCTTAGTTCTATTTTTTTGTTTTTCCGCTACTGCACATGCGAGCGAAAAGCTACTTGTCTTAGGTGATAGCCTGAGCGCGGGCTATCAGATGCCGATCGAAAAGAGTTGGCCTAGCTTACTCCCTGATGCGTTGTCAGAACATGGTCAAGATGTAACAGTTATTAATGCCAGCATTTCTGGCGATACCACAGGCAACGGTTTAGCTCGATTACCACAGCTACTAACCCAACACAGCCCTGATATGGTGCTCATTGAGTTAGGTGCCAACGATGGCCTAAGAGGTTTCCCTCCTAAACTTATTACGTCGAATCTCTCAAAAATGATTACCATGATAAAAGATTCAGGAGCGGACGTTGTCATGATGCAAATTCGAGTGCCACCTAATTATGGTAAGCGCTATAGCGATATGTTTTACGATATCTACCCTAAGCTTGCACAACATCAACAAGTTACCTTGATGCCATTCTTCTTGGAGCATGTGGTCATCAAACCCGAGTGGATGATGGATGATGGCCTTCACCCCAAGCCTGATGCACAGCCTTGGATTGCTGACTTTGTTGCTCAAGAATTAATTAAACATCTCTAATTTTAATGGTCTAGCTCAATAAGTTTTACTTAACTTTACGTTAATCTATTTTCAATTCCACTCATCGAGGATAGATAACAACATGCGAATAGACCCTTTAATTCAAGGTGTTGTTGCTCGCTCTGCTCACCCATACGGGTGTCATGCATCCATTAAAGAGCAAATTGAATACGTAAAACACGCCCCGCAGATCAAAAGCGGTCCAAAACGGGTTTTGATTATTGGTGCTTCCTCTGGTTTCGGGTTAGCGGCTCGTATTGCCCTCACCTTCGGAGGTGCTAAAGCTGATACCATTGGTGTCTCCTTCGAGCGCGGGCCTTCAGACAAAGGCGTTGGAAGTGCGGGTTGGTATAACAACATCTTTTTTAAACAAGAAGCAAATCACGCGGGGCGTACCGCCATCAATATTGTTGGTGACGCATTCTCTGACTCCGTCCGCAATCAGGTGATTGAAGCCATTGAAACGTACTTTGAAGGTGAAGTTGATTTAGTCATCTATAGCTTAGCGACGGGTGTTCGACCTAAACCAGAGTCTGATGAGTTTTGGCGTAGCGTCATTAAGCCTATTGGTGAGCCTGTTACTGGCGCTTCAATTATGCTGGAAAACGATCAGTGGGTAGAAACCACTTTAACTCCCGCAACAGAGGAAGAGGCCGAAGCCACTATCAAAGTGATGGGTGGTGAAGACTGGGAAAGCTGGATTGATACACTGATTAATAACGACTCGATTGCACAAGGCTGCAAGACCATCGCGTTTTCTTACATGGGACCAGACGTTACGCACCCTATCTATCTCGATGGTACGTTAGGTCGAGCGAAAATAGATTTACACCAAACAAGTCACTCGTTAAATCTAAAACTTGCCAACTTTGACGGCGGTGCTTACGCAACAGTGTGTAAGGCGTTGGTGACGAAAGCCAGTGTGTTCATTCCTGCGCTAAGTCCCTACCTTTTAGCACTTTATCGAGTGATGAAGGAAAAAGGTACTCACGAACGTTGTATTGAACAAATGCAGCGACTGTTTACCACTAAATTGTACGATCAAGATAAAGTGCCTGTTGACGGCGAACGCTTAATCCGAATAGACGACTTAGAGCTTGACCCGCAAGTACAACAAGAAGTCCATGCTCTTTTAGAGCAAATGAACGCCAATAACTTTAAAGAGATTGGTGATTACCAAGGCTTTAAAGATGAGTTTATGAAGCTAAATGGCTTTAACTTTGAAGACGTCGACTATTCGCAAGACATTTCTATTGAGTCGCTAAAATCGCTTAAACCGTAATGCTTGTTATCTGTTTCAAGTATGAGATATGTGATAACTATTCCTAGTCCTGAACACTTTTCAGGACTTTTTTTTGTTTCAAGCCCCAGCCACCCTATACTTAATTAAAAACCGAGAACAAGATAGAGCAGTCTACATTTTAAATTCACAGGAAGTGAAACCACGTAAAGGATGACCTATATGGGGAGATTGCAAACATTAGATTATGAAATCCCTGAGTCTATGCAAAAAAGCTGGCAGGAAATCGTCAACTTACTGGCTCAAATAACGCACGTACCCACCACATTAATCATGCGTATCCATCCAGATCGTATTGAAGTCAACACATCCAGTGAAACTCAAGGTAACCCCTATCGTACCGGCGATGCTGAACTACTCGGGAACGGTTTGTATTGTGAGCATGTCATTGAGCATAAGAGCGAACTCATGGTTCCTAATGCGCTCGAGGATGAAGAATGGTGCAATAACCCTGACATCAAACTAGGCATGATATCTTATTGCGGTTTACCGTTATTCTGGCCAAACGGAGAGACGTTTGGAACCATCTGCATGCTTGATTCCAAGAAGAATGAATACAGCGACACTTACCGCCAATTGCTCGGAACTTTCAAAGACTCAATCGAAGCGCAGCTCTCTGTCGTGTATCAGCAACACAAACTCCAGCGTCTTAATAATGAACTCAAAAATCGAGTTGAGAACCGTACTACGGACTTAGCGCAGTTGAGTTACTCCCTAACAAAAGAGATTGATCGTCGTAAGGCCGCAGAAAAACAAGTGAGCTACCAAAAAACACACGATCAGGGAACCGGATTCTTAAACCGCGCAGCACTGGAAAGTGTTGTCGGAGAAACGCTCGGAACGTTGGATCATAGCCAGCAATCACTGCTTGTGATAAACATTGGCTTTAGTAATGCTCGCAGTATCCAAACCCGTTATGGCTTTGAGGCCTTTGACGAGATATTAAAAGAATTTCGGTATCGCCTTGGTAAACGAGAATCGAGTTATTTTGTTACTGGGAGGCCGAGCTCGAATGACCTCGTATTACTCATATGGGGCAACGATATTGATATGAAATTGCGTAAGCTACTGGATGATATCACCAATATTGGCTTGGGAAGCTTTTATATAAAAGACACAGAGGTTCACCTCAACTCTTATATTGGTGTTGTACAAGCCCACCAAACCAGCAATGCCAAACAACTTCTTCAAAATGCATGCTATGCCATGCTGCTGTGTAAAGAGTCTGGCGAAGCGTATAGTTATTTTTGTGAAAGTCATTCGAATGAGCTAAACAACCACAATCAATTGGAAAGCTACTTATTGCAAGCGGTAAGAAATGACGACCTGATGCTGTACTTTCAGCCCAAAGTTCATCCCCATACTCACAAGTGGATTGGCGCAGAAGCATTGCTGCGCTGGAGACACCCAATACTGGGCGACGTCTCTAACGAAGCATTAATACATATGGCTGAACAAAACGGACTTATTTTTGAAGTTGGCTCTTTTGTTCTTCGTACCGCGATAGACAAAGCTAAACAGTGGTCGGAGTTAATTGATAATTTCAAAATTGCCGTTAACGTCTCTCCAATTCAATTACAAAACGTGAACTTTGCGGAGCAAGTGCAACACCTACTCGAATCCTTCCATTTACCAGCACATTTTCTCGAACTCGAGGTGACCGAGAGCGCTTTAATTGCCGATGAAATAGTAGCACGCACAACGCTAAACAAATTGCATGAACTAGGTGTGACATTGTCACTTGATGACTTTGGTACAGGGTACGCCTCTTTCAGCTATTTGAAGAAATACCCATTTGATGCCATCAAGATTGATAAGAGCTTTGTCCAGCAAATGGAAAAGTCGGACGATGATCGTGCGATCATTTGCTCTATCATACACATAGCTAAAAAACTGGACCTCCAAGTGGTTATTGAGGGCATTGAATCCCCCCAACAAGAGCAGTTTCTTATTGGTGAGGGTTGTGATATTGGGCAAGGCTTTCTCTATGGTAAACCGATGCCTTGTAATGAATTTGAGCAAAGTTTGTTTAATCAGCGTCTTTCAGGCGGACAATACGCCTACTCTTCCTAAGCATTCTCTTTACTAAGGTGTCGGTGGTTTCTATAATCGCCGCCCGCTTCTATTAAAAGGCCAATATCTTCATGGATCAGTTGACTGCCACGCTTAAGAAAATTGAAAAGCAGAACTACCGCGCTTATCAGCAAATCAAAGGTCAATACGACTTCACTGATTTCACTTTGTTCATCGAGCACGTACAAGGAGATCCGTATGCTTCCGCGTCACGTTTTCGTGCAACTCGCGCCTGGTCCTTGACTGGTCTGGAATGGTTAAAAGACGAGTCCCCTGCTTTTCAACGAGCAGCACGTGACTTTATTGCGCGCAGTTTTGAGCAGTTTGCTAAACAAGAAAACTCCGTATCCATTTCATTGAATGGCCAAACTGTGTTGGATAGCACCGCAGTATTGTTTACCGAGGAAGGTATTGAACTGCGTTTTCGAGTTAACTTGCCTGCTGAAGGTCGTTCAGTGTTGGGGAAAAAAGCCAACAACATACTGACTTTCCATTTGCCTAAGTTTATCCGTCGAGCGACCTTAGAACGTGAACTCGACAAAACAGCATTGATTGAGCATTGCCAAGTTGTTGAAGACCAAGATGCCCTGCGTGCACAGTTGGAAGCCAATAACCTAGTTGCGTTTGTCGCAAATGGCAGCATTCTTCCTCGAACTGCTGGCAACTGTGATCTCCCAATGAAAGAGGCGGTTGAGTTCAAGGCCCCTGAATCGCTGCAAGTGACTTTACATGCACCAAACAAAGGCCATGTCACGGGATTAGGGATTCCAAAGGGCATTACGCTAATCGTTGGTGGCGGTTTCCACGGTAAATCTACCTTACTGAATGCTATTGAGCGTTCGATTTACGACCATATTCCAGGAGATGGTCGTGAATACATCGTAGCTGATGACAAGGCAATGAAGATCCGCGCCGAAGATGGTCGATGCGTGCATCATTTGAACCTGTCGAATTACATCAACCATTTGCCAATGGGTAAAGATACAGCGGACTTTTCGACTCAAGATGCATCAGGCTCAACATCACAAGCCGCTTGGCTTCAAGAGTCTATTGAAGCGGGTGCGAGCACGTTATTGATTGATGAAGACACCTCTGCGACGAACTTCATGATTCGAGATGAACGTATGCAGGCATTGGTGGCAAAAGGTGATGAACCAATTACCCCTCTTGTCGATCGCATTGGTCAATTGCGAGATGATCTCGATATCTCTACCATTATCGTTATGGGTGGTTCAGGCGACTACTTAGACGTTGCCGACACAGTCATTCAGATGCACGACTACCAAGCGGTTGATGTGACAGAAAAAGCGAAAGAAGTGATCGCTCAGCACCCTACTCAACGTCATAACGAATCGGAAGAACGCTTACAAACCTTCCCGCCTCGCGCCCTGAATCGCGTTGCTTTGATGAATATTCTCACTGACGGTAAATTCCGTGTGAATGCGAAAGGCAAAGAGTCACTTCGATTTGGCAAAGAGTTTACTGACCTTAGCGCTTTGGAACAGATTGAGTCCGCTGATGAAGTCAACACGATTGGCTGGTTATGGTTCCAAATCGCTCAGCTTCCAGGCTGGTGTAATCATCCAGCGAAGGAAATTGAAGAAATGCTGTCTGGTGAGTGGCATGCATCGCTCCCTAAGCAAGGGGACTTAGCCAAACCACGCACACTAGACGTAATGGCTGCGCTTAACCGCATGAGAAAATCTCAGTTTAAGCCATCATGCTAGTTTTGATACGCTGATTGAGACAATCCAATGAAAAAAGGCAGCTAATAGTTAGCTGCCTTCCTTTATCTTTATTCATACCGAATCATTCGTTTCTCAGTACATTCCACGCTTCACAAAGAATTCTAAACCTTTCTGCATCACCACTTTCTCGATCAGGATGCCAACGAAGCGCGAGTTTTCGCCACTGCTTTCTAATTTCTGCGGGTGTTGCATCAGGGTTAAGCTCAAACAGTGAGAGTGCTTTTGTTTTATCCACGCTGACTGTAGACGAACCACCAATGAATTTTTGATAAGTGGTCCAAAATTCATTCAACAATCGACGCACTTCATCTTCGTCCGCTTCGTAGTTGCGCCAATCCAGATAATATTCACGCAAAGGGTCGTTAATATCAACGATATGCCTCGAAGCTTCTAACGAAGACATCAGCTGGATATTCATCGCTTCAACTTGCAGCCAGGCATCTGGGTAAAGCGTTTCTTGCAGTTGGTATAGCGCGTTCATGATTAAGAAATTTCGTTTGAATAAATCCTTATCAGGAGAATCATCCAATTTCGAAATGTAGCCCTGTTCACTCAACTTGCTTGCTAAGGTGTGAACTTTCCAATCGGAAGGCTGCTTTCTAAGAATTTCTAGCATTGGCCAAAGCAACGGGTTTTCTATTGCGTGAGTCTCAATACTACTGACCGTGCGTTGTCCTTCCATTCATCCTCTCTGTTTTTAATATTGAAGCATCACACTAATCTCAGAGAAAGCTGCTCATCTGTACTGGTAAAAATGCTTGCTGACGCGTGTTTCAGGCCTAATTTCTGTGGCACCGAATGAAGCGAGGGTATCATTTTGTACCATAAACAACAAAAGGCCGATAGTCATCAACCATCGGCCTTTGTAAGGAGATCACGTAAAGGTTAAATAACCCCTAGTTCACGTAAACGTTCCATAAGGTAGCTATGTGCGGTGTAGCGCTCTGACAAAACCACTTCTGGCTTTGGATGCAAGAACAACGGCAATGAAATACGCGACTTTTCTTGACGGCCACCCGTTGGGTTGATTACACGGTGAGTCGTTGAAGGAAAGTAACCGCCCGACGCTTCTTGAAGCATATCACCAATGTTGATGATTAAGTTTCCGAAGTCACATGGTACATCTATCCAATCACCTTCTTTGCTCTTTACTTGCAGTCCAGGCTCATTAGCAGCAGGCAAAACTGTTAACAGGTTAATGTCTTCATGCGCGGCAGCACGAATAGCGCCAGGCTCTTCTTCGCCTGTCATCGGTGGGTAGTGAAGAACGCGTAGTAATGTTTTGTCGCTGTTATTGATCATTTCTGACAACGCGATAGAGAACTTCTCTTGAACGTCCTTAGGTGCGTACGCTTCAACCCAGCCTAATAGCTCCTGAGCAAATGCATTCGCCCGCTCATAGTACTCTAAGATTTCAGCTTTAAGCTGCTCTGGGATCTGACCCCAAGGGTAAACATGAAAGTACTCTTTGATGTCTTTCACTTTGTGCCCTTTCGCTACTTCAGACACAGAAGGTGGGAAGTAGCCATCTTGGGTGTCTACGTTAAAGTGAAAATCATTCTTTTGATCTGAACAGAAAAACTCATGCCAGTTTTTGTAAATTGACTCTACAAGCTCTTGTGGAATCGGGTGGTTTTTCAACACACCAAACCCAGTTTCGCGCAGAGAGGTAACGAACTGTTGAGCAGCATCGTCAGCAAGATAATCGACAGTTTCCAGTTTCATGGCTTTACTTCTTTTTTATTAGACTGAATCACGGATTCTATGGATGGGCATGTTGTAAATCAAACTTTAATGAAAAGTGCACGCGCAAACGTTTTAATGTTGAGCAGTTTGGCAATAAATCAACATTTTCAGTGATCAAAAACACCATCAAAATAACAATTGCACACCGTTCAATTAAGTGTAATCATTACCCAAGTCTATGGAGTCCCACTGTAAGATAAATTGAAGGATCAAGTAACTCTATGAAAAGCACCTCGACACTCTTAGGATTGACGATTTTTTATGCCATCGTGTTTTTATTTTCTGCGTTAGAACCTAACTCACGTGCCGTTTGGTTTGCGGAGATTATCCCAGCAATTGGTATTCTTGTTGCTATTTGGGCAATCTCGATTCGCTATCAATTCAGTAATACGGCTTACTTTTTAATGTTCATCTGGCTCTGTTTGCACACTATCGGAGCGAAATATACGTTTTCCGAAGTACCATTTGACTGGTTTAACGACATGATTGGTTCAGATAGAAACAACTTTGATCGCGTTGCGCACTTTTCGATTGGCCTTTATGCGTATCCGATAGCTGAATACTTGATACACAAGAACAAGTTCAACAAAACGTTCTCTTGCTGGTTTGCTTTGTTTGCGATCATGTCGCTTGCAGCAGGCTATGAGATTATCGAATGGTGGTATGCAGAATTGGCTGGCGGCGATGAAGGAATCGCCTTTCTGGGCTCGCAAGGTGACATATGGGATGCCCAGAAAGATATGTTGTGCGACACCGTTGGTGCAGCGTTGTCGCTATTTTTAATGTCGGCTCAGCGTCGATTCTCTCAGCCACTCTAAATAAGGGTTAAACCCATCAACAATTGGAACCTGTACGATCTGTGCTACTTCATATTCGTGCAGGTTTTCTATTTTCTCTTCCACCAATTCATAGAGCTCTCGGCGAGTTTTGATCACCAGCAACCATTCGTTGTCAGTACAAATCTCCCCTTTCCACACATAGTGACTTTCAATAGGCATCGTTTGAATACACGCGGCTAATTGGGCATCTAGCAAACCTTTAATGATCTGATCTCGATTTTTTTCGTTGCTGGTTGTGCTTAACACCATGCAGTAGTCATGTTTTATACTCATTTTCTAGCCCTTCATTTTTTCATCGTCACTTTACCGCCAATCATTTTGTAAGCGGGCGTTCCTCTCACTAGGGTGTCTCTTGCAAACTCTTGCCCGCAACTGGGACAGATGCATGGGGTTTGTGTGAAATCGTCAACAATGCGCTCTTTGAAGCACTTGACCAGTGCGCCTTTTCCGCCTTTACGGTACTTGAATAGTTGAGTTTTACACTTTGAGCAATAGATATCGACGGTTTTCGTCGGCTGTTTCTTATTCGGTTTCGCCATGATTCATTTCTATATCAGGTTTTACCCATACGTTATTAAAGTCAAACCAACCTAAGGCATTACACTTTGCATTTTGTAAGGCGCCGCTGTGGTCTTTATTGACACCCAACCAGCAGTGAAACATCGGAATCACCTGACAACTTTTTACCAACTGACGTCCTAACTCACGTGCAGGGAAGTCTGGATAAACACCAGCACGCCACTGATCAACGAGCTTCGCCCATTCGCTAAAATCGTAACCAGAACTGAATTTCTCAATATCACTGTAATCCAGAAGCCAGCCAGCCAACGCGTCATTTCGATTCGTTGCAATACCCATGGCTTTCACCCAAATATCCACTTCCTCCGGTGCGGGCGGTTGAGAATCATAACGAATAAACTCGACCTCTATACCGTGCGGTTTTAAGAGTGTCTTGATGGCCTTGGCAACTACTGGAAACATCGGATGCTTTTTCTGATACGCTACGGAAATCACCTTATCAGCCTGCGGCACGCTGCCCGCCTCTGCTGGCCTAAGATCAATCCAACCTGGCTTAAGGCCAAAGGCTTGCAATACACCCAATTCCATCACTTTATCTTGAGGAACATGCGCGTAAATCTGGTGACTGTTGAGAGTTTGTGATAGAAATTCTGCCCAGCGTGGGTCTTTTGCAATCCCGGTGTTTTTGTTTAGTAATAGAAATGTACAGCCAGGATCAAGCTCGACCTCATCAGATGAACCTTGTTTATCCATCTTTGGCTTAGACAAGCTTGGATAGACCATTGAAGAGTACGCTTCATCAATTACCCACACCTCAACTTGGTCCAGCAAGGGACGAAAGCCAAAGTAGCCATCAAAAGCAGTCAAAATGAGACGCTTATCATCATTCATTTTAACTTGGAACGGCCCTGTCCCAATCGGTTGTCTATCGAAGTTTTCTGAACGCAAAGCGCTTGGTAGCAAAACTTTTGCTTGCGACTCACTCAGCGCCAAAGGCAGGTAGCGGTCAGGACGGACGAGTTCAATATCGACGGTCCATTCCTGTGGTGAAGATACCTTTTTTATATGAGAAAACAGGTTCAAGCTACTTAGTGCAAGCACACTTTCAAGTACACAACTGGTTGATAACGGTTCACCATTATGAAAACGCACCCCACGACGAAGATAAAAACGCCAGTGTGTATCAGAAATGGCTTCCCATGTGTGGGCTAAATCTGGCTGAAGTTGTTCATTTTCATCAAGGCGAGTTAGCCCGCTAAAAATTTGTCTGGCGATGTGCTGTTCAGAACGCCGCATCGGTTTCTGTGGGTTTAACATCGCCAATGGTCGATAATAAGGCAAACGTACCACCTGCTCGCCCTGTCGATGCTGAAGCCCTAAATAACCCTGAATAACCTGCGTTAATCGAGCCGCGTCGTTATCAAGCGCATCTAGAGCCTGGCCAATTTTCCCTTCGTCAAGATAACGTCTGGCGAGGTTTTCACTGACGTCGCTACGATTACGTTTGAAAACGAGTTTTGAGAGTTTTCCTCGACCCGCCGCTGGATGCCATTCAATCCAGCCCTCCTCTTCTAATTTATTGAGAACAATACGAGCATTGCGACGTGTACAAAACAGCGCTTCGGTAATGTCTTCTAGCTGAACGTCCGTATCGTGACCGGCGAATTTTTCAAACAGTGTTTCGAACTGAACACGTAAACGAGGGCTACTCATAAAGAGGAAATTCTTATCTTATTGTTGATAAGCTAAGTTTCCTCATTTTTATCAAAAAGTGCAAACGTCACGCATTAAATTATTGAATATCGATGCCAATTTCTCGTGCAAGATCGGCCAGTTGTTCCTCATTATCCAGCTTGATAGACCATTTACACTCTGCACCATGAGATAAAACAACGTTCGCTCCTCTACCCAGTAACTGGATAGAATCGGTTTGCGCTTGTAAGGTCACCATTGCACTGCCGGAGAGCTTAATCACGATTTCACGCTGGGTAGCAATGATTTTTCCTAATGAAAACTCAATCACCATCTTGCTTTATACCGACTTCATTTTATGTTGCTTCACTGCGATAGTTAAGCGACTGGTACACACTAATCGGCCTCGTTCATCTGTTATATCGATTTGCCACACTTGTGTTGAAACGCCAAGGTGTACGGGTTTTGCCGTACCAATCACATGACCACTTCGCATTGCACGTACATGGTTCGCGTTGATATCCAAACCGACACAGTAACTCCCCTCATCGACAGAGAAGTTTGCAGCTAAAGAGCCTAATGTTTCTGCGAGCACGACTGATGCACCACCGTGAAGCATTCCTAAAGGTTGATGAGTAAAGCTGCATACGGGCATAGTTGCTGTAAGGGAGTCATCCGTGAAATCTGTGTATTCAATTTGTAGGTGCTCGATCAGGGTATTTTTTGATGTAGCATTCAGAATCTCTATGCTAACGGGCTTTTTCCATATACTCATTGTTTTACTCTTAATTTCACAAATTGGTTTGTCGGATTGTTACGATTTATTAGAGAGCTAGCATAGACTTTACTTAGGTCTAACTTCAAGGTGTAACATCTTGGCCTCTTTGCCAGTTGATGAATAATTTGATCCATGCATCATGTTACTATTTGGGTATATACTATTGCTTCAAAACAAAAATAATTTAGATGGAGCCTATTATGAAGGTATGGATGAAAGCTTCTGCTCTTTTAACTATCGCGGGCTTAACGGCATGTAGCGCATCACCGACCGGCCGTAACCAGATCCTGATGTTTTCAGATCAAGAAATGTCATCGCTTGGCGCCAAATCTTTCGAACAAATGAAGAAAGATATCCCAATCAGCAAAGATCGCAAAACGAATGCCTATGTACAATGCGTTGCCAAACACATCACTGACACCATCCCTGCGCAAGCTGGATTTAAAGATTGGGAGGTGGTTGTTTTTGATAGTGAACAAGTCAATGCGTTTGCTCTACCTGGTGGGAAGATCGGCGTTTACACAGGGCTTTTAGGTGTCGCGAAAAACCAAGATCAGTTGGCAACAGTCATTGGTCACGAAGTGGCTCACGTCCTTGCTGACCACAGTAATGAACGCCTTTCACAAAGCCAGTTAGCAAATGCGGGATTGTCTCTGGCAAACGTTGCTATAGGAGCTTCCGAGTACAAACAGTATCAGCAAATGACGATGGCGGCACTTGGTGTCGGTGTCCAATACGGTGTTATTTTGCCATACGGTCGTACACAGGAATCCGAGGCTGATATTGTCGGGCTTGAGTTTATGGCAAAAGCAGGCTTCGACCCACGTCAAAGTGTCGATTTATGGAAAAATATGAGTGCTGCATCCGGCGGTTCTCAACCGCCTGAATTCTTCTCAACTCACCCATCGCACAGTACGCGTATTAAAGATTTACAAGCAACCATAAATAAGTTGCCTGCATATAACACGAAAGCGCCAAAATGTGGCTAAACTTCTGCTACCAGTGTCTATTTTTTGCAAAAAAAGCTCCCTAAGGAGCTTTTTTAATGGGTATAAGGAATAGTTTAAGTACCCAGTATCTGTAGTGGCAAGCTCAATAGGCTATCTCCAAGGGTAGCAAAATACCAAATGATAGCGACAAAACCACCGACAGAAACCAAGTACCAAGCAAGTGAGAAGAGTTGTCCGTAACGGGTTAACGGCAATAAATGACTATGATGTCGACCTCTCCATTCCATGACCACTTCTAGCATCCCCATTAACAATAAAAACCCAAGCAACGTCAGCCCGAAAGAATAGCTGATAAAAATACCCAACAAGGCAGCAGCTATACTGCCGACTAATCCAACCCAAGTGTTCATCGAGAAGGTAATGCTTTTGAGTACATGACCACCATCTAGTGGCAGAATGGGCAACAGATTAAACAGGTTTAGTAACGCGTTAAACACTGCTAGGCCAGCGAAGAGCACCTCTCCAGTCATCCAATAAAGCAAAGTAAACGCGATGCTAAGAACTAAACCAAAAAATGGTCCCATAATCGAGATAACCACATCTTGCCAGCGTGTGTTGATCTTTTCATCACTCAGCGCTAAACCGCCAAGAAATGGAATCAAATAGATGCCCTTGGTCTTCATTCCAAAGTACTTCATCGCTCTAATATGGCCATACTCATGGAAAACTAAACAGGCGATCAAAGCTAACGCGAACTCGATAGAAAATAGCCAAGAATATGCAGCAAGACTTGCAGATGCTAACGCCACTTTGATTACTTTCGCACTCTTGAGTGCTTTCATTCCAAGCGATACTAGCCCTATCACACTTAAACGCTTTTCCGTTGGCGGTTCAACTTCTGGTACTTGGCGTTCGATGTCTTTTTCATTTCGGCAACCTTCGCTAATAAGCTCATCGTTAATTGTGGCCTTGTAACTCAATTCAAACGGTTGCCATGTTAATGAACACTCCAAATCGCATACCAGGACTTCCTCCCCTGCAGAGAGTCTAAACTGGTGAAGACAAGTGTCTGCAACATTATCACTGGCATCTATTTGGGACACCAAGGTGTTATCCCAATATAACTGCTGCCAACCAGCCATCGATCCTTCGAGCCTTAACGAACGACCTAAAAATTCAACATTCAGTAATTCCAACACGATTCCTATTGCGTCTATTGAATAACAACAAAGCGAGGCGCGAATTATGCCTGCTAAGTACAGAAACGGCAAAGCCCGCTATCTCTTGGTTTGAATGCCATTTAACCATAAAGCCCGTAAAACAATTCTGGTCGTACCATTCTCTTAAAAAATATAACGATAATACATGCCCTTACGAATCACCGTTTGACCTATGCATCATATTTAAAACGCAAAATACGCTCAAACTTTGACAAGTTATTAAACATACAATTAACATTACATTTACATCACAGTTGTGTTTCACGTATTAACAACTGGTGTAAGTATCACACAACAATTACAAGGACTTCGGTCCAACACTATGACACCCTAGGAGGGTCAAGGATGAACAAGAAGCACTGCTCTCTGCTTACAATTTCGATATTGTTTGCGTGTAATGCCCATTCAGCGGGCTTCCAGGTAGCTGAGCATTCAGCATCTGGTCTTGGTCGAGCATTTTCAGGTGAAGGAGCGGTCGCAGACAATGCCAGCGTTCTTGCACGAAACCCAGCAGCGATGACGCTTTTCAAAGAAGCTCAATTCTCGGGCGCGTTATCTATCATCGATCCTGAAGTCGATGTGTATGACACGGTTAACAAAGAACATGCGAAAGATGTTGCCCCTTTACAAGTCGTGCCAGCGGGTTATTACATCAGCCCTATCAACGATAACTGGGCTTGGGGTATCGGTATGTTCACAACATACGGTGTTGCTACTGATTATCCAGATGATATTTCTGCGGGTGACATGGCGGGTGACACTTCCCTACTTTCAGTAAACATTAATCCTAATGTCGCTTACCGTATTAACGAGTCTTTCAGTGTCGGTGGCGGTATCAACCTAGTGTACGCGGAAGCGGAGCTGACTCGTCACAAAGGCGCACTCGCCCGTATTTTAGGTGGTAATAAGTCCGATAACCTTGTCGGCATGGAAGGCGAAACTTTTGCTTGGGGTTGGAATATTGGCGCTTTGTACGAGCTAAATGAAAACAACCGTTTTGGCTTTGGTTACCGTTCTAAAGTTGATCTAGATTTTGACGACGGTGAGTTTAGTAGTTACGACTCAGGCCGAGCTCCATCACCAAAAGTGGATGGCCGTTTAAAAATCTCTCTCCCTTCAATTATCGAATTATCGGCTTTCCATCAACTGAATGAACAATGGGCAGTACATTACGGCTGGCAACAGACCGATTGGAGCACATTTAAAGAACTGAAAGCGACGAGTCCTCAATGTAATGATGGAACTGCTGGTCAATGTTTCTACAAACCAGAGAAATACGAAGACAACAATCGTTATTCTATTGGTGCCACTTACACCCTCAATGCGGATTGGACATTCCGTGCGGGCTTTGCATACGACGAACAAGCAGGTGAAGCCACATTGAGCATCCCTGACAGTGACCGTTTTTGGTACAGCGCGGGCCTGACTTACGCAATGAATGAGAATTTAACTTTCGATGCAGGCTTTGCACTTGTTAAGAGTAAATCAGGCTCTTTCACCGAGACAAATGCTCAGGATGAAGAGATCAAGTTCGACTCTGAAGGTACTGCTTACATCAGCGCGGTACAGATGAACTACACCTTCAAATAATGGGATTACGGAGTAAACCAATGAAACACACGTTTAAATTATCAATGCTTTGTTCTGCAATCCTTCTTGCTGGTTGTGGTGATAATACAGCAAGCTCTGGTACTTCCGACAAAGTTCAATTTGAAGATGAAGTCCAAGCACTGCTCGACCGTGGAACATCTATCAGCTTTACGCTTCAAGGGGCGAATGCGGATGTACCTGCGCCCTCTTACTTATTAATGGACACAACAGATGGCACGCTTGGTCTGCCAACTGACGGTGATGATGCCTTAACCAACCCTAGAGCCTCGATGAATACGATGGATGGATGGTCAACGTCTATGCCAATCGTTCTGAACTTTAAAGGCGATGGTTTTGCAACGGGTATGCTGCCGTCTGGTATTAAAGTCATCAAGATTAATCAACGTTTGACCGAGTGGGATGGTAAGTCTAACCCAATCGAAGAAGTTCTCGTTCAGAACCAAGACTACGTTGTTCAAGCAAAAGGCAACTCTCTATATATCCAGTTCATGGATGCGCTTGATGAGTCAAGCGAGTACATTTTTGCAGTAACACAAGATGTTACTGACGTGAATGGTGAGCCAATCGGTACATCAGCCAGTTACGCGACAGGTAAATCGAAAGAAATCGTTTATGAAACTGGTGCTCTTGCTTCTATTCAAGCGGTGACACAAGCGGTGGAAGGCATTTTTGGTCTAGCTCAAGTTAACCCTGACGATATCGTTTACTCCTCATGGTTCAGCACTCAGTCTGTAGGTGATACTTTGGCGGCGGTTAAAGGTGTAACCGCAACCGGTTTCTCAACGGGTGCAAATACACTAAACGCCGTTTACAAAAACGATGCGAACGAAGGTTCAGTAGATTTATCAACAGCCTACACAATGACACTTGGTGCAACCCAAGACTTTAGCACTGCGCTAGACTCTGACGATGACTTTAGTAAGTACGTTAGTGATCTAGACGCGGCAAAAACGGCAATTAAAGGCCTTTATGCGAAGTCAGGTGCCGATGTAAATGTGACTCAAGGTGTGGTCAGACTGCCTCATTATCTAGAAAAAGGGGCAAACTGGAACATGCAGCCAATGGTATCTGCGATGCCAAGCCTAGCGAAGCTAAGTGCAGCACTGGCGGATCCGAACGAGCAAGCGAACATGGTTCAGCAGCTATCAACTGGCGTTTTCGCAAATAACCCTGTTGACGTGACAAAGCTTGCAACCGATCCTACAGAGCAGCTAAAACTGGTGGGTGCTAAACTCACATTAAGCGATGGTACCCAACTCGACAGTGAACGTATTGTGACTCGCTACTCCCCAGTTCCAGTCGTTAAATCGGTAGAAGATGTCGAAGTACTTGTCTTCACACCTAAATCTGGTGTCGCGACCGACGTTGTGATTTATCAACACGGCATCACTTCAGCAAAAGAGGATTCATATGCCTTCGCGTTCAATATGGTGAAAGCAGGTGTGGCTGTTATTGCTATCGACTTACCTATTCACGGCACACGTAGCTTAGATGAGCAACGTTCAGCTAATGCTAATATCTTGGCGTATCTAAATCTTTCTAACTTGGCAATCGCTCGTGATAACCTACGCCAAAGTGTACTGGATGTATTGGGTTTACGCGCGAGCTTAGTGGTATCGGCGCAAGGTGGTCTGTTGGCAGAAGGGCCTCTACAAGGCTTTAACCCAATGACGGGTTCTAAAGTCAAAATGCTAGGTCATTCTCTTGGCGGTATTGTGGCTACATCTGCTGTCGCAGCAGCAAATAATACGCTAGGTAGCCCTAACGCAGATGCACTTTACACATTTAGCTCTGCTTCTGTACAGAACTCTGGTGGCCAAATCGGCAATTTGTTACTAGGTTCAGAAGCCTATGGCGCTCAGATCAGGCATAACTTAGCATATGCTGCGTCTGCAGACTACGCGAGTTATGCAGATGCGTCATGTACACAATTGGAAGATAAAACGTGTTACGAAGCTTTTGAGGCCGCAGCAACAGAAACTCAGTTAGCAACACTAGAAGCTGGCTTCTCGCAGTTTATCTACGCGGCACAAACCACGCTAGATACCGTAGACCCGTTCACAAACGCGTCAGATTTAGTTGCTTCTGGTTCACTAACAACACCATTCCTGATGACCGAGGTTGATGGCGATGGCAATGTACCAAACAGCGTTCCAAATGCACCGTTTGCCGGGACTGAGCCTCTAGCAGCTAAGCTAGGTTTAACGACCGTAAACAGTGCTAATACAGCAGTGTCTCCAATGGCAAGCTTTGTGCAGTATAACGCTACTGCATCGCACATTACGTTTGTTTCTCCAAATGGCACACTTTCTGATATTGACCATCACGTTGAGATGCAAATGGAAAACACTGACTTCTTAATGGATGACACTTTAACGGGTGTGACTAATACTTCCGTTCTGAAGTAATCGTATCATCTCTCTTACCAAAGCCCAGTTTCGACTGGGCTTTTTCGTTCTCTATCATAAAAAACCGTCCCGTATATCCTTTGCTATAGTTAAATCGGTGTCGTACCTAACTTACTTGTTTGAAAGGAAAACTCTATGCGCATATTCACTATAATGGTCACTGCTTTACTTCTTGCTGCATGCGGAAGTAGCCAATATCTTATGTCGACAAATGAAGGAAAAATTATTACTTCTTACGGTAAACCAGACCTTAACGAAGAAACGGGTATGTACGAGTATGAAGACATGGATGGGAAAGAAATGAGCATTTCAAAAGATCAAGTTGTGCAGATTATTGAACGCTAGCAATATGCCCTCTATATTTTTAGAGGGCTCTGCCCACACTTCTGAGCGCAGTTAATACTCCCAACGAACCTCTAACTTCCTCAAGAAATGAAGCAACCAATTCATCATTCAAAACAATCAATGCATTTTCTTATATACAGGTATTATTTGTTTAGCGAATATTTTACATCTTCACCCTAATCAGGTTGGAATATTGTAAAATCTCGGCTTTAATTCGCTAACACCCTTTTATTTCTCAGGATAAAGTGGATAATACCGCCACAAAATAACATTACTAAGGTGAGTCCTTATGTCTATTGAAGCTACTCTGCTTGCGCGCTGCGAGTCAAAATGTGAACTGTGTTCTTCTGAATCTCAACTAACAGCATACGCTGTCCCACCTCACGGTAACGTGACCGTTGATACTGCTATCATGGTTTGTGATAAGTGTCTGGGTGAGATCGATGAGCCAAAAGACATTAACCACTGGCGTTGTCTAAACGAAAGCATGTGGAGCCAGGTTCCTGCAGTACAAGTGACAGCATGGCGCCAACTCACTCGCCTAAACTCTGAAAGCTGGGCTCAAGATGCTCTTGACATGATGTACATGGAAGAAGAGCAAATGAACTGGGCGATGAAGGGTATGTCTGATGATGACAAAACGCTGGATTGCAACGGCACTGAACTTAAGAAAGGTGACGATGTAACGGTAATCAAAGACCTACCAGTTAAAGGCACTAACCAAGTAATCAAACAAGGCACAGTGATCCGTGGTATCAGCCTTGGTGATGATCCGAAACTAGTTTCGGGCAAGGCAAATGGCGGTCAGTCAATGTACGTGATCGCAGAATACTGCCGTAAGAAGTAATATCGTATTACTCTACAAGTCAAAACGGGGCACTATTAGTGCCCCGTTTTCATTTCTAATGAACACCAATTTGGAATAAGCTCCTCTACTCCGGTATTGACTCCGTATAGAGTTCTAGCTCCGTTATTCGCGTTTGAGCAGCTAAAAAAATACCGGCTTATAAGCCGGTATTTTCATTCATTATTTCAAGATTAACGGTACATACCGATATCTTTTTGAATGTGAGCTGACAAATCTTCCGCATAGTAACTGCGTGGTGCAGTATTATCTACGAATAGAATGTCTAGTAAGTGAGCAATCAGTCCTTTGAAGTTAACCGCGTAGGTTTTCTTATCCATAGAGGTTGGTAAAGCTACATTTGTCATTTGCATTGCTTGTGCCATGATTGCCTCTCTTTAAAGCAGTAGTCTGTTTTGTTGGTTGTATATTAGTCAGTTTCTTATTGTTTAAGAAATGACAAATTTTACCTATTCGGATTAGATTATCTAATAAAACAAGCCCATTACAAACATCAAAAATACAAATGAATAATAACAGCATAAATAGTCACAAACTGTCTAATCATGTTGAATAACTTAACGTTACCTGCATAAAGCCATCTCGACTAACAACATATTCTTAACATTAAGTTTCGTTATTTATTTTATTTTTAGCGCTTTACTTATATTTTTTGATTAGTAATTTTAACGCTAGAGCGACTGTTCGACTTATTTTTGAGGAGCGATGCCACAACCGCTGATGTCATCACAACGATTAAGAATGTGAGTGACCACGTTGTCGGAATCTCATACTCTGTTCCCACCAATAACATCTTTACACCGATAAACATCATGATCACCGATAATGCTGGTTTTAAGTACACAAACTTGTCTAACATCGCTTGCAGAACAAAGTACAAAGATCGCAAACCCAACAGTGCAAACACGTTCGCGGCTAAGACTAAAAATGGCTCTCGTGTTACCGCGAATATGGCAGGTATAGAATCCAGTGCAAACATTACATCCATCACTGCAATTACACCGACTACGATCAGCATTGGTGTTGCCACCCACTTACCAGCTTGCTTTAAGATTAAGTGATTTCCTTGGTAATCATCCGTAACTGGCAATATCTTGCGAATAAACTGCTCAGGATATGGGTTAACCTCTTCTGCTTCACCTTTGTCGCGAGCAAGCTTAATACCTGTCCAAATAAGGAATGCGGCAAAGAGGTACAACACCCAGTGGTACTGCGCAAGTAACTGAGCACCAAACGCAATCATGATAGCCCGTAGAACTAACGCACCAATCACGCCCCAAAGCAGCGCTCGCGGACGCAAATGCTCCGGCACACTGTATTGTGCAAAGATGATGGCAAACACAAACAAGTTATCCACGCTTAGCGACTTCTCTAGTAAGTAGCCTGTTAAGAATGAAACCGTTGCTTTATCGTTCGTATAAGTGCTGTGCGGTGCGTAAAGGTCCCAGAATAAATAGATAGAACCTGCAAAAACAAAGGCAAGTAAGAACCAAAAAACACTCCAAAGGATGGCTTTTTTCATCGTTATTACGCCACCACGCGTTTGATAGATATCAAGCGCAACAAGAACAAGCGTAAAAAGACCAAAAGCGCCATACATCGCTAATGACTCTTGAAGTGGTGCCGATTGGCTCAATTGGGTGGTACTTTCGATAAGAGACATGCTTCCTCCCATGGCGGAAGGACATGAGTTTGGTGACCTTCCGCAGACAATAACAACAAGCAGTCACATAGTAATCATGTGCTGCCAGTCAATGAATGCGTTGGTCTCGTTGAAGTGTCGGCGTGGATGAATCACGCAACACCTTTACTTACCGGATAAGCTGATGCTTAACGAGATGACGATAAGTAAACTCGCGCTAACTACTCCCCAAACGCCGCAATGATAACGCCGAATGTCACGCTTTCCAACAAAAAAACTTTGTCCAATCGAAATAAAATTCCTATTAAAAATCAGAAAGAAATATAAAAAGAAAGGAATTGATTCAACCACGTGAACTTTTGTTATTAGGTGTAAAGAGCAGCAAGTGACTCAAGATGATACATTTAGGAGTCAGAGCGTTGTCTTTGAGAACATAGACACAAAAAAGGAGCATAACTGCTCCTTTTCTAACTTCCGTGTTATTAGCAATTCAAAAGCCGCTCAAAGGTACAAAGTAAACTAACGTTGACCAAATTGCGACCCAAGCAACCACCACTGCCGTATCTGTCCAATCTTTATTCCACATACTGCCACCCTCATCATCGCATGTAGCAATTGAAGGACAGCAAAATCGATACCAATATCTACTATCTGTGTTGCTGTGTATAAAGTTTGTGACTTTGATTCAAGCAGTTTGGCTCATCGGTCAGAAGTTCAATAAAACAGTCTGCCATGGATAAGTTGGTTACACGCCCCTCGCCTTTCATCTCCAGTAGCGCATCGTAACCTTCTTTCCCTTTCATGGTATAAGCGGAGGAAGTGCCTCGATACCAGGTGTCGTCTTGAACGTCGACCCATTGTTGACCATCAAAAATTGCTAATGACTGAATTCTTTCACCTTTAGGGGCATCAGCTCGGTACTCAAAGTTTAAATTGTAAGTGTATGGATAACTGCCAGAGCCAGTACCTTCCACATCATTGTTGAGTGCATTGTTTATGGCGCCTTCAAGTGCTCGGCGAATAGCACTGCCTTTTACGTCGTAAAAGCCGATCGGAACGGCAAAAGGCAACAACCGTCCGGCAATATCTGCCACTGTGATATTGCCAGGATTCAATGATGTTCGCACGCCACCCGCATTATGAATCGCAAATTGAACCTCATGCCCGCGTTTATTTAGGCTGTACAAAAATGAACGAGCAACAGAAGAAGCCAGCTCGCTCTCACCAAACTCATCTGGGATTCGCACATGACGCTTTTTGGTGTCAATACTAGCAATGACTTGTGACTGTAACTGTCTTACCCGAGGGATGTATTTATCACTTAGGATCGCTTGAGTCTCCGGGTGTTTCTTACAGACCACCACATTAGGTTGGCCATGGATAAAGTCACACGCGGTTTCGAATACGCCTTGGTCAAGCTGTTGATTTAGTGTCGAGTCCCAAAAAATACGTCGGCCAAGTAACAGTTCATTTTGACCACTCAGCATGGTTGCTTTGCCGTTTTCATCAAATTCAATGACGCAGTGCCCCATAGTCAAAGCATGAAAGCCCGCTTGCACAACGTAGGTATCTTTTACTTTGACACCATAAGGGTCATCTTGCCCTAAACCTATTGATGAGAAATCGCCTTGCAGTCGGTGGCTATGTCCACCAACAATAATACCAATCCCCTCAACTTGTTCAGCCAACTCTAAATCGCCTTCATAACCTAAGTGGCTCAGAAGAATGATATTTTTAATACCAGAGGAGTGAATTTGTTTTACGGTCGCCTTAGCGGTTTCAATTGCAGACTTAAATGGCGTATCTGCATCTGGGTTCGCTATATCGCTCATTTTATCAATGGATAATCCGAAAATCGCAACCTGCTCACGATGAAACTCTTTGACGATGTATTGTGCGCTTTGTGTCTCCGTTTGATAGCTATACACATTGTTGCTATCGCTGACTCGGTGAGGCTTTTGAAGCGATTCATTTGATAGATCCCAGTTACCAGCAAGTAATGGAAACTGAGTGCGTTGACAGAATAAGGCAACAGGTTCATTACCCATATCCAATTCATGGTTGCCTAACGCCATCGCATCAATCTTTAACGCATTCAACAAATCGGCGTTGGCTTTACCTTTAAATAATGAGAAATAAAGTGTGCCTTGGAAACAGTCTCCAGCATGGAGAAATAACATCCCATGCCCTTGACGCTGAGCGTCGTCTCGTAGCTGCTCTACTCGGGTTGCGATGCGAGAGAACCCGCCAGCACTCACGTATGGCTCTAACGTGAGTTCTTTGTTGATCTTAAGCTTTAACTGTAATGACGTTGGCTCAAAGTAGGAATGTGTGTCATTGATGTGTGCCAGTTTGATTCTCACTGGCTTATGATTGTTATTCATCTTCATCTTCTCTCTTTTCATTCCTTATAATAATAAGAAGTGAATCATGACAGAATCATGAATTTTATGAAACTGTGATTTTTTGATTTCATGTTTAAGTGATCACGATGCTATCTACACTACTTTTGAAAGCAAGCGTCGCTTGTTGCGGTCTCTATTCAGTAAGGGGCTCTCGTAATTTTGTGAACTGAGCTTAACTCCAATATTTCGAATTAATATATGCTTAGGAGTAGCAAAATAACTCTCTATAATTCAAATAATTGCAAGGAGGATTGAGATGAGACTAGAACGCATCGAAATCTCCGGGTTTAGAGGCATCAAACGCCTTTCACTCTCTTTTGACGAACTCACTACGCTCATCGGTGAGAACACGTGGGGCAAATCATCATTGCTCGATGCCCTTTCTATCGCGCTACCTGCTAATGGCTCATTATATCAATTCGAACTAAAAGATTTTCACGTTGATTACTCAATTTCTCATCCACAAACCCAACACTTGCAGATCATTGTTTGCTTTAAAGCACAGGACAAGAACGAAGTAAAAGCTGGGCGTTATCGACGGATAAAACCTGCATGGTGCACAAACGAGGATGGTGAGCAGGTCATTTACTATCGAATTAGTGCGTCTCGCGACGAGTATGATATTAAAACTGAATACGCATTTTTGGATCACAACGGCAAGCCGAAGAAACTGCACCACTCTGAGAAACTCGCTGTAGAGTTGATGACTCTTCACCCTGTTATCCGCCTACGAGACTCCCGACGCTTCCCAGATTTAAACCACGTCAACGGCGACAGCAAAAATGCTCGGATTGAAAAACGAATCAATAACACCTGTCGACGGCTATTGGCGATGCCTGGGCACGTAAACAAGGGTGAGATTCGCAGTAGTCTCGATTCAATGCAAACACTTGTCGAACACTATTTTGCGTTCCGCAGCGTCAGCAAAGGTAACCCACGAAAACCTCGTGATGGTCTTTTTTATACAAGCCCTTCCTCTGATAAAGGATTAAGTCAATTCCTTAAGGAAACAAATGATAAACAGAGCCGCTTGCTTTTAATGGGACTTCTCAATGCTTACCTTCAAGCAAAAGGCCCTACCGATTTAAGACGCTGCGCAAGACCGATATTGATTATCGAGGACCCTGAAGGCCGACTACATCCGACTCATCTCGCTAGAGCGTGGTCATTATTGCAGTTGTTGCCAATGCAAAAGATTTTAACTACCAACAGCGGTACGTTACTTGGCTCGGTTCCACTTTATTCAATCCGACGTTTGATTCGCTTGTCAGACCGAACCATTGCCAAAAGTTTAAACTCTGCCAAGTTTGGTAGAGATGAGTTACGCCGAATTGGTTTCCACATTCGTTTTCATCGCTCTGGGGCGTTGTTTGCACGGTGTTGGTTGCTCGTAGAAGGCGAAACTGAAGTTTGGTTATTTCATGAACTGGCTCGCCAATGTGGATATGACTTAGCTGCGGAAGGAGTTCAAATCGTTGAATTTGCACAGTCAGGACTGAAGTCACTGATCAAAGTAGCAAAAGAGTTCGGTATCGACTGGCATGTTGTTACCGATGGTGACCCGGCAGGTAAAAAGTACGCGCATGCCGTGAGAGCGCAACTCGATCATGATCAGGAAAGGCATAGACTTACAGAGTTACCTGATCGAGACATCGAACATTTTCTATACAATCATGGGTTTGAACTTTTCTTTAAGGACATCATCAAAGTTCCTCATGATCACCCTATCCCAGCTAAAAAAGTAGTAAACCGTGTTTTGAAAAAGCATGCAAAACCGGACTTAGCTTTGGCCATTGTATCTCACTGTGAAGAGAGAGGTATGGAATGCATTCCTGTACTTCTGCGTTGGACACTTAAGCGCGTTGTCACCATGGCAAACGGCAATACATGAGTTAGAGTATTTCACACTCACACCTTGCCTTGTAATACAAAAAAAGCACACCAAATTGGTGTGCTTGTATCAAACATCATTAATTTTGATTAAAGGTATTGAGAGGGATAAAACTCAATACACAGTGGATACAAATAAGATCGGGGGTTCACTACTGTGCTTGCTCAGCAAGCGTAGAAGAAGTAGTGCTTGATTTCGTATGCAACCAAAGTCCAGTCGCTTTCATTAGATAACCAAACACACCACCTAGCAGCAAAGATGGAATGACAAGTTGCCAGTTTCCATCAGCGGCAAATGTTGCGCAGGAACCAATAAAAGTGCCTGGAATGTACGCGAGCCAAGCCTGTTTCGCTTGAATACACATGAAAAATGCCACAATAGCGGTAATCACATAACCGATAATTTCCAAACCAACGTAAGTTGAACCGTGGATAATTACCATTGCCCAGAATACACCCGTCATATTAGTGATTAAGCTGATACCAAGTCCTTTCAATCCGCTAGTTGGCGCAGCAAAGTAGCTCGTGCAACCTAAAAAACCAGCCCAAGAAAGCAAACCTAAAGAAATGGCGATCCAACCCCATACGCCAGATAAAATTCCAGTAGTGATAGAGATAGCTAAAAGTGTCGTCATGGTAGTCGTACCTGCTTGGCTATTATCGTACCCACATGGCTCAATAACTGCCTTCATACATTGAAATCAAGGACACATGTTAGATACATCAGTCTTGCTTATCGGTGATAATGATCACAATAAGGCTATAACAATTTCATGATTTGCACTAAAAGTTTGACGCAACCGATAAATCAACAGATTTAGGGAATGAGTGTTTCTAGTGCTAGGTAAAAAGGATGTGTGTAGGACAGTTCCAATAGGTCACTCCAGCAAGCTTTAACGAGACTGGAAGCTAATATCGGCGTGTAGAATCATGGTTCACCAAGTGAGTGCATAAAAGCTCCTGAATCACACTTGTTCTTCTATGTTCAGTATACTGTACATAGAAATATGCCACTCCCAATTAAGCGAGTGGCATTGCTGTGCTTCTAGAGTTTATTGCGTGTATTGAGTAGTAACTTACAATACCGAGGGCTTACCTTTCATCATGCGCAGACCTTCTCGTTTAATGCAGTCGACTAGTGGGTTTTCTGCCATATCAGCTCGCCATATAAATGAAAGTGTCCTTTCCATTTTTAGCTCGGGCACATTTAACGCAACAAGATGACCCGCTTCTATATATCGCTCTACATCTAAATACGGTAAACAAGTAAGGTACTGGCCGTTAGCAACTAAGCTGCGTAACACCGGAACGTGCTCGTACTCTCGCCACACATCCAAATCTTCAATTAGATGATGAATAGAGCTATCAAATGTTTTTCGTGTGCCAGAGCCATGCTCTCTCAACACCCACTTCGCTTGTTCTAACTGCGCGAGGCTTACAGATTGATTGCGAGCAAAAGGATGATGAGAAGCAGCGACAACAGTAAGATGGTCTCGGCACCAGACTTCTTGGTGCAAACGGTTATCGTCACAACGCCCCTCGATGATCCCTAAGTCATATTTATAATCTAATACGCCATCAATAACCCCTTTTGTACTCTGCACACCAAGGGAAATACGCATTTCTGGAAAGTCATTATCAATGATACTGATAAGGTCTGGAACCAGATGCTCTGCCGGAGTTTGACTCGCGCCCATGCGAATCTCACCGCTTAACAAATGTTGCTCATAAAAGCCCATTTCAATCTGCAGTGCGTCTTGTAATAAGCGTTTTGCTTTTGGTCGTAGCCACATACCCCAATGGGTTAACGCCATTTGCTTGCCCTGCCTCTCAAATAAAGGCCTGCCAAGCATTTTTTCTAATTGCGCAAGCGACATACTTGTCGCTGATTGTGTCAAAGCCAGTTTCTCTGCGGCCTGGCTTACACTGCCGGTATCTGCAACTGCGTCAAAAACCGCTAATTGCTTAAGTGAGTAGCGCAAAGTGTCCTCCATTATTGGTGAGTATTTTTCATACCCTCACAATCGTTAAAAACATGCCCCAATAAGCAATAGAGTTCATTTTACCTAGCCGCATAAAGTTATCAATTAATTTGATGAGGTTTCTAAATATTATCAATTTTACCTACCAAACCCTTCTCCTTATTCTGACTGTGCGGTTCGGGAACACCGCAAGCCTCAATGACTTTGAGACTGAAGTCATTGAGGCTTCTAAATAAAAACAACAATTTCATTTTTGAGTTAATAACCAAGGAATTTTTATGCGATTACAAATTAAGGAGTCAATATGGCGGTGACCAGCTCTCAAAATCACCAGTACTTTTCTCCAAAAGAAATGATGGCTGAAGCGGAAAAATTTGCGTTAAGTAAAGCAAACAAAACCAGCAGTATGACACTGAGTCTTGCCATCATGGCGGGCGCGTTCATTGGATTGGCGTTCTTGTTTTACATCACGGTGACTACTGGCAGCGCTGGCGCTGGTTGGGGCTTAAGCCGTCTTGCTGGCGGATTAGCATTTAGTATGGGCTTGATCCTCATCGTGATCTGCGGTGGTGAACTATTTACTAGCTCAGTTCTTTCCAGTATCTCATGGGCCAATAAGCAAATCTCGTTCGGAAAAATGCTTTCTATTTGGGGCAAGGTTTACGTTGGCAACTTCATTGGTGCGATGTTCCTACTTGCGCTAGTTACTGCAGCTGGTCTTTATCAAATGGATAGCGGTCAATGGGGGTTAAATGCGCTTAACATCGCGCAGCACAAGCTTCATCACACTCTCATTCAGGCGTTTGCGCTCGGTATCCTTTGTAACCTATTGGTTTGCCTCGCGATTTGGTTAACGTTTAGCTCTGCAAATGCAATGACAAAAGCAGCAATGACAATCATGCCTGTGGCCATGTTTGTCAGTAGTGGCTTTGAACACTGTGTCGCGAACATGTTTATGGTTCCACTTGGCATTGTTATCGCGAACTTTGCACCTGAGTCTTTTTGGGCCTCCGTCGGTGTGCCCGCTTCACAGTACGCAGACTTAAATATTGGCCACTTTATTACCGCTAACTTAATTCCTGTCACGCTTGGCAACATCGTCGGCGGAGCGGTTTTAGTTGGTCTTGCAAACTGGTGTATTTTTCGCCGACCAGAACTAAAAGCAGCGAATATCTCTTCTATCACAACGACTACAACACTCTCGTCAGTTAAGGATTTCACCATGAAAAACGCATCTTTTGTTAAAGATATTATGAACCCAAAACCAGTTACCATCAGTGCAGAAACACCGATAGCAATCGCACTGGATGTGCTACTTGATAACAACGTAACTAGCGCACCTGTTGTAGACGTACAAAATCGATTGGTTGGTTTCTTCTCTGCTCACGATGTGATGGTAGAACTATGGTGTGAGGACTACATTCCGGTGAAAGACCAAAAAGTCGTCGACATCATGAGCCGCGATGTGGTCGCAATTGATGCTGGTGATCGTCTCGTTGATGTTGTCGAGTTCCTATGTATCGATAAAGAGCAGTTGTACCCAACTAGCAACATGGGCATCGCCACTCGCATGACGTCTCTATCTTTAGAAGAACGCGCGAAAAGCATCAAAGTGAGCAAGCCACAAGTACTTCCTGTACTTGAAAATGGCCAGATGGTCGGTGTTGTTACTCGTACTGAAGTATTAAAAGCACTACGCCCGATTTTTGGTGAGCGTTTAAACCTAGTAGAAAAAAACGAGTTAGAAACAGCGTAATTCATTAAACGCTTGCAACGTCTGTTGGCTTTCAATCGCTGTCACTGACTGGCTTGCCAATGTTGTCGATTGTGATTGAGGTAATAAAAAAGCGCTCTTTCGTTGAAGAGCGCTTTTACTGTATCTAAAAGAAGTTCGTTACTTCTTAACGCCTTCGATATGAAGTTCCATATCAACATAGCTTGAAGCACCCATTACTGGGATATCAAAGTCAGCAAGCTCAAGGCGAGTGTTACCAACGAAGCCAGCGCGCTCACCACCCCATGGGTCACTACCTGCGCCAACGAATTCAGCTTCGATAGTAATAGGCTTAGTAACACCGTGTAGCGTTAGATCACCAGTTACATCTAGCTTGCCATTGCCTTTATCAACCACTTTTGTGCTTTTAAAGGTCGCTTCGCTGTATTTGCCAGCATCAATGAAATCACCACTACGAATGTGCTTGTCACGTTCAGCGTGGTTGGAGTCTAAGCTAGTTGTATCAACAACAACATTCACTTTTGAATCAGCAATATTGTTCTCATCAAAAGAAAAGTCACCAGAAAATGTATTGAAACGACCTTTGATGAAGCTGTAACCCAAGTGACTAACTTTAAAGTTAATTGAAGCGTGAGCACCTTTGGTATCGATGACATAATCTGCAGCTTGCGCACCAAATGGTAGTGCCATAGCGATAGCTAATCCTGTAGCGAAGAGTGACTTTTTCATTTTGAAGCTCCTAACATTTTTCTTAATGTGTTGTCTTTATCGATAAAGTGGTGTTTTAGCGCAGCAATAGCGTGCAAACCTGCTATCAGGATGACGGCCCAAGCTGCGTAGAAGTGAATTTCACCCGCTATGTCTGATTGTCCTGGGAATAACTCTCCCGCACCTGGCACGGTAAACCAATTAAACACTTCGATACCGCGTCCATCAGACGTTGAAATGAGGTAACCTGAAACAAAGATGGTGACCAATAGTAGGTACATAACACCATGCGCCGCTTTAGCAGCAAGCACTTCGTAAGGTTTGCCTTCTACCTTTGGTGACGCCGTAACATGTTTCCATACAATGCGTGCCAAAGTTAAAATAGCGAGTAAAATACCGACAGAGCGATGGTAATGTGGTGCAGTTCGATACCATTCGCTGTAATAGCTAAGGTCGACCATCCACAAACCCACTGCAAATAGACCAATAATGCACAGCGCAGATAACCAGTGCATCACGCGTGCAGTAAGGTTGTAATTCTTTACCAGTGTATCCATCTCAAGTTCCTAGATATATTCCTAAGTTAATGTTGAGCAAGAAACACTACATTAACCTATTTACGTCATATGAAACAGATTATTTACCATCATTTACATCCAGCCAATGGCACCGTATCTATCAAGTTGTTCGAATTTTTTGAAGGAACTTTAAATCGTTTATAAAACTGAAACTTACAGCTTAACTTCTTGTTCTATCTCATACAGCTCTTCGGACACTTCTAACATTCTACGTTCAACCAGTGATTTTGCATCTTCCACCCCCTTGTTGTAATAAATTGGCCCTAGTTTTTCTGTAATGAAATCAATAAGAAATTCACTATCGAACTGGCCAATCTCAACATCTAGTTCGTCCTGCATATAATCTTGAATGGMGGTTGCCAGCGTTTCTTTTTGTGCACGTTCTAACTTTATCATCTTTGCCCTTTTTCAGAATTTTGTTCTATGTGTGCTTCTATCGTCTTGCTCTCTTAAAGAGTAGGCGCGATCATTTGTGAGAAATTTGGTGTTTAGATCAAGAAGTTGCCGAAGTAAATTAGTCTATTCTCAAAAGACTATGCTAACCTTTTGCAGTTCGTTTTGTTAATTATTAAGGGATATTCTTTGCTACTCGACCTAGTGATTCAAAGTGTTAATGATTTTCAAGACGACTGTCTTAAGCTGTGTGAAAAGCATTACCCTGCGGTACATAACCAAGGCATGAGTGAGCATCATCTTGGTCTCGCGTTTTCAAGAAGAATGGAACACACTTTCCGTCACTTCGGATACAACAGCGTGGTAAAACCAATTGAAGTTTTAAATACTCCGGACCTTCCTCATCACTACCGTATTTCATCTGAAATAGGCACGGTTTGGGTCCTGAGCCACCATATGGTCAGTGCGGGAAAATCTTGTCGAGAAAACTTACTCTCATCAATTACTGAATGGCAAAGCGAATATGGTTATGCGCTGCAACCGAATGATCTACTCTTTTTAGTTTGTGATCATTGGATCAGTCGCAGCAAAACGAGCCGAGAGTTGCTTCATTGGTGGATGGGTGAACTGCCCGATCAGATCAACGAATACACGGAGCAAGGCATCACGCTGTACACCAGCGAATCGCAGCTCACGCAATCGTTAGACACTCGATTTGGCATTAGTCCTTGTTACATTAAATTTGGTCATCCTTTACGTCGCTCGAACAAACAACAGTTGGTCAGAAAATACTTACAACTGTATGCAGTACTACAATGGTAACATCAAATTGCATTAGGAAGATTGTCAGTCATTTCATCAATTTGTTTGATATCACTCGACAAATCTAATCATCTCTTACCATCATTCTTGCTTGAGTTCATGAGCCCACTTAGATTCACTGCCAATGAAATAAAAAATTAGCGCGATAGCGCTGATGTAGAAGCATTGATTTAGGTTGTTGTAACAATGATGAGCACCTCGCAACTTCTTAGTTGCATCCGCAAACAAGCCGACGGGCAATATATTGCGAAATACGCAAAGCTCACTCTTCGAAGTGTCTTTCAACCTATATATAAAAAAGATATTTCTATCGTTGGACTTGAGGCACTAGTAAGAATTACCAATGCTAATGGCACCATGATCAGGCCAGATCAGTTTTTCCAATCAAAAACCATTGCCGCTCAAGACCTACTCAATGTCGAACGCTTAAGTCGCCTAATTCATATCAAAAACTTTGCCCAATCTCACTTTCACAATAAACAACTGTTTCTTAATGTATTACCAGAAGCAGCAAAAATACTAGCCAGAGACATCACGTACAATAGGCTGCTAAAACAAACCATTTATCAATCTCATTTAGTAAATGAACAAATCGTCATGGAGTTGCTTGAGTTGAACGTAGAAGACGAGTCCTCGTTGTCGCAAGCAGCTCGTGAATTAAGCCAAGGCGGGTTTAAATTGGCGATCGACGATTATGGCGTCAATGCCTCAACAATTGAACGAGTGAAAGGCGTTCGTCCAGACATAATAAAGATGGATCGCTCGTTAATGCTGAGATACGAAAATGGTGACTGGAAAGCTCTAGTCGATGCATTATCACTAGCAAGAACGTTGCGCTCTAAAACCGTTATCGAAGGAATTGAAACCGAGCATCAACTTAACTTAATGAAAAAACTCGGTTTCGATATGTATCAAGGATACCTACTCGCTATCCCGCAAACGTTAGACGTTTATGAAGAGGCAAAAACAGCCTGACTATGTAAGAACAAAAGTTTGTGCGGTTTAGCGAGAGTTACGTGATTTACCACGGTTCTTATGAATCGCTAATTTTGCTTTTAGCTTACGCTTCTCTGATGAACGGCTTCGACGGCGCCCACTACCATTTTTCTCAGGCTCGACTTCTTCTATAAGGCTTGGCTCGAAGCCTGCCAACCATTCTTGCGGTAGGCGTTGATCAAGCAAATTCTCGATAGCATGCAATAAATATTCTTCATCTCGACTCATTAGAGACACAGCTAACCCCGACTTTCCTGCACGGCCAGTACGGCCTATACGGTGGACATAATCTTCGGCTTTAAATGGCATATCAAAGTTCACCACTTGCTCTAACTCTTGAATATCCAGTCCTCGTGCTGCTACATCTGTCGCAATCAACGCACGCACCTTACCTTGCTTGAACTCATCCAACGCTCTTTGACGCGCACCCTGTGACTTATCCCCGTTAATTGAAACCGCTTTTATGCCATCTAACTTAAGCTCTTTTGCTAGCTCATCGCTACCTTGCTTAGTTTTTGTAAATACAAGCACTTGCTGCCAATTGCGCGAGCCAATCAAGTACGCCAATAATTCACGTTTACGCTTTTTGTCTACCGGATAAACCATCTGTTTTACTGTTTCAGCCGTCGTGTTTGCTGGTGACACTTCAACTTCAACCGGCGATTCCATGAGTTTGTACGCAATAGTCTTGATTCGCTTTTCAAATGTCGCAGAGAACAACAGGATCTGTTTTTCGGCGGGTAAACGTCGGAAAATGCGTTGCAAGTCAGGCCAGAATCCCATATCTAACATACGGTCGGCTTCGTCTAGAACGAGCATACTGGTTTTGGAGATGTTTACGTTGCCATTAAACAGATGATCCAAAAGGCGACCTGGTGTTGCAATCAAAATATCAGCGCCCTCTTCTAACTTCCTCTTTTGTACGCCAATGCTTGTACCACCATAAACACACACAATGCGAAGTTCGGTTTGTGCAGAGTACTGATTCAAATTATCAAATACCTGCTGCGCAAGCTCGCGTGTTGGAACCAAAACCAATGCTTGAGGCGTACCGTTGAGTTTCTTTTGCTGAACGGTTTGTATAATAGGTAAACCAAACGCAGCTGTTTTCCCCGTACCAGTTTGTGCAGCAGCAAGTAAGTTCTTTCCTTCAAGGACGTGTGGAATAGACTTTTCTTGCACTGGTGTTGGCGTTACGATATTTAGATTGCTTAGCGTCTCGATTAGCTTTTGTTCAATGCCTAAGTCAGCAAAATTAACAGACATGTGTAACCTCATTATTTTTGGAGCGCAGAGTTTACCAGAGCCCCAATAGCCATACTACTTTTCTATCTCATTGGGCTGAATCAATAAGCTGTTGCTGAAAATCATACGACTGGCGTAAAACGTCTCGATAGAGTGTCGAGAACTTCTCTTCCAATACTGTGTAATCACTCTCAATCACTTTAAATGTTGTAGTAAGGTCAGCCATTCTCGGGCTTCTTTGCGACATTCGATGTAGTGCAAATTCGATATTATCCAGGTCTTGGTATGACTGAAGCCATCGACCGTGCCACATCCGGCTGTGGAGCACCAAAAAGCGCGGCGGCAAATGTTCATTAACGTCACGGTTTACTCGCTCGTATGCCGAATCGACAAACTGTTCGAGAGATACGGCATAAAAGTCGTTCCAGTGTTTTGCGAGACAATGGTCCCAGAACATATCGAGAGCGATAGGGGCAAAGCGCCGCGCAGTACCTTTGAAGTGAGGTTTGCATTCGTTAACAATAGGATGCTGATCAGTAATGCGGTCAACAAATCTATGTAATTTGATGCCGTTAGAGATATCACGTTCATACAGCTTGCTTGGAGCTCCTTTTACGAAGTCTCCAAGCAAGTTTCCCAATAAATGGCTGTTACAGTGGTCTGCGATATGCAGGTGGGCTAGAAAGTTCATCCGACGCCAGTTTTGGCCTTTAAGGCTTGGTGTGACATGAACTTAGTATAACGTCAATTACGACGAGATGAGAGTGTTCCGCTATTCGGCTTCGTTGTCTGAGCCAACGTATTCCGACAAGATAATGCCAATTTCAAGCGCATCTAGCAGCTCTAGGCTCTCATCGTTTTGGTATTGGTCGCTCATTGTGACCTCCTTTATTTTAAGCTCTCTTGCTTGTACTTGCTGACAGCTTGGCCTTGCCATATCTACGTCAACAACTCCTTTTTATAGTCTTTATATGACACATTCATGACAGCGAGAAGTAAAGATTTAAAAACCTATGAGCAGAATCAAAAGTAAACGTTTGCAACCAGATTTCATATCTACTTAGCACTACAGAGAAATAGCTCTTTTATCAATATTTATGTCAATTTAAAGATATAACATACCGTTATAGGCGTCCTTAGATCTCATTTCTTAAACTAAATTTAGTTTTCGTTACATATTTTGCTGATTAACTTCGCATATTTTGTTTCGATATAGCAATAGATTTGGTCAATATCTTTTATCTCTAATGGAGCTTTAAATGAGAGAAGTTGAGTTTAGAACGATAGACAGGCTGTTTATCAAGATGTCTATCAACGACAAAATGTGGGTTATATTCCTGCTGTTTTTAGTAGCCCTCACTTCTGTGGCTGGAAGCCGCTACTTCAATGAAATACAACAATTTAAACAACAAGCGATTTCTGCTAGCGAAGCGAAACTTTCTGGTATTGTTGACGCTCAACCAGGTCATGTTCCACAAATTGACGGCGTATCGAAATCAAGTCGCGTAAGCGAGAGCTCTTTTGTTGACGGCTCTGTCACCGCTTATGCAAAGTTGCATTCTGGCGAAGTGATTAAGTTGACTCAAAACGTATCCGCGCAATACGAATCTGCAAAGTCGTCAGCCTTAACCTCTCTGTTACTCAGCTTTTCATGGGTTGTTCCTTTTGCCCTTTTCTCTTACTGGGTTGCGACCTTTATAGGAGGCGCCCTGTGGGTTTTATATACGACAACCGAAAAAATTGGTGAAGGTGATTTAACCTCTCGCCTTGGTTTTCATCCTGGCCGAGACGAGTTTGGCACCATTGGTTGCGCGTTAGATAAATCTATGGACACCTTAAGTGAACTGGTTAACAGTGTGAAAAATAATGCGGCTACATTGAGTGAGACATCTTCTGCATTCGAAAAAGATATGCAGTTGAGCGAAACGCAGATATCTCATCAATATCAAACACTCGATTCCGTCGCGACAGCAATGGAAGAAATGACAGCCTCTGCAAAAGAAGTATCCAGCATTTCCCAACAAGCGACGATGCAATCCGATCAAGATGCTCAAAAGATCGAGCTAAGCAGAAATCGCGTGCAAAATGTGATTGGCGAAATTGAGACGTTATCCAGCTATATTGAACAGGCTTCCACGTCAGTAACCAATTTAAATGAAAACACGACGCAGATTAATGACGTTATCACAACGATCAATGCCATTTCAGAACAAACCAACCTATTGGCTCTGAATGCGGCAATTGAAGCGGCACGCGCCGGGGAGCAAGGTCGTGGATTTGCTGTGGTTGCTGATGAAGTGCGTACATTGGCAAGCCGAACTCAACAGGCAACAGTAGAAATTCAAGCCATGATTGAGAAACTACAAGCCGAAAGCCAGAACATTGCTTCAATCACTGATCGAACCGTTCAACAAGCGCAAACCAGTAGCCAGCTTATTGATGAAATTGGTCATGATGTGACGTCCATTGCTGAATCCGCACGCTCATTGATGGACATGAGTATCCAAATTTCCACCTCAGCAGAAGAACAAAGCGCAGTCGCCAACGATATTGCATCTGAGCTTTCAGAAATTCGCAGCCAGTCGAGCACAATCAGAGAAGTTGCAGAGCAATCTACCGTAGGGGTAGCTAATCTCACTCAGGCGTCAGTGTCTCTTGGTGAGGTATTACAACGCTACCGCACCGCATAACTTTGCAGCATTTATGATCAACAAGGGCTCCTCAGGAGCCCTTTTCTTTAAACCGTTTTCAGCCGTTATCGTCGATATTTTCTACTACACACAAGTGGATATTTGAAGTGAATCTCAAGTTCTCGCTGTACCTGATGAAATAATGTTCATAAACAAAGCGTTCCGCTATGCTTAATCCTGCCAATTCCAATTTGCTGCTGGAAAACAATATGAATAATTACAAAGATACAAAAGACATCGAAAACCTAAGTTGCCCTCTCTGCCAGGGGGATGAATATCTCATTTCATCGGATGGAGAGAAATTCACATGCGCTGCTTGCGGATTTCATACAAAAAGCTTCTCATCCATCCAATGCCTACATCAAACCCCTTACCTACAGTCCAAACTTAAACATATCCATAGCTTAAGTACGGTGTGCCATTAAGAGATTAAACAGAGCAGCTAAATAGCTGCTCTTTTAATTCATCTAAATGTTGAATGCGAATTACGCGTTCATCATCAACACGATTGATTGCCTCACCATTAAATAGCTGTACGGTTTTAATGCCAGCGTTTAATCCCGCTTCTACGCCTTTAGGTGTGTCATCAATATAAAGACAGTCGCTCGGTAAAAAGCCCATGCTCATTGCACTGTACATAATTAAGTCAGGTTCAGGCTTCCAACTATTCGCATCGAATGCAGAGAACACTTTCCCTTGGAAAGCATCGAGCAATCCTGTTAACTCCAATGCGTATTCTATTTTATCTTTCGGCCCATTGGACGCGACACAATATTCGATATTATGCGAATCTAAAAACTGAATTAATCGCTTTGCGCCATCCATCGGCTGTAAGTGGCGAACAAAAAGAGACTGGACTTCTTCACGGTATTGCGGCTCTAAGACATCAATAGGGACTTTGATATCTTTCAGCTCTTTAGTATCTAAAAGGATGTCAGCGAGCTTTCCTCCTTTAAAATGAGAAACGCACTCTTCCATCGTTAATTCTGCGCCATGCAGGTTAAATACATTGACGAGAGCTTGGCAACACAATCGTTCACTATCGACCAACGTACCATCACAATCAAATATCACGCACTTAATATTGGTAATTGCCATAGCCATCTCCAGACATCTTAAAGGCTAATGCCCTAGCTGATTTAAAAAATGTTGGCTTAATCTTATTTAAGTTTGGGATTGTTGAAACGACGAGCTTGGCATTTCATGGAAATAGAGGGGAGCAATTACAGTTTTTCTAAGCAAGATCACCTATCGTCATCTTGCTTTGCTTTTTATGCATTTGAGTGCGCAAATTAGCTTTCAATAATCACCGAATCTAAAAGCTTGTGTTCGGTACTTAGTCTTTTAGCAAGATCCGCCACAAACGAACTCTTGTATTTTGATTCAGAAACCGCGACATCAGAGATAAGCGTGTTTCCTTCAAGGTGGCTAATAATAGCGGCACCAATTGGAGCTCCAGATTTAAAACCAACATATAATTCAAAATCTGGCGTTAGAATTATCTGAGTGAGATATTCCACAATCATATCTTTATCGTACTGTTGATCCCAACGCTGAGACTGCAGGACAGAAAACATGATAGTGAGTCGGTGAAAATCGACCAGAAAAATATCGTCAGAGCTAAATTCAGAATTACTCTCAAGTAGCGTGTCTTTGTCGACCACTTGATAAGTTGCTTGTTCTAGTGCTTTGAAATAGACATCACGCCCTTTCAGACTCTCTGGTGTTGGAAATTCAACTTCAACCAGATCATACAGCCATGTATTTTTACGCTCGATACTGGCTAACTGTTGTTCATTCATTTTGATACCTTAGTTGCAAAACGAAATGTGCAGAGTGTTTCATTCTCACATAGAGTGAAGCTTAGACAGAGCGACAAGCGATATAAAGTCAAACATATTGGGAGAAAGTATGGTCACTCTAACTCATCATTTCGTTTAGAGCAGTACATTAGCATGAAGCCCACAACAAACCTAGCGTACGTAGACCTTTCCTTGGCTAAATTTTGTTTTAGTTGCAAACCTCTGATAGATTTCATCAATATCTTTCCTAGTTAAGGACAAAAATAATGAAAAAGATGCTGTTAAGTGCATTGCTTGCTACTACGCTGGTTGGTTGTTCAGATAACGATGTTGCTGATGTAGGACTCGGTTGGTTTACTTTGAAAGACATCAAAGTAGGTGAATTAAAAGACGAGGTAGTCACGGGGGTAACGTGTCATATAGCTTCTATCGAAGCAGATTTTAGCTTAGCGGATCCAAGTGACAGCTCAATATCCTGTCGTCAGACTGGCGAAATTACGCCGGAAATGATTGCAAAAATAGATAAAAGTAAGTCTGGCGAAATTGTATTTAAGAAGTCAAAAAGTATTTTCTTCAAAACCATGAAGGTTCGCCGAATTTATGATGCAGACAACCAAACCTTACTCTACCTGTCTTACACAACAAAAGAGACAGACGGTAGCTTTAAGCACAGCCTATCGACAGTTCCACTTTGGGGTACCAAGGCTTACGTTGAGCCTACTGAAGTGAAAAAGTAACGCAGCTAATTTTGGGTAGCTCCAAGCTCGTTGTTAAAGAAAATAACCGCTCAACAATCTGAAAAGCGACCAATTGTAGTACTATAAGCATCAGCAATTTAGGCTATCTTGGTCGCAATTTCTCCAGCTCGCTGATTTTTTCAGCGGGCAAACTTCTTTGTAATAAAACGCCACGATTTTCATTTTTTTGTGATACAATCCCGCCTCTTTTTTTTCTCACTCAAGAACAAGCATGAAGTTTCCTGGTCAGCGTAAATCTAAACACTACTTCCCAACTCACGCTCGAGATCCATTAGTAAACCAAATCCGACAAGCGCCTAAGCTATATCGCCCAACTATTGTTGGTGTCGGTCAAACCATCGTAGATATCGAAGCGCGTGTAGATGATGCGTTTTTAGAAAAATACAACCTAAGTAAAGGACATTCACTCGTTCTTGAAGAAAGCAAAGCAGATGCACTTTACGAAGAACTGGTTGAGCAAGGCCTGATCACACACCAATACCCAGGTGACACGATTGGCAACACGCTCCACAATTACTCAGTATTGGCGGATAGCAAATCCGTTTTGCTCGGTGTGATGTCCAAGAACATTCAAGTTGGTTCTTTTGCTTACCGTTACCTTTGCCGCACGTCTTCACGCATGAACCTCAACCACCTACAAACGGTAGATGGTCCTATTGGTCGTTGTTATACCTTGATTTCTCAAGATGGCGAACGCACATTTGCTATCAATGAAGGTCACATGAACCAACTACTTCCAGAAAGCATTCCTGAAGAGATCTTTGAGAAAGCATCAGCTCTGGTTGTTTCTTCTTACCTCATGCGCGGTAAAGAAGAGGATCCAATGCCGAAAGCAGTACAAAAAGCGATCGACTTTGCCAAGAAGCACGATGTCCCTGTTGTACTAACTTTAGGCACAAAATACGTTATCGAAGGTAACGCGCAGTGGTGGCAAGAGTACATTCGCGAGAACATATCTGTTGTTGCAATGAATGAAGAAGAAGGCGCCGCATTAACAGGCGAGACAGAACCGCTAGCGGCTGCTGATAAAGCACTTGAGTGGGTCGATCTTGTTCTATGTACTGCAGGGCCAAATGGCCTATACATGGCAGGTTACACCGACGAAAAAGTAAAACGAGAAACCACACACGACATTCTTGAAGGTTCAATTGAAGCCTTTAACCAATACGAATTTAGTCGTGCGATGCGTAAAGGAGATTGTGAGAAGCCAATGAAGGTATACTCTTACATTGGTCCTTACCTAGGTGGTCCACTAGAGATTAAGAACACCAACGGCGCAGGTGATGCGGCGCTTTCTGCTTTACTGCATGATATGGCTGCAAACTCTTTCCATCAAAAAGAAGTGCCTAACTCAGAAAAGCACGAAGTACGCTGTTTGACTTACTCATCACTTTCTCAGATCTGTAAATATGCAAACCGAGTAAGCTATGAAGTGTTGACGCAACACTCTCCTCGCCTATCGCGAGCACTTCCTGAACGAGAAGATAGCTTAGAAGAAACTTACTGGGATCGTTAAGATCACAGCTTTAAAGCTAAAAATACATCAAGGTCACCATTTGGTGGCCTTTTTGTTTTGATCTGGCGCAGTAAATAGTAGATTTTGTTAGTATGTAGCACAGTATAGAGCAGTAAACTCTTTACATACCGAATCGAAACCGTACTATCACCGAGCAAACGTTTGCCCAACAATAATACTTGCTCCAACTCAGATTGTTTTTCAACACTACCTGCGAGTCACTTTAGGGATTATCCATGCAGTCAGATATTGAAATTTGCCGAAACACACCACTTTCTTCTATTGATGTTATTGCGGAAAAAGTAGGGTTACTACCCGAAGAATATGACACTCACGGGAAGCACAAAGCCAAAGTCCATCCAAAATGTTTGGAGCGGCTAAAAGAGAATGATAACGGTAAGCTTGTGCTTGTTACTGCGATCACTCCTACCCCACTTGGCGAAGGAAAAACCGTTACAACTGTCGGACTGGCGCAAGGTTTAGCTAAGCTTAGACAATCCGTTATCGCATGTATTAGACAACCTTCTATGGGGCCTGTATTCGGTATTAAAGGCGGTGCTGCTGGCGGTGGTTATTCCCAAGTTGCTCCAATGGAAGAACTGAACTTACACCTTACTGGTGACATCCATGCGGTGACGGCGGCGCATAATCTAGCTTCAGCCGCGCTTGATGCTCGCTTGTATCATGAACAACGCGAAGGCTATGATGCCTTTGAAGCACGTACTGGATTAAAGGCACTTAAAATCGATACGGCAAGCATTACTTGGAAACGAGTAATGGACCATAATGATCGTGCACTACGTAAAGTCAAAATTGGGTTAAATGAGCCAGGAAAAGTCATCAATGGATACGAACGCGACGAAGGGTTCGATATTTCTGCCGCGTCTGAGTTAATGGCTATCATTGCACTGGCTAAAGATTTAAAAGATTTACGTCAGCGTATTGGGAAAATTGTCGTAGCGTATGATTTGAACGGAAACCCGGTAACCACTGAGGATCTGCAAGTTGCAGGAGCAATGGCAGTGACATTAAAAGAGGCCATAGCACCGACACTGATGCAAACTCTGGAAGGTGTTCCTACGTTGATTCACGCAGGCCCGTTTGCAAACATCGCCCATGGAAATTCATCTATTATTGCCGACGATATCGCGCTAAAACTATCAAGTTACACTGTAACGGAGGCGGGGTTTGGCTCGGACATGGGATTTGAGAAAGCGTGTAACATTAAAGCTGCCGCCGCCAGCAAGGCGCCAGATTGTGTAGTGATAGTAGCGACATTACGCGGCCTCAAAGCAAATTCTGGACACTATGATTTACGACCAGGTATGGCCATTCCAGATTCCATTTTTAATCCAGACCAAGCAGCATTGGAAGCGGGATTTGAAAACTTAAAATGGCACATTAATAACGTTCATAAATATGGCATTCCAGCTGTTGTCGCTATTAACCAGTTCCCGCAAGATTGTGAGAAAGAGCTTAAAATACTTAAAGAGCTGGTTCAGCAATTTAATCCGGAAGTTAAAGTCGCTATCAGCACCGCTTTTGCGCAAGGCGGGCAAGGCACAACTCAGTTAGCTCAACATGTTATTGACGCTTGTACCCAGCCTACAGAGTTTCGTCCTTTATACAATAAAGAACAATCGTTACACGAAAAACTTATGGCTGTGTGTGAAGTTGGCTATGGTGCCGCCAATATAGAAATGAGTTCTCTTGCTACTGAACAGCTCAACCATTTTGAAAATCTAGGTTTTAACAACTTAGCGGTTTGCATAGCGAAAACTCCACTATCGATAACAACAGATTCCGCTGTCAAAGGTGCGCCGACAGGTTTTACAGTCCCTATCCGCGAGTTACGTCTGTGTGCTGGCGCTGGGTTTGTGTATGCGTTATCAGGCACGGTGATGACGATGCCAGGTTTGCCTGATAAACCTGCATTTATGAATTTAGACCTTGATGATGAAGGAAATATCGTCGGTCTCTCTTAGTGTAACGTCAACGTATAGTTGACTATAAAGGAAGCACGTTTAAAGAGTGAGTGGTTTACTTCTATATCCACTCACTTTGAACAGACGAAGAGGCGTGCTTGATTATCTTTATCTTACTGTTTTATCGTCACTTTACATTGTAAATCCATACTTATTTTCTCCCCTTCCCTATAATCTTGCGCCAATTTGATGCACGGCCTACTTGGCACTTCACTAATGTGGTGCAATTACCTTGCGATGAACTTTTAACCCCTTTGATTTTTAAAGAGATATTCTATGGCTCGAATCTTGTACTAAAGTTTGCAGTAGTAAACACATCAGCACATGCACTTTCAAAACCTCTGCGCTGTACACCACTTCCTCCTGGTTAGCACCGTTTTGATGCATGCAAAAAAGGGAAAGGGAATAATATGGAAGACGCACTCGCCGTAATTTTAGCTGGAGGGATGGGGTCTAGACTCAGCCCACTCACCGATGACAGAACCAAGCCAGCAGTACCTTTTGGCGGAAAGTATAGAATTATAGATTTCACACTAACCAACTGTTTACACTCAGGTTTACGTAAAATCCTTGTTTTGACCCAATACAAATCTCATTCACTTCAAAAACACTTGCGAGATGGTTGGTCGATATTCAATCCAGAGCTTGGCGAGTACATCACTGCGGTTCCACCTCAAATGCGCAAAGGTGGTGCATGGTATGAAGGAACCGCTGATGCGATTTATCACAACATGTGGTTACTATCGCGCAATGACGCGAAGTATGTGGTTGTGTTATCCGGCGATCATATCTATCGAATGGACTACGCCGCGATGCTTGAAGAGCATAAAGAGAAAGGTGCTAAGCTCACCGTTGCCTGTATGGATGTTCCCGTAGAGGATGCTTCAGCATTCGGGGTAATGGGCACCGCAGAAAACGGGCTAGTTACTTCATTTATAGAAAAACCAGAATGCCCACCTACCCTTCCAGGCAGTAAAACCAGAAGCCTCGTTTCCATGGGTATTTATATCTTTGACATGGATGTTTTAAAAGAAGCACTCGAAGATGACTCAAAACTCGATTCATCAAGCCATGACTTCGGAAAAGACATCATACCTAAGCTGATTGATACGGAATCCGTTTATGCTTATCAATTTTGTGGCAGTAAAGGGCGCGTTGATAAGGATTGCTACTGGCGCGACGTGGGTACCATTGATTCCTTCTATGAAGCGAATATGGATCTGCTAGAGCCAGTACCACCAATGAACCTATATCAATCCAATTGGGCGATTCGTACTTACGAGCCGCAGTTTCCACCAGCTCGTACCGTATCGTCAGCCACGGGCAATGAAGGTATTTTTATTAACTCCATCATTGCTACCGGTGTCATCAATTCTGGAGGCTCAGTACAGCATTCCATCATTTCCTCTAACGTACGTATTCAAGACAGTGCAACGGTTGTCGATTCCATCATTTTTGATGACGTAGAGGTCGGTGAAGGAAGTCAGTTGGTCAACTGCATAGTTGATAAACATGTTCGTATTCCGCCACATACTCAAATTGGCATCAACAAACTAGAAGATGCGAAGCGATTTAAAATCTCAGACAAAGGTATTGTCGTCATACCCGAAAGTTACCAATTCGATTAAACGACAAACCATCGCAACAAAAAAGCGCACGATSATSATCGTGCGCTTTTGTTTAAGTGCCTATTAACGTTAGGCTATAACAAATAATACATAATAATTAGATGTTACATACCGTTGACCAGCTACCATCTGTGCCCGGCTCAGCCGCTGTCCACCAGTTCGCTTGGTAAACCACACTGTTGTGGATGATCTTATCACCTTGGTTAGCGTGGCTTGGGTTACCAGCCCAATCCGTTTGTGGTAGAGCTGGGTATGTCACTAAACCTGTCGTATCACACGTACCTGGTTCAGTAGTACCACCATCACCCGAGCCTGCATTTAGGTCGCCAATTGGTAGTTCTGGCTGTTCAAACTTGAACGCAAACTCTTTACCACCAGAAATCACTGAGTAGTTAGCCGGACCAGAGATTGGTAGGTAGTAAACCATATCAAGCTCGTAAGTACCGCCCGCAGGTAAATCTTTCCAAGCAGGTAGAGAGAACGATACGCGGTGCATTACGCCATCTAAGCCACCGATGTTGTTTGCACGAGTATGTCCAGAAGCAATGACTTTCAAACCGCCACCTGATTGATCTTTCGCGTTATCAGGAGCTGATACTGGGATATCAAACTGGAATTCAGTACCACCAGGGATCGCTTGACCAGTGTTGTTCGTAAACGTGATCTTCGGATTAATTGGGTAGTTTTGGTCGCCAACCTTAAAGCCGCCAACGCTGACTGTAATGTCTACCGCTTCTGTTGGTGTCGGACCCGTCGCGACTTTATTACCGTAAGGTGTTGCAGACTTAAACTTGTCGTAGATAGCTTTGGTCATAGTGTTACCCATGTGGTACTCACCATTACCAGCTGCACAAGCTTGTTCAGTTGCATCTACTGCCGTACGATTACCATTTGCATCCAGTACGTAACAGTTGTAGTCACCTGCCAGTTCCCAGAACATAATACCGCCGATTTCTTTATCGATAACGTAATCAGCTTTCACTTCGATAGAAGCTTTATCTTCCGTAGATAGGAACACGCTCTTCTCTGCGTTCCACAACCAAGGCGCTACCGCAACGCTATCGTAATGACGAGTATATGTACCAACAAACTTATCCGAAGGATCGTTAACTGGATCAAGACCGTAAGCGGCTGCGTAAGAGCCCCAGATACCATTTTCTAGGTTCTTCGCATGCCACATTGGGTTAGAGCCAGCGCCCATTTCGTTGCCTTTAGGGTCTGTATCGTGCCACATGTTGTCGATACCAATAGCACCGTGACCACAGTTGTTCTTCTCGCCTTCACCGGTACCAGGTTGACACTCAGCTTGGTTTGGCAGTGCTGCTCGGCCCCACAGACCATTTTCACCACCAGTAACACCTTGCCAACCACGGGTGTAGTAAGGAACACCGATGTTGATACGACCTGCTGGCATAGAACCACGGAAATAGTGGTAAGCCCAGTCTGTGTTCAAGTAACCGATACCACCGTATGCAGCAGTGCCGTATACGTTCCACTGGGCTAGCTCCGAGTCTTTACCAGTATCGAATAATGCTGCGTTGTGACCAACGTGATCATTCCAAGCCCCATGCAAGTCGTAAGACATGATGTTTACGTAGTCTAGGTACTTAGTTACATCGAAGGTTTCCATGCCACGCAGTAGGTAACCTGAAGATGGTGCTGCGATAGTCAGCATATAATGAATGCCATCTTGCGCGGATGCCGCATCAAGTTTCTCACGCAATACTTTCATCAGCTCTTGGTAAGACGCCCATAGATACTGACGACGTGGTTCCATGAAATCTTTGTCGTAAGGGTTACCAGCACCTGCCATTGATGTCGGGTATTCATAGTCGATATCCAGGCCATCGAACTTGTACTGACGCATCATTTCAACGGCTGAAGTTGCGAACTTCTCGATGCCTGTATGGTTAATAGAACCGTCCGCATTCGTCGTCATGGTGTAGAAGCCACCATCAGCCACACGATCGCCATTCGTATCGAAGTGACCGCCCGTTTCAGCCCAACCACCGATAGAGATTAGCGTTTTAACATCATGTTTTTGCTTGTAAGTCGCGAGCGCACCAAAGTGACCTTTAAAGCCAAGAGCAGGATCTACCTCAACGCCAGGCCAAGTTTTACCCGTAGCAGGGTTGTTAGGGTCATTAACGTCACCAACGTTTACTTTACCATCAGAACCAATGCTCACAAACGCGTAGTTAATGTGAGTAAGTTGCTCCCAAGGAATATCTTTAACAAGGTAAGTCGATTGAGGGTCCTCACCTGCGCGCCAACTAGTAAAGTAACCAATCACACGACGTGGGTGATCGGCGCCCATTTTCTCGCGACCTTCTTCGTCATAAATAGAACAGTAAGGAACGTCTACACCCGTTGTTTGATACAAGCCATCAGGGCGACAGTTAGATGTCACCGCACCACCGTTTACCGTTAACGTCGCAAGTGCAGAATCTGCAGTTGCTCCGGCATCATCGGTTGCTCTCGCATAAACACTTAGCGAACCAGCTTGTGAAGGCGTTACATCAAGCGTGTATGGTGCAGTTGTTGCGGTGCCAGCTAGGACACCCGCCACATAGAAATCAACTTTAGCAACGGTGCCATCCGCATCTGCGGCATTCGCAGTCAGTGTGACGGAGCCACCCAAGTCAATAGAAGTCGCAGAAAGTGCAACATCCACTGTCGGCGCTTCGTTACCAGATTGTGCTGGTGCCACAGTTAACGTCACAGCGCTTGCTGTGCTTACTGCACCTGTATCGTCATACGCCTTAGTAGAGAATTCGTGCTGGCCTTCAGTCGCTGTCCATGACGCAGCATAAGGCGCAGACGTTGCCTGACCAACTAATACGCCATCAACAAAGAATTCTACTTTGCTAACAGTACCATCGGTATCAGCTGCATCTGCAGCTAGGTTAACAACATCCCCTGCAGTCACAGAAGCCGACGCAGAAGGCGATGTCAGAGTAACAGTCGGGACTTCATTCTGAGGTGGATCAACCGGTCCAGTGCCATCACATGCGCCAAGTGTTTCCCACTCGCCCCACTCACCAGATTGCGCTGGGTTACTGTTTTGCGTCCAGTAACGTGCTTTGTAAGCATTACCTTCATGTTGAACTTGGTCACCACCGTTATAAACTTTTGATGATTGCCAAGTTTCTAGAGGGGCACAGTCAACCGCTGCGTAGCTATTGAAGGCCATAAGACAAGAAGCGGTGAGAGTGCTTAGTGTGAACACGCTTTTCACTGCGTTGCCGTTTTTAAGGTGCATAATCGCTCTTCCTTAAGTTATTGTTAAAACAATACTAAATGCGCTAAACAAAGCGCACTTATACTTTTATTTCGACGTAAAATAACTTAAGTACAAGTTGGTGATTTCACACTATCTATTTACGAGTTTTCCACACCGCCTCGCAACAATCCACTAAATGCTTGCAACAACGTACCTATTATTTGGCACCAGTAACTAATTTTATAAATCAAATAAATATGTCACTCGCAAATTAATAAAAAAGGCAAAAAAAGTCGTTATTTTGAAATAAAGATCACTAAGCCTTTGTTGACCTTGGCGTTTCATTAAAATGTCGCTTGTACTCGCGACTAAACTGTGATGGGCTCGTGTACCCGACCAGTCTCGCGGCATCATTAACACGTCGCCCCTCCAACTGGATTAACTCGCGCGCTTTATTAAGTCGAACTTTCTTAATGTATTGCAACGGAGATTCAAGCGTGACATTGCGAAAAGCTTGATGGAAAGCAGACACACTCATATTGGCTTCTTCTGCCAATGTTTGTACGCTCAACTGTTCATGGTACGCTTGATGAACACGATTCAGTGCTTTAGCGACCCTCGCGTAAGAGCCTTCTTGGTGTGCTAAGTCAAATAAAACATACCCTTCTTTGCTTACCAAAGTGCGATAAACAATTTCCTCAAGAAGTAGATCACCGAGCATGACAACATCCAGCTCATTACACAACGCGCTCATTAGTCGCTTGCATGCATCCAGCATACCTTCGCTCATGTGTACCGATTTAAGGCCGCAACGGGTAGTGTCCAGGCACTTATTACTGAATTTCTCAGCCTCAAGTTTTTTAACGAGCTTATGAAGAAGCGTTGGCGAAATATCTATCGAGATGCCAAGTAAAGGCTCATTGTTTGTCGCAAACGCTTCGCACTCCAGGGGCATGGGAACTCCTACGACAAGGTAATCATCGGGCCCATATTGGACAGGTGTATCACCGATATGAATGTTCTTATGTCCTTGCCCTAAAACAATAATTCCAGACTGATAGACAAACGGCTGGCGATGATTTCCTTTGCTACTGCGATAAAACCATACGCCATCTATTGCGGTTTTCTTCATACCTTCTAAGTCATGCAGTCCCTGCTTTTCAACATATTGCTGCATGATATCTGCGAGAGTGTGCATTCGAGCGCTCCATCAATGACCAACGAGTTTGGTCTCTATTATCATTTCGTGCACTATACTTCCTCTCGACTTTAACTTTCTAGCTCAAGAGCATCAATTTTGTAGAAATAGGCAGATTATTTGCAGAAATCGACCTATTAACGAACGTTAATCAGGACTAATATGCACGTATTCAATCTCCTTTACTGGAAGCAAGAGGGCTAATAATGAACTTTTCTTATGTAAACCCAACCAAGATTTTCTTTGGTCAAAAACAAATCGCTGCAATCAAAGAAGCTATCCCATCCGACCAAAAAGTTTTAGTGGTATACGGCGGTGGCTCAATTAAAAAGAATGGCGTGTACGACCAAGTCTCAGAAGCACTAGAGGGACATGAATGGCTAGAGTTTTCTGGTGTTGAACCCAACCCAACCAAAGAGACGCTCGATAAAGCGGTCGCAATGGTAAAAGAACATGGTGTTGACTTTATTCTTGCTGTAGGTGGTGGTTCAGTCATTGATGGCTCTAAATACGTAGCAGCAGCATCTAAGTATGATGGTGATGGCTGGGATATCATGATTGGTAAACACCAAGTCACTGAAGCGACGCCTCTAGCTGCAATTTTGACACTGCCAGCAACAGGCTCAGAGTCAAACATGGGCGCAGTTATCACTAAAAAAGAAACTCAAGACAAACTTCCGTTCATGTCTCCAGCAGTACAGCCTAAATTTGCTGTGTTAGACCCGGATGTAATGAAAACATTGCCAGAACGCCAGCTTATCAACGGCATTGTTGACGCATGGGTGCACGTATGTGAGCAATACTTGACGCTTCCTACCGGCGCAATGGTTCAAGATGGTTATGCAGAAACACTGCTGAAAACCTTAAAAACACTCGGAGAACAGTTTGCCGAGCGAGACGACGATATGTGGCGCGCAAACTTAATGTGGTCTGCTAACCAAGCATTGAACGGGTTAATTGGTAGTGGCGTTCCACAAGACTGGGCGACACATATGATCGGCCATGAATTAACGGCTCTATGGGGCGTCGATCATGCACGTTCTCTTGCAATCGTCCAACCATCGCTACTTCGCAACCAAATGCAATTTAAACGTCCTAAGCTAGAGCAAATGGGTCGCAACGTATTTGGACTTGAAGCTGGAGACGACCTTGCTGAACGTACCATCGAAGCGATCGAAGCGTTTTATCATCAACTTGATGTCGCAACTAAGCTAGAAAACTATGGTGAAAGTCGTGAACAAGCGATCGATGCCATCATCGAACAACTCAACAAACACGGAATGACCGTTCTCGGTGAAAACCAAGCGATTACTCTTGAACGTAGTCGTGAAATTTTAGAACTCGCTGTTGCCTAACAGCAAAAACAGTTCACTGCCCTTTCTAGGGTTTAACGGTATTGTGACTTAACGGTCACAATACCGTTTTTTTATGCTATTTTGTAAGCTTCATCACGTTCAAATTCGGGAACTCCTCAAAATAACGATTAATCCCTACAAACTCATTGATCGTGTAGGTCAGTAAAGAGACAACTGTCTAGCTTTACACAAACAAAAATAAAATTGAATTCAAAGGTCTAACTTACTCATTTAATGGACCTTTTATTTGTTGTAGTTATTCACTACATTAGCTTGTCTGTTCGAGAATCCATTTTATGTGGCTAGTTGTTGTCGTATTAGCATTCATACATATCATCAGTATCCGTAAAGGTCCTAAGTGGGTCTTCTACGTATCCAAACCATTACCAGTGCTCTGTATGTTAGGAATTTTAATCCAGTCTCCTGCCTATCATATGCCATACACGCATTGGATTTTGGTTGGCTTATCGCTCTCGTTGCTTGGTGATCTACTATTAATGCTCCCTAGAGATAAGTTTATTACCGGATTAGTGCTCTTCTGCTCTGCCCATCTTTCCTATAGCTACGGTTTTACCATCATGTCCGCTTGGCATTTTACGCCTTGGCTCCCTATTGCTTTATTTGGACTCGGTGTATGTTTCTATTGGTTGTTTCGACCGGACCTTGGTCAAGAAAAGCTCCCGGTTGCCAGCTACATATTGGTATTGATGACCATGTGTTGGGCTGCTATCGAGTATTATTTGAGTGGAAAAACACAATCGTCCTCATTTGCAGTGCTCGGAAGCTTTATCTTCATCGTTTCTGGTACCGTCTTAGCTTTTGAACGCTTCGGGGGACGATCCGTATTTTCGCGACAAGTCGTCATGGTGACCTACTATTCCGCACAAACATTGATGGTGATGTCCGTTGTTGCCATCGTTGTTCGTTATCCGTATCTCAGTTGAACTGAATTATTAGTAATAGCCTCTGTGCCTAATTCTTAAAACATTACTTTATCAAGCACTAAAGTGAGCAGGTTCTTAATCTTAGAACCTGAATATAAGCTTGTTCTTAATGAAATAATGCGCACAACTTGCTATTGTAGAAGAATATTTTTCCTTTATAGCGTGCCCCTTTGAAAGAGAACACTCCTGTTGTTGAATTTAGCAACGTAAACAAGTGGTATGGCGATTACCACGCTCTAAAAGATATCAACTTCTCCGTACATTCTGGCGAGATCGTCGTGGTGTGTGGCCCTTCTGGTTCAGGAAAATCAACGCTCATTCGTTGCATCAACCATCTTGAATCGATTCAAGAAGGTCAACTTCATGTGTTTGACCAGCCTTCTCATGCAAAATCTCTCAAGCCCGGTAAAATCGGCATGGTGTTCCAGCACTTCCACCTTTTTCCTCATTTGACTGTACTGGACAACCTCACCTTAGCGCCGATTCGCACACTCAAATTGTCAAAACAAGAAGCTGAAAAACGCGCACGACATTACCTCAAGCGCGTCAATATTGAAGAGCAAGGGAGTAAGTATCCTATCCAGCTTTCTGGTGGTCAGCAGCAACGCGTCGCGATTGCCCGCTCCTTATGTATGAAACCGGATTTGCTCCTGTTTGACGAACCAACTTCGGCACTTGATCCGGAAATGATCAATGAAGTGTTGGATGTCATGGTTGAGCTGGCACAAAGCGGAATGACGATGATTTGCGTCACGCACGAAATGGGATTTGCCAAAAAAGTAGCGAACCGCGTGGTATTTATGGATGAAGGCAAAATTGTGGAAATGAACTCACCGATCGCCTTATTTGAAACACCACAGCATCCACGAACCCAAGCATTTTTGAACCAAATTTTAAGTTACTGATGATAGTTCGCGTAATCAAACCCGTCCTTCAAGCTTTGCTGCAAATGATGCTCCTCTTCATCGCGATTGTGTGGGTGTTGGACTCTGGTGCCGATGCTATGGGCTATCAATGGCAATGGGAACGCGTGCCTGATTACATCGCTTTTTATGAAGATGGCGAATGGTGGCCAGCAGAACTTATTGATGGGCTATTGGTCACGCTTAACATCTCGGTCATCAGTCTATTCTTCACCTTAGTGTTGGGGTTGGTCACCGCGTTACTAAGGCTTAGCGATTCGAAAGTCGGCAATGTTATTAGCACCACTTATGTCGAGGTAATACGCAACACGCCGTTGTTGGTGCAAATCTATTTGCTCTACTTCGTGTTTGGCCCCGTGATTGGTTTGGACCGATTCAGTACCGCCGTTTTGGCATTGTCCCTTTTCCAAGGTGCCTACACTGCGGAAATATTCCGCGCAGGTTTAAACAGTATTCCTAAAGGGCAATTCGAAGCAGCACAAACACTCGGGTTATCACCGTTTTACACATACAAAGACGTGATTTTGCCTCAGGTTTTACAGCGCACATTACCGCCATTGACCAATGAAGTGGTTTCTTTGATCAAAAACTCTTCCATTGTAAGCGTGATGGCGATTTTTGATTTAACAACACAGGCACGCAACATCGTCTCAGAGACGGCGATGCCGTTCGAAATTTGGTTTACCGTGGCAGCAATTTATCTTGCTCTCACTCTATCACTTTCTGGCTTGTCTGCATGGCTAGAACACAAACTCGGAGCCAGTTGGCGCAAATTATAAGGAGATAACATGAAGTTATTCAAAGCGACCATTACTGCATTATTAGGGCTAGCCATCACTGCATTATTAGGGCTAGCCATCGCTATGCCTACAATCGCGAAAGAAGAAGCTGCCACACCCAACGTAGATCAAATCAAGGAACGAGGCACTTTGCGCGTTGGTATGTCAACATTTGTACCTTGGGCAATGCGCAACAAGCAAGGTGAGTTAATCGGTTTTGAAATCGATGTTGCCAAACGCTTAGCAGAAGATTCAGGTTTGAAAGTGGAATTTGTACCGACTGCGTGGGATGGCATTATTCCCGCACTACTGGCGAAAAAGTTCGACGTGATCATCGGTGGCATGTCGGTCACGCCCGAGCGTTCCAAAAGCGTGTTGTTTACTGAACCCTATTCACACTCCGGTGTTCAAGTAGCAGCAAATAAAAAACTGGCTTCTGGTTTTAGCGAGTTTTCGGACTTTGACTCACGACGCGTAAAAATAGCGGCCCGTCGCGGCGCATTCACCGTTCAAGTCGCCAGAGAAACCTTCCCGAAAGCGAAGATTCTGCAATTTGATGATGACGCTCAAGCGTTCCAAGAGGTGCTGAATGGTAACGCCCACGCGGTCATTGCTTCTAGCCCAAAACCAGAACATGAGACAGTGAAACACAGCGACAAACTATTCCTTCCATTCTCCGAGCGACTCTCAAAAGGTAACGAAGCCTTTGCGGTTCGCCTAGGAGAAGAAGATAAAAAAGCCTTTTTCAATAAATGGATTGAAGAAAGAACCCAAGATGGATGGTTAAAACAGCGTTATGAATACTGGTTCTCGACATTAGATTGGCAAGATCAAGTCGCGCGAGGCCAGTAATCTAAATGGCTCGTTGTCTTCGCGAGCCTATACTTTCCAATCATCCATTTTACTTTTTCATCATCTATCGGAGTCAAATTTTTGGGCGAACAAACCACCACTCGCACAGTACCCACTAATTCCAACACAGGTTCCTTTCTATCGCGGTTAAACACGCTAGATTGGGTACTTCTTATTATCTGTGGTATTGGTGGCGTTTGGCTGTACCATCGCTCCACTGTTGGTGTACATTATTTGTGGCAGTGGAAAGAGGCGTTTGAACTACTTTTTACGCCCAGAGCCGATGGTGGTTTGCCCTACTTCTTCCAAGGTTTGATTTCGACGTTAAGGCTCAGTATTTGGGGCATCAGCTTCGCGTTAGTGCTTGGCACGTTGCTAGGCTTAGCACGCTTCTCTCGCTCCGTTTGGTTGCGCACACCTGCAAACACATTTATCCAGTTGGTAAGAAACATCCCACCGTTGGTTTTTGTTTTTATTTTCTACTTTTTCATTTCTAACCAGTTGATCCCGTTACTCGGTTTAGAAGATATTCTACGAAACTATAACGGCGAACCAAATGCGCTACAGAGCTTTCTTTTTGGGCCTTATAACCTTTGGGAAAATCTTGCCTCTGGCGTGTTATGCGTCGGCCTACTCTCTTCTGCCTACGTTGCAGAAGTGGTGCGTGCAGGTTTACAAAGTATCGACCAAGGACAGTGGGAAGCGGCAGATTCATTGGGCTTGTCTCGGTGGGTGAAATACCGATTCGTTATTGCACCGCAAGTGCTCAAAGTCATCACCCCAGCACTTGCAGGTCAAACCATCTCTCTAGTGAAAGACACCTCTATCGTTTCACTGATCTCGATACAAGAAATGACGTTTGTTGGTACCGAAATGGCAAATTCATCAGGGTATATCTTTGAAATTTGGCTCATTGTCGGCCTTGCTTACTTTTTGATTTGTTTCGGGTTGTCACTTATTTTTCGCTACATTGAAGCAAAATCGGAATCCATTTCAAATTAACTCAACTGTATATGTAATTAGACACATTTGAATCTTCAAATCAGAATTGCATCCTGTTACATTGAAAAGATGCTAAATTTTCGGCGTTTTTCATGGAGTTAAAGAATCAATCGGACTACGAGCGATACATTAAGCAAGATAATCTTGGTGAATATTACGTAGTTCTCAATCAATTCACTTTTCACAGTGTTTATCAGCCGATTTTTGATAAGCACCAGCGTATTATTGGAATGGAAGCTCTACTGCGAATTCGTGGCATTGATGGTTCGTTAATTCGTCCTGATGTATTTCTGGCCAACAATGGCCTCGATCCCTACTTTCGATTGTGTGTTGAGTTTTTATCCAGAGCAATGCACATTCGAAATTTTGCACGCTGTTTCGCAGGAACGCCTATCAAACTGTTTCTCAATGTCATGCCTCAAACCCTACTCACCCTAACCAAAGACATGGGCTTTAAAGACAACGGCCTGCTTTACAAGCGCCTTTCCGACCTTGGTATGAGCCCATCAGACGTGGTGTTTGAAGTAGTCGAAGAGTCCTGCGGTGATACTGATTTACTGATCAAAGCCGTGCAGTTAATGAGAGCGAATGGCTTTATCTTTGCTATCGATGATTTTGGCGCTCAACATTCTGATATCGCACGTGTTCAGCAGCTCTGCCCTGACATCATAAAAATCGATCGCTCTTATCTACTTGATTACTGCGCCGGAGAAACTTTTTCCATACATAGCGCCGTTGAGCTCGCGGCTCATATGGGAGCAAAAGTGATCATAGAAGGGGTAGAAGAAGACGTGCAGCTGCAAGCGATGTATCAACTTGATTTGGATTATTACCAAGGCTTTTACTTAGGTAAGCCTTGCGCCATTCATCACTGGACCGATAGCCTAAACATTGAGACGACACTGCATTGACACTGCCCCCTTACGATACAGTAAAACCAAAAAAGCGCCGATATATACTCGGCGCTTTTGGGTTTTGCTTGGCGATGACCTGCCTAGCTAGGTATTAATTTGCTTAGAAAAAGTCAATAGAGTTACGTCCGCTCTTCGGATCACGAGTCGCTCGCGGCTTTTCAGCTTTCTTACCTTTCTTCGCCGATTGCGAAAGCGCGTTTTGTTGTGCTTTACGCTCTTTATGCGCTGCTTTTCGGCCTGTTGACTTAGGTCCAGAGCCTTTAGCTGGCTTGCTTTGGCGAGATTTCTCTTTACGTGCAGATTGCGCTTCTTTCTTCGCTTTCTTTTCCGCTTTTTGCTCTGCCGTTTCAGGTTCGGTTACTGGCGCATCGCAAACCACAACATAATATTCCTGGTTAAACTCAAAAAAGTCACCATCATACATCTTGCGGCGCTTACGTGTTTCTAGCTCACCATTCACCGCGACGTAACCTTCTTCGATGATATGCTTTGCTTCGCCGCCACCGCTGACCAAGTTCGCGATTTTAAAAAGCTTGTACAGTTCGATCGGATGCGCATCAACGTCGATGCCAATCGCTTCGATCTCAATCTCTTCGCCTTCTAAATACTCTTCGTGGTCGTAATCTTGGGTCATGTTACTTACTCTTACTATTTGATGCCCTGAAGTTTAAACGCAATGCTTAAAAATAGAAACCTCTGCCGATGCTCAATCACTGATTAGCCTTGGCATTTGAGCACCTCTTAACCCATTTAACTTGCTGCTCGTTAGCTTGTATGTCGAGGCTTGGTTCAAACGAAGCTGCAATTACGCAGTCTGAAGGTATATACTCTTCAAGTTATTGTTGAAAAGAGCGAATACTTTGTCTCAACCAAGCAGAATTACCTTTGTCACGGCTAACTTGTTTAATTTTGTCGCACCTCCTGATGCCTACTATGATTTCGAAAACATCTACTCGTTAGAGCAATGGCAAGACAAACTTGCTTGGACGCAACGTCAAGTTGAAAAACTGGAAGGTGACGTGATTGGCGTACAAGAAGTATTCAGTATCGAGAAGACCCAGGCATTCTTTTCAACCATCGGCTACCCCTACTTTGCGACCGTTGACACCCCACATGTAGAGGATGAGTACATTTACTCAAGCCCTGTTGTGGCAATCGCATCTCGGTTTCCAATCGAAAAAGTACAAGCTGTAGAATTTGACTTAGCAACGCTTGAGCCTTTTGGAGTAAGTGTTGCTCCAGAGTTCAGTCGTAAACCTATCTATGCCCAAGTCATACATCCTGTACTCGGTCATATCGCCGTTTACGTGACGCACCTAAAATCTCAACACCCAGCCGACTCAGAACAACCAGAAACGTCTAGCACGATTATGGGGCGCTGGTTATCCACCCAGCAAAGAGGTTGGGAAGCTGCGATGTTAAGAGACGCGATGCAAAAAAGGTATAGAAAGGAGCCAATGCCAACGGTGTTAATGGGCGATATGAATCAACCTATCACTCCAACCAGTGTTAATAGCGCATTGGTAGCCAATACTGGTGACAGCGTCACTGAGTTGCAACTCAAAGATGGATGGTCATTACAAAGTGACGCTCTGAAGGATGAACGCCCCGCTACGCATTATCATTTTTCCACTGGGAATGTGCTCGACTATATCTTGCTCTCTCAAGAGTTTGACACCTTATCAGATATATCGGTTGCCGAGGTTGTTGATTATCAGGTGTCTAACCAACATCTGATCAACCCGATTTATGACAGAGATAAAAACGCCAGCGACCACGCATTTGTGGCGCTGACGGCTGAAGTAAAGCTTTGAGTAACCTGTTTAGTGACGTTTAACAATTTTACGTGGAATCAACTCAACACCCGGTTTATAACGTTTGGCGGAAGCGTTGAGCGCTAACTCCATTGCGCTGTCCGCGATCAACTCAAATTGTTGAGGTAAAGAGTTGATTTTCACTGGCAAGAAGTCCAGCAGTCGATTATCACCAAACGTCGCTAGGCGAACTTTGCTCATGAGTTCTGGCTTTTCGAGCATCACATCCAACACACCTTCTAACAGTGTGTATGACGTTGTGACAATGGCATCTGGCAGCTCGTTCTCTCCTAGCCATCTCTCTAAGACTTTCTTGCCTTCTTCTCGGGAGAAGTGTTGTCCATAACCCACTGTTGCCGTTTTGCCACCTTGTTGAGAAGCGGATAGAAAACCGAGCTCACGCTCTTTTGAAACTTGAAGGTCTTGCAATGCGCCGATTAAGCCAATGGACTTTATATCCTCGGACAGTACTGACTGAGTGAGTTCAAGTGCGGCGTCAAAATCTTCGCTGATGACACAACAAAAGTGCTCATCATCCATTGGGCGGTCTAGCGCGATAACTGGCGTACCAGAATTTTGCAACTTAAGATAATACTCGTTTGCAGTGGGCATACCACTTGCCACAAACAACGCATCAATGCGACGACTGACTAACGCTTCCGCCACCTTTTGCTCTGTATCAGGATCATCATCAGAGCAGCCAATTAAAATTTGGTACCCTGCTTTACGCGAGTTTTGTTCAATCAGTTTTGCAAGACGCGCATAACTGGTGTTTTCTAAGTCTGGGATGATAAGCCCAAATGAGCGTGAATTACCTGCTCGCAAAGAAGACGCCGCATGATCTGGCTTATAATTGTATTCTTCTACAACGGCCATCACTTTCTTCTGAGTCTTCTCGCTGATGCGGTATTTCTGCGCTTTTCCGTTAATCACATAGCTTGCAGTTGTCTTAGAAACGCCTGCTAATTTGGCTATTTCATCCAGTGTCATATTCTAAACCTTATTCTGTGCGCGCGATCATATTAATACATCAGCGATCTTTCGATAAGTTGAATTATAAGCTGAACCGATTCAGTATAAAAGCTGAAAGGATTCAGCAAAACTTAAAAATTGACGTAAATCACCTGAATACACAACAAACCAATTTGTAGGCTAGGCTATAGGACAGCGCCAAAGACTCATTTGTTAACGTCAGTTTTTAAAATAGTTTTTCTGAGTCTTTTAAAAAATTTACCAATAAGCTGAATCGATTTAGCTTGAAAAATAGAATGGTTTGAGGAGTGATAAGCGCTCAGCAGAAGCAGCGTTCAACTTCTCACACAGAATACATTTTTAAATTGATACCTTAAGGCTGGAGAAGCACCATGCTTAAGCTAAATAAGAACGACATTACCCTCTCGCAATCAGCGACAGATAAGTTTGCAGCAATCAAGAATATTGCGCAAAGCCTGACAGACAAAGGCCTTGTTGAACAAGGTTATGTGGAAGGCATGCTAAACCGTGAAAACCAAAACTCTACGTTTTTGGGGAACGGTATTGCCATCCCGCACGGCACGACTGACACTCGCTCAATGGTGAAAACAACGGGTGTTGCTGTGCACCACTTTCCACAAGGTGTCGACTGGGGTGATGGTAACACGGTATTCGTCGCTATCGGCATTGCAGCTAAATCTGATGAGCACCTTGGCATTCTTAAACAGCTAACGAAAGTGCTAGGCGCAGATGGCGTAGAAGAACGTCTGCGTAATGCAAAAAATGAAGACGAGATCATCGCCCTACTGCACGGTGATGTTCAGCTTGAAGCAGACTTTGACGCTTCTTTAATTCAACTGATGTTCCCTGCGAGCGACATGCTACAGATGAGTGCTGTTGCTGGTGGTCTGTTGAAAAATACGGGATGTGCTGATAACGAATTCGTTGCAGATCTCGTTACCAAACAACCAACTCACTTAGGTAATGGCCTGTGGTTAATTGGCAGTGACAAACATGTCACTCGCACAGGTGTGTCATTTGTCTCGACGGCAAACGACTGCGAATATGAAGGTCAAAAAGTGCGTGCACTTGTCGCGTTCGCGGCATGTAACAATGCTCACCAACCTATCCTAAAAACGCTTTCTAATATTGTGTTTAACAATGAACACGGCAAGCTTTTAGATGCATCAGTAGAACAGATTCTTGCTTTGTTCAAAGGTGAAGAAGTCACAGCTGCATCTTCAGAAGAAGGCCATACCGCTGTATTTAAAATCAAAAACTCTCACGGCCTACATGCTCGTCCGGGGGCAATGTTAGTCGCAGAAGCGAAAAAGTTTGAATCCACTATACGTGTTGCCAACCTAGACGGAGATGGAAAAGCAGTAAACGCGAAGAGCCTAATGAAAGTCATCGCGCTGGGCGTTAAGCACGGTCACCAACTTCAATTTACAGCAGAAGGCCCTGATGCACCGCAAGCCTTGGAGTCTATCGGAAATGCAATCGCTTCTGGCCTTGGTGAAGGTTAAGGATCCGATATGGCAAACAAAACAAATAAGGTTGTCACTATTACGCTCAACCCGGCATTGGATTTAACAGGTTCAGTAAATGAACTAAACGTTGGTTCCGTGAGCTTAGTACAGCAAAGCAATCTCCACGCTGCTGGTAAAGGTGTCAACGTAGCAAAAGTATTGAGCGATTTAGGCGCAGACGTCACGGTTACCGGCTTTCTTGGTAAAGATAACCCTGAGCTATTTCATCAGCTTTTCAATGACATCAACGTTAAGAATGAATTTGTGGAAGTAGAGGGTGCCACTCGTATCAACGTTAAGCTGGTTGAGGCCAATGGCAACGTCAGTGATATCAACTTTCCTGGCGTTCAAGTAACGACCGACGAAATTACTCGCTTTGAGGAGACGCTATTCCGTCTCGCAAAGACTCACGATTACTTTGTACTTGCGGGTAGCTTACCTGGAGGCGTAACCGCCGAACAATGTGCTGCGTGGATAAAAGCACTGCATCAACAAGGCAAAAAAGTGTTGTTCGACAGCAGTAAAGCCGCATTGAAATCAGGTATTGAGGCTCACCCATGGTTGATTAAGCCTAACGATGAAGAACTTGGTGATTTTGTTGGCGAATATCTAGAAACACCAGAACAATGCCAAGCCGCCGCGCAAACACTGAGTGACAAAGGCATCGAGAATATTGTTGTGTCGATGGGAGCTGACGGTGTGATGTGGCTAAACCAAGGCGAATGGCTTCGTGCACAACCCCCTCGAATGAATGTGGTAAGCACCGTTGGCGCTGGCGATACGCTAGTTGCTGGCTTGTGTTGGGGTCACATGCAACTGATGCCGAAAAACGATTTATTGCGCTTCGCTACAGCACTTTCTGCCTTGGCAGTTAGTCAAGTCGGCGTAGGGCTAACCAGTCAGGAAGAACTGGAGAACATCAAGCTGCAAACTGAAGTTAGCGAGCTTTACCCTATTACAAACTTAGAACAAAACTAAGGAACAGAAGGTTATCGTATGAATATTGCCATTATTACTGCCTGTCCGAGCGGTGTTGCAAATAGCATCCTTGCGGCAGGGTTACTAGAACAAGCAGCCGCAAAATTAACCTGGAATGCAAAAATCGAATGTCAATCAAGTGTGGTTGAACCTACACTGCTGACGGAAGCTGACGTTGAGCAAGCAGAAGTCATTATCATTGCGGCAAATACTTGCGTGGATACTTCTCGTTTCGTAGGGAAAAAGGTTTACCAAGCGGAAATCCGCGAAGTAGCAAAAGACGCAACTGCATTTCTCCAGCAAGCGGTTGAAAACGCCACTTTACTTGAAAAAGCAACCACACTTGCAGCCCCTATCACTCCTGAAGCAACATCAGCAGCGAAGAAAATTGTCGCAATCACCGCTTGTCCTACTGGCGTTGCGCATACCTTTATGGCAGCAGAAGCGCTAGAAGAAGAAGGCAAACGCCTTGGCCATCAAATCAAGGTGGAAACTCGTGGTTCAGTTGGTGCGAAAAACCAACTGACAAATCAAGACATCGCAGACGCTGATCTAGTGATCATTGCTGCAGATATCGAAGTGCCACTTGATCGCTTCAACGGCAAAAAGATGTACCGCACGAAAACAGGCCCAGCTCTGAAGAAAACAGCCGAAGAGATGGACAAAGCATTCGAGCAAGCCACGATTTACCAACATTCAGGTTCTGCAAATTCTGCTTCGGCAGCAGACGAGAAGAAAGGCGCTTACAAACACTTGATGACAGGGGTATCGCACATGCTGCCTGTGGTTGTCGCTGGTGGTTTGATCATCGCCCTATCGTTCGTGTTTGGCATTGAAGCATTTAAAGAAGAAGGCACGCTAGCTGCAGCATTGATGAACATTGGTGGTGGCTCTGCATTCGCATTGATGATTCCTGTTCTTGCGGGTTACATCGCGTTCTCAATTGCTGACCGTCCGGGTCTGGCTCCTGGTCTTGTTGGCGGTATGCTAGCAAGTTCAACGGGTGCTGGTTTCCTAGGAGGTATCGCAGCTGGCTTCATTGCCGGTTATGCAGCGAAGCTCCTTGCGGACAAAGTAAAACTCCCACAATCGATGGAAGCGCTTAAACCAATTCTGATCATTCCATTTGTGGCAACACTGTTCACCGGCCTTGTGATGATCTACATCGTAGGTGGCCCAGTTTCAGGCATCATGAACGGCCTGACTGACTTCCTAAACAACATGGGATCTGACAGTGCAGTTCTGCTAGGTATTATCCTTGGTGCGATGATGTGTTTCGACCTAGGTGGCCCAGTAAACAAAGCCGCTTACGCATTTGGCGTCGGTCTATTGGCTTCGCAAACTTACGCGCCAATGGCAGCAATCATGGCAGCAGGTATGGTTCCTGCGCTAGGTATGGGTTTAGCGACCTTCATTGCGAAGAACAAATTTGAACAAAATGAACGTGAGGCTGGTAAAGCATCATTTGTATTGGGCCTGTGTTTCATCTCTGAAGGCGCAATTCCATTTGCCGCCAAAGATCCAATGCGTGTGATTCCATCTTGTATGGCAGGTGGCGCGCTTACTGGTGCCCTATCCATGCTGTTCGGTGCAAAATTAATGGCACCACACGGCGGTCTGTTCGTACTGTTAATCCCTAACGCCATTTCACCAGTGTTAATGTACTTAGTGGCTATCGCAGCTGGTACAGCAGTAACTGGCTTTACTTACGCTTTCTTAAAAAGCAAAGCAGAAGCCAAACAAGAAGTCGCGGCATAAACAGAATTACTCCGCTTAACAATGCCACCCTCGAATTTGGCATTCAGCACCTCCCTTTAATTCCGGTTAAGGGAGGTGTTTTTTATTCCGCAGCCGGAACGGCAACAATGTCTACTTCCCCACTATTCATATCCACCGTCGCTTTATAAGTACTATGCGGATCACCGTAATGTTTAAAGGTGAAGTGGTATACATTGGCTGGCGTCCACAAAATTTTCGAATCAGCGGGCATAATGTCATAGCCATCTTGCTGATAAAGCTCTGTCGCCATTACATTCGCAATTGCCGCCTGCTGGTTTGAGTCACGATCCACCTTTGGCTCCAAAGAAGGGTTACTCGGGTAAGATTCACCGTTGTAACTCATGAGTCGATATGAGCCATTACTCCAAACGATGAAATCTTGCCAGCCATTGCTGTAACTATCTGCAAGTACAATAGGCGTGCGAGTGACAGACATTCGATTGATAACGTTCCCCTCATTATCAAACATATAAGCTGCACAACCACCGCTGCCACAGAAATAACGGTCCTGTAGCAATACAATGTGTTCTGCATTGCCATCGCTGTTTAAGTCGGCGCTACCCGATATATAACGTAGATTGTCTTGTTCGAGTGAAAGCCCTTCAGACGCTAAAACCTTGCTACCAATCCAGTTGGAGATGACTTCAGTGCTAACGCTGTTGACTTTAGGAATGGCTTGCTTAGCCTCTTCTGTAGTCATACTGTCTGTCGTAGTACAGCCAACCAAGGTGAAAGAACCGACGAAGAAGAGTCCGTGTAATACGCGCTTGTTCATGTTATCTCGCTCTTTGATGTATCGTTCCATCAGTATACGCATGATTTGTATTGCATTCGTAAGAAAATCATTAGAATCAAGTAAATGAATGGGTTGGTGTACATTGGTAAGATCAAAAAAGCCCTGAAGAAGACCTTCAGGGCTAGGCAGGAAGCTGGCAAATAGCCAGGAGTCCCTATGCAGTGGTCGGTTTTACCCTAAACAGAATCGCAAACATCACTGGCACTACAATCAGTGTCAGTACTGTAGCAAAACCAAGACCTGCCATAATCGTTATTGCCATCGATCCAAAGAAGGCATCGAAGACGAGTGGAATCATCCCCAAGATGGTCGTCAGAGCAGCCATACTTACCGGACGAACACGACTGATCGCACTATCGACAATCGCGAGGTAAGGCTCTTTCCCTGATTCCAACTCAAGGTTAATTTGATCAAGCAACACAATACCGTTTTTCAAAATCATGCCACTTAGGCTCAGCAAACCAAGGAATGCTGTAAAGCTGAACGGCATATTAGTGGTAAGCAAACCAAAGGCAACACCAATGATCGCCAACGGCACGGTGAACCAAATGACCAACGGCTTTTTAATTGAGTTAAACAGCAAAATAGTAATGATGAACATCAACAAGTAACCCATCGGCAACGAACCAAACAGACCTTCTTGCGCATCTTTCGATGATTCATACTCACCACCCCATGTGATTTCGTAACCTTCTGGAATATGCAGTGCCATCACTTTAGGCTGCACACGCGCAAACAAGCTTGCCGCCGTGTCGTCGCTCAACACATCGTGGTCAGCAAGCACAGTTAATGTGCGCTTGCGGTCACGACGCTGAATTAGCGGCTCGCTCCAATCCAATTTAACGCCATCAATCACTTGGTCGACCGGAATATACGTTTGCAGTGATGGGCTCCAAATGGTCACGTTCTGTAGTGATTCAAAGTCCACGCGTTCTTCTTCAGGAAGGCGCGTCATAATTGGCAAAGTGTGTGTACCATCGCGTAAGTAACCCAACGTGCTACCACCAAACGCCATTTGTAGTGTGCTTGAAAGATCTTCTTTCGAAATGCCCAAGCGACGAGCTTTAGACTCATTGAAAACAGGCACAAGCTCCTTAGTACGCTCTCGCCAATCGTGACGAATGTTTCGGGCACCAGGGTCGGTATGAAGGATGTCTTCAACTTGCACCGCTAAATCACGCAAAACTTGTGGGTCAGGACCAGTAATACGCGCTTCTATCTTAGACGCTGGTGAAGGGCCAAACTCCATCAATTTAAATTGGAACGTAGGCGCATCAAATGTTTTCGCCAGATTCGCATCTAACTTGTGCAACAAACCGAACATGTTCTCACGATCAGTGGCGCGAACTTGGAACTGGGCGTACGCTTCGTAACTTTTCTCTGGCTGATACGTAAGAGCAAAACGCTGCAACCCCTGCCCAATTGAAGCAGAAACAAAGTCAATATCGTCTTGCTGACGAATGTAGCTTTCCACTTCTTCGGCTTTTTTGATCGTTTCGCGGATATCCGTACCTTCTGGCATCCACATATCAACGTAAAACATCGGCGTGTTCGATGGTGGGAAGAACTGCTGTTTTACATTACCAAATGCCACGACAGCACCCACTAATAGCGCGACCATGCCAGCAACCGTGAGCCAACGGAATCGCAGTGCGAATTTCAGCGATGCGCCAAATACAACAAACAGCCAACCTTTATAGGGATCTTCTTCGTTGGTATCTTGGCCCTTGTCCTCTTCTTTCAACAATAGATCTGCGAGGAATGGCGTCAGCGTAATAGCGGTAATCCAGCTCAAAAATAGTGAGAAACACAGCACCCAGAATAGAGAGCCCATGAATTCACCCGTTGCATCTTGCGACAAACCGATAGGTGCAAAAGCCGTAATCGCAATGATGGTTGCGCCAAGCAAAGGCCACTGTGTTTGCTTTACAATATCGACGGCCGCTTGAACTTTAGTGCGCCCTTTTTTTAGGCCAACCAAGATGCCTTCCACGACCACAATCGCGTTATCAACCAGCATACCCAGAGCAATAATTAACGCGCCAAGAGAAATACGGTGCAGCTCGATATTGTTGTAGTTCATCAAGATGAAGGTACCGAACACCGTCAATAACAGCACGACGCCAATGATGACACCACTGCGTAAGCCCATCGTAAACAGCAGAACGATGATAACGATCGCCACAGCCTCTGCTAGGCTAATCACAAACGCTTTAACGGACTCATCCACTTCATTGGCTTGGTTGTAAAAGTAGTTCATATCGATGCCAGCAGGCTTGATAGACTCAAGGCTCGCAAGCTCCGCATCCAAACGTTCGCCAACCTCAACCACGTTCACACCTGACGCAAACGAGATACCGATATTAATTGCTTTTTGACCGTTAAAGAGTACGACGTTGCTTGGCTTCTCTTGGATACCACGAGAAATCGTTGCTACGTCTTTTAGACGAATTAGGTTCCCAGTGTCACGACCATGAATGATCAAGTTTTCTAGCGCTTCTACGGTGTTTAAGGTACCACTTGGACGAATGACAAGGCTTTCGCCATTGACCATCACTTCCCCTGCTGAAACCACATTATTTTGTTGGTTCAACAAGCTCGCAACCACATTCATGTCTAAGTTCAGCGCGGCAAGGCGGTCAAGAGAGATCTCAACAAACAGCATTTCTTGCTGATCGCCCGTGATATCCACTTTTCCTACGCCATCAACCAGCTCGATTTCACGAGTCAGGTAATCAGCATAGCGTTTTAGCTCGACATAATCGTAGTCATCGCCAGTGAGCATCAGCATCACGCCATAAACGTCACCGAAATCATCAATGATCTGCAAAGATTGTACGCCCTGAGGCAAAGTTGGTCGCAAGTCATTAATTTTACGGCGCATTTCATCCCAAATTTGCGGCAGTTCATCAGGACCATAGTCCATTTCCATACTGACCGTGATTTGAGACATACCATCAGAAGACGTAGAGGTAATTTTGTCTATGTAAGGGAGTTTTCGAATCTCTTTTTCTAAAGGATACGTCAGCTCTTCTTCAACCTCTTTCGACGTCGCGCCAGGGTATGTTGAAATGATCATGGCATCTTTAATCGTAAATGCCGGGTCTTCTAGTCGTCCAAGCTCCAAAAACGACGTTAGACCACCAACAGCAAGGATAATAATGAACAACCAGCTGATGACTTTATTTTTTATTGAGTACTCAGCAATGTTCATTATTGTTTATTCTCCACAACATCCACATGTTTACCTTCACGTAATTTACGTAGGTTTGAATTAATCAGAACGTCGCCTTGCTTAACTCCTGACGACACAATGGCTCCGTTGCCATTCACTTGGGAAATCATCACAGGCACCCGAGTGACAACGTCACCCTCTTTTTTCCATACAAAGAACTCATTCTCTTCGCTGCCCGCTTGAAGCGCCGTTACTGGAATACTGTAACCATCGATGGAGGTAATCCCCGCCTTAACCATATCAACCAGAACACTGACACTGGTTCCCGGCAATATCTCTGGTTTTGGCTGTGGCATCGTCAAATACATTTCGTAAGTTTGAGTTTCGGAGTTAGGCTCACTTGTGTGCTCTAAATAGTCCAAAGCAAATGTGTCATTAATGCCGGAGAAGGTTGCTCTGGGCTTGTAACTCATGTTGTCTGAATTTGGGTCCACCATAGCGAGAACATTGTCGGAAAGCTCAATACGCACGTACACCAAATCGTTTTGGTATAGGTTCAACACTGGCTCTCCAACTGCCACACGTTCAAAACGCTCTTTGAAAACGTCAGACACTTTACCGGCAAACGGGGCGAATAAACGGGTGTAGTTCAATTGATTGGTGGCGTTATAGAAATTAGCTTCTGCCAACTCTTTATTAGCTGTTAGCTCATCAAGCTCGGCTTTTGAGATCATCTGACGAGCGTGTAGGTCTTCGCCGCGTTTGAGCTGACGAATCGCCAGTGTATATTGCGCTTCTGCGTCATTTACGGCTTGCTTTTCTTTACTGTCATCCAGCTTTGCGATCATTTGGCCTTGCTTAACAACGTCGCCCGCTTTCACCAACACGTGTTGAATTTCTCCCGCGCGGCGGAATGCCATAGGTGTTTGCTCTGCTGGTACAACTATTCCTTTAAAAGCTCGATATTGGCTTTGTACCGGCGCATCCACAGAGACAGTCGACACAAAAAGCGGCTGCTCGACGACAGCTTGGTTTTCATTTTTGCAACCCGTTAAAACTGCAAGCGCAATTGCAGAGATCGTAAATAGAGATCGTTTCATTAAATGCCTCCCTCACGAACCCAAGCTTTCACGACTTGTCCTTCGACCAGTCGCTCAACGCCAGCAACAACAACGTAATCATTGTTATCAAGCCCTGCTTTCACACCTCCAGAGGCATCAAGAGACACTGTGACTTTATTAACTTGCTGTGTGTTTCTGTCCATTACCCACACTTCGCCTTGCGTCTCTTTTTTGTTTACCCAAGCGGATTGAGGCAACGTCATCGCGTCCGATAGATGTTGTTTAGCTATGTGTACCTGCCCTGTCATACCTGTTAGCAAATTGCGATCTTCTGGTCGAGTTATAGTTACGATCGCCTCATAACTATTGGTATCGACATTTGGCTGAGTCGAAATTTCTTTAAATTTTCCAGGGATACGTTTTCCTGGCTCGCTATCCATCGTCACCCACATATCGGAATTTTGCAGTGACTCAAGTGATACGGATTCCGCATAACTGACTGGCAGTGTGAACGACACATCTAAGGTCGTGTTATCGATAAGATTCAGGATCTCTTGCTTCTCTGCTACCACTTGAAACGGGTTGACATAGGTGTATGACACGATGCCATCAAAAGGCGCGTGAATCTTGGTATAACTCAAGTCTGTTTTGGCTTGTTCGTAGTTTGCCAATGCCGCTTTATATTGAGTTTCTTTCTGGTCGTACTCATCTGTACTAATCAGCTTTTTTCCATAAAGGTTTTTCGCGCGCTCCCATTGCGTTTTTGCTAACGCGAACTGGGCTTGAGAGGCGTCTAACGCAAGCTGAAGATCTTTAGGGTCTAACGTTGCAAGCACTTCACCTTTTTTTACCTCTTGGCCCATGCGAACAAGTAATTCATCGACCTCACCACCCACCTGAAAAGAAAGCTGTGCGCGATGTGTCGCATCAATACGCGCTAAAAAGGCATGCGAGTCTTCAACTTCTAGATCTTTCACCGCCAGTAATTTTACAGGTTTGATTAAAGGTTCAGACGGCTCGGAAATGGCTTTGTTACACCCAGTTAGCATGCCAGAGAGACTTAATGTCACCACAGCACCAACTAAAGTGCGCTTTAAATATTGTTTTCGCACCCGCTTTCTCCGTAGGTTTTATATATTACACAGTCGTGCAGTATATGCAGAATTTGAAATTGATCAACATATTTTCCAGGTGGAAAGCAAATTAATTAGTCAAAGCGTCCGGTTTCTGGTAAAAGTAAGCGCGTTGATTAATATTCGGGAAAATTCGAACTATGAATGAAAGAAAGCAGGGGCGTAGAAGTGCTGAAGCCGCAGAACAAACTAAGTGTCTGATCCTTAAGGTGGCAGCAGATATGTTTTGTGAACTTGGTTACGAGCGTGTCTCACTGCGCAATATCAGTGAAAAGGCTGGTGTTTCACATAGTTTGATCCGTCACCACTTCGGCAGCAAAGAGAAGATTTGGCAAGCGGTTAGCGACGCGATGGATGAATTCATGCAGTGCTATATGGCTGAATTAATCAATGAGATGCCTGAGAACACACCTTCGAATAGAAAAATTTATCTGTTCATGGTTCGCATGCTGGCATTTGCGCTCGTTAATCCTCACCCAGTACAGATGATCGCTGATGCTATTCGCCAAGGCGATGATGGTGCCCTGCTGCAGTATTTCTTAAAGTCAAAAGATGAGTTTGCTGCGATATTTACCGGAATTTTTGAGCAGTACAACAGTGAAAACCCTAACGCCCAATTTGATCAGTGGGAATCAAAGTGGCAGATGTTGATTTTTGCACATGGTGCAATCAGTCTTACTCCGATGATGCAAGAGACATGGCCTGACATCGCTGATAATCGCGAAAAAATGCTGATCAAACATTGGGAGTTGTTCAATACGATCATGGCGTCTCAGTTTGGGATTGCAAAAGAAGACATGATTCATCCGGAAAAACTTGAAGATATCGTTATCGACATGTGTTGTACAATCGACAAAGCGGTCGGATAAGGCTGCAGAAACTACGATAACTTCCAAGCGTATAAATAAAACCGATATACATAAAAATGCCGAGCTAGAAAGCTCGGCATTTTTGCTTGTTTCTTGCCTCGCGAATACGCGAAGAATGACAATAATGAGTAACCTAACCGCGGTAGTAACGTTGCGGTACAAACGGCATTTTCTCAACCGTCATTGGTAGCATTTTACCGCGTACTTCAGCGAACAATTCGGTACCAATCGCAGCAAGATCAGCACGCACATAACCCATTGAGACAGGCTTACCTGCATTTGGACCCGCAGTGCCGCTGGTGACAACGCCAATTTTAACGCCATCAGCATCAAACAATTCCGCGCCTTCACGGACTGGTGCTTTAGTTTGGCCAACCAAACCGACACGCTTGCGCGCCACATCTTTGGTCTCGATCTGCTTAAGAATAATATCCGCACCTGGGAAACCACCTTCACGTTCACCGCCGATACGACGAACCTTTTGGATACCCCATAACAAGCTTGCTTCTACAGGCGTAGTTGTTGTGTCTAGGTCGTGACCGTATAGGCAAAGACCACACTCAAGACGAAGTGAATCACGAGCACCAAGGCCAATCCATTCAACTTCCTCTTCCGCGGTCAGTTTACGTGCGAGTTCTTCTGCCTTGTCAGCAGGAACCGAGATCTCGTAACCATCTTCGCCAGTGTAGCCACTACGAGAAACAATGCATTCGGCGCCTAAAATATCGACTTTACGAATATCCATGAACAGCATGTCAGAAACTTCTGAGGCAAAACGCGCCAATACAGCTGCCGCTTTAGGACCTTGGATCGCAAGCAGAGCACGGTCTTCGATAATGTCTAGCTCAACACCAGATGGCAAATGCGCTTGTAGGTGTGCAATGTCTTGTTCTTTGCATGCCGCGTTCACAACCACAAAAAGATGATCGCCTAGGTTCGCTACCATCAAGTCATCCATGATGCCGCCCTCTTCATTAGTGAAGAACGCATAACGCTGTTTACCAGACTCAAGATCCACAATATCCACTGGCACTAATGTTTCTAGGAACGCAGCTGCACCGTCACCAAGTAGGCGAAGTTGTCCCATATGAGAAACATCAAACAGACCTGCCGCATCACGAGTGTGTAAGTGTTCCTTTTTTACGCCTAGAGGATACTGAACAGGCATATCGTAACCCGCGAACGGGACCATTTTGGCACCAACTTCAACGTGAAGTGCGTGTAGTGGTGTTTTCAGTAGTTCTTGAGTCATTTTCGTCTCCATTTAGATAGACCCGAGAATGCTATCGGCATTCGATGTGTTTCCAATAATAAACACGGCTCATTCTATTTTGCACGAACAAGACGTAGATCGACTTGCAAAAGTGTGACTCTTAACATTTTAATCACAACAAATCGTACAAAAAAAGCGCTTTAATGAGTGTATTCTCATCAAAAAAGCGCCTTTCCATCATAACGACCACCAACAGCAATCGTTTGCTTTCACTATAGGAAATTTACAACTATTTATCACTATTTGGCTGTCACCCACAAAATGTGCGCATCTTCCTCGCTAACACTGGTCAACATATGTCCCATGTTCGCATCGTAATAGACGCTGTCGCCCTCGCTTAAAACAACAGGTTCGTAGAACTCAGAATAGAACATGACCTCACCAGATAAGATAAGCAGAAATTCTTCGCCATCATGACGAACCCAGTCTTTGTATTCATCAAAACTGCGAGCACGAATTTGGCTCTTAAACGGCATCATTTTCTTATTGGAAAGTTGAGTAGCGAGCAGTTCATGTTCATAGGTTTGCGTTGGGTGTGGTTTGCCTTCATTCTTCTTGGTAACATCCCTACGCCCTGTCGCAACCTTTTTTCTAGGTGGCTCAAAGAGTTGCGGTATATCAATTTGTAAGCCAAGCGCCAATTTTTGCATTGCTTGAAATGTCGGAGAAATCTGCTCATTTTCTATTTTACTCAGTGTAGAACGAGCAAGCCCTGTTCGCTGACTGGCTTCTTCTAGTGTAATACCAAGTTTTGAGCGGATATCCTTGATACGCTGACCCAGCTTTAATGGCTCGATATTTTGATCATTTTGCTCTTTCGCTAACGTCATCGATGGGTATTCATCGTAAATACTTTCTGCCATAAATCCCTCTATAGATATCCTTATTTTTGTCCTACTAGCATTGTGCATGAAGCACATAGTGGATAAAAGTCCACCAAGTGAATTAAACCGTGCTCTTGTTAACAATTTTTGAAATCTTGTTTCCTATAGGAAATTTTTGGTTGATTGTTCCCGCTGCAGGCGCTATGTTACCAACTTGTTAGATGTAGAGATGCATATTTCCGTAAGAGATTGGTAAAGGAAACACGCAATCCGACGGAGTTTTTGCCCACATTTAGGGCCGGATGTTCACTCTGTTCTGCTATGCAGTTCAGCTGTTTTGAGGACAAATGAACCACAACCGCAAATCATAATTCATCTATTGCGGGTTCATTTTAAGATTTGGAAGGTCAACTACCATGAATAAGAGTTACCCTAACCACAGCTTGGAAAACTTTTTCTCTACCAACCTCTCTGCGACAGATGATGCTGTCTTTGCTGGAATTCAGGCGGAATCCGCTCGCCAAAATGAACAAATCGAACTTATCGCTTCTGAGAACATTGTTTCTAAAGCGGTAATGCAAGCTCAAGGCACATGCCTAACAAACAAATACGCTGAAGGTTATCCAGGTCGTCGTTACTACGGTGGTTGTGAGCACGTAGATACAGTGGAAGCCATTGCTATCGAACGCGCGAAAAAACTTTTTAATTGCGAATACGCAAACGTTCAACCTCACTCAGGCGCTCAAGCAAATGGTGCGGTGAAACTGGCTCTTCTTCAACCAGGTGACACCATTCTTGGCATGTCTTTGGACGCTGGTGGCCACCTAACACACGGTGCACGCCCAGCACTTTCTGGTAAATGGTTTAACGCAGTTCAATACGGCGTTGATCGCGAAACACTAGAAATCAACTACGACGACGTTCGTGCACTTGCAGTAGAGCACAAACCAAAGATGATCATCGCGGGTGGCAGTGCTATTCCACGCGTTATCGATTTTGCTAAGTTCCGTGAAATCGCTGACGAAGTTGGCGCAATTCTTATGGTCGATATGGCGCACATTGCTGGCCTTATCGCAACAGGTGCACACCCTAGCCCATTGCCACATGCGCATGTTGTGACAACCACAACACACAAAACATTGCGTGGCCCTCGCGGCGGTATGATTCTTACTAACCACGAAGACATCATTAAGAAAATCAACTCCGCCGTATTCCCTGGCCTACAAGGCGGACCACTGATGCACGTTATCGCAGCAAAAGCGGTTGCATTTGGAGAAGCGCTTGGCCCTGAATTTAAAACTTATATTGATTCGGTGATCAATAACGCAAAAGTCCTAGCGGAAGTATTGCAAACTCGCGGTTGCGACATCGTAACTGGTGGCACAGACACGCACCTAATGCTGGTTGACCTTCGCCCTAAAGGCTTGAAAGGCAACAAAGCAGAAGAAGCTCTAGAACGTGCTGGGATCACATGTAACAAAAATGGCATCCCATTCGATACAGAGAAGCCTATGATTACATCGGGCATCCGTTTAGGAACGCCTGCGGGTACAAGCCGCGGCTTTGGCGCTGAAGAATTCAAACTCATCGGTAATTGGATAGGTGACGTGCTGGATGGTTTGGTGAACAACCCAGAAGGTGACGCAGACGTTGAAAAACGCGTTCGCAAAGAAGTAAAAGAACTTTGCAGTCGCTTCCCTCTTTACCAATAAACGATTTTTTAAAAATCACAATAATTCCTGACAAGTTATTTGGAGATTAAGCAATGGACAAAACACTGAAGTTTACAGATAGCCACGAGTGGGTACGTGACAACGGTGACGGCACAGTAACACTTGGTATTTCTGAGCATGCGCAAGAAATGTTGGGTGACGTAGTATTCGTTGACCTACCAGACGTAGAAGACGAAGTAGAAGCAGGTGAAAGCTTCTCTTTGGTTGAGTCTGTAAAAGCAGCGTCAGATATCTACTCTCCTGTTACCGGTGAAATCGTAGAAATCAACGAAGAACTAGAAGACAGCCCAGAGCTAATCAACGAAGAACCGTACGAAGGTGGTTGGATTGTGAAAGTGAAGCTTTCAAACCCATCTGAGTTGGATGACTTAAAAGACGCGGAAGAATACCTAAACTCTATCGAAGAAGAGTAATTAGGATGTGACGAAAGCTGTTCCCTAGCCTGTTTAGAGAGCAGCTTTTTTTCTAGGTTCGGACGTATAATTAAATGTGTCACTAACGACCATTTCCGTTACCCGAGCCAAGGAGTAGGTAAAGGACAATGACTGAATTACTTCAAAGCCTCAGCACACAAAATGAGTTCGTTGGACGCCACAACGGACCAAGCAAATCAGACCAACAAAAAATGTTGGATGCCATCAACGCGGTAAGCCTTGACGCCCTCATCGAAGAAACCGTGCCTGCACAAATTCGCCTAGAACAACCAATGACGTTGGCAGAAGCGAAAAGCGAAGCAGACATGCTAGTGACGATGAAGCAGTTTGCTAAACAAAACCAAATTAAACGTACATTCATTGGCCAGGGCTACTACAACACGTTTACTCCAAACGTCATTCTACGTAACGTGCTAGAAAACCCTGGCTGGTATACCGCTTACACACCTTACCAACCTGAAATTTCTCAAGGTCGCTTGGAAGCCCTTTTAAACTTCCAACAAATGATCATCGACCTAACTGGTATGGAAATCGCGAACGCCTCATTGCTAGACGAAGCAACAGCGGCAGCAGAAGCAATGACTCTGTGTAAGCGCGCAGGTAAGAGCAAGAGCAACGTATTCTTTGTGGCTGACGATGTTCACCCACAAACGCTAGAAGTAGTAAAAACTCGTGCAAAATTCATCGGCTTTGAAGTTCTGGTTGGTTCGCTAGAATCCCTACCAGAGCAAGACGTGTTCGGCGCATTAGTTCAATACCCAAGCACAACAGGTGAAGTTCGTGACCTGACGGAGATCATCTCAAAAGCGCAAGCAAACAAAACGCTTGTCACTGTTGCGACTGACCTGCTTGCTTCTACCCTATTGAAACCTGCTGGTGAAATGGGCGCAGACGTAGCAATTGGCTCTGCACAACGTTTCGGCGTTCCTATGGGTTACGGCGGTCCACACGCGGCATTCATGGCAACGCGTGACAAACACAAGCGTACCATGCCAGGTCGTGTTATCGGTGTTTCTATCGATACCAATGGTAACCAAGCACTGCGCATGGCAATGCAAACTCGTGAGCAGCATATCCGCCGCGAAAAAGCGACATCGAACATCTGTACCGCTCAAGCATTGCTAGCGAACATGGCGTCTTTCTACGCGGTTTACCACGGCGCAGAAGGTCTACGCACTATTGCTCGCCGTACACACCATATGACTGCGATTATCGCCGCTGGCCTAACCAAAGGCGGCTTTGAACTTGCTCATAACAGCTTCTTCGATACCATCACCATCAACACAGGTTCAAAAACAGAAGAGCTTTACGCAAAAGCACTTTCAGCAGACATTAACCTACGTCTACTACCTGGCAAGCTAGGTATTAGCTGTGACGAAACAACCACGGTCGCTGATGTAGAAGCACTATTTGCAGTCTTTGGTGTAAAAGAAGACGTAGCAGCACTATCGACGGAAATCGCAGGCAACGAGTTTGCGGCAATTCCAGAAGCGCTACGCCGCACAACAGAATACCTGACTCACCCTGTATTCAATACGCACCATAGCGAAACGCAAATGATGCGTTACCTGAAACAGCTAGAGAATAAAGACTTCTCGCTAACGCACGGCATGATCCCACTAGGCAGCTGTACGATGAAGCTGAACGCAGCAGCAGAGATGATCCCAATCACTTGGCCTGAGTTTGGTTCTATCCACCCATTCGCGCCAGCAGAACAAGCAGCCGGTTACGCAGCACTAGCAAAAGATCTGAAAGAGAAGCTATGTGAAATCACAGGCTACGACGCATTCTCACTGCAACCAAACTCTGGTGCATCAGGTGAGTATGCAGGTCTTATCGCGATTCAGCGCTACCACGAAAGCCGTGGCGAAGGTCACCGCAACGTATGTTTGATCCCAAGCTCTGCGCACGGTACTAACCCTGCGACAGCATCTATGGTGTCAATGAAAGTTGTCGTGGTTAAGTGTGATGAAGAAGGCAACATCGACATCGACGACCTAGCAGCGAAAATCGAGAAGCACAAAGACAACCTATCAAGCATTATGATCACTTACCCTTCTACGCACGGCGTTTACGAAGAGAAAGTGAAAGAAGTGTGTGAAATGGTTCATGCCGCTGGCGGTCAGGTTTACCTAGACGGCGCTAATATGAACGCACAGGTTGGTCTAACATCACCAGGCTTCATCGGTTCAGACGTTTCTCACCTAAACCTACACAAAACCTTCTGTATCCCACATGGTGGTGGCGGTCCGGGTATGGGTCCTATCGGTGTGAAATCTCACCTGGCGCCTTTCCTACCAGGCCATATTGAAGACGGCGTAGAAGGCGAAGATTTTGCAGTATCAGCAGCAGATATGGGTAGCGCTTCTATCCTACCGATCTCTTGGGCTTACATCGCAATGATGGGCGAAGCAGGCCTAACAGATGCAACAAAAGTAGCAATTCTGAACGCAAACTACGTGATGGAAACACTTCGCCAACACTACCCTGTTCTTTACCGTGGCAAAAATGGTCGTGTAGCGCACGAATGTATTATCGACATTCGTCCACTGAAAGAAGAAACAGGCATCAGCGAAGAAGACATTGCGAAGCGTCTAATGGACTACGGTTTCCACGCACCAACTATGTCATTCCCTGTAGCGGGCACGCTAATGGTTGAGCCAACGGAATCGGAAGATCTAGAAGAGCTGGACCGCTTCTGTGATGCGATGATCGCTATCCGCGAAGAAATGGAAAAAGTGAAAAACGGTGAATGGCCACTAGAGAACAACCCTCTCGTTAATGCGCCACACACGCAAGTTGACCTTTCTGCTGAAGAGTGGGACCGTCCTTACTCTCGCGAGCTTGGCTGCTTCCCTTCTAAAGCGACCAAATCTTGGAAGTACTGGCCAACAGTAAACCGCGTAGATAACGTATACGGCGACCGTAACCTAATCTGCTCGTGCCCAAGCATCGATAACTACGAAGATTAATTTTTGGCAGCATCTAAATAGACAAAGGCGAACCGTTTGGTTCGCCTTTTTGTTTTTGGTGTGCCGCCCTAACATTTGTTGATACATCAAGAAGGAATGATGGCTAGTTATTGTTTGCACAAAAGTGATTTAGAAATATTGTGACTTCTGAGAACCTTTGAATTAGCACTAATATCTCAGAACCTTAAAAGCTGGTTGGAAACTCCTCATGAACACTATGTTATGCAGGTGCTGTGTAGTTTCTCAGTTCAGTTGCACTAAGTCCCATTTATTACCATAGAGATCTTGGAACACCACCACTGTCCCGTATTCTTCCACACGAGGCTCTTCATTAAATACAACACCATTTTTCTTCATCAACTCATAGTCACGCCAGAAATCATTAGTTTGCAGGAACAAGAAAACACGACCACCTGTTTGATTTCCTACTGCATGCGTTTGCTCCGGGGTACTCGCTTGAGCTAAAAGTAGGTTTGTACCATTGGAGTTTGGAGGAGAAACTTGAACCCAGCGTTTACCACCTCCTAGGTTGGTATCTTCAACCAGAGTGAATTGAAGTTTTTGAGTATAAAATTCGATAGCATCGTCGTAATTTTCAACGACTAGAGCAATGTTTCCGATTTGCTGCTGAACAGTTTTGGACATGATGATTTCCGCTGTGTCAAAGCGCTAATTGTACGCTAATTTGAGACTTTTCTAGAAAGCACGTAACGCCTTGCAAAAGTGTAAGGCACACAATATGAATGTTTACGCATAGCATCAAATAGACATCCTTTTTCGCTTTCTTCGTTCACTCCTTTATCTAACTTTATTGAGTGCATGTCGAAAATCTTCAATCTTTTGCTAAGAGCGTTTCTTATTATGTGAAAAACAGAGGAGAATGACCATGAAAAAACGACTCAACTATATTGAAGTAGCGCCAAAGGCAATAGAAATCCTATACGCTCAGGAAGCTTACTTCCATGAACAATTTAGCCAATCAGAAACCATGAACATGATCATATGGGAACTGGTTAAGTTACGCATATCGCAAATCAATCAATGTGCATTTTGTATCGACATGCATAGTAAAGATGCGCTTAAGTTAGGTGAAAAGCCGGAACGCATATGGGGGCTTAGTGCGTGGAAAGATATGCCATTCTACAGCGATGCAGAACACGTTGCACTAGGCTGGGCTGAATTACTAACTGCTGGCCTACCAGTAGATGATGATACCTATCAGCTGACCTTGAATACCTTCGGAGAAGAGGCTATGGTCAATCTAACAATTGCGATCAACGCGATCAATAGTTGGAACCGAATAGTTAAGGCATTTAAGCCAAAGGTTGGAGACTATAAGCCTAGATAATTCTATCTGACAGTTTTTACTTATAAGTCACTGCTTATTCCTCAGCTTAATATGATGAAAAGTTCATGTGTATCACTTTCTCATTTAAGTTGAGGTTAAATAGGATGATTCATTTGAACTTAGAATTTGATATTTTAAAACCTCAAAGGGCTTTAGCTGGCTATGTTCAAGCCATTTGGTCAGCATCCGTCAAACCTGATACGACGCAAACCGTACGTAAACAATTACTCAGTGATGCTGGTACAGGTGTGGTATTCATTTTACAGAATGAAGTACAAATGGATGGTGAATGGCATGCGCCGGGGGTTGTCCTACTACCTGTGAGCATTCTGGCACATCAAGTCTGCCTACCGCCAGGTGCGGTGATGACTGGCGTACGCTTTCATCCTGCAGTTGGTTATCAACTATTTGGTAAACGCCTAGAACAGCTATTGCGGATTCAAGATGTTCACCCTTTGGCTTCTTCTGCGCTAGCAACATTTGAGTCTCTGCAAACAGCGCGTTCGTCATCTGCAAGGATTTCTACGTTATATCGCTGGGTTCAAACACTGATTGAGGAATATGAACCGCAGTACGTCGGCCACATTATTGACCAACCTACAGGGACCATCAGTCAGCGCCAGAGAGAGCGCAATTTTCAGAAATGGTTGGGGATTACTCCTAAACATTACCAACGCATTAAACGAGTGAAGCACACTTTAGAGCAACTCCGAGCGCAACCCGATCTTACTTTATCGGAGTTGGCGCTGGAGCAAGGTTTTTCCGATCAAGCACACATGACTAGAGAGTGTAAGCAGATTGCGCGCATGACACCGAAGCAGTATGTCCGAAAGAGAAATCTCTAAACCCTATGAGCTTTCTACATCAAACCCAGTTGATTCAGAATCAACCAAGCACTTGTTATGAAGTTCGATCATATATCACCTACTTTTCAGATCGCTCATTCCAGCTTGATGTGAATTTGTTAGCTCGCTTTTGATGCCGCGTGCTGTTCTACCATAAACGCGATCACTTCTTCGTTTAAGCAGGATTTGCTGATGTATTGGCGCTGTTTACCAAGGTGAAGGATAAAGCCCAAATCAGTTTGTTCGAGTTGGTCGATATCATTGATAGTTAGGTAGAGTCGGTAATCATGCTGTTCAACACGGCCACAGTATTCAGTGCCTCGGTCAGTCAAGATTCTCAGCACTAGCATAGGTCGAACCCCAACGTTGAAGTATTCTCTCTGAGTGCTTTTCTAAGGTTGTTAGGAATTTTCTTACTGGCTCTAGAGCGTTTGAACTTCCTGTTTCATTAAGTGTAAAATTAGTAACGCGCCAACGAGCGGCCTGAGTCGTTTTTGCTCCTCTTATCCAACGTAACTTTTCTTTTACTCGCCAAGCTTTCGCTGTCTCCAGTTCATACTGCTCTAGTTCAACTAAAGCTTGTACTTGCTTATCTGTCATCGGACTCTCAGCATTCTTTAAAACCGCCCAGCGAAGAGCTTTTGGCATGTCATTGTTTTCCGAACGTCATCAACAGCTCGTGTATATAACTGCACAACATGGAACCAGTCGACAGTAACATTCGCTTTCGGAAACTCATCTTTGACAACAATCAAAAAGGAAAGAGACATATCGCAAACCACCTCAAGGACTTGCTCACTTCCTGCACCAGGATTCTCAATATAGGTTTTAAACTCTGTGACTGTTTTCTTTCCTTTCCCTGGTGTAGCAAATACAACGGGGAAGGTTTTACGAGCCATATCGATTAAAACCGTGACGGAATTATGTCCACGCTTTGAAGCCGTTTCATCAAACCCAAAGGCTTGGAGAGATGAGAGGTCAAGGCGCTATAAAGCTTGCTTCGACCACTAGCCAAAGCCGCTTATCTATCACTTCCATAAACTTGGCGGCAGCGTGAACGGGCACTCCTCTTATGAGAGTTAAAGCCAATTCTTCAAATAACAAGGTAAAGCTACTACCAGGCCTTGCCCAGGCACATCGATGAGCCTTACAGTGAACTCGAGGTATTTTCGCTGTGATATCGCAATGGTGCTGAAAAATGAGATGGCGCCATGTTTTCTCTTTGAAATCATGGGCAGAGCAAGCTATTCCACACTCTGAACATGAATAAAAAGTACCACGTTCTGCTCCGAGTTGTAGATGAAACTCAAAAGGAGAGTGTTCTGTATTCAGGGTTTGGTCGATAAGTTTCCAAAGGGCTTGTAACCCCAAGCCGAGCAGAAGAGTTCAAAGGGGGTCGGGTATTGTAGTAATTGTTACTTTAGAGGTGAGTATTTTAACTCAAATCCACACCAAACGTCGAAGAACCACAAAACTTTAGTACTAGATTCGTATGATCCATATTCGTGAAGATCATAACACTGCGCGTTGTTTTATTGGTTATAAACAACAACCATTTGCGCGTTGGCTATTGTTAACTTGTCTTAATGATAAGAATGCAGAATGAGACAATGAGTATGCAAGCTTACGAAGTGGACGTGGATAAGTACTTTAACGAATAGTTCGCTATTTTTTACCAGAGCGAGTGTGCTTATGTTGAACCCATGAAAGTAATAGACATGTCATTTACATTATTTTTTAAAGTATGCCTAGATATAAGATTTGACATGACTTATTTTGAGAATTTCGGCGGTCCTAGGCTAGAACTTGAGAGCATTAGGACATAGTATCGTCTCACGTGTGGATATGGGTTGACCTATGTACAATATTGGCAAACAAATGACTAAAATACCGGTTTTCCTTATGAGTGCCACAATATTATTGCTCTCAACAGGTTGTAACGCAGATATGTTTAATTTCTTCAAATCAAAAAAGTTTCAATACATACTTAGCTCAGAGATCACTGGTAGCTTATACTTAGACGGGAAAGCGTTTACTAGCGAGGTGGTTTATCTACACACGGCTTTTTCTAAAAACCGTTATATCACCGAGACAATTACGTCAGAAAAGGGGGATTTTCATTTCGAACCCACATACCACTATCAGACGTTTAAAGAACCTGCCCTTCATGAATCCTCTAGCTACATTGGCATTTACATTTTTGTAGATGGCAAAAAATACTACTTACTAGAGGCTCGCTTTTCTGATGTGAAACCCTATGAATTTATTTCAGATAATCTTCTTGATTTAAGTTGTGAGATTAATTCGGACGAATATCATTACTTTTTCAAAAATAAATTTGTTGAGAATGGCCTCGATCTTGAAATTATTAGTAGGTGTGATTTGAAAGGATTTTCTGAAAAAATATTACTAAACAAGGACACGTAATGGCAAAGTTAACACCAAAAATGGCTTCAGAAATAGCGGATATTCCTTACAAAGCTTATGAAAATAATGGCCGTTTTATCATGCCGGGAGAAAACAGTTTTTCAAATCACTTTTCTTTTTCTGAAAATGATGTATTTGATGGTTTTACAGGCGGTGTAGCGGGTTTATCCAATGTACCGGTATTGCGTAAAGTTATCCCTGGCTTGATGAGAACTTCAGAGGCGTTTGCAGTGGTTGGCACTGGTAAAGGTTCAACATTTGAGAATGAAATTGTCATTTCAATTCGAGGAACACAAAATGCTAATGACTGGATCACAAATGCGAATATAGGGGTGAAAGGATCACCAAACGGTTCGCCCGCTCATGCTGGTTTCAACAATTGTTTTCAAAGTATTAGCCCCAAGTTGAAGCAGTATATTATGCAGATATATCCCAAACCAAAACGTATACATTGCGTTGGGCACAGCTTAGGTGGAGCACTCGCATCACTTTGCGCTGATTGGGTGCGTCGTGAGATGAAGATCAGAACCACTTTATACACCTTTGGCGCTCCTAGAGTTGGTCTGGAAGCATACGCACGCTCATCGGAAAAGCTAAACGATGGTGTTTATCGATGTACGCATGGTGCTGATCCTGTACCAAAAGTACCGCTTTGGCCATTTATTCATGCTCCAATCTCGACAGGCGAGTACCGCTTAGATTCTGGCACTGGGTTAAGCATATCAGCCCATTTGATGGCAAGAAACAAAAATCCGGGTTACCTAAACACTGCTTCCTCGGATTCTTGGGGAGCGTTGAAGAGGAAATCGAATGACCACTTATTTACCCCTATCCGTCTAAAGTACGAGCAACGAAATCAAGCTTCTTTTTCGGAATATTGGGCCGATAGAATACAGGGCGCACTTATCACCTATTTGAAAGATGTGGCTCTTTTGTCAACGGTAACGATTCAAGCAGGCGTGATTGCTGGCTTGACCTTTTATGATTGGCTTTCAAGAAAGCTAGAATCCGTAGCAAAATCATCTAAGCGCAATGAAGAGCAACTAAAAGGCTTATTAGGCCATATGCTTGTTTTTGCCGGTCACTATGGGACCATCGTTGAAGACCTATCCGCCCGATTCATTAGATGGGTTTTCGAAAAAACCATTGGACGACTAGTCAGAGTATCTAAACAAGCGATATCGTTGCTAAGTTAGCCTAACAATTGCAATGGCATAGTAAAGTGATTCCTTAGTGAGAGGTGAACTCATCACCTCATAAGTTAACTGGTGACATTGACATAATGCCGCTAAATGGGATTTTTATTAAGCACTTTTAGATGAGACTTTCTAACCAAATCGGGTCGCGATTTATCGATACGAATTTGAAAATGATGAATTTTTCACTATTTTCAAATTCGTGATTAGGAGCCAAAATGTAGGTTTACAGTTTCAACTGTTTTTGGATTTTCGTTGAAAAATCAAATTAAATAATTGATATTAAATAGATTTAATGAAAATCAACTTTTACAAAACCCGTACTGCGTCTCCTTCCAAACTGATGATGCAGGTTCAATTCTCGCTGTACGCTCCATTCTTATAAGCTACTTTTCCTAAAACTTCGAACGCCTCCCATGGGGCTCGAATCGAAATTCCATGTATAGCCCCCTCAAATCGAATAAGTTCCTTCCGCATAGAAATTACCTTTAGACGCATAAGCCCAACACTGGTCACATGAATTTTATTAGGGAAAATCCAGCAAACTAACGAATGTCAAATCTTTGCCGAACCTAATAATCGAGCAAAAGTGCTCTAAAAGTTGGCGTCATCACTTCAGGATCACAATACACTATCTCCTTGTCACTTTTTTGGTTCTAACTCCGCAGCATACTTAGGGAGATTCCTAGTCTCGTCTAGGCTCGCGATGTATGGACTCCCTCCCCCAGGAGGGATCTAGAATTTATGGTTTCAAAGCCTAAATTAAGAAGTCCGTACATGAGAAAGTCTACTACCATCGCCATTGATTTAGCAAATAAGACCACAAGAACGGCTTGGGCGTTGCTTCATTATGGCAGTAAATATCAAGCGCCTCTAACTCACGTGTAGTAAGTCAAATACGTTACTTACATCTTGATATAGCGAAGAGCAGGCTTGAATTCTTTGGATTATTTCCGCGCTCGCGAAATTGCATTAAAGTGCTAATACATCGAGGGTCGAGTTAGCTACTCATTAAAACCCGAATATACGCATGCATCTAATCTATTTTTGCTAAACAAGTTGTAATAACTAGGCAGTCCATATACTGGAATGACGCAGCCCAAAACACCGAGTGTAGCGGTTCATATTTTAAGTCTGAACCAGAGCTACCCCATAGGCATCAAATCCTAAGTTCAAAAAAGCAAACCCTTTGCCTCGCCTCTTCTGTTAATAGGAATTTATTAGTTCGCTTTCGATGCCGCGTGCTGCTCTACCATAAACGCGATCACTTCTTCGTTTAAGCAAGATTTGCTGATGTATTGGCGTTGTTTACCAAGGTGAAGGATAAAGCCCAAATCAGTTTGTTCGAGTTGGTCGATATCATTCCAAGCGAGGCTGCGGTCAACTTTACCACTTTTGTAGCGCACGCCATCTGCATTCACTTCAAAAGCCACTTTACTGCCGCGACTTGAGCTGATGGTTTGACGCCACAGCCACCAAGTTCTTTTGAAGTAAACGCTGCACGCTTCAATCACACTCAATACGATAAAGAACCAACCGACATAACCGTTAGGTAGCAGTTCAAACTCTAACAAGACCACACCAAAGACAAGAAATAGTATCCCTTTTAGATACGCTTGTGGGAACTTCGTTCGCTGGCTAGTTTGATCATAACACTCAGCAAAGAAAGGTTTGTCGAGTATGTATTCTGTAGTGAATTCGAAATCTTTAGACATGTATGGTTACTTCAAGGCTTCTGTAAATGAGTAATCTTGGTTGCACTCTCGCAACGCATGCATTGTAGCGCTTCTCGGGATTTATCTTTAGTCCTTTTAATTCTGTTTTGTAAATCAATGATACCGAAACGCTAGAAGACCTCGGTGCACTCGCCAAGATCAAACAAGGCGAACCATTTGGCTCGCCTTGTTAATTAATGGCCTGTGTTAAGTAATGACCTATGTGACTTCTTGAGTTTTCTACTTTAGAGGGTCGTTGTCTGGCAATGCACTGTGTATCCATACTGCTAGTCGGTGTTTGATGCTTGCGCCGTCTAGCTTACTTTCCGGTAGTGGCGTTATCTGTTTTGCATCGACCAAGAATAGGTAAATCGCTTTTACTCTCAGAGGTTGTGGTGACTGTGGAAGGTCAAAACCTTGTAGTTTCGCCATCTTCCCACCAATCTCTAGTGCCTTCTTGACCAGTTTGTCTTCATTGTGAAGCTTGGAGCTTTTTGACATTGATAAATCCTCTTCTTCGCTTCGGCTAAGAATACATGAAGTGTCACGTATGGCGTGTTAGTAAGCTCGCATATTGATAAGTTTATGCCTTACTACCGAGTGGTCGATTAAAAAACAACCTTTTCGCGGCATGTTTTCTGTGTATGCTTCCGTGCAGAACATCCGAATGGGCTTGGGCGCAGACTCCGAATGATTTATTTAGAACAAAGATCATGCTCACCGTAAACAAGCCATTTCGGTAAATATGCAGTTTCTGGAATTGTCCAGCCATACTTATCGTAGGCCAATGCAGCAAGACCAGTCAGTCTTAGAGAAACATTCCCTTTTGGCGAATAACGAACATCTTCATTCATGTAGAACTGGTAATGCGTCTCTAACGCATCTCTCAGTGCTTCTTGATAATGTGCCTCATCGCCATCGATAATGGCAACAAACACATTCACAAATGGAATAAACAAAGAGTGTACATATGGCACCCTGGTTGATTCTAAATATTGCGGGGAGGATTTCTCCATCACAGTTTGCAATAACTCAGGTAACGCTGATGAATTGCTAAATACACCGCTAACGAACTCGACCAGCGCAACATCGAAAGGATCTTTTAAACGCACTAACGACTCATCCATGATGGTCATCAGCTCTACACAGCGCCAATCTCTCGCTGCCATCGCTAAACAGATTTCATCCAACCAAGCATCCATTGTTCCTCCTGCAACAGAACGGTTACCCACTTCCGAAAAATGTCGGTGCCCAACGGAGAATTCAACAACGTGGTCTGAATGATTGGCCAGCAAGTACACGTTATTCAGTAACTCAAGCGCTCTTTTTATATAAGCTGGCGAGGCCTGATGTTGTCCATATTTTGAAGCAGTGAAGAATGAGTGAAGCGAATGCCAAGCATCGCCTTTCATTCTTTTGAGAGGTTGTTGATAAAAGGACTGCTTTTCATCAAGCATTTTTTCCCAAAAGCTGTAGAAACGTTCGTCTTCTTCACGAAAAATACGCAATTTTCTTTCTTCAGGTATCTCTAAATAGTGATTTTTCATTTGTTCCATCGTTCCCTAGCCTCGCATTATAAGTTGTTCTAATTTTTTGCCGTGATGACATTCATCTTCAAAATCAAGCCGTAAATGATGCCGAAGTGGATTTATGAAATCAATTTATAATCAGTATTTTATATCGAAGGTTAATGCTTAATTGAAATGAATCAAAAAGCCGAAAAACGTTTGAGATATAAGGCTAACGCGTAAGCCACGATGAGCCATAAACAGTGGACGACGAACACTGGCTTTGTAGGGTCACGATAAAAGATACTCACCATTGTGTTCGCCTTTCTTTTTCTGTCGCTTTCGATAATACTCTTGCGCAATATTACTCAGCTGGAAAATTTTATGCCTCAAGCAAACTCTGTGGTCGTGTTAGACTTTGAAACCACAGGTCTCTCTCCTACTTTAGGTGATCGCGCAATAGAAATTGGTGCGGTAAAGTTAGTCGATGGCGAGGTTGTTGATAGTTTTCAGCAACTCATGAATCCCGGTTTCAGAGTGAGCTCTTTCATTGAGAACTATACCGGCATTACCAACAATATGTTACGTTCGGCACCAAGCTGCGAAGAGGTAATGGCGTCATTTAGTGAGTTCATTGCTGGCGAGAACCTTATCGCTCACAACGCGTCTTTCGATAAACGATTTTTAGATGCAGAGCTTGAACGAATCAACTGTGGTTATTCGGGTGAGTTTGCTTGCTCCTTGCTGGTAGCAAGACGGCTCATTCAAGATGCCCCATCACACAAGCTAGTGAACTTGTTCGCTATAAAAATATCGACAACGACGGTGTTTTTCACCGCGCACTAGCCGATGCGCAAATGACAGCCAAGCTTTGGCTGTTAATGGTCGAAGGGATAGAAAACTCAGGCGTCGAAAAACCAAGTTTTCAGTTGATGAAAACGGTTAGTAAAACAGCCAAAGGAAAAGTCGACCTGCTACTCGCTAAAAGCCGTGCTTAACACCCTCCGAACTAAAAGCTGATTCTAGTATCTTAGAAGTTTAAGCAAGTTTCGATATACACATACGATATTGAGCATCCCTGTGAACTTCCTACTCCGAAAACGGTAGTTCACTGGTCTCCCCTACCAAACTGGCTTACTATGCCAGGTACCTAAAACGCTTTGTGAGTCACTCATGAGCAGAAAAAATAACAAAAATCTCAGCATTCTTCTTAAACTCAACACCTTTATTGCGCCTTATAAATGGCGGGTTGCAGCGGCCTTGGTTGCCCTTGTCGCAACAGCAAGTTTAACGTTATCCGTTGGTTATGGAGTACGTATTCTTATCGACCAAGGGTTTGCTCAGCAATCATTGCAAGAGCTTACCAATGCGATTCAGTTTATTGTCGGTGTCACACTGTGTATTGCCATTGGGACGTTCTTTCGCTTCTACCTTGTCTCTTCCGTAGGTGAGCGCGTCAGTGCGGATATTCGCCTTGCGGTGTTTAACCATGTGATTACGCTGCATCCGAGCTATTTTGAGACCAACAGTAGCGGCGATATTATGTCGCGCCTGACTACCGATACCACGTTGCTGCAAAGCATTATTGGTTCATCGTTCTCGATGGCGATGCGTAGCGCTTTGATGTGCTTTGGTGCCATCATTATGTTATTCGCTACCAACGTTAAGCTCACGTTGATCGTACTTGCTTCTGTGCCTTTGGTTCTGGTTCCAATTTTGTTTTATGGACGACGCGTGCGTGCGCTCTCTCGCCAAAGTCAGGACTCAATGGCCGATGTCGGCAGCTACGCAGGTGAAGCGATAGAACATATTAAAACCGTGCAAAGTTTTAGCTCAGAACCGTACGAACGAGCGGCTTTCGCTGTCGAGGTGGAAAAAGCGTATGAAGTGGGCAGACAGAGAGTAAAACAGCGCGCGATCCTAATCTCTGGCGTTATTGTGATTGTGTTCAGCGCGATTGCAGGCATGCTTTGGGTTGGCGGCAGCGATGTGATTCACGGAAAGATGTCTGCGGGAGACCTAGCAGCGTTTGTGTTTTATGCCATTATGGTTGCCTCATCAACTGCAACCATTTCTGAAGTGATGGGTGAACTGCAAAGAGCCGCAGGCGCTACCGAACGGCTGATTGAGATCCTTCAAGTAGACAGCGATATCAAAGCGCCAAGCAACCATTTGCCTATCCGTCCCGACATGCCTGCTGAGGTTAACTTTAAATCGGTGAGTTTCAATTACCCTTCTCGCCCAAATCAACCAGCTATCAAAGAGTTAAATCTAACCGCTGAACAAGGAAAAGTGTTGGCGTTGGTCGGCCCTTCTGGTGCAGGTAAAACAACACTATTCGAACTGCTGCAACGCTTTTATGATCCGCAAAAAGGGCAAGTGTTGTTTGGTGGTGAAGATATTCGACAGTTCGATCCAAACGAGCTTCGACGCCAAATGGCACTCGTACCACAACAGCCAGCGCTGTTTAGCCATGATGTTTTCCATAATATTCGCTACGGTAATCCTGAAGCAACGGATGAACAAGTCGTCGAGGCTGCGAAAAAAGCCCATGCCCATGAGTTTATTGAGAAGCTTCCCGAAGGCTATCACAGCTTTTTAGGCGAGCGCGGCGTTAGGCTATCGGGCGGACAAAAGCAGCGTATTGCGATAGCTCGCGCGATTCTAAAAGATCCAAAAATCTTACTGCTAGACGAAGCTACTAGCGCCCTTGATAGTGAAAGTGAACATCACGTCCAGCAAGCACTTGAAGCTCTAATGAAAGGACGCACAACGCTGATCATTGCTCATCGTCTTTCGACCATCCAACATGCGGATAAAATTGCGGTGCTCGACAATGGCGAGTTAGTCGATGTTGGTAACCACCAATCATTAATGCAAAGCTGTGAGTTGTATCAGCGACTTGTGGCATTGCAATTTAAGCACTTAGAGTAATGCCTAGTTAAGCCCTCAAGAATAAGCAAAAACGGACCAAGTGATTTAATGCCAACAGCTTAACGATGTTTTTGTGTCATTCCAGCGAGCCTTGGCGAGACTAGGAATCTAATAGCAACGTGCTGAGTGGTTAAAGAGACAATTTTGACCATAAAGAGCTAGGATAGAAGATCCTATATCACGCACCTTCGTCGCTGTACAAGATGACGAAATATAAAAAGATGCCACTCGTAGTTAAACGAGCGGCATTAAACCAAGTGGTTCTCCTTTTAATACAGGAACTCAGGTAAGAATCCAGTAACCAGCGTACTCTTCCTTCAACTAGAAACACTCATCCCCACGTACCATATAAAAACCAATCAACTTCATTTGTAACAAGTTAGGTTTCAAAAATAGGAAATCACCACTGTAAAAGTTCACCGCATTTTATCTTGCTGCCTATGGTTACAATGTTTTTGAAATCAAAGCCTTTAAACCAAGTTATAAGTAAGCGGCACCGAGATGAACAGTGAAGCGAAACAACTTTTTTATCATTTATGTCAGCAATACGATGCGCTTTCTCAAGAACTAGAGTCTCGCGCGTTTCCTGAGTTTTCCGAGACCATCACTCATCCGCTTGGACACTGCTTTGTCCGTTGCCCTGTTGGCAGTCAGCGCTTTTCCATTGTTGCAGTCAACTTTGCGCCCTCCGTTCGCGGGCAAGGCGTGCTTACTGCATTTATCGACTACATTAAAAGCAATCCATACCATTACCAAGGCGTTGAAGTCGCTATCATTGAAAACAAAAGCTTAGCAAAACGACTGTTGTCTCTTGGATGGAAGTATAAGTCTCTGTTTGGCAAAATTTTCTTCGCTAGCAAGCCGACCCTAGTGAAGGACTTTCAGTCTGCGTAATAGTTATTACGGCACCGCATCGGTACCCAAAGTAAAAACCATCACTCAAAATCCGTAAGCATATTGAGAAAAGTTTGGCGGTCTTCCGCTGTACTACCTCGATGAGCAGTGTATTCGACGTGCACATTCGGGCTAGCGTTGGGTGATAAATTGATGCCCCACAGCGCGTTAATTTGGTTTGGAATGATGGAGTAACGCACGTCAACAATTCGCATTTCGTTATTCGGGTCTTGCGCTACAAAACCATTTGAAAACCAACGGAAACGTTCGATGTCTTTCGCTTGCTGCGATTGCGGATCGAGCCATGGAAATTGAGTCTTCACATTGAGCTTTGGTGTGGATTCGCCTGGGTAGATTTTTATTGAACGCCCCACTCTTACCGCATCCACATAGTAGTTATCTTCCGTTTCATAAATCACTTTCCAGACCAAAAGATTGCCGAAGGTTGGTTTTGCTTTTAGCTGCACAGCGCTGTGCTGTCGCTCTTGGACGATTTTCCATCCGGCCGCTTCTGCTCTATCTCGTTGAATAACCCCAAGAGTCAGATAAGCCAGAGACCATAGAAATGCGACACGCGCGTAATTTCGATTTCGCTTCAGTGCGGCAAACAAAAGCAGGATCAAAATAGGAAATGTGAAAGCGGGATCGATAACAGAGATCGTATTCCAGGCATAGCGTGTGTTGCTTATCGGCCAAAAAAGCTGAGTCCCATAGCTGGTGCAAGCATCTAACAGCGCATGGGTGCTATAACCAAGGGCACAATAAAACCAACTCTGTCGGAAGTTTAGCCCTCGTCTTTTTGCAAACAACGGATACAACACTAAAGCACAGAGAAAGCTGCCAAAAGGGATAAACAACAATGAATGGGTAAAGTGTCGGTGATATTCCAAAAACAGCAATGGGTCAGTTGATGAACGGATAAGTACGTCCAAATCCGGCGCCATCCCTGAAACCACGCCTAACACGCCAGCAGCCACAATGTGCCGCTTGTTACTTGCAGACTGTGGCAAAGCAGCGCCAAGTAAACCTTGCGTTAACGGGTCCATTATTTACGCCCGCAACGAAAATGTAGCCGAGATAGAAGGCATATGCGCTTCAAAATAGGCTCAAATTTAAAAACCAGAACGCTCTCCGACATAAATTATCCGTATTTAAGTGGATTGGAAGACACACCTTAATGGCGTATTAAAGTGTTCGAAAACAAATACTTTGATTTTAGTGTAAGAAGAAATCGCCCTATTCGCTAGTGAGAAGCGAACCTAAAGCGAGGCTCATGGTGTACGTCAAAAGTCCAAAACTGCGGATTTTACAGATGCAAAAATAAAACAAGGCGAACCGAATGGCTCGCCTTGTTTACTGAACGATTAACGACAAAAACCTTAGTCTTGAGGGTTTTCTTTCGCGTTGATTTCAGCGTAAGTGTGCAGAAGCTCTGTCAGAGTTTTCACCCAAACAAAAACATTCGAAGGTGTATTTTCAAGTAGTTTTTCCACTAGTGCACAGTGTGTTTCTAACGTGATCGCCTCTTCCAAATGGAATGAAATCGCATAGAAATGCCAAAGAACCAGTCGCGTCATTCGCTCGCTATTTTGCTTCGCATTGTCTGAGTCATCAAACGCTTGTTGAATTTCGCTCAGTGCGATTGCTGTCATGCGTAACATGGCATCAAGACGTGCAGACAACATACGGTCTTCGCTAGCCACTTCTTCTTGATCGAAAGTAAACAGCTCATTCATCACGTCTTCTGGCACCATTTTACTGATCATGCGAGCACTAAACTCTTCCAGTTCATGACGAGGCATGGTTACAAGACAATCGAAGGTGTAATCACGAAGCATAAAATCACTCTAGGTTGGAAATCAATTTCAGCCACGCATTCTAAATACTGAAATCTCAATTGCCAGCGTTTATTTCTATTGAGCTACCGAAAAACTACAGAACACCGTTGATCGCGATACCAACACCAATACGCTGCTGATTATGATCATAGTCAATCAAGCTCTTACCATACCCCGTCGAGTACTGTGCGTATCCCTGAAGTTTGCCCCAGATCGGAAATGACACCCCTAATTCGGCAAAGCCTTTATGCGTTTGGAAGTTCTGGCGGCCTAAGAAGGTAAACTCATAACCATTCCATTTGTACGCACTCGATAGCTCAAAGTGCCCCATGTAATCTTCGATATCCGGGTTATCATCACCTTTAGGATCATTCGGAGATGTTTTTTCATCCTCAGGTATACGCCACCACGGTTGCAGAGAAACCGCAAAATTGTCTTTCGCAAAGGTTAAGTTGGCGTAAACACGATTCCAACTGCGCGATAACTCTTGTCTCTGCCCATTCGACTCATGTTCAATACCAAAACCTAACCAAGTCGAACCATCAAGTGGCTTCCAGTCTGTCGGAGTATAATAAAAAAGCTCAGGACGATAATTGGTTTCACGAAATGGACGCGATGCGGCTCCTGTATACACTTGCCAAAATGACTTGAGCGTCATACCAAAGAACAAACCATCCCCATCAAACAACAAATCGTCGTAGTTCATTGGCACTTTAAAACTAATTTGGAACTCCGCTTCTTCCTTACGCAGCTCATCCCCGTACTTAGTGTCCGCATAAGCACGCTTATTTACGCGATCACTGTAAGTGAACGGCAAGATGTAGTTAACACGATGCGCCACCAAACTAAATGGTTCAAAGGCGTTTTCTCGTTCTGACTCCAAACGCTTGTCGACCAAGCTTTCCTGAAGCTCCTCAGGTTCTTCAATTTCTGGATCAGCGGGCACTGTGCTTGTTACTGCATCAAGCTCACACTGCGCGCGAATGCTCTTTATGGTTTCCTCACCTTTGCTTTGCTTAATTTTGTCTAGCAAACATAAATCATAAGCACTGGCTGTTTCTCCCATCGCAACTGGCGCTGCCAATAAGCTCAGTATTGATATCCCTGCCACTTTTGAAGCCATCTGAAACCCTTAATATTCTTTATGTCAAACCAGATAATTTTAATTTTTCTTGGTAAACCGCTTGCCATTCTGGCGTTAAGGCAATGTTAAATGTTCGCTGACTTTACGTCTTGGATAAATACGACAGACCTCAAACATATCCGCCCACTATGAGCAACGCGCCAAAAACGACCAAGAGTTGAGCATCATAAATAAAAACAAAAAAGACTCGTTTGCATGATGCTCATATTCCCTATGCAAAATACTGGCTCGCCACTTTGATTGCAAACCCGGCTATGAATAAACCCAAACCATAAACTAAATGCGCCAATGTGCTAAGAAAACGGGCTTTCCAAGGTGTTGGGGTTTTACTGGCAGCAAAACCAAATCCTAGACAAGGTTGAATGACAAAAAATGGGAAGACCAACGTGACCACACCAGTGACTAAGCCGGGCACTAGACTAGGCTCTACCAACCAATGATGCCCAAAAGCAGCAATGTGAGCCAAAGCGAAAACAACACCAATGGCATAGTGCAAAAACCAACCGAGTGCTTTTTCTCCCGACATCGGGTCTGTTGCCATAATTGGCGCATGCATAAGCTTTCCTTTGGGCATGTACAAAACCCAGCGCGCGACCAATGCATAGTTTAGTGAGGGAATACCAAACACTCTCCTTTGTAGCCAAGCCCATAAATCCATTATCAAAGTCGCACCAATCCCTATTAGCGCCGCTTGTAATCCTATTAAAAACAGCATTTTTCGCTCCTCAAGTTTTTGATTTGTTAAGGTCTTAGTTGCATGCTACAACTTAAAGCCAACTTGAAGTCAATGAGGAATAATATGGATATTGCAGAAGTGGTTAAAAAATCAGGATTGCCGACCTCAACGCTCAGATACTACGAACAGTTGGGGTTAATTCGCTCGATAGGAAGGAGTGGATTGAGACGTCAATATTCACCAGAGGTACTCAATAAACTCAACATCATTAGTTTGGGGCGTATCGCTGGAATATCACTTAACGAAATGGCAGAAATGTTGAATCACTCAGAAGGTTCAAAACCATACATTGATCGTGACTTACTGGCGAAAAAGGCGCTTGAAATTGATGAGCAAATAACACGTTTGAAAGCGGTGCGAGACAGCCTAAACCATGTTGCCACCTGCCCTCATGAGTCACATATGGACTGTTCTTCATTTCAGAAGCTTATGAAGATCGTGAAGCGTTATGTCCCCAAAAAAACGCGATAAAGCACTCTACTTATTCTTGATGTAAAAGGAAGTAACTCGCGGTTGTGAGTTACTTCCTTTCATATTACTTAGCTTGCGCTTTTACGTACTTCTTCACTTTTTTCATCGCCATTTTTTGCTTTAGCGGTGAAAGATAATCAATGAACAAGTTACCAGATAAGTGGTCGATTTCGTGCTGCATCACAATCGCTAAGAACTCATCACTCTCGATTGTAATCGGGTTGCCATCACGGTCTAGTGCAGAAACAACAACTGATGTGTAACGCTCTACATCGGCATAGTATTCGGGAACAGATAGGCACCCTTCTTGACCAAGCGCTTTGTTTTCTCCGCTCACAACTTCTGGGTTGACTAAGATTAAAGGATCATTGCGTTCGTCAGAGATATCGATGACAACAACCGCCTCTTTTCTACCAACTTGGGTTGAAGCTAAACCGATGCCATTGCCCGTTGCATAAAGTGTTTCTAGCATATCGTCGATCAACGTTTGTATTGTCGATACGTCAGTAACTTTTTCTGCTTTTACTTTAAGTCTTGGGTCTGGAATGGAGAGAATTTCGAGGACAGCCATACTTACCTTTCGTTATCTGTAAATCGTAATTTCCGGCGAATTATACACACCTTTGGGCAGACATAAACATGTTGAGTTTTCGTGGAAAGACCGTTTCGTCTAAAACATTCGATTTTGCTTGAGACCAAAGAGGCAAAAAGAAAGAGAAAACAATAACGCCAGCACGATATGGCTGGCGTCTTTTTTACGTATCTATCTTTAAGCGTTCGTTATTTGTGAGTTACGCACTCTTTTGCGCTTTTAGCAAAACCTTAATCGCCATTTTTTCACCACTCTTGAAAATAAAGTACCCGAGACAAACGGTTATTAACGTTAATACAACGATAATAATACTGAACCAGCCTAGTTCCGCTATCAGTTCAAATATAGAGATGCCCAAAAACATTAAGATGAGAGAAAACACCACTAAGCTCGATAAATTCCAAAGCAGGACTGAATACCATCTCGTTGTCGAAGGCATTATATTCCCTGTTTTATAGCCAAAATAATATCCTACACTCATCGCTGGTATTAACGTCCCAAGAAAGCCGACACCGTTCATTTCCATGCCAGAAATGTACTCAATAATAAATAGCAGTATGGCCAAACAAACTGATGCTAAACACAAAAGCGACGTTACAAAGAGCACCGAGGGAGCGTTGTTTTCTGTTGAGTAATTATTTTTCGATTCCACTTTCATTTCCTTCCATTTATTTGAATAAAATAAGCGTGTTAGATCATGCTTCCGCTTGGACAACCTAGAGAAACAACACCGCCATAACTCGTTGTTGGTGTAGCTACCATGACTAAATCAACAGGAAGAAACACAACGTCCGTTGCTAACGACAAAGGGATGTCAATCAATGAAAGTGGGTATAACGCGATGGAAGTAATATCAGATCTTAAATAGCAAGGTTGTCGTGCGACTGATAACGCTGTGCCTGAAAACGGCTTTCCGTATCCGCCACCAGCATGCGCATCTATAGACGAACACCCCACCATTAAAGATGCTGACACCACAAGAAATACAACTTGTAGCTTTTTAAATATATTTATTTTCATTTAACCTAGATTCCAACTAACTATTATTTTTTAAAACTAAACCCTCTCTCAAATTGTATATTCAATGAATTTACTCATATGGGCCTAGTGCAACCATGTTAATACGTTCTATGTATTAGAAACAATTCATTTATTTCCAATAGCACCCGTGAGTTCATGCGACGTGACTAGAATCGCACTTAATTTTTTATGCAAGCACCAAGTTAAGCTCAACCTATTCGCTTTCCCGTTGGAGTCGCGTACCTTTCATCTGATGTAAAAAAGCCGCCAGAACCATTTGGCTCTGGCGACTTTTGTTTTTATCGAAAACTCGATTACTGCTGTAGCTTCGCTTTGGCTTCTACTACTTTGGAGAAGTCTAGGCCTAGCTCTTCCACTGCTTCTTTAATCAGTACAGGGTTTTGCATTACCTGCGCCATTAACGCTTGAAGCTGATCTTGTGGCAGACCTAGTTGGCTGATAGTTGCCATTGCAGCCAGAGGGTTTTGAGTTAACGCCTGAAATAGCTCGTTGATTTGCTCGTCGCTAATATTGTTTTCTTTCAACATCGCAAGAATCGGGTTCATCAAATTACCTTTAAATACTATGTAAAACAGACCCGCAGTTTACCATTGGGTTTTGTTAGTTTGCACGCAGACTTTAACCACCACTCCACCATCGACCAAGTTATGGTCGAATATTGGTGAAGGTTGCGGTAGTGACTCCATCACTTTGCGACGAAAGCACTTTTATATCCGCGTTAAAGTAATATGGATTAAGTGGCATTTTACTCTCAGCTGGTCGCGCGTAGTAAAGCTTGGCGGGCTGTTTTGCCATTTGTTGCGCGTACAAATACCCGACCAACGCATGTTCAAACTGGTGGTAACCATTTCCCCAATGGAACGCTTTGGTTGATTTAGGATTCAGACCAACACCTCCGTATTGATGATCCACCCACACGTCCATAAAAGTGGGTAACGTGTATTGAAGCGTTTCTTTCATCGAACCATCAACAAGAGAAACCGTCATCGCCGCTTGATCGAGTTCTGCCCATTCCCAAGACGAGCTATAGTGCTTGTGCGGTCTTGATTGCCAAGCAGGAATGCTCTCTTGCGTCCATTTACTCTGCCATTCTGGTGAGAAGAGCGCTTTGACTTGCTCAAAGTTTTGCTGGTATTGCCCTTGTTTAAGCGTGTGTTTCATGCCTTTGAAACCAAATTCTGTCCAATTGGAATTCTCCAACAACTGACCAGTGAGATACGTCATCCAATACGCTTTGATGGTGTGTCCAAAATCATTGTGTTTCGCATCTGGCATCATTACCGCTTTGTGGTGTATCGCGCCATAAAAGCGCTGCTCTTTGTCGGAGTGGTAGTTATCCAGCATCACTTGCGTCAGCCATTGCAGATCTTGTTTCCACTTGGCTTGCGCGGCCTCTGGTAAAAGTGGCGCCGTTAACAACAGGTAGCCATTAATTTGGTCAAGTTGAGCGACTAACTCTTGCTGCTTCTCACTTTCTCCATCACCATCTTTCAAAACCCACACCAGACCGCGATCATCGCTTCGTCGGTATTGTTTAAATATAAACGCTTGTTGGTCGATAAGTGCTTGTTCAACCTTTGGATCTTGCGTCAAGTAGTAGTACATCGCCAAGCCCACCAAGGCGTAAGCTTGGTCTTGAGAAGTTCGCTGTTGCCACTCCATCCCCGGTTTTCCACTACGCGTAAAGCTCACAAAGCCGCCGTTTTTCTCATCTTGTAGATGATCAATCAGGTAATAAGCCCCTTTCTTTGCCAGCTCTAATGCTTGTTTGTCACCCGTAAGATGAAAAAGCACGCCATAAGAGTAAGTTTGGCGCGATTTCATGCGTGTGTATTCGCGATCGAAGTGCGGGATAATCCACCCTTTGTTTAATTCTTCACACGGCTTTTGTGGGTCGAGGATGACACCGTTATCACAACGAAATGTCGGAAAATTCCCCGCAGGTTGCCCATGCGCACTTTCCATCATCCAATATGGGGCTAGGCCATTCGTCACATGGTTTAACCAATCATCCCCCGAAGGCAGCTCCACATCAGCAAAGCTGTTCATGCTCGTCGTTGCGAGCAATAAGGTAAGATATTTAAAAGACATAATGCTCAATTAAGTTATTGAATTTTATCCAGTATAAATAACTCCCTTTACGCATATTGTCGTCGTGGTCACAATCGCCTTACGCATTTGTTTGCATTGTTCATCTGTCTGCCTTATTCGATGACTGAGTCGAGAATAAACGCCACTCTGTCTTCGACTGACATTTTGGGCACTTCGATCAATTGATAACCGAACTTGTGGTATGCATCGACCATCTGTTTATGCGTGGCGATCGCTTCAGAAAAATCTTGCTTTCGCTCTTCATCGTTGCTGAATATCGACGACCACGGTGGAAAAATGAACACTTGAGAATGATAACGAAGCGTCTGGCAATGCGTGATGAGCTCATGCGAGATTGGCAATTGTTCCAACTTGCTGTAGCCATATACGTCCACAATACTGCGATCAAAAAACACGTCCCCCTGGCGGACATTGAAAGCTCGGTAATTGCTCACTTCTGCCTTCATCATTTCGTCTCGAAAGGCTTGTTTGTCATTCCAAGGTAATGCTGAACCGTGATTCGTAACCTGCCTTTGTATTACGTGACGACCTGTTTCTGGCGAGCAGATAAAGCCTTGTGTTTTTAGTTGTTCGATTACCGAGGTTTTTCCTGCACCGGGACCACCAGTGAATACGATGAGTTTGTTCAAAATCTTTTCCTTATTTTTTGTTTGAGTGAAGTAATGCGTGTACAGCCAAGAAAATTGGCATGATCGGGCCTTTGAAATTGTAATTTGGCACGCCAGCGTTAAGCGAGATCGGCAGTGGAAAGTTTTGGGATAGAAATGAGCAGTGAAAAATATTGATGAAATGAAAGCTTAAACGGCGTGTTCAGTGTTTATGAAAAACGGAGGAATTTTGAGAGAAACAAACTTGCCCAAAAATTGGGTTGGAAAATGGAGAGATTGGATCATCAGGTTAACGCGTCAATTGGCTTTCTATATCAAGAAGATGGCACCTAAGCCTAAGAACGCAAAGAAACCGACGACATCGGTAACGGTTGTTAATACTACCGAGCCAGCTACGGCGGGGTCAATGTTAAACTTCTTCAACGTGAATGGTATCAGCGTACCCGATGCCGCAGCCGCCAGACTATTGAGAAAAATTGCGCAGCAGATAATAAGCGCCAATGGCCAAGAGTCAAACACCATGTAGACGACACCCGCGATGACTAATCCCATGATCAAGCCATTAATGGTGGCGATTTTTAATTCCTTATTCACCAATAGCTTCAAGTTACTTTGGTGCAAATGGTTGAGTGCGATACCCCGAATGGCCACCGCTAAGGTTTGGCTACCTGCGATGCCGCCCATACTCGCCACCACGGGCATTAAGATCGCAAGCGCAACGACTTGCTCGACCACATTATCAAAAATACCAATGATTGCAGAGGCAACAAAAGCGGTCAGCAAGTTAATCACCAACCAAAGTGCTCTTAGCCTTGTCGCCACAGTTAATGGTGTGAACAAATCTTCTTCACTTCGTACGTTTTCTGCCACTACAGCTTGTAGGCTGAGTTCACGCAAGGTAATCGCGATGGTCGCCATCGACAAAACGCCCATAATTTTTCCACCAGCCATGATAGGAAACCAATGCGCTCCACCATCAATCGAGACCTGTTTACTAACGCTTTGAATCGTTTGGATATCTTCCAGAATTGGCGTGACTACGGTCAAGTCTGTGAGTTTGGTATGATTCTCATGCAGCAACAGGATTTGAGGTTCTATCGTCCCAATAACGCCTCCGACATCGCGCACAATGATCAATCGCACCGGGCTTTGTCCACGTTTTAACAACTCGGTTTTGATGCCTCCTACGCTGTTTTTAGGATTTGCGACTAAAAAATGCGGCTCGGCATATCTCCCCACTTTGTTATCTTCATACGACAGCGCTTGTTGAATGTGCGCGACCGACTCTTCACTTTGGTCGATAAGGTACTCATCCACAAACTCGGTCGGTAGAAAGTCTGCAAAGATGATCAGTTCCGAATCCGTGATGTACGCTAAGCGTTCATGTTGCAGCTCTTTGTTGAGTGATTGATGAATGTGCTTGGCGGTGTCGTATCGCAGCAAATTTAATACCGTCCAGTACTTCTCTGGCGGCACTGCTTCTATCACGCGTTTACGATAAGCAATGTTGACCGACTCCAAAATGTTCGCGATTTGCGCTTCCTGATAGTCTTTCAAAAAACTGAGGTCTTCGGTCGACTCTATCGCTTTAATGATCTCGGCAAGCAAATGAGGCACTTTGCGATTAATTTGTAATTGGCTGGAATCTATCATCATTGTCACCGATTTCCTTGGGCATCACGTTAGTGTCAACACGATGTCTATTACCTAAAGGCATGAGATCCTGATGTTAAAATTCTAGGCAATGGCGCGCACAATTGCGGAATTTATATTTTGCTCGCAGAAAGAGAACGTCTTTGCATAAGGGGATGGTATAAACTTTCAGTGTGCATTAGGCGCATTTGCCTCGTTTGATAATGGAGTAATCAATGGCACCAGTATTTTTTCTGACTCAGCAAGCTGCCTTACCAAGTCGTAAGGTGCTTCGTAAAGTGATTCAGTTTGCGACAGCGCTGGCTCAACCCATCGTGGTATTGGTGGAAGATCACCGCCGGAGTGAAGATCACGCATTCGCGCATTTCCTTAGTTTCAACTCTGACCATATAGAAAAGAGACAAGCTGAGTTTGAAGCTTGGGCATCAAAATTTAAAGACTTCGTTATCGAACTTTGTGAAGAAGAGGAAGTTGAAACGCCAGCACTCTCTTACGAGCATTTCAAAGGGAGTCATTGGATTGTTCAAGTCGCGAAACGGCTTGTCGACCACACAGATTTACTGCTCGTGGGGCATTTTAACAAGCACGACATTCAAACCTTACTCACCGAGCTAGCAAAAAACGATTGCGATTTATTGCTATTAAGTGAGCGTTCATGGCCTTCTCACGCCAACATGCTTTGCGCGATAGATCCGCTTCATCGCGGAGATGCAAAATCGGTCGTAGATAAAGCCATTGTATCGCGAGGCTCAAAACTAGAAAAAACCTTGAGCGGAAAAATGACGTTAGTTTACTGCCGCTACGTTGCGCCTTATCTATCTCGCTATCGTACAGAGATTTTGAGCAACCAAAAAGCAGGCATTACGGACTTTATTACTGCGCAAAAGCTAACTCGCGTACCACTACTGCTGCCAGAAGGAAACCCTGAAACAGCGTTACCAAAAGCAGTTAAACAATCGCAAGCTGCAATTCTGGTTATGGGCGCGTGTAAACGAAGCATGTCATCCCAATTTTGGTCTGGCAGCACTGTAGACACGTTACTTGATCAACCGCCTTGTGACCTACTGTTGGTCAATAGCACGAAGGATTGATCAGACTTCCCCATTCCGCCGCATCTTAAATAATATCACGCGCAGTTATTGGCTCTTCATGGTCTCTAACTGCGCGGCTTCATGTTCTGCGTTCAAGGCTTGTTTCTGCTGCTGTTTTATCTCATCCCAACTGCGTCCCGACTCAATCGCAGATACACGCTGATCGTATTTGTTGCAGGCTCTTTCGAGTACTTTCTCAGGATCTATACCCTTTTCTCTTTCCAACGCTTTTAATACGTTAAGATAGTTCCACAACACATCGCCTAACTCGTCTTCCAAATGACAAAGGCGATCCTCACGAATCTCTTCGCGGACTTCATCAACTTCTTTGCCAATGGCCTCCAGATAAGTCTCTACGCCTTTAAACCAAGTGTTGGTTTGGTCATATTGAGATTTTCTCGTCGCAATTGCATACAGTTCATCAAATTTCTTCATTGCCTCTCCGTAGAACACGTTTTTATTTACGCCTCTTTAGGACGAATAAACTTCCCTTTTGCCGTCACTCTAACTTCATTATTGACCAGTAATTGAGCCACCAGTTGATATATACCGCGGCGTTCACCTTCACAGTGTGCAGTAATCGTGACGTGCTCATCTAGCTCAATAGGTGCATGGTAGCGCACATCCAACTGCGCGGTAAGGGTTTGAATGTCTCTAAATAACAAACAGTGCGTCATTGCACCATCGAGCAGCGAACTCGCAATGCCACCATGCAACAGGTCGGTGTAACCTTGATGACGCGGTAAAACGTGAAACTCTCCGACAACAGAACCATCGGCTAGGCACTGGTAGTTCACAGCCAAAGAGTTCGGATTCGCATCGATTGAAGAACAAACCGCACATTGATAATGAGATTCGTGAGTGGAATGAAAGTGGCTGTTTGCGGACATGTTAAGTACTCAGCTTGTAAAAAGAGTAATTAGCATATGCCAATTATTAAAAAGAAACGGCGAGTAATCTTTGTTTGCACGTTGTAGGGCCAACAACCTCATTATCCATAAAGTTAAATAATCATTTTCATAATTAACGATAATTTCCAGTTTATTTAGAGTGGCGATAAGGTTTGCATCGTGATTACGCAACGTTATGAAAGGCGACTTATGAAGTTTCTCCACACGATGATCCGTGTTGTTGACCTAGACAAATCTATCGAATTTTATACAAAAGTTCTGGGTATGAGCGTTTTGGATCGTTTTGAAAACCAAGAATACCGTTACTCACTGGTGTTTGTTGGTAGCCCTGATCAACCAGATGGCGCGAACATCGAGCTAACTTATAACTGGGATACCGGCAGTTACGACTTAGGTAACGCATTCGGGCACATAGCGCTTGGGTGTGAAGACATTTACGCAGCTTGCGAAAAAATCAAAGCGCTTGGTGGTAACGTCACTCGCGAACCCGGACCAATGAAAGGAGGAAAAACGCACATCGCCTTCATTAAAGATCCCGATGGCTACCCAATCGAACTGATTCAAACTAAACAATAACGAGTTTTCCTATGACAGATGCATTATTTCAACCGATTCAACTTGGCTCTCTCTCATTAAAAAACCGCATCGTTATGCCTCCGATGACGCGCTCTCGAGCCTCTCAACCGGGTAATGTCGCTAACGACATGATGGCGACCTACTACGCTCAACGCGCCGAAGCGGGATTAATCGTTGCAGAAGGCACACAAATTTCACCAATGGGTCAAGGCTATGCGTGGACACCGGGCATTTATAGCCCAGAGCAAATTGCTGGCTGGAAAAAAGTAACTGATGCAGTGCACGAGAAAGGCGGCGTTATCTTCGCGCAATTATGGCACGTTGGTCGTGTGACTCATCCTGACAACATCGGCGGCAAGCAACCTATTTCTTCTTCTGCGCTCAAAGCAGAAAACGTGAAAGTATTTATCGACAATGGCACAGAGGAACCTGGCTTTGTCGACGTGGCTGAGCCACGTGAAATGACCAAACAAGACATCAAGAATGTTATTGAAGAATACCGACAAGCCGCATTAAACGCGATAGAAGCTGGGTTTGATGGTGTCGAACTTCACGCAGCAAATGGCTACTTGGTTAACCAGTTTATCGATTCTGAAGCGAACAACCGCACCGATGAATACGGCGGCTCAATTGAAAACCGTCTGCGTTTTCTTGGTGAAGTGGTCGAAGCAATGACGCAAGCCATTGGCGCAGAGCGTGTTGGTGTTCGCCTTGCACCATTCACTTCGTTAAACGGCACCGTTGATAGCACACCAGTCGACACCTACACCGCTGCTGCTGCGCTGCTTGATAAACTCAATGTGGTTTACATTCACATTGCAGAAGTGGATTGGGACGACGCGCCAGACACTCCGCACGACTTTAAAACCGCAGTTCGTGAGGCGTATAAAGGCACACTGATCTATGCCGGTCGTTACAAGGCAGAAAAGGCGCAACACGCGATTGAGAGTGGTTTAGCCGACATGATCGGTTTTGGTCGTCCGTTTGTTGCAAACCCAGACTTACCAAGCCGCATCAAGCATGGCTATCCACTGGCAGAACATGACCCTGCCACATTGTTCGGCGGCGGTGAAAAAGGCTTAGTGGACTACCCTGCTTATCACGCGGGTTAACCCATCTACGTAAAGCCGATTCGCAACTCGCGACAAACCAATAGCTAACCCAAAAGAACCTTGCTCTTCCCCCTGTAACGCCAAGATGCAGGGTTCTTTTTTAGGCTAAGCCACCAAGAGTTAACGTCTTTGACAAGATGTACAACCTCGGCACGCAGAGCGCGTCGTTTTACTTAGTAAACTGCGTTGTACTTTACAGTAGGCGTTTTTGAGTGCGCGGCGGCCTGAAAACCAATCATCCGGTTTAGTGAGGATTAAGTAGCCGTTAAACCTCTTAACCAACTCGGTTCGATTGTTTTCGATAAATCGGCTATCAAACTCGATTTCGAAGTAATCCAACGCTTCTTCGATACAAGTAAAGCTGGCAATTTTTTCCTGAATCGTATTCTCTGTCATTGTTTCTTTAGCGTTATCATTTTCAATGAAGTCTAAGAGCCTCGCGCTTTACGTTCTTTGATTTAGCGCTTCTTAACATCACTCTTTCTGGGATTTCCATATTGAAATTCAATTTGGGAATTCGTTATTTCCCCCAGCCTTTCATTTTGACAATCAATTTAAGGTACTGATTTAAAGCAATATTATTTCTGGTTCATATTTTGCTCTACTTCGTTAAACGGAATGTTGGAGGGACACAATATGACTTACAGAGCGGAAGTAGACGGATTAAGGGCGATTGCTGTCACGTTAGTGATTTTGTTTCATGCAGGAGTTGAGCAATTCGCTGGTGGCTTTATTGGCGTCGACGTATTTTTTGTTATCAGCGGCTATTTGATCACCACCATCGTGATTAACGATTTGGAAAACCAGAAGTTCAGCCTCGGTGATTTTTATGAGCGACGCATTCGCCGCATACTTCCCCTGCTACTGGTGGTGATTGCCGTCAGCTATTTGATGTCTTGGTGGCTATTTTTGCCACAAGCACACAAAGACGTTGGTCAGTTCGCAGTGTCTTCTATTCTTTCTTCATCCAACATTCTTCTGTATTTAAAAGGCCACAATTACTTCGGTTTAGAAGATCAAGCCAATCCGCTGTTTCACACTTGGAGCTTGGGCGTTGAAGAACAATACTACATTGTCATTCCTTTGCTACTCATGCTACTCGCTCGTGGCAAAAACGCGTTTTTCCTGACTTTTTTTGTCGCGGTATTTGCGCTGAGTTTGATGACTATTGTCTATGCGAGCAACGATCCTGATTTCGCCTTCTACATGATCTTCTCTCGTGCTTGGGAACTGGCAACCGGTTCATTACTCGCATTAGTGATGAGAAAAGTCCAAGTTCAATCTAACGATACTCTAGCAACCATTGGCATCGTTTTGATATTGGCTTCCGCGCTTTTGTTTGAAAAATCGCAAGATGGCGCGGGCATTACGCTGCTGGTGCCGGTCATCGGTAGCGCGTTAGTGATTTTGTTTGCCTCTAAAGACAATGTCTGCGGTAAATTGCTGAGCCTCAAATGGGTCGTGTTTGTCGGCTTAATCAGCTACAGCTTGTACTTGTGGCACATTCCATTATTTGTCTTTTACCGCTACGTGTTGGACGCAACACAAGACGTCAATATCCCACTTTACGTTGTCACTCTGTTTGTACTTTCTTACTTCACTTGGCGCTTTATTGAAAAGCCGTTCCGTAGCCGAAAAGCCATGAGCATGCGCACTGTGTCCGCGGTTATTGTGTTGTTGACGTTGCCCTTGCTAACGTTCGGCGTTATCGGTCATCAAAACGGTGGTTTTCCAGAAAGAAGCGCATTTTTCGAAGCCATGCGCGTTAATAACGGTTACGGTTTAAATTGCAACGGCAACACTGACGTTAACGATGTGTGCTCGTCTGCGCCGCAACCCACCATCGCTGTGTTAGGCAATAGTCACAGCATGGTTTACGTGAAGCGTCTGTCCGAAGTAACACCAACTGGCGTGGTGCAACTTACTCAAGATTCCTGTGCAGTAGGTTATGTCGACATCATCAAAGATGCTGGATCAATTTCTTGCCGACAGTTCTTCAAACAGGCAGTCGATACCATTTTGCGTACCCCTTCTATTCGTCGCGTCGTTATCTCTTCTAATTTCAATAAAGAGCTTTCACAAGCCGATTATGAGGCATCATTAACTGGATTGTTGAATGAACTGGAAGGGAAAGAAGTGGTCGTTTTCGGCCCAACGCCTTCTGCACCTTTTGCGGTAGGAGAATGCCTCTGGAAAGCGCGTTTGTTTGGCGAGACGGAAGAGTCCGCCTGCGATTTTTCTCCTAAACAACATCACCCTCAAAACGTGGCGAAGTTAGTGAACTACTTTGAGCAATTTGAGCATGTTGAGTTTGTCGACTTGACCGATGCCATTTGCAGAAATGGCGTATGTCGAATGAAAGTTGGTGCGAACAACGCCATGTATACCGATGACAGCCATTTATCTTACAAAGGTGCTGAGTTAGTGCTTGGGCATTACCACAACAGTACAAATGAAGCGCAACAGTTCACTTACGACCGGCAATAACCAGAGAATAAACTTTTATGCTTCAGCGCTTATCTCAGGTAAGCGCTGAATATTTTAAAGCGAGAGAAAGCCAGCGTGTTTATTTGAAAATGCGTGGGTCAAACGCGAAATCGAGCTTTTCGGCTTTCTTGATGATCTCTTTCATTTTGGGATGATTTGGGTTCACCACGTAGTTTTTATCACGAGGTGAAATCGTTGAAGGCACTTGCAGTGCGGCAAACTCGGGATGAGGGTCATTGAGAAACTGGTCACCAATGTACTGTGTAGACTCGCTCGCCGGTATTGCTCGCCACGTCACTGGGAGATCTTCTTCATCTAAGGTGGCGATGAGGTATTCTGGCATTTCAATACGATATAAATCGTACAGTTTGGTGATAGCTGGATCGTTATTTACGTGAACAAACACTTCCAACGAGCAAAGGGATTCCGATTCAGAGAAGTAGAGGGCTTCGGTTCCTTTTGAGTTCCATCGCCCTCCAAATAACTTTGCGCCAACGGGGCTAAATGGCGTGTCAGCGAATTTCTTTTGTGTGAGACGATAGAGCTTCATATTACGAGAACACCCCGTGCTCTAAACGGCCGATCAAATCTTTTACGATTTCAAAATCAACCGTAGTCGACACCATATCAAGTGGACGTTTTCCACCTAAGCCGTACACATTTTCTCTCATCCATTTTAACGCGCGTTCTTCGTCGTCAAACAACTCTGTTGCGAGTTTCAATAACATCGCTAATCGATAGATTGCATCACTCTCTTGAGTATTAAAACGCTCATCATTTTTAAGACGACGCTTAATTGTACTAACAGGAATCAGTGTCACATGTTGGAATTCACTTTGAGAAAGCTTTACTCGATCAACAATGTTCCGGTATACCTTGGGCTCAAAGCCTTTGTGAACCGCATCAATACGACCCGTTTCAGCATCTTCAATACCTAACATAAGCCAGAAATTGGCTTTATGAGATTGTTTCGGCTTAAAGCTTTTTAATGCTGCAGTTGCCATATCAAGCTCCTATGGTTCATATGGTCTAGTTATTATGGTTCAAATGAGCTCAATTTTCAATCAAAGTAACAATCAAAGTAAAAAGACAGGTAAAGAAAAAGGCGAGCTTTGCGCCCGCCTCTCTTACTTATTCATCAACTTTGTTTACGCATCTACCGATTTGCATCGTTTCACTTACTACAAGTCAAAACGGTCGGCGTTCATGACTTTCGTCCATGCAGCGATGAAGTCGTGGATGAATTTTTCCTGATTATCATCTTGCGCATACACTTCCGCGTACGAACGTAGAATCGAGTTTGAGCCAAAGACAAGATCCACTCGAGTCGCCGTCCATTTCACTTGGTCTGTTTTACGATCACGAATTTCGTACTGATTAGAACTTACCGGTTGCCACGTATATGACATGTCAGTAAGGTTCACGAAGAAATCATTCGACAAAGTGCCGACTCGGTCAGTAAATACGCCCTCTTTTCCACCGCCGTAGTTACTGCCTAAAACGCGCATACCACCGATAAGTACCGTCATTTCTGGCGCCGTTAGCCCCATAAGCTGAGCACGATCTAATAAAAGCTCTTCCGGCTTAACCGCGTAGTCTTTCTTCAACCAATTTCGGAAACCGTCAGCCACAGGCTCAAGAACTTCGAATGATTCAACATCCGTCATCTCTTGGGTGGCATCACCTCGGCCTGGCGCGAATGGCACAGATACATCATGACCTGCGGCACGCGCAGCCAGTTCAATACCTACGTTACCAGCAAGCACGATAGCATCTGCAACACTACAGCCCTCTTCTGCTGCTATTTTTTCTAGCACAGCAAGAACACGACTTAGACGCTCTGGCTCGTTTCCTTGCCAATCTTTTTGCGGAGACAAACGAATTCTCGCACCATTTGCGCCACCTCGGCGGTCAGAGCCACGGTAAGTACGCGCACTATCCCAAGCCGTGCTTACTAGCTCACTAATGGATAGGCCACTTGCTTCGATTTTTGTTTTCACTAAATCGACATCGTAGTCTGTCTTACCTGCAGGCGTTGGGTCTTGCCAAATAAGATCTTCGCTTGGCACATCAGGTCCGAAATAACATGATTTTGGTCCTAGATCGCGGTGTGTCAACTTAAACCAGGCACGAGCAAAAACATCATCAAAGTACGCTGGGTCATTTTGGAACTTTTCTGCAATCTTGCGATATTCAGGGTCCATTTTGAGCGCCATATCGGCGTCAGTCATGATTGGATTGTAGCGCTTAGAGCCGTCTTCAACATCGACAGGCTTGTCTTCTTCTTCAATGTCGATTGGCTCCCACTGCCACGCACCTGCTGGGCTTTTCTTCAGTTCCCAATCGTACTTAAATAGTAGGTGGAAGTATCCGTAGTCCCATTGTGTAGGGTGTGTCGTCCAAGCACCTTCAATACCGCTCGTTACCGCGTCACGGCCAATGCCACGTGTTTTATGGTTAATCCAGCCAAGACCTTGTTCATGCACGTCTGCGGCTTCGGGCTCTGGACCAAGGTTTGCGGCATCACCATTACCATGACACTTACCGACCGTGTGACCACCCGCTGTGAGCGCGACAGTTTCTTCATCGTTCATTGCCATTCGCGCAAAGGTCACACGCATGTCATGTGCTGTTTTGAGAGGATCTGGGTTCCCGTCCACCCCTTCTGGGTTCACGTAGATGAGCCCCATCATTACTGCGGCAAGTGGATTTTCTAAATCTCGCTCACCAGAGTAGCGGCTGTTATCAGCGTCACTTGTGGCTAACCATTCTTGCTCGGAACCCCAGTAGGTGTCTTTTTCGGGATGCCAAATGTCTTCTCGCCCAAAGCCAAAACCAAAGGTCTTAAAGCCCATGGATTCATACGCCATGTTACCGGCAAGGACAATCAGATCGGCCCAACTTAATTTGTTGCCATATTTTTTCTTGATGGGCCATAAAAGGCGGCGAGCCTTATCGAGGTTTGCGTTATCTGGCCAAGAGTTGAGAGGAGCAAAACGCTGGTTGCCTGTCGCAGCGCCGCCACGTCCATCCGCGATACGATAACTACCCGCTGCGTGCCATGCCATTCGGATCATTAAACCGCCGTAATGTCCCCAGTCGGCAGGCCACCAGTCTTGGCTGTCAGTCATTAAGTCTTTTAAGTCTTTTTTAAGTGCTTCGACATCTAGCTTTTTCAGTTCTTCTTTGTAATTAAAGTCCTGCCCAAATGGGTTGGTTTTGGAGTCGTGTTGATGCAGGATGTCTAAGTTTAAGGCATTCGGCCACCAATCCATCACCGACTTATCTGTAGATGTTTGCCCACCATGCATAACTGGACATTTACCTACCGAACCGCCGTTTGTGTTGCTCATATAATGCTCCTTCGTATCGTGGTTGTGGTAACCACTCTTTGTTATTCAATAAATCGAATATCCACCTCAAACAGCGTAGTTCATACACTGAATTTTTAGTTAACGCCAAGTCAAAATTTCCATATCTCGGCTAATAAATAATTGTTATCAAACATGTACCTATATGCAGAAAATATGGATAGAGATCAGTTTAAGTCCATACCTGAATACTTAATCCCAGACAGCCTCGCCATGTTGTGATCCCAGGTCGCTAAATCATGATGACTAAATTCATTCAGAGCGTGATGACCACACGCCCTTGCCATGACTTGCATGAGCTCGACGGAGGATTCGAAGAAATTTTTCAATTGCTGAGATGATTTTTCGATATCGAGACGCTGCCTCAAATCGGCATTTTGCGTTGCGATCCCCGCAGGGCAATTATTGGTGTTACAAATCCGGGCCGCGACGCAACCGATCGATTGCATCGCACTGTTTGCTATCGCCACGCCGTCTGCCCCAAGTGCCAACGCTTTGACAAAATCCATAGGAACTCGCAACCCACCAGTGATGATTAATGTGACGCGGTCACTTGCGCCTTTTTCATCTAAGTACTTACGCGCACGAGCTAACGCAGGAATGGTTGGCACGCTAATATGATCACGGAACATAGTTGGCGCCGCGCCCGTGCCACCACCGCGACCATCTAAGATGATGTAATCGGCACCCGCATCGAGCGCAAATTGTATGTCTTGCTCAATATGGTTTGCACTGAGTTTAAAGCCAATTGGAATGCCGCCCGTGATGCCACGGACTCTGTCAGCAAACTTTCTGAAATCGTGAGTAGTATGAAGATCTTTAAATGTTGGCGGTGAGATCGCTGGCTGCCCTTCGGGGATACCTCTCACCTGAGAGATCTTACCCACATTTTTATTTGCTGGAAGATGACCTCCCGTGCCTGTTTTGGCGCCCTGCCCACCTTTAAAATGAAAAGCCTGAACATTAAGAAGCTTAGATTCATCGTAACCAAACTTAGCACTGGCAAGCTCATAGAAATACCGCGAATTTGCAGCTTGTTCTTCAGGTAGCATCCCCCCTTCACCGGAGCAAATCCCAGTCCCTGCCAACTCAGCACCTTTTGCTAGCGCAACTTTCGCCTCTTCCGAGAGTGCGCCAAAACTCATGTCCGACACCAACAAAGGAATAGCGAGCTTGAGCGGCTTACGCGCGTTTGGCCCCACAATCAGCTCAGTTGATACGGGAACGTCTTCTAACAACGGTTGTGTCGCCATTTGCGCCACCATGATTTGTATAGCATCCCAATGTGGTAGCAAATGCCTAGGAACCCCCATTGCAGCCATCGGACCATGATGGCCGAGTTTAGAGAGCCCTTCTCTCGCTAATTGGTGGATAAACTCTAGGGTTGGTTCTTCTTGAGTAGCGGACGCAGTCGGTTTGTCACTTTTCTCTCGCGTTTTCTCAGGGCCTTCTTTGCCGACTTGCTCAGCAGAAAAACGCTTATGTGTTCCATCACAAAATGGGGCATTAGAGGTGTGCTTGCACTGGCAGAGATACGCTTCTTCATCTTTTTCCGCAGTAAAGCTCATTGGCTTTAAGCCTGTTCCCGAATGCGACCCATCGCAATAAGGTTGATTTTTAGAACGTCCACATCGGCAAAAGTAATATTCTTGCCCTTCGGTTAGATTCACTTTAATCGGCTTATTATCGGCGATGATTGGCTTGCTCATGTTGCCCCCTATTTATTATTGTTAACCACGCTTTCTCGCTGGCTTGCAATAAGCGTAGAACAGGAGCGGAAAGAGCGTCAGCGAAACCAGTGTAAAATACGCGATTGTCGCTTGCCTCACCTATACTCTTTATGGGTCTCATACACGTGGAGGCTATATGACGATTGCAACCCGATTAGATGAATATTTGACTGAGCATAACATTCACTTTCAAACCGTGAATCACAGCCACAGTCATAGCTCGCTACAAAGTGGTGTTGCCGCAGGTGTGCCTTTAATGAATATCGCAAAAGGCGTCATTCTTGAGGATCATGAAGGGCATCATATGATGGCAGTCTTACCTGCCAACAACAAAATCAGTTTGTCGAGATTAAACGATGAATTTAACGCTACTTTCCACTTGGTGAAAGAGCGTATGGTTTACCGACTCTTCACTGATTGTGAGCACGGCGCGATTCCACCGATTGGTAGTCCTTATCACATGTCGACCGTTTGTGATGAAAGATTAGCAAACTTGGAACATGTCTATCTTGAAGCCGGCGATCATGAAACTCTGATTAAGCTAGATAGAAAGGCATTTAAAGAGCTAATGAACGACTGCAAATACTTAAGATTCAGCAGTGAAGTTCTGCATTAAACTTCCAAAAATCTGTCGACATTTCGTGAAAAAGGCTCTTTCAAAAAGAGCCTTTCTTTCTCTATTGGCAGCGCGTGGTGGAAACTTCCCGACCTTAGGTAATCCGCAATTCAGAACACATAGAAACAAAAAACGCCCGTTTGAGCGGTTTTTAACAATCCAACCACTATCGAACAAAAATCTTTTGTATCGCTTTTATCGCCATAGCTCTGCGACGCATTAATGCCCCCGTCCTTGGTAGCCATTTCGGCGTGTGGAGTACGGTTTTCGCGTGGCTAAAAGTTCTGAATCCTTCCACTCCGTGATAATGACCAATGCCTGATTCACCAACGCCACCGAAAGGCGCATCCTCAGCGCCAACGTGTAATACCGTGTCGTTAATGCCGACGCCGCCACTGTGTGTGTTGCGTACAATATGCCTGATGGTCGATTTGTTGTCCGACATAACATACAGCGCAAGTGGTCGCTGGTGCTGATTAATGTAGTCAATCGCTTCATCTACCGCTTTGTAAGGCTTGATGGGTAGAAATGGCCCAAATATTTCCTCTTGCATGATGCGCATATCTGTCGACACGTCTGTGATCAAATGAGGATACAAAAGCCTTTCCTGTTGAGGTGACGCTTCAACAGTATGGATGCTTGCGCCCTGAGCTTTGGCATCCTCAAGCAGCGCAGTCAAACGATCATACTGTCGTTGATTGATAATATGGGTCAGCTTTTGATTCTTGTTGGATTTCAAATAGAGTTTTTCAAAACGTTTTAAGAACAGCGTAATGAACTCTTCGACGCGTTCTTGTGGTACAAACGCGTAATCTGGCGCCACACAAATCTGGCCAGCATTGATGCATTTACCAAACAAAATCGCATCAACGGTTTTCTTCATGTCTGCATCTTCTGCAATGATCACCGGTGATTTCCCGCCCAGCTCTAACGTCACTGGAGTCAGGTTATCTGCCGCTGCTTTTGCCACAGCGCGACCAACATTTGTCGAGCCTGTAAACAAAAGATGATCGAATGGCAGTTGACTGAAGGATTGGGCAACGTCCGCTTCTCCTTCAAATACTTCGACATATTCAGACAACTCGCGACAAATATTGACGATGACTTTATTGGTTTTGGGCGTAAATTCGCTGAGCTTCATCATCACACGGTTACCTGCGGCCAAAGCAGTAACTAAAGGCGCAAGGCTCAAAATGACAGGAAAATTCCACGGCGAAATGATCCCGACCACGCCGAGTGGCTGATACTGAACAGTCACTTTCGACGGAGCAAGCAACAGACCGGATTCACGCTTACTTGGTTTGCACCACTTTTTTAGCTGCTTGATGGTGTAATTGATGTGCGAGACCGTCGGCAAAACGTCGGTCATGGCGGTATCAAATTCGGAACGATAGCCAAAATCCTCACTCAGCGCTTCCACCAATGCTTGTTTATTCGCGATCAGAGCTTGTTTTAGCAAGACAAGGCGCTGCTTACGTTCATCCAGACTAGGATAAGGTTCGGCGGCATACGCCGCTTTTAAGCGATCAAGGCTTTGTTGTAACGAGCTGTCCACTTCAACCTCTGCGATTGCGTTCATGATGCTTCTCCTAACCTAGTTTCAACCGATGACGCTCCAAATTAACACGAGCGCAACAATGTTACTATTGTAGCGCTCGCGAAATTAGAGTTCGAACTCTGATTAAAATACCAGTGGGTTTGGAGCTAAGTCAGGCGCAACTCATAAATGCCGAGCCGTTGAGAGCGGTCAAGCGTCTCGAACTCGTGATCAACATATTCTTTTAATGTGGCACCAGCACGCTCAGCAATACTGATACTGGCGATGTTGTCTTCCATACAGTGGAATTGGATGAATTGCGCGTGCCCTTTCTGCTTCAAAAAAGGAATCAACACCGCGAGTACTTGGTCGATCACTCGGTGTCCTCGCCCATTGTTGGCAAGCCAATAGCCAATCTCAGTGACGCGTGTGTGCGAATCCACACCTTTAATGCCAATAACACCCGTAAACTGCCCATCAAAATAAATAGCGCACCAGTGGGCATCTAACGCTTTGCTGTTCACGCGCTGAGAGATGTAGTTCACCGCTTCTCTACGGTTGGTCACAAAGTCCGTCCAAGGCAAATAGCCAGAGAGGCTGTTTCGATACGTGTTCACCACTTCCAGTAAAACGGTCGCATGTTTGGTGGTGAGAGGCTCAATTGAGACCCTTTCTGAAACAGAAAAACTGGCCTGCATGCTATTTCCTTGATACGCCTTTGGGCACATGACCTCATCCATCCACTTTATCCCTTTTTTCAGTAAACACTACTCACAAATCCTACCGCCTCATTGCGCTGAGAACAAACTTCCATATTCGTTATGTCAAACGTGCTTAAAAGGATGGCTATCTCGTCTAGTCTGTTTGTTCAATTAACGTAAATGGCGTCAACGACTCCACATCCACGTAATGCCTCCACACATGTTCGTAAAGGTGGTGTTGATTTGCAAACGGAGCTAGTCGTTTTGCTTCTTCAAGCGTACACCAACAATACTCTGTGTGTTCTTCGTTAAGTACAACCGATTGGTTAGGTGGACAAAACATTACGAAGCATGGAATAACCATGATGCGGTTATTTTTTGCTTCGTAGAACTGTTCTAGAAAGTCTGCAGTATGTAACTCAACATCGTCAATTTGCGTCTCTTCTTTCAGTTCTCTGAGAATAGTTTGCCATCCGGTTTCACCGGCCTCTACACCACCAGCAACATGGCACCAATAACCACCTTTAACACGTTTGAGCAACAGCATTTTATCGACGCCATCAATTTTAGAAATGACAACGCCAGAAGTATGCGTCGCTTGTACTGGGATCATGTATACTCCTTAAATATCTAGATATTTCCTAGATGCGCTCCATGCGCGAATGAAAGATAGGGTTGCTTGAGAACCCATAGTCTACTGCTTATTCTCACTCTCGACAGATGTGTTTGAATATCACTGATCATTTTGTGAGCTGAGTATGCTAAAGTGCGATCTGTCGCAACAAATGAGCAGTAAAATGTCTAATTCATTCAACACTCTGGTTCCCATTGGTGTGCGCTTTATGGTGCTCTCCGCATTCGGTTTCGCGCTAATGTCTGCCACAGTAAAGCATGTCAGTCTTCATGGTATCCCTGTATTTGAGATTGTTGCAGCGAGGGCACTCGTCTCACTTGTTATCAGCTATTTAGATGTTAAGCGAAAACGAATTTCTGTATGGGGCAATGATAAGCCATTACTGTTTGCGCGTGGCGCAGTGGGCACAATGGCATTGATGTGCGTATATTATTCAGTGACCACCTTACCTTTGGCAGAAGCGACCATATTCCAATACATTCACCCAATATTTACTGCGCTCCTAGCCGTCTTTTTCTTGAAGGAACGCATTCAACCATCGACGTTCCTTTGTATTGCCTTATGCTTACTCGGCATCTATATAATGGTAAGTCCAGAAGCAGGACAAGAAGCAGAGCGCACTTTACCTATGTTTAGCGTAATGATTGCGATCTTGGGCGCATTTGGTAGCTCAATTGCTTATGTCATTGTTAGAAAACTTAGCCAAACTGAAGATAGTTCAGTGATCATTTTCTATTTCCCTCTGGTTGCTCTACCCGCTTCACTCTTACTGATTGGCGATGATTTTGTTATGCCCGACCTGTATCTGACTTTCATGTTGGTTTTGGTTGGTGTATTCACCCAAGTTGGGCAATTGGGATTAACCAAAGCAATGCAAACTCAGCAAGCGGGCAAAGCGTCTGCTTACTCGTATATTCAGATCGTATTTTCTGTGTTGTTAGGCATCATTTTCTTCGGCGAAATCCCGCTCATCTGGACATACATCGGTGGTGCACTAATTGTAGCGGGCGCACTCATTAACGTATTTGGCCACCATTTGCGATTGCCATTCGTTAAGCGCAGCGCTTAACCCTTCAGCCCCAAAGCGAGATAACACTAAAACGTAAAAAGCCAGAGTCGACTCTGGCTTTCTTTTTATGTTTAACCTGACGTTAAGCGGATAATTTTAATCCAGCGATACCGGCAACAATAAGCAGTAAACTCAGCAATTTTATCAGCGTCGCGGGCTCGTTAAATATGTAGATACTGACGATTGCCGTTCCAATCGCTCCTATACCTACCCAAACGCCGTAAGCGATACCGAGTGGTAGCGTCCTTAATGCAATTCCAAGTAACCAAAAGCTCAACACCATAAACGTAACGGTAAAGCCAGATGCCGCCAATTTGGTAAAACCTTGTGAGTATTTTAGTCCGACAGCCCATGCCACTTCGCATAAGCCAGCAATGAAGAGAATTCCCCAAGCCATGTCATATTTCCCAACGAGATGGGGTCGTCCCCGAGAAAAGATAGAGCGGTGAGGTCGTCCTCACTTCTTTGTGACTCGCTATTATATACAGAAAATTGAACGTAAAAAAATAAGGCCCTGATATTTCAGGGCCTCTTTACATAAAAATCGCTAGGGCTTAGCGATGATGAATACGGTACCATCCGTCAACGTAAAGCTAACCTCACTGGTTTTCTTTCCGATACCGGATAAACTGCACTCGTTATCGTTATCACACGGCGTATTTGAAATAACATTCCACACGCCATTCATCAAGCCAGAACCAGTAATAATCGCCGTCCATGTTTTACCATTGTTGATCGATTGTGTAGTAACTTCATCAGATGGTGGTGGCGCCTCTTCTCCTACATAACTTGCTTCCACATTCAAGTTACTGTAGCTGCTGTAAGCGTACACACCAATGTGCCACGTTCCTTCATTCGGAGAAGTAATACTACATGCTTCATTACTGTTGCCACTGTATGAGCGACAATCGTAGTTGGTTAAACTTGGTTCACTTCCCAGCTTAACATAAAGATCCGCATCGCCGTTTACTCCCGATGTGGTAACAATAAAGTCTGAACTGTTGGTAGGCACATCAATCGTAAAACAATGCCACTCACCAGTAGATGAAGAGTCTATGTTGCTGGAAACACCATTGTTTAGGGCGATAGCCTCACACGTGCTAGATGGTGGCTCGACGACTCCGCCATCAACTGAAACACCGACCTGAGAAAAAGCGTCGGCTACATCATTCGCCGCCACGTTTAAGCTTTGGGCGGCCGCCAATACACCCGCAGCTGCAGAGTCAAACGTTTCGCTTGGCGTCCAGTAGTTCTGGTTAGCGTACGCAAAAACCTCGAACGCCTGTCGCGTTCCCCAATTGTACTCAACCGCCAATAGATAAAACGCTTTGTTAAATACACCACTTGAATAATGCACATCCATGCCACTCACATACTGAGACGCGTGATCAATTGAACGACCATCAAGGGGCGGATTATCCATATAGCGCAACGCCGCATTGGCAGCCTTTCTAATATCGTACCCAACTTTCCAATCGTTAGAACCACGTGAATAGAATTCAGCCGCCTCACCTGCCATATCTGAGAAAGCCTCATTGATTCCGCCAGATTGCTCTGAATAAATCAGATCAGAGTTTTGTTCTGTAAATCCATGGCTAACCTCGTGCGCTGAGACATCTAAACTCACTAAAGGATAGAAATAACTCGCACCGTCGCCAAAAGTCATACTCGAGCCATTCCAAAAGGCGTTTTCATAGCGTTTGCGGTAATGCACTCGCATTTGAAGCTGAAACGTTAAGGGAGCGGTATTTAGCCAATCTTTGTACATGTCGTATACCACTTTGCCAAAGTAATGCGCATCGTTTAACGGGCTGTACGCTCCATTAATTTCTTTAACACTATTGGTTGGACAAACGAACGTATGTGTATTGCCAGACGTCCTACCATTCAAGTTGATGGTTTTGACCACGCCAGAAATGTCCATCAAACACGTATCACCGGATTGCTGGACTAATAGAGACTCAAAGTCCACACCATAATGATAACGACCAATTTTTTGGTTTCCTCCTGGACCATCCGCTTCTACGTGCGCTAACCCCTCATATTGCAGCAAAATGTTTCCTGTTTTAGCATCAACAAGAAAGGTGGGGCGTGTAGGCTTACCTCCATGTTCATTATCAGCAAAAAATTGGACAATATAAGCTAAGTGCGCCACGTCACTTTTATCGACATAAATACGTAAACCTTGGCGCTGATTCTCTATTTGGTATCCGTTTTCACGGTACGGCTTTTGCGTTGAAGACATTACTTGAGAAAGCGACAATCTAGGCACCATGTCATTGATATCTCGGGCAATATCCTTTACGAGAGTGCCGTTGATGTGCTTGATTTGGCCCTGTTTATCACGATGTACGACAATTTGCTTGCCCCAAATCGGGACGCCTTTAAACATCTGCTGATAACGACTATGCGTACCGCCGTTTTTACCTTTGTTGGTTTTCAGCTTTTGTACACGATTTCCATTTTGTAAACCTAACACACGATCTATATTTTGTGTGGCTGCAAGGTTGCGTTTTTCTAAAGCAACAACAAGACCATGGTTTTTCTCTAGCCGTTCGGACTGAGCGGCGGATAAAGATGTTGAAAAAAGAAGTGGTGAAGCAAGCATTGCCGTGACAAATAACCTGCTCTGGTAGTTTGATACTGAACCCATCGGTTAGCCCCCTATTTTGCATCAATAGCAAAGCCAAACTGACCAGTTCTTATTTGTTTGTTTCTCACCCGAAAGTGAAGTCAAACTTATCGTAATCATCCCGCTCATTGATTTTAGCACACACAATCATACAGCTTATGTTTTAGTGCCATTTCATCTATTAAAAGCGACACCGTTTTTTAACAATTTGCATATAACCTTTTGGTGTTGAAAGTGTCGCATTTATTGCACAAATCACACAAAAACTAATTGAACATGTAAAAATGAAAACGTTTGTGTGATTGATATCGCTTAAAACAATTACTGATGACTTTAATATTCAGCCGAATCAATTATAAGGTATGACGTACCCATGAAAACAATCAAAACCTCTATCGCTCTCCTGGTTGGCGCCGCTCTATTATCTGGATGTAATGACGACACTGAATACGTCAATGTTCAGCCTAAAGAAGTAAAAATAGCGACTTACAACCTCTCTTTTGACCGTGCAACTTTTGAAGCTTTAGTGAGTGAAATGCAAATTGAACCAGCGCAGCAAACTGTATTGGTTACCGCCTATTTAGACGGTTCTATCGCCGCTGAAGACAAAACCACTGCGGAAAAAGTCATTCAAATTCGAAACGTTGCTGCGATTATTCAGAAGAATCGCCCTGACGTTCTTATGATGGCGGAATACAACAACGACGGAACAGGCGAAAACAAAGCTGCCCTTGAAGGCTTCCAGAAGAACTACCTGTCTGTCGCGCAAAGCATCAATGGTGCAGGCGGTGAAGCGAACCTTGAACCTATCGAATATCCTTTCGCGGAGTCTTACTCTACCAACACAGGTTTGCTAAGCGAGTTTGACCTCGACAACAATGGAACAGCAGGTCAAATGCCGGGCGATGCATGGGGCTTTGGCATGTACCACGGTCAATATGCCTTTGCCCTAATGTCTAAATACAAGATTGATACGGCAAATACGCGTACGTTCCAAGCGTTTAAATGGAAAGATATGGAAGGTGCGAAGATTCCAACCATTACTATCTGTGACGGCTCACAAAAGATTCCAGATGGCATGAAGTGTGGTGATGAGTGGTACTCTGCAGAAGAATGGGATCAAGTACGCCTATCTTCTAAAAACCACGTAGATGCACCAATTATCATTCCGACTCGCAATGGCGAGGAAGTTGTGCATCTACTGATGTCGCACCCTACTCCACCAGTATTCGACCCAGGTAAAAACAAAGCGCAAAACGCAGCCGAAGTAGAGTTCTGGCATCACTACATTCAAGGTAAAGACTATTTCTACGACGATGCAGGTAAGCAAGGTGGCTTAGCGAGCGGGGCTAAATTCGTAATGATGGGCGATCAAAACCTTGATCCAGTAGCCGGTGACGGTATTAGCTCTGTAATGCAAGAACTGCATAATGATCCATTGGTTAACCAAACCGTGATGAATGGCGAGCTTTATCCGACAAGCTTTGGGGCAGCCGAACACGCTGTTGACCGCAGCTCCACTCACCCATATACGAATCGCATCACTTCGACGTTTGGCTTAGGTGTAGATTATGCCTTGCCTTCTGCAAACCTAAATGTGGTGGACTCTGGTGTATACTGGTCAGCTTCTTATGAAGAAGGTCGTAAGCTATTTAACGATGCGCGTATCGGCAAGTATGGTGATGGCAAAGATGTGTCTTCCGACCATCGCATGATCTGGATTAAAGCACAGTTCTAAACTGTGCCATTTAAATAAAAAAAAACCAACCACAAGGATTCGTGATTGGCTGTATATATTTGTGAACAAAGTGGTTCACTAACAACGTCAGTTGGCTAGGTGACCCTCGGCTTAGAAAGGGTCATTCATACTAAAGCATGAGACGTGCCAACTTTGTAGCGCACAAAAACAGGTTGTTATTTAACCACTTTCATTAAAACTTCACCAATAGCCACTGTTTGCTCACTCAATGAATTGCAATTTGCAAATTATAATTGGCATTTCGCAATAACCCCTACGGTTAACTTTTGTTCTATGGCTTCCTAGCCAAATCACGTGCGAGGATTAATGCGAGTCCGAATACTTGCAAGAAGAGCCCGATATTCTTGTACCAAGCGATCTTTTCATCTTGCTTTGCCATTATCTCATTGAGCTCTACATTCTCAATGTAATAGTCATCAATGCGATCTCTATACGAAGCTTGTGCTTGGTTTATCTTTGACATTAGCTGAGGGAGTTTATCTATTTGTATTTCATCCGATTCGTGATGAGTCCAAGAGGATAAGTGCCCTTCCACTATCTGCTCTATCTCCGAAGGTATCGCTGCGCTCTGACCTATGTGCAAGTGAAGCAGCAACGCCTCTCTTTTTCTTTCTAGAGTTTCAACGCTATTCCACGCGAGTTGGATGGAATACAAGTTTTCCGCCTTTTGCTCTGCGAGTTGCGAATACTGTTTGCCAAGCCTATCAAGGACCAAGCTAGTAAGAACGATCGCGCCAATATTCAGTACTAACCCAATCAGAACGAGTACCCATGGCGGCGGGATATAGCTACGAAGACTTACCATAGCTTATCGTACGGAAGATAAATCATATTCAGCACAACCAGAGAAAGTATCACTAGGAATGTCACCTGCATGCCCCTAACACGCCTTTTTAAGTCCTCTTTCAATATACCTCGAGCATGGATAATCCGACCGATCACGAAAATAATGCCTGTGAGATGTATCCAGGTTGGGTAAGCGCTATTGAATTCTAATAGTGCCATTAGAATCAGAGTAATGGGGATATATTCTGTCGCGTTACTCTGTGCACTACGAGCGATTTGGAGAGCCTCTACTCCTCCGTCAGCATAAGCAACCTGATTTAAGCGACGCTGCTTAATCACTTGAACGGCCAACCAAATAATCAGTATTGCAAGAATGCTAGCGTATAGAGCTGTGATCATATGTCGTCCTTTTTGATCCGGTTTTCATTATATAGCGTGTCACTTGGCTATAAATATAGCGGTATCCTAATGATAATGCGTCAATTAACCTCAAATTATGCTTATAAGAAAACGAGTAAGAGAATACTTTATGGAACTAAAAACGCCCTCGAATAGAGGGCGTGAGAGTGAAATCGTGAATATTCAAGAATGGTGCACTATAAAGGATGATTGGCCAGCTTTTTACGCTTATGCCCTTTGACAATACTTTCAAAGATTGTAAATAACAGCCCCACCCAAATAAAGGCAAAAGTCACTGCTTTAACTTCATCAAACAGTTCACCGAAAAACATCACAGCCAAAACAAATTGCAAGCTTGGTTCAATATATTGCATTAAACCAACTGTCGATAAGTTTGTTATACGTATCGCGATAGAATAAAAAATCAGTGGTAAAAGCGTGATCGGTGCGCTGCCAAAGTACAAAAGCAATGTTGTGATATCTACGCCTGAAGCCAACTCACCCACTGTCCATTGTTTGTAAAACAAATACGCCACGGCAACTGGAGTCAATAGCAGGGCCTCAACAAACAAGGTGGTGCTCCAGTCGTATGCTATCTTCTTCTTGTACAAGCCATACAAAGCAAAGAACAACCCCATCGTTAGTGCGATAACAGGCAACTGGCCATAATGAATCACTTGATACACCACACCAATTGTTGCTAGCACAATTGCGATGAGTTTACCTTTTGAAAGCTTATCTCCAAGAATAAACACGCCTAGCGCCACTGACACTAACGGTCCAATAAAAAAGCCTAAGCTTGCATCAATGACTCGATGGTGAGTCAAAGCCCAAGTGAACGCACTCCATGAAATACACATCAAACTGCTCGCGACAAACGTGTACCACAAAGATTTTTTGTCACACCAGATTTCTTTCCAATTCGGTCCTCGACGGGTTATACCAAGCACAATTAAAAAACCGACCGGAACTGAGCCGATGATTCGCCATGCCAGCAACTCATCCATTGAAGCATTCGGTAAATAACGATAATAAATGGGTAGCAGCCCCCAAATTACAAAGGAGAATGCTGCCATAAAAGTGCCATAACGAGTGTTATTCATAAAACTATCGCTCATCTAAACGAATAAGTCAGCGCAAACAAATCGCGCTATGCATAATAAAAGGAACGCGATATCCCTGTAAGTTTAAGATGCTGAGGGCATTATTGGTTCAACGCTTGTACTACTGCTGTAAACCCACTCACAAAACACAACATAAGTGCTCCAAACCGAATTTTTTCTTTTGGTAACGATTGGGTGGTTTTCATCGCGAGCCAATACCCAAGTGCTGCCGCAGGTAACAGCGGAATAGTAATCACCAAATGGTGTAATGTGAAGAAACCAGCGGGAATTTGAACAACGAGCGAAATGATGGAACTGAAAACAAAAAATGCCGACAGGTTACCACGTAACTGATTCGCTTCTTGATGTTGCAACAACAACGCCATCGGTGGGCCTCCAATCGCCGAACTGGTACCAAACAATCCTGAAAAGAATCCTGCTAATGTCATACGCGATGGTGTGGGTTCAACCCGAAACGGTAAAACACTCACCACAACCGCGAATAACACCAAAAAACCAATCCAAAGTGTAAGGGCTTGAGTCGAGACAAAAAACAGTAGCAAGCCGCCAGCGACCGATCCGGGCACACGCCCAATCAATGCCATTTTTAAACCGCCGATTTCAACACTACTGCGGTGCTTCATCGCATTCATCAACGAAATAAATAACGCGACTAAACAGATTGGTGCAGGCACATACTCCGGCGCCCAAAGAATCAGTAAAGGTGCGGCAACAATTGCCAAGCCAAAGCCTATTGCGGTTTGTACATAAGAGCCAAGAAATATTAGCCCTATCGCAAGCAAGTTTATCGAATCGAATTCCATTTAGATTATTCTTATATTTGACAGCCAAACACGAAACCAAAGCACATTCGCACGGCGAATGCGTCGAGTGTATTGTGATATGAATCTCGCGTAGCATTCATCAAAGTGAACAAAAAGACAATCCATTTGTGCAGTTTGCCGTCACTTCTTTTCGCCTTTCATTCAGCCGATGTACACGTATGCTTATATCTAGGCGAATTCATGCTCGACTGTTCATGCAGCATTTCTTCCACGGAATTAATGACTGCTCAAAAACGGCCGCATTAGATCTTTGCCCCCTCCTCCCGCTCTATGTAGGCGTAGCCGATTCTCACTACGTCGGTATAGCACTTTATGACTCATCGCTTTATACTATTGATCATTTTGTCATTACCGTACTTATTTACACAACAACAAGTGTACGGTCAGTGTTACTTTTTCTACCTTTAACTTGCTGTGAAAATAATATGAGAAAACAAACTGGATTTACTCTAATAGAGTTAGTCGTAGTTATTGTCGTGCTTGGCATTCTTGCTGTCACTGCCGCACCACGCTTTTTAAACCTTCAAAGTGATGCGCGTGAAGCGCGTTTAGAAGGCATGAAGGGCGCAATTGCATCAGCGCTTGGTGTCGGTTATGGGAAAATGGCGATTGCAGGGTTGGAACACTATCCATATATATCAAACAAACACACAGACGCAGGTTCAGGTAAAGGCCCTGAAAATTTGCCTTTCTCAGGCTGTGAGTTGAATGGCTCTCTTAGCTGTACATTTAGGTACGGTTACCCAGATGCAGATGAAACAAGCTTAGCTATATTAGTCTCAGAACTTGAGAATCAGTATGGAGATAGTGACTGGAAAATTGTTCAAACTAATAACATTAAAGTAGTTATTTCAGCAAGAGATGATAAAAATAGCAGTTTAACTCAATGTGGGATTTTATATGGACCACCGCAGGCTCCAAACGAAAGTTACACCTTAAAAATTCTTCCATGCCCACAATAAGATAAGGCTGCCCATCGGCAGCCTTATTTTTAATCTTATCGGGTTTGTTTACGCAAAGTTAAATACGTATTTATCCATCATATTCACCATACGGCCAATCTCTGGCTTGGTAATCGTATCATTTGCGCCAAGAGACAGTGCTTTCGCTCGGTTATCCTCACTCATCAATGATGAGAACATAATGATCGGCATTTCATGAAACGCTTCAGTATCGCGTAGTCTCTTCACTAAGTGCATACCATCCATTCGAGGCATTTCTACGTCCGTAACCACCGCATCTAACAGCTCTTTAACTGGCAAGTTTTCTTCTTTCGCGACCTCGATTAAGCTCATTAATTTCTCATGAGCCTCACCACCGTCTTTACAAGTGATCACATTGTAACCTGAAGACGCTAATGTATCTTGAATCAAAGAGCGAATAAATGCTGAGTCATCCACCACCATGATCGTTTTAGCATTACGCTTACCCACCATTCTCTGGTTTAGATCTACCGACTTATCCCCTTTCACATCGTATTTTTCCATACTCAGCTCTGGGTTAATATCCGCGATGATTTTTTCAAAATCGAGAATCATGATCAGGTTGCCTTCTTTGCGAACAACTGCCACTACACAATCTTGTTCGCCCGCTTCCAAAAACTGACTTGGTGATTCCACATCATTCCAAGAGATACGATGAATACGTGAAATACTATCAATTAGAAAGCCATTGGTCATTTTGTTGAAATCAGTAACGATAACAAACTTACGCTCTAGGTCCTGGCGTGTTGGTACACCTAACCAACCAGCTAAATCTACTAAAGGCGTCAATACATCTCTGGACGAAAACACCCCGATCATGTGAGGTTGTGCGTTTGGATAATCGGTTGTCTCTGGTACGCGAATCACTTCTCGTACTTTCGCAACGTTGATGCCGTAATAACAAGTTTTTGTGCTGCCATCCGGCAATGTTTTTTCTAAATGAAATTCGATGATTTCAAGCTCATTGGTACCACTTTCTGTCAAAATGGTGCTGGTTACGTTACTCATAAAGCCAATTATCCAACCAAAATACGCATCAGAAAAAGTTTGATGCAAACGCCATGAGAAGCCATTCTCAGGCTAAAAATCCAAGCATCCTTTTTAGTCGTTACAACAAAGTTTGTAAACCACCAAAAGGACGGCCAACGCACATTTCCATATCAAACTGTGAAAAAATGTCTCATTTTTGAACAGGATAACATGAGTTAACTTAGTGCGACCTTACCTTCCCACTTTTAGCGGCCATTTCGATGAAAAGTTTAGGGTTAATATTGATGTTTTTCGTTGGCCTACCACTATACCCACACATATGAAATCCCTCGTGTATTGGCGTATTCGACAGTATCTTATTCAATTGTGCTCAGTGAATTTCAATTATAGAAAATGTCATTTTCCTTTCCATCAGAAAGGTTTTTCCTACAATCCCTCTTAATACAATCATATTGCGTTGGGCGGTATGACAGTTCGGATAGTAGTGAGGCTCCATTTGAATAATGTTCTTATCATTGATGACCAACCACTTTACAGCGAAGCACTGACTTCTCTTGTTGAGAGCGTAATCAACACAGCCGAAGTCATTCAGTCGAAAGACAGCGCAGAAGTAATGGACTTAGTTCGAAATACAAAAATTGATTTTATTATTCTAGACGTTGTCCTTGGTGATCGAGATGGTATGCGTTTGGCGAAGAATATTTTAGCAACGGGCTATCAAGGTAAATTACTTTTCATTTCTTCACGCGACTATTCCAGCCTTTCTAAAGCGGCTTACGAGATTGGAGCTCATGGTTTCTTGAATAAAAACGAGACAAAAGAAGCGATTACTGACGCGATTGTGAGCGTCTCACGTGGGTACTCTATGTTTAAGTCTACTCACGCTCCTTCTACTGGTGATGTCACGCTATCCAATCGCGAAGCCATGGTGTTCCACTACTTAGCTCAGGGCTATTCAAATAAACGTATTTCAGAACAACTATCGCTCAGCGCTAAAACCATCAGCACTTACAAAACTCGTATTTTGAAAAAATACCATGCAGATTCATTGATTGAATTACTGCATACGATCCCAAGCGCTGAAAACATTCAATGCGATCGTTAGTTCTTCATATATTTTGCAATGGCATCGGTTAATATCTGATGCATTGCGTCGTGACGATGGCTTTGCTTCATCTGAAGTACAACCTTTGGCCAGCCGTTGGGGTAATAAGATTCAGGAATACGAATAAAACGGTATCCTTCGATTGGCGCCTGATACTCCAGAAAAACCGTCGCCGCCTTTTTTTGTTTGAGCAGCTTTAGCACACTGCTCACGTTATCTAGCGCTGCAATTCGATTGATCACCATACCGTGATTCTCCATTGCTCGTTTTGCAAGCTGCTCTTTCTCTTTCCAACCGATAATTTCAAGCATAATAAATGGTAGTTTGGCAGCCTCTTCAAGAGTGGTGATCCCAAGCTCTTCCGGAACAACAACCACAGCAGGCGCGTAGCCAATAAATTTCTGATGGATAGATTTTGGCAATTCATCATTGAAGTAATGAAGCTGGGCATCCACTTTGCCTAAAAGGATTTCGTCCACCGTATATTCCGTGATGGTTGCGACAGTAATATGAGCTTTAGGAAACAGCGTCATTAAATCCATCGCCAACAAGTGTCCAAATGAGTACTGAGCCGTTTGGGGTAAACAGACCGTTATATCCTTACTGTATTTTTCTGGTTTGAATTCTGATCGAACTAGGCATGTTTCTAAGTTATCTAATGCATCTGCAATTTTGGGTAGCTGACGCATCAGAAAGTTGGTGGGTTCTAAATGATGTGGGTGACGAATGAATAGTTCATCACCAAGTTGGATGCGTAAGCGAGCAAGATATTTACTGATCGACGCCTCACTCTTGCCCAAGGCTTTCGCTACGGGTTTAAGCTGACGATGCTTTTCTAATAGAACCAGTATTTTTAATAGGTTTAGATCAAGGTCTTTGTTCACGATAAAGTACCAGTTGGGTCTTATGATAATCAGCAATCAAAGGAGCATTATGCATTGCTCGACTAATATAAAAGACCAAGGGTACTGCTTGGTCAAATTTATCAAACAGTTATGTCATGGTTATGTATTGTTGTCCTCAAACACGCTGTTTTTTCATTTCATATAACTCTTCATCTGCTCTCACGATCACCTCTTGCAGCGTTTCATCCTCTTCGCGCACAGCAACACCAGTACTAACGCTGATCTCTATATCTAATGTATTTAAACGATTGTGTTTAACAACGCCACGGAGCTTTTTCGCTAACATGGAAGCTTTGCTCATGCTGCATCCGGGCAAAATTACAATAAACTCATCACCACCAGTCCTGACTAAGTAGTCACTGTTCCGAAAAACCTTTCTCATTGAGTCTGCAATAATAACAATGACTTCATCGCCAACATGGTGTCCGTAACGATCATTAATCTTCTTGATACGATTTCCGTCAATCGCAATGATAGAGTATGGTTCAACCTCCATTCGATGTTTAAACCGCTCTTCTTTAAATACTCGCCGATTTAATAATCCGGTCAAGTCATCTTGCGTTACATCACTCAGAGCATTTTCTAATTGAATTTTGCTCTGTTTAGATTCATTGGCTTTTCGATAATAGGCGAACGCTACGACAGAATAGATGACAAGAATAAAGCTGTAGTCCACCACTATTTTACTAAACGGATATTGGTAAATAACAAGATTATTATTGTCGGCAACATAGGATTGAGTGTAAGCAAAATGAGCTAAGGGGTAGCTCGGAAAGTAAATAATTATCTGCTTATTTCCGTTACTAACCTCTACGTCAACGGCTTTGCCTTCATTATAAAGCGATGATAAATACAGTTGTTCCGAAAATTCGCCGACAAGCTTCCCTCTATAGTAGACGGGACTCATGATACTTAATGCCATCTCATCTGAATACGTGGTTTTGAAGGGCTTAGAGATAAGAACTCGGTCGGAGAGCTGCTCTTTCCACGCGGCAAGAATACAAGCGTAATTCACTCTGCACCATTCTATATCAAACGTCTCTTTAGATCCCTCTAGAGCTGGGATTGGTCGTTCTAAGATGAGTTTGTCACTAGTGTAAGAACGAAAGTACAATATGGCGTCTTCTCTATCGTAGACATTGGACAAATGAGCTTCTGCTTGGTGTAGTGCTTTACGAGCAACAGTTTCCACATAATCTAGGTTTTTATACGGCTTTAAAGCATAAATTGCATCTTGAAAACTGAAGTCAGTCAGTACTTCTATTTGTTCGATACTGAAGTTTTCATACTGCGCCAATTGAGCTTCGGTCAACAAGCCTAGCAGAATGACCTTCTGCTTTGTTTTTGCTAAATTGTTAGCGTACGTATTAAACTGCTTCTCCTCATAAGAGATGAGTACAGCACCAATCATGGTCACCGATACAATAAATAACAACATCGCAACCGCAAAAGAAGAAACAAAACTTCTTACATTCATAACACTTTATGTTCCCACTACTTTTGCAAGTTCAATAACATCATTCACATTAAACTTGTCTAGAAATCGACGTTTCTTGGTACTCACGGTTTTATCACTGATAGCCACACAGAWAAGCATTTGATCATCAAAGATCAAACAGTTCAATTTTTTCATATTTTTACTTCAAAATAGTGATTACCTCTAACGGCATGGGCTTATCAATGTAAAAGCCTTGGCAGATGTCTATTCCACATTCGCGCATGGTTTTATAGGTTACTTCGTCTTCGACACCTTCTGCGACAATACGAATATTGAGGCTTTTCGCTAAAGCACAAATAGCGATGACAATGCTTTTCTTTTTCAGGTCTTCACTCGCTCCGTAGACAAAAACGCGGTCAAGTTTGATCTCGTTAAAAGGTAACTTTGCCAACTTTTCAAATGTAGATGAGCCCGTACCAAAATCATCAATTGATACCGTGACACCTTTCATTCTGAGTTTGATGAGGTTTTTGTAGATAGACGTGCTAGCTTGGAAAGCTTCCCGCTCTGTAATCTCAATGGTGATTTGTGACGGGTCGACACCACTCTCCGAGCATTGTTGAATAAAACGATGCGAGAAGTCAGGGTCGTTCAAGTTTTCGTGGTCGACATTAATCGAGACCTTTTGGGTTAATCCCCTATTGTTGATGTCATAGATTGTATTAATCAGCACTGATTGAAAAAGTTCAGAAGACAAATGGCATCGTTTTACGATCGGAAGAAAGTGGTTTGGTAACAACACGCCATAAATAGGATGCACCCAACGCGCTAACGCTTCATAACCTAAAAGCTCACCACTGTGTGCGTCTACCAAAGGTTGGTAATAATTCTTCACTCGCCCTTCACCCAAAGCAAATAAAAACTCTTGGTCTTGCAGTACGATAGGTTGAGCAAACGCTGTTTTTCGCGTTCTTTCATCTTTTATTTGGTTGAGGAGTTTAACCACTTGCATTTCGTCGTACGGCTTAGGCAGTTCTCCTAATATCTCAAAACTAAACCCTTCGCACATTTCTCGTACTGCCGAGATGATGCTCTGCTCCAACAAACTGACTAGCACGACTTGCCCGTGATACTGAATTTGATCGAATACTTCCAAGATGTCGATACCGCCTTTTCCCGGCATCTGGAGATCGCAAAAGATCACATCAAAATATTGCTCTTGTGCACATTGACTAGCAGTGTCCACACAATTGAATGTACTGACTGAAGCGCCACTATGACCCAATATTTGGGTAAGTATCTTGGTTTGTAGAGGATGACCATCAATCACCATCACATTAAGCTGTGTATTCATTTATCTCTATCCAATAGTCTATATTTTCGATCTCCTGCTCGATTGGTTAAATTAATCCTGCCACTCGCTGATCAAAATCGACCAGCATTACTCAGCCTCAATGTAAAACTCAGTCTGCTTGTCTGTTCTCAATAACTGTCACTATCAATGAGTTAAAAAAGAAACTACTGGCAAAAATGTGGCAACGGACAACGCTGTAATACGACTTATCGCACTGAGCATAAAGCCTTACTCGGACTGGGCAGTCAGATTAATTTGTGTCGGCTAAAAGTCAAATTTCGACCAATAGCGAAATGAAATATAAATTACTGATATAAAGATAAAAATTTGAAATAAGTCAGAAAAAACCGACAAAACAATCCACCTTTGACTACACAATATTTGCGCTTAATATCTCACCAAAGTGAATACTTGTTGTAAGTCCGTTGGCGAGCATACTCAACAAATGTTTGCTTGCTCGTTTGTAAACCGTGGCTTTTTGTCTCCATCTTGAATGCTTCGCCTTCATTCCGTGATAAACTAGCTCATTAACACGAAAGAAACGCTCAACTTTGCGGTACAGAGCCACAAAAGTAAGTACGGTTTTAACACACTCTGTCTAAAACTATACTGCTCGAAGCTCAAATTACTACTCGTACGCCCGTTGGAGCAGTAAGAAAATTAAGGTATTAAATTCAAATGGTTAATAACTCAATCCAGTGGTTTCCTGGCCACATGCACAAAGCACGCAAAGAGATCGAAGAAGCAATCCCACAAGTGGATGTGATCATCGAAGTACTGGATGCTCGTATTCCTTTCAGTAGTGAAAACCCTTTGATTTCTCAAATCCGTGGTGACAAGCCGGTCGTTAAAGTCTTGAACAAGCGTGATTTAGCCGATCCTGAGTTAACTCAATTATGGATTGAGCACTTGGAGCAAGAGCAACACGTAAAAGCAATGGCGATCACGACGTCAGAACCGCAAGAAGTGCATCGAATCATGGAGCTTTGCCGTAAACTTGCCCCACACCGTGAAGAGATCGGTAAAAACATTCGTACCATGATCATGGGCATCCCAAACGTTGGGAAATCGACAATCATCAATACTCTAGCTGGTCGAACGATCGCGGTGACAGGTAACCAGCCAGCGGTAACACGTCGTCAACAGCGCATCAACCTGCAAAATGGCATCGTTTTATCCGATACACCAGGGATTCTGTGGCCAAAAGTGGAAAACCCACACAGTGGCTTCCGTTTAGCTGCTACTGGCGCTGTAAAAGATACTGCGATGGAATACGACGAGGTTGCGTTTTACACCATTGAGTACCTAGCAGCCCACTATGCGGACAAGCTTAAAGAACGTTACCAAATCGAAGAGCTTCCTGAATCAGATATCGAGATCATGGAAGAGATTGGTCGTCGCCGTGGCGCACTACGCGCAGGTGGACGTGTGGACTTGCACAAAGTATCAGAGATTTTGTTGCACGAACTTCGCCAAGGCACACTAGGCCAAATTACACTAGAGCGCCCAGAAATGATCACTCAAGAGCTGATTGAAGTCGAGATTGAAACCGCTCGTAAAGAAGAAGAAAAAGCGAAGCGTAAAGAAGAGCGCCGCAAGCGCTACCTACGTAATAAGCGATAAACTGATATTATTTTTTCCCAATCATATTTTAAGGCGCGATTTTCGCGCCTTTTTTGTTATCTAATGCGCCCATTTTTTCACTTTTCAAACTTTATATTCCTCATACAAAACCCAGACATGAAGCACGAAAAAATACCGCAAAATCGCCGTATAAACTTTAAGCACAAACTAGTTTAGACCCCGGGCCCCTATAGAGTTATAGCCACCATCCAACCCTCAAATGTCGAGTTTGCAAGGGTCTGCAAACTTATGCAACCTGGTTAGTGACACTCTCCCCAAAATCCGCAATATGAATAAGTGTCAGCGCTGGCGTTTTTCCATATGAAGAAGAGATTTATTATGAGTGAAACTATACAAAGCAAACCACTTCCTCCCTTTATTGAGGAACGCCTAGATTTTCATATTCAAGATCTAATTGAACCGAACGAGAACAAGAAACACCTTGTTCTTGGTAAACGTCCACCGTGTAATGCCATTGTTATGCAAAGCAATGATTACCTTGCACTGTCTCATAACAAGGAGATTCAAAACGCGCATCGTGATGCGATTTCTCAACACGATGACAACGTCGTGATGTCCGCGATTTTCTTGCAAGATGATGAGTCGAAACCTGCATTTGAAACTCAACTAGCCAGTTTTGTCGGCATGCCTAGCTGTCTGCTTTCTCAATCGGGATGGGCTGCGAATGTCGGTTTATTACAAACTATTTGTGCACCGAACATACCTGTGTATATCGACTTCTTTGCGCATATGTCTTTATGGGAAGGTGCACGTATCGCAGGAGCACAAATTCATCCGTTCATGCATAACAACACCAACCACTTGCGAAAACAGATTTCACGCCATGGTTCGGGGATTATTGTTGTGGATTCGGTTTACAGCACTATCGGAACCATTGCTCCTCTACGTGATATCTACGAAATAGCACAGGAGTTTGACTGCGGCTTAGTTGTGGATGAATCGCACTCGTTAGGTACGCACGGTCCGCAAGGCGCGGGGCTACTGCAAGAGCTGGATTTGACTCATATGGTGGATTTTGTAACCGTAAGTCTTGCAAAGACATTTGCTTATCGTGCTGGCGCAATTTTAGGGGCAGAAAAGCTGGCGAAGACGCTTCCATTTGTCGCGTATCCTGCCATTTTCAGTTCTACCGTGTTACCGCAAGAGATCATTCGGTTAGAAAAAACACTGGACGTCATAAAAAAAGCCGATGACAAGCGGGAGATTTTGTTTAAAAGAGCGAAGTCTCTAGCCGTTGGTTTAAAACGTATTGGGTTTACTATTCGCAGTGAGTCGCAAATTATCGCGCTAGAATGTGGCAACGAAAGAAACACTGAGCGAGTTCGCGACTTTTTAGAAGAAAGAGATGTCTTTGGCGCAGTTTTCTGTCGCCCTGCAACAGGAAGAAACAAGAACATCATTCGTTTTTCTGTCAATGCGGACATGACTGCCGCCGAAGTCGATCACGTTCTTTCCGCCTGCCAAGAAGCGTTTGTTCATCCCGATCTAGAGTTTGTATAAGCTAGAGTGTAGGTAAAAATAAAGAGCTCAGCCGTTTGCTGAGCTCTTTATCCGTATTCGCGTTATGATCAACTCGTCTCGAGATAACACAGTTGCGAGTGATTAAATCCAGTTTGCGATTTTGTCGAATAAGCGATTTTTATCCGCTGGTTTTACGATAAAGTCAGACATGCCAGAAGAGCCTATTTTGTCCAGCGTAACAGGTGAGCTATCCCCAGTATGCGCAATAATAGGTACCGACGCATAGTTTTTATCCGAGCTTCGAATTCGCCTTGAAGCTTCTACACCATCCATGATGGGCATCTCGATATCCATAAGAATGAGGTCAACGTTCTCTTGCTCTAATGTATCCAGTGCTTGCTGCCCGTCTTCTTTCTGAATCACTTCAAAGCCCTGCTTTTCGAGTAACATCGCGGTAAATTTTCGCAAAGATTCGTTATCATCCACGACCATAATTGTCCGCTTATTTGACGTATCCAAAGCCACTGAGGCCGTTGGTGTCGACACATAGCTTGAATCATACAAGAGACGGTCAATGGTTGGCTTAGTATTCAATAACCAGGCTTGAGTCTCGACCCAAATAGGCTCATATGCCGCTTTGCATGCTCTCTGTGTCGGGTGATGCTCAAAAAGATAAACGATACGAGCTTCCGTGAAAGACAGAAGAGATTCTAATCTATCTAATTGGTTTGCTCTTGCATCCAAGCTCTCAAGATCGATAAAAATCAGGTCGAATTCGAACTCATACTCTTTCTTTTTGAGCACTTGATTAACATCTAAGATCGTTGATTCAAAACCCATAAAACGGCTAATGTCCGTCACTTTCGACACAAGAATATCTTGATTAGTCACCGTTAGGATGGTTTTGAGTTTGGTCAAATCGTTTTTAATTTCAGTCACGATATCAGATGTGATCGGCGGGAAAGTTAACGTGAACTGAGACCACTCACCTAGCTGAGACTGGCATTCAATGTTACCTCCAAAAGAACGCATCACTTTTTTACAAAATGGCAAACCCAAACCATAGCTGCCTGACTTACCAGTTGTGTAAAAGTCCTGAAATATATTACGTAGGACATCAGGAGCAATACCTGCACCATTATCGGTTACAACGATTTGGTTTGAGTGCTCCGTACTCGTCATGGAGACATGTATGTGGAAATCTTCAGATGTGCGATGATGGAAGGCGTTCTTGAAAAGGTTATACATAACGTATTTGAGTAAGGTATCGCTACCAAGAAAATCAAACTCACTTCTCGCATCTAGGGATATAGCAAAGCGATCCGTCGCACGCTTATAACTAAAGCTTTCAATCGCTTTTTCAACCACTGAGTGAGCAGAATGCTTTTGGAAACTGGATCGCGAGACACGGTTTTCGTCTATCGATGTCAAAAGTAAATCTATCGTCTCGTTGCCCGACTGGATGATGTTCATCGCATCCTCACTAACTTCGCGCAGCAGGGTGACATCCTCTCCGCTCATCAGATATTGGTCTTTCTCGGCTTCTTTTTTACTGGGTAAGACTGATTGGATAACATCGATTGACGTGCAAAGGCCACTTAAAGGGTTACGCATTTCATGCGCAATTCCGGCCCCGAATGACTTGGCCAACGACACTTTCGCTTCGTGCTCTACTTGGTTCCGAAAGTAGAATAAATTGCCAAATACATAAATAAAGAGAAAGATTGGCACATGCGTCCAGTCCATTGTTAAATCGAGATGAAACCCTTTCGCCACCCAAGCAAAGAACGTCGCTAAACCTATTCCGGCAAAAGTTTGAGCGAACATAACTCTTGTGACATGAACCAATAGAATGTGCAAGAAAATCGCGGACATAAAGGACATGACCCAAACATTGGACCAGTCATTCATCAGTAACATATAGAAAAAGAAAAACGGTAAGCAGATCGTTATCGTCACTTGGTAGTAAATATGGATATATTTTCGCCACGTTGACGACAGGCGATTTCTAAAAATGATGCCAAAGAACAATAGTGAACAAAACAATCTGAGCGGCAAGTTTTCATAAGCCTGTGGGAAAACAAAATCCCAAACAAAGTAGTACAGCGGAAAGCCAAGAAACCCCATCCAACCAACGAGAGTCAGGTTGGGTTCTGCATATTGATAAACCTTACGTATCGAGTCCATATTATCTATTTTGCCTACTCCGCCTGACGTCCCAATAGTGTGATTTGCATTCATTCTTATCGTTTTATTATTAAGTAATTATATATTACTTAACGCTTATAAGCAGCGCGAAATGGCGCAAATATTTCGCGACGCTTGTYTTTAATTTCAATCTTTTAAGATAGAGACACTTGATTTACAACCAAATAAATGAAGTTGCATATAGTTTAGTGTAATTTTGCGATAATCGCGTTGTATCCTAAGGGATGTTAATCTCATATACGTTCGAGACATTTAAACAGCGCCTTTGGATCGAACTTCCAAAGATTTAACGACAGCACTCACTGTGGATGTAACGCGGTGATGAACAATTGGCTTGGGGTGTGTTATGAAACCTTTACAAATAAAAAACGTAATTTTTGATGTGGGAAATGTATTAGTACGCTGGTCTCCGGTAGAGATTGTTCGCTTAACATTTGGTCACGCAGTAGAAGCGGAAAAAATGGCCCAGTTGCTGTTTTCATCACAAATCTGGAAAGACTTAAACAAAGGAATCATTTCCGAAGAGGAAGCCAAACTGTGCTATCAACGTGAGCACAAAGTGACAGCGGAAGAAATGGACCGCTTTTTTTACTACGTAAAACATACACAAATATTACTTTACGGCAGTGTCGAACTGCTAAAAAGAATAAAAAGTGCAGAATATAGCGTTTATGCGCTCACAGACAACGTCAACGAAATTGTTGAGCATCTTCGTGCTACCTATGAATTCTGGCCGCTGTTTGACGGTGCAATCATCTCTTCTGAAGTGCAGTTACTAAAGCCACAAGCTGAGATCTACCACGCCCTACTTTCAACGTATCAGCTTCAGGCTGAGGAAACGGTATTTCTTGATGATATGCCATACAACGTCGAAGGGGCCCGAGCGGTAGGCATGGAAGCCATTCAATTTGAAAATGCTCAGCAATGCGAGTCAGAGCTAAAAGCCATGGGGCTTTGCTTTTAAGTCGCCCACTGAAACACTAAACTTTAGGACAGGCACAAAAAAGAGCAGCGTTGATGCTGCTCTTATTGCTAAGCTAAAACGTCAGACTAGGAGTAAATAACGTTTTCTTCTATCCCACTAACTAATGACTGAGCATTCTTCCAACGGAATACCTTCTCCAATACTTCTGTACCACCTGGCGCACGCCAAGTTCGCTCTTGACATTCTTGACCTCCAATATGGCGGTAGAATTCAATTGCAGAAATGTTTTGCGATACGACTTCTAGATAAAGACCAGTGTCTTTAAAGTACTGTTGCTGCCATTCTGCGACAGCAAGTAATAGCTGTTTGCCAATACCACGACCACGGTAGCTGTCATCAACATGCAGTGCGTCAATAAAGGTTCCACGCTCGAAGTCATGGTTGCCAAACACACAAACGAAGCCGAGCAACAAACCACCCTCTTCCGCCAAGACAATGTGCTGGTTGAATGGTGGGTTGGTCAGACGGGTTTGCCAGATCAGTAGTTTGTCGTCAATCGCCTCTTTATCAAGATAGTTATCACTAAGAATGCCACGGTAATGACGCTTCCAACTATCCGCATGAAGATGCGCAATGCGCTCGTAGTCCTTATATTCCGCTAATCGTAAATCCATTACGTATTCCTATTTTCTTACATTTTTTACTTCTTTATAGAGTCTCGGCATATTCCACCTTTATAACACTTGTTTCTTGGCGGATTTTATACACCTTAAGCCAGAGCTCATTTTTTAATACTACTCATTATTCAATTAAAAGCAAAATATCCCATCAAGTTCCTTAATGTACATCCAAAGGAACAGTCACATTTGTCTAACTTTAATTTGACTTACACGTGTACGCTGATATTCTGGCGAACAGTTGTTAGCTCAAAGTTAGGAATACACCTGTGACTCAAAACAAACCACCCATTATCTGGTTGAATACATTGATATTTTCTTCCAGTTTTGTTCTGACTTTTATTGTAATGCCTTGGTATGCATATCACTTTGGACTGGGTTGGGAGCATCTAGTTTGGGGAGTGATGGCATTCAGTTTTACGAATCTTTCTATTACAGCAGGCTATCACCGACTCTGGAGCCACAAAACATACGAAGCTCATCCAATTTTACGTGCTATTTTTGCGATTGGAGGAGCATTTTCTTTGCAAAATAGTGCATTACACTGGTCTTCTGATCATCGTGTACACCACAAGCATGTCGACAATAACGACAAAGATCCTTACTCAGCGAAACGTGGCTTTTGGTATTCTCATATTGGTTGGATGTTACGCGACTACAACAAATCGCAGGAAAACGAATACACCAACTGCCGCGATTTAAAGCGTGACAAAATCGTCATGTGGCAACATAAGTACTATGTTCCACTTGCTCTACTCACCAATATTGGCTTTCCGGTCGCTCTTGGTATTATCTACGGCGATATTTGGGGTATGTTATTAGTAGTTGGTGCCGCTCGACTCTTTATGAGCCACCACACGACCTTTTTCATTAACTCACTTGCGCATGTTTGGGGAAAACAGACTTTCACGGACAAAAACACCGCTCGCGACAACGGCGTGTTAGCCTTTTTCACATTTGGTGAGGGCTACCACAATTTCCATCATATCTTCGAGAATGACTATCGTAATGGTGTGTATTGGTGGCATTACGACCCGACCAAGTGGTTGATTAAGTCTTGTTCTTGGCTTGGACTCACATCTAAGTTGCGCACAACGCCTACATTTAGAATTGAAAAAGCTCGCGCAACTCAACTCTTGAAGAAAGCAAAAGAAAAACTGGGAGCAAAACCGAATACGCAGACGATTCTCGATCAGTTACAACACGAGTTTGATGCGCTAGTTCATCACATGCAGGAATATTATGAGATGCGAAAGGAAGTACTCGGTGCAAAAACAGCCAGTGTAGTAAAAAAATACGAGTGCTCTGTGACCAAGATAAAGTATCAGCAAATCAAAGCGGAGTTCGAGCGGCAACAACGCAGTTGGAACCTCATGGTGCGCCGATACGCTTAACTTAACCCATCCTTACGATTTAGCTTCGCTTCGGCGAAGCTTTTTTGTTGCAAGGATTATTACCCTCTTCCAACTCACTGAGTTGTTTCTTTTTCTCATTTTGAATCAATTCCCTCACTATTTATTCAAATTTCTGGTCATATTTTCCTTCCTGCAAACAGCTTCAAACCAGCACATAACACTTAGAAAACCAAATTCCAACAATACAATCTAACGAAATTAATTATTAAATTATTATTTGTCTCAGATCATGCAAGCCCCATATTTGTCTCGTGCCACAGTTAAGAATTCTGTAAATTCCTTGTCATAAACTGAAACAGTTTCTTTCTTTTTTTCATAACATTCGGAGATCCCTATGTTAGAGCTCTTAATTGGCTTAGTTGTCACCATTGCTGTGGGTTACTTTATCGTCAAAGGCTATAAAGCAGCGGGCGTGTTACTGACGGCTGGTATTGCTTTACTTCTTATGACTGGCGTATTGGGGCATGACGTGCTGCCCTCAAAAATCACCTCAACCGGTAACATGGTGACAGACGCGCTAGAATACGTGAAATACATGCTACAATACCGCGGCGGCGGCCTTGGTATGCAAATCATGTTGCTATGTGGCTTCGCTTCCTATATGACTCACATCGGCGCGAATAACGTTGTAGTGAAACAGTTCTCTAAACCGCTTTCTGTTATCAAGTCTCCTTATGTCCTTTTGGTAGCGGCTTACATTGTGGCGTGTTTGATGTCTCTTGCAGTAAGTTCTGCAACCGGCCTTGGCGTACTATTAATGGCGACATTATTCCCAATGATGGTCGCGATGGGGATCTCTCGTCCAGCAGCGGTTGCAGTTTGTGCCTCTCCTGCGGCAATCATTCTTTCTCCAACCTCTGGTGATGTGGTGATCGCCGCCGAAAAATCTGGCTTGGCGCTTGATGTATTTGCGGTACAAACAGTGTTGCCTGTTTCTATTTGCGCAATCATCGTGATGGCTGCCGCGGCTTTCTTCTGGAACAAATACTTAGATAAGAAAGAAAATACGCCAATGGAAAAAATTGACGTATCAGAGATCAAAGCCGATGCACCAGCGTTTTATGCGGCACTGCCATTTCTACCTATCATCGGCGTGTTCCTATTCAACGGTCGTACCATTCCAGGACTTAGCCTAGACATTTACACTATTGTGGTCGGTTCGATTTTCCTTGGCGCTCTGATCCATTACGTTGTAAATAAGTTTGATGGTAAGAAATCACTGGAAGATTTAGATTCTTGTTACGCTGGCATGGCTGACGCGTTCAAAGGCGTTGTGATGCTTTTGGTTGCAGCGGGGGTTTTTGCGCAAGGTCTAATGTCTATCGGCGCTATCGATAACCTACTTCACCTTGCAGACAATGCAGGTGCAGGCGGTGTTGCTTTAATGCTTATCCTTACAGCATTGACAGTTGCAGCAGCTATTGCAACGGGGTCTGGTAACGCACCTTTCTATGCATTTGTGGAGTTGGCACCATCTTTGGCTGCGAAAATGGGACTAAACCCAGCGTTCCTAATTATCCCGATGCTTCAAGCATCAAACCTAGGTCGTACTATCTCACCAGTGTCTGGCGTAATCGTTGCGACATCCGGTATGGCGAACATCAGCCCGTTTGAGGTTGTAAAACGAACATCTGTTCCGGTTCTTGCCGGTCTTATCACAGTTATAATTGGTACTATGGTGCTTGTTCCAATGAGTGCCTAACGGCATCGCCAATATCGCTTATCGACAAGGCCCGGCTTCTAGCTGGGCCTTTTTCTTTCATCTCTCCAGTGCCATTATTCATTCTGTATTGCTTTGTAAATGCATTTTAATTGTTACTCAACTCGTGACATATTTCTCGGTTATTACATCGCTTCTTCAGAAGCATTTGCTTAATATCTCAACAGTTTATATAAGAACTGAATACATTAAGAAAATGGGATTTATTATGACTGCATTTATTGTCTTTATCGTTATTGTCCTGCTCGTTGTGGTGTACGCCGTCAGTATCTACAACAAGCTCGTTACTCTACAAAACCGTTTCAAAAACAGCTTCGCTCAAATAGAGGTTCAATTAAAACGTCGATACGATTTGATTCCGAACTTAGTTAATACTGCAAAAGGCTATATGGAACACGAAAAAGAAACATTTGAACGTGTCATCCAAGCTCGTAATCAAGCAATTGCTGGCCTGAAAGCAGCCAGTGACGCACCTGGTAGTGATGCGGCAATTAGCCAACTAAACCAAGCAGAAGGCATGCTGCAAAGTGCGTTGGGCAAACTTAATGTTGTAGTGGAAGCCTACCCTGAGCTTAAAGCGAATGAAACCATGAGTCAGCTTCAAGAAGAATTAACCAGCACTGAGAACAAAGTTGCGTTTGCTCGCCAAGCATTTAATGATGCGGTAACCAGCTACAACACATACAAACAAACGTTCCCGCCAGTGTTGTTTTCCAACGCATTCGGATTCCAAGATGGCAAACTGTTAGAGTTTTCTGACAGTGCTGAAATACAAGCGGCCCCGAAGGTTGAGTTCTAATGGATTTCTTTGACCATCAAGATACCGCGCGTCAACGCACTGGGCTTTTGGTGTTCCTGTTTTCCTTAGCAGTTGTCACCATCACTGGTTTGGTAAGCGTATTATCGATTGGTATCTATTACGGAGTAACAGGCGAACACTTTGATCAAGAAACCGCACTTACCTACGTCTTGTTGTGCTTTGCCGGTGTATTGCTGGTTGTTGCGATAAGTTCAACGGTTCGCTTATCCGCCCTCACCTCCAATGGAGGCCGAGGTGTTGCTGAGAGCATAGGCGGCAAGCTGATTTCCTCAAACACCTTAGATGCAAAACATAGACAACTGCTCAACGTTGTGGAAGAGATGGCAATTGCATCTGGTATTCCGGTTCCTCCCGTCTATGTGATGCAGGAAGAGCGCGGTATCAATGCTTTCGCAGCAGGCATGAGCATTGATGATGCCGTCATCGGCGTCACACAAGGCGCACTGGATAGCTTCACGCGAGATGAACTACAAGGTGTCATTGCTCATGAATTCAGCCATATCTTAAACGGAGATATGCGTTTAAATACACGTCTTATCGGCGTACTGTTTGGCATCACTTGCATTGCAAATTTTGGACACTTGGTCTTAGATAACACTCATCATACGAGCCGCGTATCAAGAAGTTCTTCCGATTCCGATAAAGGCTTTGCGGTTATCATGCTGATTGCGATTATCTGTTTGGTTCTGGGCTGGATTGGCACCTTGTTTGGCTCGATGATCAAAGCTGCAATCTCTCGTCAACGTGAATTTCTCGCTGATGCCAGTGCCGTTCAATTTACTCGAAACGATCAAGGCATTGCTGGTGCACTCAAGAAAATTGGTAGCCATATGGCGGGTTCTTCATTGAATACAAAAGCAAGCGATGAGATGAGCCATATGATGTTTGGTCAAAGCAAACTCTCCGGCTTTTCTGGCCTATTTGCTACTCACCCTCCACTAGAAGAACGGATTCGCCGAATTGAACCTGGTTGGGATGGAAGTTTTTCTCAAAGTTCGCATCGTCCAACGACAAGCTTTGAGAATGATAACGTTAGTGGATTCTCATCAGGGACGTCGACACAACCTGAGAAACCAACCACCGCAGAACTCAGCGAAGTAGGTCAACAACTACTTAACCAACTTCCTTCCGAACTTGTCGACATCGCTCGTGAACCATACAGTGCGCGCTTTATTGCTTTTGCCTTGATATTTGATGGCAGTGAACTCCAGCGAGAGATGATAAAAAGTCATATCCCAAATGTGTCTCAAGCACAATTATTACCATGGCTGGATTATGATTTGCCTCTTCATCTACGCTTTCCATTACTCGAACTCTCCATTCCTGCCTTGAAATCGCTAAGTGAGGGTCAGAAAAACAGACTGTGCCAGGTGCTACGTGAACTCTCTCAAACTGATGACCACTACTCACTCGCAGAATGGTGTGTCATCAACTTATTGGAGAAGCAACTACTCGAATCGTATGGATGTACAAAACAGTTCCAATCTTTAAAGCAATTAAAAGAGAGTGTGTTTTGGCTACTGCGCGAATTGGCTTGGGTTAGTCACTCTCAACCGGAAGACGCTCAACGTGCATTTAGCAGCGCCCTAACCTGTTTGGGCTTTAATGATGCAGAGTTACAACCCGCAAATAAGAACTGGGGCCTAAATCGCGCCGCTTTAGAGCTCCTACTGCAGCTCAAACCGAAAAGTCGTCGCTTGTTCGTAAAAGCGTGTCGATTAGCGATTGAATCGGATGGAAAGGTTACCGTTGCGGAAGGAGAACTCTATAGAGTAATCGCCTGCTTCTTAGAAGTTCCAGAGCCGCCACTAACAGTATCAGTCAATACTGGACAACCCCTACCGAGCCAAACACAACAAGCTAACTGACTTAGCTTTAAACAAAAACGCCAGCAAAAGTGCTGGCGTTTTTTCATTATGTGTTCTTATTTGACGATTTACGCTGACTTAAATCGATCAGGGATCTTAGTAATACTCTCTCGATAACTAAACCATAAGTAGGTCACGGCGAGAGAGAAGAATAAATACGAAAGTGCGAATACGATTGGAGACGTAATTAATTCAGCCGACATTCCCCACATCACACCAACAACCGTTATCGTCAACTTAGAAAGCATGCCGCAAATTAGTAAGAATAAAGCAAGCTGTGGAAAGCGCGAGCTACGGAATGCAAAGAAATAACAGCTCCCTACCGCTAGAGAAGCAATAGATAGACCCAACATAAATGAATGGATGTGGTCTGCAGATGCGACACCAGCAGATACCGAAGCCATGAGTAATAGGAACAGTTTCATAAGTCACCTCACAACAAGTCTAAAAAAGCATCCCTTCATAAATGAAATCTCATTTTTCGCTATATTCTGCTCCTATAATCTGCAATTACAAGTGATTTTTTTGTTCACTTAATGCACAAAAAACCTAATCAGCTCTAGTTATTACAAAAGGTTAACAATTTAAATTTAAGAAACCCTTTACATCCAATACTTACGGCGATAAGACGATATTTCAGTCATTTTTGTTACAGATAGTTAACACGGTAACATTTTGAAATTTTTTATATGAAATGTGAGCTGTGCACCCAACTGCGCACTGAATTCTCTGTTTTGACTAGTTCCTCGTTCCTTACAACAAAAATCATCACTTTTTGATAACACTCCAACCACATACAAAACCATGAATTCACATCCGCTTTTAATGTTTCAAATTATTTTATCAGTAACGGTAAAAAGAGATTCCAATCACATATTTATTGGTTATAATCCGCGCTCATTGCGTTAATCGTTGAAAAACGCAAACTAATTTTGAGAAAAAACATCTTTAAACCAACCCTCTTTGCGGCATTGCCAACAAGAGGAAAAACTGAGAATGAAAATGAGCAAGATTGATAAAGCTATGCGCATCCTGTTAGCAGGGTTCTGTATCAACCTTTGTCTTGGCATCCTGTATGCTTGGAGTGTATTCAACAAGGCACTGGTAACTGAATCAGGCTGGAGTGCTGCAGAAGCTTCTGCACCTTATGCAACTGCAACCATCACTTTCTCTATCTGTCTTCTTGTTGCAGGTATTCTTCAAGACCGCATGGGTCCACGTATGATCCTTATCCTAGGTACTGTTCTTACAGGTCTAGGCATGATCGCGTCTGGCTTTGTTGACACTCCACTCATGCTGAACATTACCTTCGGTGTGATCACAGGTGCAGGTATCGGTTTTGGCTACGCATGCCTATCACCTTCTGCAATGAAATGGTTCCACGCTTCGAAGAAAGGCATGGTTAACGGCATTATTGCGGCTGGTTTCGGTCTAGCGGCTATCTACCTAGCACCAGTAACATCATCATTGATCGACAGCATGGGCATTCAAACGAGCTTTATGGTTCTTGGTGTTGGTATCCTGGCAATTGCAGTTCCTCTTGCAGCAACCATCAATAACCCACCAGCAGACTACACGCCTGCAGAGCCGAAAGTAAAAGAAGGTCAAGCACCTAAAGCGGTTAAAAAGTCAGATGATCTAACTTGGAAAGCAATGCTGAAGACGCCACAGTTCTACTCTCTATGGATCATGTACGCATTCGCAGCTTCTGTTGGTCTAATGATCATCGGTAACATCACGACAATCGCAAGCGTTCAAGCAAACTTACCAAACGCGGTTTACCTAGCGTCCATTCTTGCTGTATTCAACTCTGGCGGTCGTGTTGCTGCGGGTATGCTTGCAGATAAAATCGGCGGTGTTCGTACGCTTCTACTTGCGTTCGTCCTACAAGGCGTAAACATGGTGCTGTTCGCAACGTTCAACTCTGAGTTCACTCTGATCATTGGTACTGCGATCGCAGCGGTCGGTTACGGTACACTTCTAGCGGTATTCCCTACGCTAACGGCCGAGTTCTACGGTTTGAAAAGCTACGGTACTAACTACGGTGTGCTTTACACGGCATGGGGTATCGGTGGTGCAATCGGCGCAGCAGTTGTTGGCTTCTCTATGACGAACGGCGAAGGCTACACCTTGGCTTACACTATTTCTTCAGCAATGATGGCAGTATGTATCGTACTTGCGTTCATCACTAAGCCACTGTCTGAAGCGAAAGTAGCGCAGCTAAAAAACGCATAATTGCGAATTGATTTGATAGCGAAAAGGCTTAACCTATGGGTTAAGCCTTTTTTGTTATCGGTCGTTTATGGAAAGCCCTATCGAACTTGCACCAGACTACTATCTAGAAAACTTCTTTAAGCTGACTCACCACACAGTAACCTGGTACAGCGATTTACTGACCGAGGAAGAACACGCTTGGCTTTGCTCGTTTGATTCCTTGAGCAAACACGCCCAATGCCTATTGGTGCGTTTATACAGCCGAAAAGGGTGTTGGTTTCGAAGTGATAAGCTGAGTTATCAAGAAATACCTTCTATCAATGAAGCACTGGCAGAATTGAGTCAACATGAGTTTGTGGCCCTTTCCCCCACACTCTCTCATCAAGAGTTAGCGTCTAACTTACTGACGAAACCGGAGATCTCTGCACTTTACCCAGAGCTACCGAAGTCATTAAAGAAAGATGCCCTTGTGGAGAGTTTAAGCAACACGGAATTTGATCGTTTTGAGCAGCTTGAGTTTACGATCATCAAACTCAATTCCGCCCACATGATCGACGTTTTACTCACCCTATTTTTTGCCAACACCCATCAAGACTTAAGTCAGTTTGTGCTTGATGACTTAGGTCTACATCAGTTCGAGCAATACCAATTGAGTAAAGTGCGCCGTTTCTTTGATTCACGTGAGCAAATAGACCGCTTAATTGAACTGAGCCAACTGGCCAACCTGTACTGGCAATTTGATCGAAAAGACAAAGCGAACCTCGACTTATTAATTGAGGCAATGCCTCATCCAGTTAGTCACCATTACGTAGATCGTAAACGCAAACACATGTTGAATGACATAGCACGTGATTACGAACGGATTGATGAGCTAGAGACCGCCCTATCACTATTTGGCCAAACTCAACTTGCTCCGAGCCGAGAACGACGCGCACGTATCTATGACAAACTAAACCAAGATGATTCATTTAGTGACACTGTCACAGAGATGCTACAATCGCCAATTGATGTGTCTGAACTCGAAGTCGCACAAAAACTTGAGCAACGGTTGAAGCGAAAACAAGGCGCGAAAGTACCAAGAGTAGCGAAGCCACTCTGCTCCGAATACCATATTGAACTGGATTTATCTCAACAACGAGTCGAGCTTGCCAGCAAAGCGTATTTTGAGTCCTTAGGCTGGAATGTGTTTTACGCTGAAAATGCGTTGCTCAACTCGCTACTGGGGCTTACATTCTGGGATGCGATTTTTGCTCCTATTGAAGGGGCATTCATTAACGCTTATCAACACCGTCCTTTAGATTTATATCACTCGGATTTTGTTACCAAGCGCCAAGCTTTGATAGACACCGCTTTTGCCGAACTAGAAGCGGGCAACACCCAGACGTTATTGACAAAATACGATGAGAAGTTTGGCATTAGTAATCCATTTGTACATTGGAATTTAATAAGTAAAGAGCTACTCGAAACAGCGCTCAACACTATCCCAACCAATATGCTGATGGCGCTGTTCAAAATACAATTGAGCGACCTTAAGCTTTACCGCAATGGGATGCCGGATCTCATTGCTTTTAAAGAAAATGAGTTCGAGTGGATTGAAGTGAAAGGCCCTGGCGATAAACTCCAGGATAACCAATGGCGTTGGATCAAAGAGTTTACTCGCCTTAATGTCCCGTTTGCGGTGTGTTACGTCGCAGCAACTTAACTTACTTTATATTAAGAGCTTGGTGTTTGTTCACTCAAACCGCCCCTCGGTTATCGCCCCTTGCTCTTTTTTCTAAACATTTTTTCGTTTCTTCACGATCGCTTCACGCTTCTTCACACAAAATGCGCTTCTACTCACTAAGTTGACTTGAAGAGGAAAAATAAAATGAACAAAACACTTCTTGCGTTACTTGTTACCTGCTCAGTTTCGGTATCTGCGGCTCCTTATGTAGGTCTCGAATATGGACTAGGCACCACTGACCATGATTTGGAACCTCACTTTTCAACTGACAACGTAACACTCAACCCTGGGCTTGAAGACGGTATTTTCTCAGGTTTTGTCGGTTACGCGTTCGATGACAACTGGGCGCTAGAGTTGGGCTACAGCCAATTTGACCTTGATGATAATCGTTCAAAGAACCTTGGTATCAAACAAATTGATGGCAAAGATTACCATCATGAAATGGATTGGGATGCGTCAATCAAAGCCAAGCAAGTGTCGTTGGCACCTGTGTTTAACTATGCATTAAATGACAAATGGACAACAAAATTCAAAGCGGGTCTAACGTACACGCAATACGACACCAAAGTTTCGAAACACCAAGAATATGAGCTTGTCGCGAATGACGATGTAGAAATGAACAACACGCTTTTCCATAGTGCGGAGAAAAACAACGAGCTAGGCGCAATGTTCTCAGTGGGTGCGGAATACCGAATTTTCCCGCAGTTCATCATTGGTGCAAACGCAAAATATCAACTAGACAGCTACGCAAACACGGCATCCTTTAACGTAGGCACAACTTACTACTTCTAATTTAAGGAGACGATAATGAAAAAAATGATTTTAGCATCCATGTTTGCCCTACTTTCAAGCTCAGCTTTCGCCGCATTTAATGGTCCAGAAGTAAGCGTAATTAATTCGGTGAAAGAGGCGCACAACGCAACCGACGACAGCGCCGTCATGTTAACCGGGCACATTGTTCAATCTCTTGGTAACGAGACTTACTTGTTCAAAGATGAGACTGGTGAAATCGAAGTGGAAATCGACAATGAAGATTGGATGGGGCTAGACGTTGGTCCAAACGATAAAGTGACGATTCGAGGCGAAGTTGACTCAGAGTGGACAACCACGCAGATTGACGTAGAAACCATTCAAAAGCTTTAGTTCGCCTGACACCTCAACACAAACAACACAGCCACATATTGGAGGCTGTGTTGTTTATGGGCCTTGAAACTACTCGTTTAGCTGACCAAGCAAGGACAATCTTGCGGCAAGACTAATCGTATACTCTTAGGCTGAACATCAAACCGTATTGTTCTCGAATGATATGGTTCGCCATCTAAATTGAGCGGAAGTGGATTTGGAAAGTCTATCTCCAACCAGCTTGCTCTTGTGTGTTTTACAAACTCACCTTTCTCGCTAGGATTATTGATCTCTTCGATAACTTTCGGCAGCTCATGAGGTAAGAATGGACGCACCAATGTTAGATCCATCAAGCCATCATTAATCATCGCTTTCGACGCTAACTCTTGCCCACCTCCAGCTAAGCGACCATTGCAAAAAGCGCCAAGCAACATTTCTCCCTGATAAGCCCCGCCTTCAATTGTTATTGTTCCGTCATAAGGTTTAAAGCCGAGCGCTTTTACAACACCAGTTAGTGTATAAGCGCCGCCACCAAGAAAGTTTTTAAGTTCAACAGGCGTTTCTGCCGTAACTTCTGCGCCAAACCCAGCTGTTGCCACGTTAATAAAGTAGCGATCGTTAGCCTTGACACAATCGACCAAAGCAGACTGCCCTTCTACGGCGAGAGATAAAGACGCCTTGATAGAAGCTGGCACTTGAATCGCGGTGGCAAAATCATTTGCGGTACCAAGAGGGATAATGGCTAACTCAGGGCGTTTTTCTTCTTCAATTTGGATAATCGCAGAAGCCGCCTCATTGACGGTCCCATCGCCACCAGCGACAACAATACGTTCAATCCCTTCATCAACCGCTTCTTTCACCAAGCGCGGCATGTCTTGAGATTCCCAAGTCACTCGCACTTGCACATCGACGCCCTTGTCTCTCATTTTCATGATTGCATCTCTTAACTCTGGGTTCCCAGCTTTTTTGCCGTTAAGGATGGCACGTATTGTCTTCTTCATTGCACTTCCTATTGGTTGATGGTTTTCCCTGCTTGTTTAATCTGTGATCGCAACCATTGATGGGCACTGTCGTTTGTCCGACTAGGATGCCATATTGTGCAGAGCTCATAGGTTTGTTCATCAAATGGCATAGATAAAGATTTAACATGATAGGTGTGGTTGAACAAGTTGATCATCGACTCTGGCATTAAACCAATATATTCACTACCGCATATAACAGGTAGCATTTCCAACACGCCAGAAGCTCGATACTTTATCTTTCTTTTGTCCAAGTCGACAATATCATCGGCGTTTAACAAGCTCTTACGACTCTGCCACTGCGAAACCACCACATGTTCTTCTTCAAAAAATTGTTCAGCCGTAATCTCGTTCTTTAAGCGTGGGTGCTCCTCGCTACACACCACCACCAAGCGCTCAGTAAGTACAGTTTCAACTTTTAAAACTGTTCTTGCTCTTGGCGCGATATCAATGATCAAGTCGTAACGTTGCAAACGCAGATCGCTTTCAAAATCTTCCGTAAAGAGTGGATGAACCTCTAAAGCAATATGTGGTGCTAACTCACGGATCTGTTTCATAACTTGAGGGAGCAACTCAAAACTTGCAACAGAGACACAAGCAATGGAAAACACTCGATTCGACACTTTAGGGTCAAATTCGCTAGAAGCCGCCAGAGTTGAAGTAAAGTTTTGCACCGAAGTAAGCAGCGCAGGGTAAATATCCATAGCAAAAGAGGTAGGTTCTACCCCCTTGGTACAGCGATGAAATAAAGGTTCGTCATAAATATAACGAAGGCGTGCCAACGCTTTGCTGACTGCGGGCTGCGTGATACTAAGACGTGTTGCCGCTTTAGATAAGTTCCCCTCTTCATAAATGGCAATAAAGATGGGGATAAGATTAAGATCGGTCGGTTTCATGCTATTAAATTTTTCGAAAATCACTTTTTCTATTTTAATCTAACAGCATGATTGTTAACGTAGCCAAGTACAAGAAATGGGCGGTACGACCTGTTTTAATGAGTTTTAACTCAATTTTGACGTACTCAATTCACCGCATAAGTGAGTAGCTATCGTGCAAGCCAAAGCTTACATTAAGATTTGCCTAAATATGGGGTAAGAAACTCGCTGACTTCCTCGCCGCATAAACCAATTTCTACCTCAATACCGGCTTGTTTTAGAATCTCGATACCTCGACCACTGTTGCGCGGATCTGGATCCAACACGGCTACGACGACTTTGCCAATACCGGATTTTACTAATGTCACCGCGCAAGCTGGCGTGCGACCTACAAACGAACACGGTTCGAGCGTAACGTATGCCGTCACCGATTCTAACGAGCCTTGATATGCATTCAGCGCTTCTACTTCCGCGTGGTTGCCACCAATAGCTTGAGTATGACCTTCTGAAACGATTTGATTGTCTTTAACTAACACGCAGCCAACTGGCGGGTTGGGTTGACATTCAGGAAGCGCATTTTTGGACACTTCCAATGCGCGGCGCATAAACTCTTGGCTCATTTGAACTCTATTCTCTAATAAAAACGAGGCGCTATATTAGCGCCCCGTTTTATTCATTGCCATCTCTTCCAATGACTTTGTCCAGTCCTAGTAACGCTCGCGGTATACGGAATTTAAAACGTTGTTGTTTGGTCTGGATCTTGCGCCACATCGACTTCATTAAATGAGCGCTATTTTCACCATTTTGCATTCGCGACGCACTTTTTTGCCACGATTCACTCGTATCGGCTTTGGTCATTTCCAGCTCTGCCGTATTTAAACGTAATTGTTTGTACAATACGGCCCTTGCTTCAGACCAACGTTTAGCCTTTAACAAACGGTGGAACGTCAACCATGCTGGTGTCGGTCTGTTGCGGTAGTAACGTTTAATGGCTACCAATGAAACAGTCACAAAACCCAACAATACAAGCGTGGAAACAATCCATGCAAAATACGTTTTGATGAAGGATTTCAACGTGTGCTTCGCGGCAAATGTTTTGCCCTCTAACACCACCGTTTCCACTTGCTGAGTCTTACTGTTCCACCAACGGAACTCATAATCTGGCAGGGTTAATTCACCACCTTGTTGAATCACGTACACGCTCTCTTCTGTGCGTGTTGACTGGTAATCACCACGTGTTTGCGTATCTGTAAGACGGTGCGGTTGAGGATACGCTTGGTAACTGGTTGTTGATTCTCCTTTCAACAAGTCTGGTAGCAACACAGATAGCGAATCTTGAGCTGAAATGGTGATTTTACGCGTGATTGCATCCCCAACTTTGAGTGACTCAGTGGAGGTTTCCCACTCTTGCTTTACGTCTACGCGCGTTGCAGAAAACCAAGGCGTATCACCGCTCAACAATCCCGATGGCAAGGCGGTTTTGAACTTAATTGGCTGCGTGTAAAGTGTGCCTGACACCTTCTCGCCGTCCGGCGCCGACACCTGAACGCCCACAGCGACAGGTGGAATCACAAAATCACCAGATGCTTGCGGATACAAAGTCACTTCCCAGCGTTGACGCGACCAAGTTTGTCCGCCCTTGCGCTCCATGAAGTTAGTGGCTAACTGATTACGCTGTTTGGCGATAACATTGGGCATTTCAATACTGGCAATTCGCGTCCCCCCCGTAAACCAGCGCGGCGTTGCCACTTCGATGGTTAAAATGACTTGCTCGTTGACACTAAAACTTGGCGTTTTACGCTTTTCTCCAGCCGTTGGTTGTTGACCAACCCACGCTTGCAACTCAACACCATGATTGCGTTGAAGATCGTAAATATCCTGAGCGAAAACGTGACGACTTACGAACAGACTCAAACAAACCACTAACCATGCCACTATCCGTGCAGGAAGTGTAAAAGAGGTAACGCGATGGGCATTCATCATCATTGAGCAGCCTCCTCTGTATTGTGTTCCGTTGTCGTAGTTGAGCTACCCGTTGTTGGCGAGCGTAATTGAATTTGGAATTTAGCGCGTAAGAAATACTTCGGATCCGCTTCGACTCGCTTTAGCCACTTGTCGGCTAACTCTTGGCTGCCTAAGATGTCGTCTGCGCTTAACGTCTCTTTAATCATCAACTCTGCTGACGTTTGTTCATCCGCTCCTTCTGCGGTTTGAGGGTTGTCGCCTAGCTCGGTTGACGCCTCTTGCTCTGTTCCGGCTTGACTTTCACTCATCTGATTTATCTCATCGACGATGCCAGCAATCACTTTCAAGTTGTGCTCAACATCAGGTCTTAACGACTCGTTCAACGTTGGCTTGCTGGCTAAGGATTTTAACAAGTCGCGAGCAGCCAAATATTCACGCTGACGCGCCAATGCGCTCGCCGCATTGTAAAGACCGTAATCTCGAACCTCTTCGGACGGGTCGTTTTGCATTTCCAAAAACGCACTGTGCGCGAGCTCAAACTCGCTAGCGTAGTAGTACGCCGTGCCTTTGCGTAATGGATCGACAAAGTGTTTCGCTGCTTCTAAATACGCTTGTTGGTTGAACAAGCGCTGTCCTTGTTGGTCTGGCGTCAGCCACAAATCCCACCACCATTGCGCCACTTTGTCGAAGGTCGTCACTTTTTGCACAACTTGTGGCTGTTCGGCTTTAACAGATATATTTTCTGCCATTGCACTGGTCGGCATCAACAGTGTACCGCTCACCATTGCAATCACACACCACTGCACTAACCACCCTTTTCTAAACCACAGCATCATGATCAATGCGATTGGGAACAGCAGTTGATAACCCATGTCTTTCCAAGGCATTGAAGATTCGCCATTAAGCTGCATATTGCGCTCAACGTATCGATTCAGTTGTTCGATATCACTGTTATCGACCGTCACTTCCACCAATCGACCGTTGGTCTGGCTGGCCAGTTTTTGCAGAGAATCCAAATCCATCGGGTTGTTACTCACGATGTCTGTATTCCCCGCAGCAAGAATTAACAGTTGATAAGGTTTGCCTGCAAAATACGCTTGGTATTGCTTAATCGTGGCCGGGGTCACGCCGTCGCTCACCAACAAAACGGTGGAACCTGGTTGACCTTGCAATTGTTGATCAATTAACGGCAAGGCTTTTTCAGCAAGCTTACCTTGCACGGGCATGATTTCTGGCATAATGGCCGCCAAAAATGGGTCAAATACCTTGCTGTCTTGAGTCACAGGCATCGCCACATGAGCACTGCCCGCAAACACGACTAAACCCGTTTTTCCGCCTTTTCGCGCAGCTAATAAATCGCGTATTTTCTGTTTGGAACGCTCAAGGCGGCTTGGTGGGAGATCTTTTTGCAGCATCGAGTCGCTGTTATCAAGCACCACAAGCAGAGAGGCTTTATCTTCGCCAAAGGGAGAAGATTCTCGTTGCCACGTTGGGCCTGCACAAATCACAATGGCGATGAACACAATCAGCATCAAGAGCTTAAGCGGCAGTTGCTTACGCCAACCTCGCTCACCTATCGTCAAAGCATTGCGTAAATGTTCGGGCAGAATATCCTTCCAGCTTGGCTTGCTTTCTTCTCGCCAGCGTAACCACACCAAGAAAAACATGGGGATCAAAGCCAGTAACCACAGTGGTCGAATAAAATGAAACTGCGTAAAGAATTGCGTCCAACTAAGAGAATCAAACATCGCTCTCTCCTAATGATGATCGTGTTGCAGCCCTTCTTTTGAGTGTTGCGACGCTGAACGCGAGCAAATGCATGATGACCACTAACGCCATCAAGTAATGGTGAAGGCTTTGTTTTGGGCGGTATGTGGTGCTTTCGTAAAGTTGAGGTTCCAGTTTGCCAATTTCGTCGTAGGCAGCCGATAGTTCATCACGGTTGAGTGCTTCAAACGCTTCACCGCCGGATTCTTTCGCAATGCGATGAATCGTGTCCATATCCAACGCGGTTTCACCTATCGTTTCCGGATCACCCATCGCAATCACGTGCACTCGCACGCCTTTGGCTTTCGCAACTTTCGCCGCATCAATCGGTTCGACAAAGCTGCCCGTGTCGTTACCATCAGTTAATACAATCGCGACTTTTTCACGGTTTTGCTTTTGTTCTAAAGCACCACGCGACTTATCGCTTTGCTCAAAAACTTTAATCGCTAAGCCAATTGCATCACCAAGATGGGTACTCTGCCCTGCCATCGCCACATCGGTTTGGTTAAGCAGTTCGAGCCACACTTTTTGGTCTGCGGTAAATGGCGTTTGCACAAAAGCGGCATCACCAAAAAGAACCAAGCCTAATCGGTCACCTTTACGAGACTGAACAAACTCCGTCAGCACTTCTTTCGCCGCATCAAGGCGAGAAATTTTTTCGCCCGTACGAGAGGTGAAATCAGGCTCAGCCATGGAACCCGAAAGATCCACCACGACCATCACATCGCGCCCTAAACTCTCGCGAACTTGAGGCTCGCCTAACACGGTGGGTTTTGCCATCGCACACACCACCAAAAGCCATGAGAGAATTAACGTTGCTCGTTGCCACCAGCTTGGGGTTAGCTGGCTTGCACCTTCTGATGGCGTCTCGCCAATCGCTTCCACCAACTGACTAAAAAACGGCACTTTGATCGCCATTTGCTTAGTGCGATATGCAGGCACCAAGTAGTACACCATCAATGGCAGCGGCAAAATCAGAAACCACATTGGGTGAGCAAATTCAAAACCAGACAAACCAGTTAACGATACAAGAAGATCATTCATGTTGACCTCCCTGATTTGCTTTGCGTTTCAATAATGGAGATTTCTTTGCCGCGCTTTTTTGAGCATCACAGCGGTGTTCACTCACCCAGTTTTTCGCACGAGCAATAAGCGTTACTCGCTCTTCGTTGGTTAACGTAACGCTTGGGTCAACAATACTTTGTAGCCAGCGCTTTGAAAGCTCATCGTTAAAGACCACTTGCGAGTTTGCTTGAGAATCTCCGGTTTGCGGATATAGCGCATCGAGCTTGCGCAAAAAGGCGGTATCAAACAATTTCGCGTTACGGCTATCAACATGAATCAACACAATTTTAAGCACAGAGAACAATGCTTTGGGCATGTCTTTGTCGCTCGGTTTGATTTGCGAAATCGCCAGTAGAGCTTCTTTTCGGTAACGATTATGCCACCATTGCCGACCCAAGCGATATGCAACATATACCAATGCAATGAACGCAACCGCCGCTAAAATTTTCCAGCCAATTGTTTGCGGGTACCAACTCACGCTAGATGGCACGGCCACATCATGTAGCTCTCTAAGTATGTAAGTACTCGGAGGCGTAGGAAGACCACTCATTTAACGCCCCCCTACCAGTTTTTGAAATTGTTTAATGTGCTCGCCTGTCGTATCGAGTTCGATGTGCGGAAGGTGTTTCATCGCCATAAGTTGAGAGAGTGATTGTCGCTGTAAGCTAGTTCGAGCCTCAAGCTTTGCGCTCGCGGCTTCTACCTTTGCTTGGCTGTCTAAATTGAGTTGATACTGCCCATCACCAACCACCCATTTCGATTTTGCCAAATCGTCTGGTAGCGCTTGTTCTAATGGGTCACTGACCATCACGGCGAGAACATCGTTGTGCTGTTGTAGCTGTTTAAGGTGATCAAGGTGGTGCTCCTCGCAGTCGCTCCAGTCGCTGATAAAAATCAAAGTGGATTGTTTGAGCTTCATGCGTTTAATGAGCTCAATCCATTGACTGAACGTCACTTTTTCGGAATTGCGGGAGTCCACATTGAGCGATTGATTGGCTTTAGCGAGACGCTTAAGTTGAGCCAGAAGATCGTTTTGCGAACGCTGCGCCTTGCTGTGAAACAACGCCTGTTGGGATGCGATGACAAAACCAACTCGGTCGCCATCTTTTAACACGCGCCACCCGCACATGCCCGCGATTTCTGCCGCGACAACCGATTTCATTACTTGCGTCGAAGCAAAAAACATTGCGCTACGCTGATCGACACACACGATCACGTTGCGATCTTTTTCTTCGGTGTAGCTACGCACATGCGGTTTGCCTGTGCGCATCGTAACTTTCCAATCCAGATTACGAATGTCGTCACCCAATTGGTAATGACGCAGCTCTTCGAAGTTCAATCCACGACCACGAAACAGCGAATTGTGGCGGCCTGAGAGTACGCTACCCGCTTTTAGGTGAGGAAGTAAACTGAATGATTCTGCTTGTGCTTGCAAGCGTACTAAGCGAGCGTAATCGCAGTACAAACGGGGATCCATCCCCTGTGATTTTGGCGCAAGAGTTGGCTTAGCCATAATGCCTCCCGCTTACCCAATTTCTACACAATCTAGCAGCTCTTGCACGACGCGTTGGTGATCGACTCCGTCTGCTAATGCATCGTAGGTCAAAGAAAAACGGTGGCCCAGTACAGACGGAATCATGGCTCGCACATCGTCAGGAGTGACATGGTCACGTCCTTGTATCCACGCATACGCACGAGCGCATTTGTCTAGTGCGATGGAAGCACGAGGACTAGAGCCAATCTCAATCCATTTTGCTAAGTTTGAATCGGCATAACGCTCTGGCTTACGAGTCGCCATCACTAACGCGACAATGTAGTTTTCCACTAGATCTGACACAACAATATCAGGTAGTTGACGACGTGCTTCTAGCACCACATCTGGCTCGATGTGTTTTGGCGTAATAATTTCGCTGCTGGTTTCCGCACCTAATTCTTCACTGCGTACCAAACGAATGATGTCACGTTCGGCTTCATCTTCTGGATAGTCGACAGTAACCTTCATGATAAAACGGTCCATTTGCGCTTCTGGCAGCGGGTACGTGCCCTCTTGCTCTACTGGGTTTTGCGTTGCAAGCACCATAAATAAGTCTGGCAATACGTGAGTTTTATCGCCTACGGTAATTGTGCCTTCGGCCATGGCTTCAAGCAGTGCCGCTTGTACTTTGGCTGGCGCACGGTTGACCTCATCGGCAAGCACTATGCTGTTAAAAATTGGCCCTGGTTGAAAATGAAGTTGCGGCTTGCCATCCAACTCTTGATAAACCTCGGTTCCCGTCACGTCCGATGGCAAAAGGTCCGGCGTAAACTGGATTCGACCAAAACTGGTGTTTAACAAGTTGGCCAACGATTTTACAGAACGTGTTTTTGCCGTTCCCGGCAAACCTTCTAGAAGAATGTGCCCGTTCGTTAATAACCCGATGACTAAAGCTCGAACCACGTGGCTTTGTCCAATGACGCTTTTTTCTGTTTGTTCGATGAGTTCTTTTATCGCTTGTTGTGCGTGGTTCATAGGGTACCTTTTCAGTGGTTTAAGCCGTCTTTTCAATAGTTAAGTATAAGAACAAATGAAATAACTTAAGGTTATATTCACTATGTTATCTTTGCGGTTCTTCAGATTGGAGAAGCTGTTCAAGACCAACCAACATCGGTAATGCGTAATCAAAGAACATTTTGATTCCCGAACACAGATAGTTTAGTCCAGCCTCGCCATTCGGCGTTTTGATCAAACGGTTTTTCGGACACTCGCCCCAGCAATAAGGCAAGTAGGGACACTGCTTACAATACGTCGGCAAAGATTCGCGTTTTGCCATGCCAAAGGTGTATTGTCGTGTAGAGAATGCCATGTCATTCAATGAGTGTTCATGAATGTTGGCGAGTTTGTATTCTGGGTATACATAGTGGTCGCAACTGAACACGTCGCCATTGTGCTCAATCGCCAAGCCTTTGCCACAAAACTCAGCTGTCACGCAAAGCTGAGACGGTTTTCCCATTACTTGCGCTACCGCGGTTTCAAACAGGTTAACCAGTACACGGCCAAGATCGTTATTCACCCACTCTTCAAAGGTCGCCATTAAAAAGCGTCCCCAGTCTTCAGGATCGACCGACCAATCCGTCACAACAGACATTGGATGACCCGGTTTCGCCAGATCACTGCCTTTGGTTGGGATCATCTGTTCGTTCCAAAACTGCGGTGCGGTTGTTTGGAAGTCGTTCGCTTCAACCACCGGTGCAAACTGAATGTATGTCACACCCAATTCTTGGGTTAAAAATCGATACACTTCGAGCGGGTATTTCGCATTGTGTCGATTCACCGTCACCAACGCGTTAAATTTCACGCCATGCGCTTGGAGCTTATCTACCGCTTTCATCACCAGATCAAACGTCGGCTTACCGCTGCGGGTTTTGCGATATTTGTCGTGCAGCTCTCGTGGCCCATCAATCGATAAGCCAACTAGGAAGTTGTGTTCTTTTAAAAACGCACACCACTCATCGTTTAGCAAAATGCCGTTGGTCTGAAGGTCGTTTTCAATGCGAACGCCTTTCGGCTGATGTTTCTTTTGCAGAGCTACGACATTGCGGAAATAGTCCAGCCCAAGCAGCGTTGGCTCCCCACCCTGCCATGAGAATACAATTTCTTCGCCATCCTGACTTTCGATGTAGCTTTTCACGAACGCTTCCAATGTTGCGTCGTCCATTTTTGGCTGCTTTTCTTGGTGCAGTAGATTTTCTTTATGCAGATAAAAGCAGTACTGACAATCGATATTGCATTTTGCTCCGCCTGGCTTTGCCATCACATGGAATCGACGGTTGTACGCACCCGGAACCGTTGCTTTAGACGCCGTTTTAAGAGGAACAATAGGCATAGTAGTAGAATGGCGAGGGGAAATCTTACTCATACGTTTCTCACTATTTAATATACCCAAATAACCTCGTAATCACATTTCAGCAGGAATTGAAGCTATTTGGGTATATAGCGCTCCGAAAAGCGCTATATAATATTAATTACTTAGAAGACTTAGGTACGAACGAACCTGCTTCCATACGAGGTGGGAATTCTTTGAATGTACCCATCACTTCTTTCACTGTATCCATCGCTGGCATCATTAAGAATGAACGCTCGTACATCCAACGAGAGTAACCCATACCTTGGTCACCACGTTCGAATGGGTCGATACTCAAGTCGAAGATCAATGGAACACGAAGTTTAGTGAAAGGCTTACGCCATACATCCATGCCCGTTTCATTCTCTTGAATCATAAAGTGGAACTTGTACTTTCCTTGGCGTAATGCCACAAGATCGCCGTCATCGCTCCAGTAAACGAATTCGTTACGAGCAGATTTGTCTGACTTACCCGTTAGATATGGCAGTTGGTTATAACCATCTAGGTGAACTTTATAGTCCATATCACCAACTTTCTTACCTTTTAGTAATTCATCTTTAACTTTGGTGTCACCCGCTGCAGCAACCAATGTCGGGAAGAAATCCTCTAATGACATCATGCCGTTGAACGTTTTACCTGCTTCGATGTTTCCAGGCCATTTAATCAACATCGGCACACGGAAACTGCCTTCCCAGCCAGTGTTTTTCTCAGAGCGGAATGGTGTCATCCCTGCATCAGGCCACAAATCAACCATAGGGCCGTTGTCAGTGGTGTAAACAATGATTGTATTGTCATCCACACCTAACTCTTTGATCTTGTTAAGTAGTTGACCAATTTGATCATCGTGCTGCTTAACACCATCCGCGTAGAAACCAGCGCCTGTTTTACCTTGGTATTCTTCAGGAACATGCGTGAAGTTGTGCATGCGAGTGGTGTTAAACCAAGTAAAGAACGGCTTATCCGCTTTTACTTGTTTTTCTATGAAGGTTTCCGCAGCATCAAGGAATTCACCGTCAACATTTTCCATACGCTTACGCGTAAGTGGACCGGTATCTTCAATTTTGCCGTCAGCGTAAGAGTGGATTACGCCACGAGGGCCAAATTTCTTCTTGAACTCTGGATCTTTAGGATAATCCACGTTCTCTGGCTCTTCTTCCGCGTTCAAGTGATATAGGTTGCCGAAAAACTCATCAAAACCGTGGTTGGTAGGAAGGTGTTCGTCTCGGTCGCCTAAATGGTTCTTACCAAATTGTCCGGTTGCATAACCCATTTGCTTAAGCACGGTTGCAATCGTTGGATCTTTTTCCGAGATACCTTGCGGAGCGCCTGGTAAGCCCACTTTTGATAGACCAGTACGTTTTGGCATTTGACCAGTAATGAATGCAGAACGGCCTGCTGTCGAACTTTGCTGTGCGTAGAAGTTAGTGAACTTCGCACCTTCTTTAGCAATGCTATCGATGTTCGGCGTATTGTACGCCATCATGCCTTGGTTGTAGGTACTAAGGTTCCAGTAACCAACATCATCACCAAAGATGACAAGAATGTTGGGTTTGTCCGCTGCGTGTGCAACTGCAGATGCAGCGCCTAATGCTAACGTACATGCGTTAAGTACGAGTTTTTTACTGCTCGTTTTGGTCGCATTTTTCATATTATCTCCAAGAGTTCGCTAGTGCGTAAAAATGGTATTCGCTTTTCAATACCATTGTTGATATAAGATAAAGCACTAATTTCAGGCGATAAATGCATTCAGAATTAGTTAACCTATAAATTAAATTTATGAGTAACGTTATGGACTTGAATTTGATCCAAACTTTTCTTGTTGTCGCGGAGTTCCAATCTTATACTAAAGCCGCGGAACAATTGGGGCTGACACAACCCGCTGTGAGCGCTGCAATAAAGCGTTTAGAACAAGTGGTCGATAAGCAATTATTTGTCAAAAAAGGGCGAGGTATCGCACTAACATCTACCGCCTATCAGCTGCTACCGCAATTCCAGCAAGCGGTTAATATTATTGATAATGCGATATCCGATAAGAATCATTTTGAAGTGTGTTGTTCCGAAATTTTATTGCACATTATGGACCCGATAAAGAACACTATTTTTTATGAATCGCCACCCGAAAAGTTCTTATTATTTGAGCTTCTAAGACAACAAAAAGTCGATCTTGTCATTGATACTGTTATCACAAAAGATGCCGCATTTATTATTGAAGATGCCTACGAAGAAGAGGCGGTGATTATCTGTCGTGAGAATCATCCCCGCGTGCAAGGCTCGCTCTCAAAAGAACAGTTTTATGAGGAAACTCACTGTTTGTTTTCAGGGAAATGGAACAACATGAGCGGTTTTGAACAGCTATCCCAAGAAACTATTCAAGAGAGAAAAGTTGATTTGATCACATCTTCGCTTGCTGGTATGGCGTTGTACGTCGCGCAACGCGATTGTTTAGGCTTAGTGTCTCAATCTTTTGCAAACAAATGGAGTAAAGCCCTTAAGCTTCAAGTTCTGCAATGCCCTATTTCTATATGCGCTATCCCTTACAAGTTTGTTTACCATAAGCGAGAGATGAACAACCCTGCTCATATTGCACTACGTGAAAAAATTAAAGCGAACTTAACGGCTGCCCACTACGAGCCAGTTTCCTTATAGGCCTTGTTGATTCGCATTTTCTTTGCCATTCGTTGCTTTAAAAGCTTTTATTAGACGAAAAAAAGAGGCTCATATGAGCCTCTTTTCTATATGGTTGCATCGTATTGCTTACGTAGCACTAGCCTACTTATTTGGGTTCTCTTTTAATTTCTCCATCACTTGATCGAGCGAGAAGCTTGCCGCTTTTTGCCTTGGTGGAAACTCTTTAAACGTTTCGAGGAATCTGCCTACGTAAGCTTGTGCAGGAACCAGCATGTAAGCACGGTCTAGCATCCAATCATAGTAGGTGTTGGAAGTGATATCAGCCACTTCGTAAGGGTCCATACGTAAGTTGAAGATCTTAGGAACTCGAAGTGTGGTGAATGGTTCCGCCCAAATGCGCAGCGTACCTTTTGCTCGTTGCTCCATGAAAACCAGTTTCCACTTGTTATAACGAATTGCGGTTAAGTCTCCATCATCCGAGAAGTAAAAAATCTCTTCACGCGGTGCTTTCTCTTCTTTGCCAGTTAAATATGGCAGGAAGTTGTAACCATCGAGATGCACTTTGAATTTCTTACCATTCGCACTATAGCCTTTGAGTAATTTCTCTTTGATACTGTCATCACCCGCGGCAGCAACGAAAGTTGGCATCCAGTCCATATGGTGCATGATATCATTCGAGACAGAGCCAGCTTTAATTTTACCCGGCCAACGTACCATCGCAGGGACTCGATACGCACCTTCCCAGTTAGTATTTTTCTCTCCACGGAATGGCGTTGTGCCTGCATCTGGCCACGAGTTCATGTGTGGACCATTATCGGTTGAATAAAAGACTATCGTGTTGTCTTTTATGCCCAAATCGTCCACTTTTTTCAGTAGTTTGCCGACATGATTATCATGCTCGACCATGCCATCTGCATACTCACTGATGCCTGTTTTTCCCGAATTCTCTTCTTTCACGTGGGTGCGGAAATGCATACGCGTTGCGTTCCACCAGACGAAGAAAGGTTTTTCAGCTTTGACGGCACGATCCATAAAATCGAGCGCCGCATCCAACGTCTCTTCATCCACGGTTTCCATACGCTTGCGAGTCAGAGGTCCGGTGTCCTCGATTTTGCCGTCAGCGTATGAGCGAATAACGCCTCTAGGACCAAATTTTTTACGAAATTCTGGATCTTTAGGGTAATCGACGTTTTCTGGTTCTTCCTCGGCGTTCAAGTGATAAAGGTTGCCAAAAAATTCATCGAAGCCGTGGTTAGTAGGCAAGTGTTCATCTTTGTCGCCTAAATGATTTTTACCAAATTGACCCGTCATATAGCCCATCGGCTTCAACATTTCGGCAATGGTGGCATCTTCTTCCTTCAAGCCAAGATCTGCGCCAGGAAGCCCTACTTTACTTAAACCCGTTCTAAGGACGGTCTGGCCGGTGATAAAAGTAGAACGGCCCGCAGTACAAGATTGTTCACCGTAATAATCCGTGAACATCATGCCCTCTTTCGCGATGCTGTCTATGTTTGGTGTTTTGTATCCCATCAAGCCGAAGGTGTAAGCACTGAGATTGGATTGGCCAATATCATCACCCCAAATGACGAGAATGTTAGGTTTCTCTGCCGCGATACTGCTACTTGTCGCGCCAATTAAGGCGGCGGCAAGAATCGCTAATCGACGTTTTACGCCATATTTCGCTGTCATATAAACCTCTGTGTGTATTAGAAAAGAGCTTCCTGCAACAGAATGTATAGTCTAGAAATAGTGGATAAGCGAATCTTAGAAATAAGAACTTTAGAGACATTAACAGCTGCTCTATTCCCCAAAATAGCTGATTATTTGCTTTAGAAATTGTGGTAGTACTTATTGATTTGGCGATTTAAATTGGTGCTCTTTCCGTCGTAGAGTTATTTCTTCCATATCAGAATTTTGATATGACTCCGACATATTGCATTACAAATAAAATACAGCATTGATTTCACGTCAACATTAATGATAATGGTTTTTACTATCATTAATAATTAAAATGCCAATATGTTTGAGTCTACCCTTTCGTCTGCTCCTAAGACGGCAGCTTCCGATAACGGTCTCAATAATGAATATGAGCTCGTACTGGATAAGCACAGCCATACTGTGATGATAAATCGTCCGCCAGACAAAAAGTTAGTTCAGCTTACAAGCGTTCAATTCGAGCTGCTCCGTACTCTGACTCATTATCAAGATCAAGTGCTTAGCAAACCTTTCCTTTATGAAACGGTACTGAAGCGCACGTTCTCAGAGCATGACCGCGCACTCGATATGCACATTAGTAGAATAAGAAAACGACTGGCTAGCGAAGGGATTAAAGCGGATCGAATTCAGACCGTTCATCGACAAGGTTATGTATTTAAGCATGCGAAAAAGTAAAGAAATCGCGGCGAATTGCTCCAACTTTTGGTAATTGACCGCTTATTTTGCTTTAATTAATGCAAATTCTAATCACGTAAAATAACTCAATGAATTTGCGCTTAATTTTTATACTTTGCATTGCTACATTGTTTGCTGGCTGTGCAACCTATGCGGGCCTTAACTATGACCAACTGTTTGGTCCACAGCTCGTTCGTGAACGTACGGCGGACGTGGCTACACCTCAAGCAAACTTCTTCCAAAGCGAAGTCAAACCCATTATGGATAACCGCTGTGTCGTCTGTCATGCGTGCTACGATGCACCATGTCAGCTTAAGCTTTCTTCCGTTGAGGGTATTGACCGTGGCGCGAGCAAAGCACTGGTATATGAAGGAACAAGACTTACTGCCGCCGCGCCAACACGCTTATTCGAAGATGCAGAAACAACCCAAGAGTGGCGCGATGCGGGTTTTCATCCGGTACTTAACGAACGTGATCAGAGCATGGCGGCCAACATTGATGCAGGCCTCATTGCACGTTTGCTACAACAAAAAGAACGCCACCCGCTGCCTGATCAAGTCCAGTTAGAAGGTTTTGATTTTTCGATAGACCGAGAACAAACCTGTCCAACAATTGAAGAGTACGAACAGTACGAAAAAGATAACCCAACCTGGGGAATGCCTTTTGGTATGCCAAACCTATCAAACAGTGAATACCACACACTGATGACTTGGCTGGAAAACGGCGCGATAATGAACGTTCACCAACCAATTAGTGAACAAGAGCAAGCTCAAATTGACAAGTATGAGACTTTGCTCAATCGCGCTGATCTAAAAAATCAACTGATGGCTCGCTATATTTACGAGCATTTGTTTTTGTCTCACCTCTACTTTTCAGAACTCACTGAAGATCCTCGATTCTTTACGTTAGTTCGTTCTTCTACTCCACCGGGGCAACCAGTAAAACGTATTTCAACACGTCGCCCGTACGATGATCCCGGGGTTGAGCGCGTGTTTTATCGAATTATTCCAGAACAAGGGACGATTGTAGATAAAACGCACATGCCGTTCGCGTTAAACAAGCAACGTATTGAAAACTGGAACACATGGTTTATCGATGCTGATTACACAGTTAATCAACTACCGAGTTATGAACCTGAAGTTGCTGCAAACCCGATGACATCATTTATCGATCTTCCGGTTAAATCACGCTTCAAGTTTATGTTGGACAATGCGCAAAACACGATCATGGCTTACATTAAAGGGCCTGTTTGTCGTGGCCAACTTGCACTGAATGTTATCAATGATCGCTTTTGGATATTCTTTCTAGATCCAGATAAAGCAGATATCCCTGAAGTAAATGAGTTTTACCGATCTCAGGCTGATAACCTAAGACTGCCAGCAGAGCAGGAAAGCAACACGCTGCCTGTTACCAACTGGGTTAAATACGCGCGTCAGCAAGCTCACTACCTAGAAGCCAAGTCTGAATTTACCAATAACTGGTTTAAGGAAGGCGAAAACCTATCCACCGACGTAATTTGGGACGGTAATGGCACCAACCACAATGCGGCATTAACTATTTTCCGCCACTTTGACAGCGCATCTGTCGTACAAGGGTTAGTTGGCGAGCAGCCGAAAACGGTATGGATTCTTGACTACGCGTTACTAGAACGCATCCACTATTTGCTCGTTGCTGGGTTTGATGTGTATGGCAACTTCGGCCACCAACTCATGACACGAATGTTCATGGACTTCTTGCGTCTGGAAGGCGAAAGTAACTTTATCTCGTTGCTGCCAACCGACATGCGTCATGAACTGCAATCAAGCTGGTATAAAGATCAAAGTCCACAGTTAAGTGACTTTTTACAACGCAACGTGAAGCCATTTAACCAACCAACCAGCGTCGAGTACAAAACTGACGTTCCAAAAACAGAGTTAGTCGAGTTGCTTAGAGAACGAGTCTCAGATGTTCTTCTTCCGCGCTACGAGATTAAAGATACTGAGCTTTCTGCTCAAAGTGAAAAACAGCTCCAACGTATTGGCCAAGTTCGTGGAGAAGGCCTGAAAACCGTTCCGCAAATCACCATGCTTATGGTGAGAAGCCAGTCTGGAAAAGATGAGTTATTCACCCTACTTCACAATAATGCACACACGAATATTTCTAGCTTGTTTGATGAAGAAAGCAACCGCGACTTTGCTAACGATGATATGACCATCGTACGTGGCGTTGTGGGAAGCTACCCAGCGGCATTTTTCTCGATCAACGAAAATCAAGTAAAAGAATTTGTCGATCAATTTAGTGCCATCCAAAATGAATCCGATTACGTTAAGTTGTTGGATAATTTTGCGATTCGCAGAAGCTCAGAAAAATTCTGGCCGTTTAGCGATCGTCTGCACAATTGGTACCGTACAAAACAACCGATCGAATTTGGATTACTTGACTATAATCGTTTTGAGAATCGATGATGATTTAAGGGGGTTCTCATGGGTATCCGAGATAACATTGCCGCTCTTGAACAACAGATTTACGTTGCTTGTTCTGAGGGAGACTACGAAACGGTCAACATGCTTGAGCATCAACTCGAATACTTTCGTGGCAAAGTGGAGCATCCTTTTGATGACGACCCTTATGCCCTAGACACTCGATTCGAGTGGGAAGATGACATGACCGAATAGAAAAAACCTCCGGCTTGCCGGAGGTTTTTGTTTTTGGGATGCAATTGATTTACTTCGCCATCAACTCATCAAGAGCTTGAATTGATTCAGACACTTGAGACGCCAATTGATCTTTAGTCGCCATATAGGTATCTAAAGGTTGAGGCGCAGCTTCAATTGCTTGGCAAGAGTTCATTAATGCCGTAAGCCCTAAACTCCCTGCGCTGCCTTTTAGTTTGTGAGCAAGGTTCTTCACTTCTTTACTGTCATTACCACCAGCAGACGCTTGCAGCTTGCTTAGTACATCGGCACTGGTCGTTCTAAACAGATTAATGATGTGCAACATCTTCTCTCTGCCCAAGATTTTCATATCGGACTCAATCACGCTCGGGTTAATGATGACCACATCTGATTCCTCTGTTTTAGGGACTTGAATAACCTTTGATTGTATCGCTTGTTCTTGAGGCGAAGTTTGATCAAACGGGGTACAGTCGGCATTTTGTGGCAACAATAACGGCTTTCCATCCAGCACGTCCTGAATCAATGCCGCTAGGGCTTCTTTTGCCAATGGTTTAGGTAAATACCCGTCAAAACCTGCAGCTAAATAGCGCTCAACTTCTTCGGCAAAAACGTGTGCAGACACTGCGATCATAGGCGTAGCAGCAAGGGCTTTATTGGCTGGTTTGTTACATTCAATTTGTTTCAAACGTTGGATTAACTCGGTTCCATCACAGTCTGGCAAGTTGATGTCGACTAAAGCGATATCAAAATCCTGCGTGCTGATCAGTTGCTCTGCTTGTGAGCCGTTTTCTGCCATCACGACCTGGTGGCCCATGCTTTCTAAAAAGCCTTCCGCAACCACTCGGTTTACTTCATTGTCTTCTACCAACAAGACTTTCGCTTTCACTTTGCAGCGCGCGGTTGCCACTGCACCGGTTTCAACAGGTTCACTTTCCTCTAATGGAATGGAGAACCCGAATCGACTGCCATGTCCTTCTTCAGAATCGACTTCTAAAATACCGCCCATCGCTTCAATGATTCGTTTACTGATGGCAAGGCCAAGCCCTGTTCCTCCAGTTTGACTCATCCCACCTTCGGCTTGCGTGAAGGCATCAAACAACGTTCTCTGATCTTTTTTGGCAATACCTATCCCGGTGTCTGATACTTCGAATAGGACTTGCGACTCATCCTCTGGGTTGAGGCTAACGTAGATATCAATTTCACCTTCGTCAGTAAATTTAATCGCGTTTCCGACGAGGTTGTTCAGCACCTGACTGATTCTGGTGACATCCCCTTTCCAATAGCGACTTACATCACTTTCGATATGATAGGAAAACAACAGCCTCTTCTCTTGAGCTCGGCTGTTCATTAACTGGAAAGTGTCTTCAACCATTTGGTGTAAATCGAAGCCCATGTGGCGAATCTCTAAATGCCCAGCTTCAATCTTGGAGTAGTCCAGCACATCATTCAGAATCGCGAGCAACGTTTTACCACTGCGGTTGATGATTTCCGCATAACGCTTTTGAATAGGGTTGAGGCCTGAGTCAATCAACAAACGTGCCGTTCCGAGCACTCCATTCATCGGCGTTCTGATCTCATGGCTCATGGTCGCCAAGAATGCTGATTTAGCTCGACTCGCTTGCTCTGCTTGCTTACGAGCTTTCGCGTGATTCAAAACCTCTTCATTCAAACGGCGGTTCGCTTGTTTTAACTGCGAAGTGCGTTGCTCAACGAGCTCTTCCAAATGCTCTTTGTGCTCTTCGAGCTCTCGCTTGGCTTGAGCTTCTCCCTCTGCGACCACTTTTAGCGCTTGAGCTGTATTTCGAGCCGTGATGATAGCTTGCCCCATATGCGCTAGCTCATCTTTGCCTTTTACCTCCAGCTCGACGGCTAAGTTACCCTGCGCCACAGAAAGCAGCGCGGCAGAGTACTCTGCCAATCGCTTAACCACAGAAAGGTATACAACACGCCATAAAATCAGCACCAACACAATCAAACCAACAATTGAAATCACCGTTAGAGACCACTGAGCGAATTTCAGCGTGCTCGTCAATTCATCCACAGCAACGGTTGTCGTTTTGTTTGAATCATCAACCAATTTGTTTACGGTGCCATTCAGCTCCGAAAACAATTCCAGTGTCTTTTGCATCAGTTGTTGAGATTGTTCATTATTCTCATACTGCTGCATCAAAATAGTGAACACGACTTGACGCTTACCGAGCTCCGTTAATAGTTGGCTCATTTGTTTAGAGCGAGTGGGATCTTCCACGGCAAGCACACGGCGCTTCATGATTTTGAGATTACCTTCAAAATCACTTTGCACCTGCTGGATTCGCTCAATATTGGTTAATGTGCGAGCTTCTTCAATTTGATTCAGCATTTTAAAAGCCAATAAGTGCAGCTCATGCAATCGCTCTGTCAGATCTAGATCCACTTCCACCAGCGCATCTAGTGCCTGATAAACTTGCGATTTTTTATTCGATTCTAATAAGTCATAGATGTGTGTGACGTTAGCAACGGCAATGGTGCTCGTGTTCTGAACTTGCGTGCGAGTTAGCTGTTCCAACTCTTCACTCAGTAAGCGCATCTCTTCGACACGAGTATCAATCTCTTTTGCCAGCCACAGCTTTCTTTCAACCGAAACACCAAGTTCTGCCAAGTTGTCGATAACGTTCTGGACGTTACTCTCGAGATCTTCTAGCAATTGAGAATCAAACGACTCACTCCCCAGCTCTTTGATATGAGTAAGCAATGATTCGAGCTGTTCGAAAAGCACACGCCCAGACTCTTTTCTTTCCTGCTCGTTTCTTGCGTTCGATAACAGTTGTACAGACGAAATGATGCGAGTACTCAACTCAGAGACTTGCCTCGCTTCAATCATGGCGGGAATTGCAGAATCCACGACATTTCTTTCCGTCTTGGCAACTAAAGAAAATCCAGACACACCAATAAGTGCCGATAACATAACCAGCATTGCCATCGCAATGAAAGACAACAAGAGTTTACGACCGATGCTTGCGGTTGCTAGCAACATATTTTCATGACCTTAATGTTCGTGTTCAGCGACATATTACGTTATATTTTGCAGTGTTTACTTAATCTATGCCAACGAACTTCATTTCATGGTTAAAAATCAACACGCATTTCGCACAATTTTCAAACATTCTGCAGTCACATTAGCCCTTGTCGCTTCTTTACCAGTGGTTGCAGCAGAAAAAGTATGTGCCATTTACCCTCACCTAAAGGATTCATACTGGTTATCAGTAAACTATGGAATGGTGTCCGAAGCGAAAAAAGAAGGCGTCGAGCTGAGAGTCCTTGAAGCGGGTGGCTACCCAAACAAAACGCGTCAAGAGCAACAACTCGCACTGTGCAGCCAATGGGGAGCAGATGCGATTGTCCTTGGGACCGTGGACCCACAAGCCTATGAACATTCGCTTAAGAATTGGGTCGGAAACATTCCTGTCTTTGCTACTGTGAACCAACTCGATCTGGATGAAGAGCAAAGTGAGCTGTTAAAAGGTACGGTCGGTGTTGACTGGCACTGGATGGGATACGAAGCAGGAAAATATCTCGCTGCTCGCCATCCAAAGGGATCAGGAAAAACAAACATTGCCTTGCTTTTGGGGCCGCGTACTCGTGGAGGTACGAAGCCCGTGACTGCCGGATTTTATGAAGCGATCCAAGGAAGTGATATCAACATCGTTAACTCGTTTTGGGCAGACAACGACAAAGAGTTACAGCGTAACTTGGTTCAACGTGTGATTGATATGGGAAATATAGATTATATCGTTGGCAGCGCGGTTGCGATTGAAGCCGCTATCAGTGAACTGCGTAGCGCAGGCAAAGCTGAGGAGATCGGTTTGGTTTCTGTGTACTTGAGTCATGGTGTTTACCGAGGCCTATTGCGTAACAAAGTGCTCTTCGCACCAACAGATAAAATGGTGCAGCAAGGCCGGCTTTCCGTCATGCAAGCAGCGCATTACTTAAGGGGTGAAGAGTATGACAAACATGCCTCACCAACCATCAAACCACTGACTCCCAAGACGCTTCATGACGATACGATCGAAGAATCGTTATCTCCGTCAGAATATAGGCCGACATTCCGTGTTAAGGCTGTTGATTGAAAGACAAAAAACGTGTTCTATTAAATAACAACAATTTTAAAATCATACAAACGGAAACATCTTGATGCAAAAAACCATTCGTACCATGCCAACCCACAAACATGTGGCTTTGGTTGCCCATGACAACTGCAAACCTGAGCTACTTCGCTGGGTAAAAGAAAACAAAGAAAAACTGCAGAGTCACTTTCTTTACGCGACTGGCACAACCGGACACATGTTGAGCAAAGAAACTGGACTGGCGATTAAGAGCATGATCAGTGGCCCAATGGGCGGTGACCAACAACTTGGCGCGCTCATTTCAGAAGGTAAGATCGACGTTCTCGTTTTCTTCTGGGATCCGCTCAACGCCGTACCTCACGACCCAGACGTTAAAGCGCTTCTTCGTATTGCTAGCGTTTGGAATATTCCTGTGGCAACGAACCGAGCCACCGCTAAGTTCTTGTTTAACTCCCCTCTTCTTGAGCAAGAAGTGGATATTGAAGTACCGGATTACGAAGCGTATCTTGCTGAACGCATGTAAGCTTTGATGCCAACTGAATAACGTAAAGGCGATACTGAGTATCGCCTTTATTATTTCTAAAATTCAGAACTCTGCCTTCAACGCGAAGTGATGATCGGATAATCACCATTGACGAGCTCTTGAACAAATGCGGATCCAGCGCCAGTGTGCGTAATCCAAACCTTCTCTTTCGCACGCGTAATCGCCACGTAAAACAGCCTGCGCTCTTCTGCGTGAGGGAATTTGTCTTTAGACTCGGTCAATGCACCATCAATGTGAATTTGCTTCTTCTTCGCAGGGAACTGCCCCTCATCCACAGAAAGAATAATGACAAAATCAGCCTCTCGCCCTTTACTCGCATGGCAAGTCATAAAACGAATATCGAGATTAGGAAAACGTCGCAACCAATCGTCATACAAGTCGGGCTTATGATAATGATTACGTCCTAACAATAAGACTGACTTGGTTTGCTTGGCTTGTTGATTCAATTGATCCAAGATCTTTTCAACTTGGTTGCTCGGTGCGGTATGCACACTCTTCTGCTTACGTTGCTTGTGGCTATTTAGTGTTTTCGGCAATTGCGATGGGTTTTGCTGAACAAAAGTGTTTGCCACATCACCAATCTGATTGTTGAAACGATAAGTCGTATCTAGATGATGAACGGTAGAGTGAGCAAAGCGCTCTTTAAACCCAGTGATAAGATCGACGTCCGCACCAGCAAACTGATAGATGGCCTGCCAGTCATCACCAACCGCAAACAACGTCGCACCCGCTTGTTTCTGTGTGGATTCACACAGTGCTTCAATCAGTGCTAAACGGTCTGGAGAGATATCTTGGTACTCATCGACCATAATGAAGCGCCATGGGGAGACAAATTTCCCTTTATTTACATAATCTGTTGCACGACTGATCATGGTAGGGAAATCCACTTGATTGCTTTCTTTAAGCATTTTCTGCCACGCCGTAAAACATGGCCAACACAAGGCGAGTTCGCTGTTTAAACGAGTATAGTCTTGGTGATTTACCAACTTTTCTTGCACTTGCTTTTTGGTTAGCCCTACTGCAGCTAAGTGAGACAACTGAGAGTCTAGCCACGCGATCAGTTTTGGGTTTTCTGAGTGACTTCCTAACTCATCGTCCCCTTTTAAATAGGCAATCGGCCATTTGTCTAAATGTTTTTGCCAACGTTTAAAGTTAGTAGGCGTCATCCAATGCTTTTTCAGCCAATCTACACACCATGCTGTTCGCTGGTTGTCATCTAACGCCAACGGACTGATCTCAACAGGCTGTTGCTCAACTTGATTGAGTATATATAAGCCTAGTTGATGGAACGTATTCACACGCACACCGTCTGCGGCCATGCCTACTTTATCCACTAAACGCTCTTTCATTTCAGTCGCGGCATCACGACCGAAAGCCAGCATAAGCAACTCTTCTGCTTGAGCCTGGTGGCTTTGCAACAAGTATGCAACTCGAGCCGTTAAAACACTGGTTTTGCCAGAGCCTGCGCCAGCAAGGACTAAGTTGTGATCATCGTTAAGCAACACCGCATATTGCTGGGATAAGTTTAAAGGCGAAGATTCTATGCGATTAAACAGCACTTCCCAATTCGGACGTTCTTCCTCAAGCCAATCACGATTACGCTCACCAAGCGTCGCAGACGTATCAATAAGCCAAGGTTCTATTTCCGCCATGCGATTCGGCATCCGCATTTTGGCTTCTTCTAGAGTAGTTTTCATTTCGCTTAACTCTTGGTTAAGACTTTCCACCCAGGAGACCACTTGAGAGTGCGATAGATAGGCAGGAAGATGCTTAAGTTTGTAGAGCTCTTCTTCCCACTTAGGTAGATACTCAGCCAGTTTTCGGCACTGAGTATTGTGCCATTCTTGATACTGACGAACAGCTTCAAGAGCAAACTTACGGCATTGTGGCCACGGTAGCCCTTGTACTAGCCAGCTTTGTTGTTTGCCTTCGTGCTCATGAGCAAAAAACTGCAAAGAGCTCCATAACAACCCACGCTTTACGCTAACTTTGCCATTCCAGATCGTAAAAGGAATATGTTCTTCACTGCCTATTGAGCTTAATAAAACACTGTTCTCTTTTATTTCGACGTGATGGTACTCATTTTGAATAAAAAACTGTGCTTTGCTAGTGGCAGTGAGCTGCATGAAACGTGCGCCTTTTAATTTAGAAGTTGTCGATTTATATCATTTTAAGGCGCCAAATTGTAGCAATGGCAAGCACCTAAGTAAGCATCTTCTTTTATTCTTTAATAAAATTCACATTACTGTCGATTTAGTAACCTAAAGCTCATTCTATTTGAAGCTGACTTTACAATTATCGACACATTGCGTGGCTGCTTTAGTATAAGTCAATGACATCCCTGTTGATTTTATCAGCAACAACGAATTTTTCTTAAAGTAAATCATAAACGCGCTATAGTGGGTTTGGTAGTATTCCCCCGTTCTTCATCGGAAACATAAGGCGCATTGTGCAAGCAACTTCTAAATTTCGGCTCTATTGGGCAAACAAGACCATAAATTACAGCGTTCTTATCCTAATCACCTTACTGGGTGTAGTTATCCCGACTTGGTACTTCGAGCAAAACACGCTGATCACGCCGCTAATATTGGGCGTTATTGCTGCTGCTTTGGCAGAGAGTGATGACAGCTTCACTGGGCGCATCAAAGCGCTGATTCTGACCTTTCTCTGTTTTGCGCTCGCCGCTTTCTCAATTGAAATCTTATTCGACACCCCTTGGGCATTTGCATTAGGGTTATTTATCTCAACCTTTGGTTTTATCATTCTTGGAGCGATAGGTCCTAAATATGCGAGCATTGCTTTTGGCTCTTTGCTGATCGCCATTTACACCATGCTTGGCGCACATGAGAGTACTAACATTTGGTTTCAGCCACTGCTGCTTTTAACTGGTGCTGCTTGGTATTACTTCATGTCGATGATTTGGCAGATATTTTGGCCTCTTCAGCCTGTACAACAAAGCTTAGCCAATGTGTTCTTCCAAATGGCAAATTATCTCGATGCGAAAGCCAAGCTTTTTCACCCTGTCACCAACCTAACGCCACAGCCACTTCGGATTGAAGCCGCCAAGTGCAACGCAGCGACGGTGATGGCGCTAAACGCTTGCAAAGCCACATTACTAAACCGCTCGAAACGCGGCCACATTGATGGCCCTAGTGACCGATTCTTAAATATCTACTTCATCGCTCAAGACATCCACGAACGAGTCAGCTCTAGCCATTACCGCTATCAAGATTTAGCAACTGAATTTGAACGTTCTGATGTGCTGTTTCGTTTTAAATATCTTTTGGAATCTCAAGCCCAAGCGTGTCGTGATATTGCATTAGCGATTCAGCTAGGGAATGAATACTCACATACCGATCAGTCCATCTTGGCCTTAGCTGAAGTGCAAAATTCACTTGCTTACTTAGAAGAACAAAAGCAAGGACACTGGAAACGTCTGCTAATGCAGTTAACATATTTATTCAATAACTTAGCGACGGTAGAAAAGCAACTGAATAACATTAACAACCCAGATGTTGAGGGCCTAGAGGAAGATACGCTCGCCGATACTAACCCGCACACATTAAAAGCCATGTGGCAGCGTATATCCGCGAATTTACACAAAGATTCGATGCTGTTTCGACACGCATTGCGTATGTCGATTGCCTTGACGATTGGTTATGGAATCATTCAAGTATTCAATATCGACCGAGGTTACTGGATACTCTTAACCACTCTCTTCGTGTGTCAGCCGAACTACAGTGCAACGCGTCAAAAACTGACTGCGCGAGTCATAGGCACATTAGCTGGTTTGTTAATTGGCGTACCATTACTGACTTTCTTCCCTTCTCAAGAAAGCCAGTTAGTATTCATCGTTATTTCTGGCGTGATGTTTTTCGCCTTTCGGATGAACAATTACGGATACGCAACTGGATTCATCACACTTCTGGTCCTCTTCTTATTCAACCAGTTAGGTGAAGGTTACGCGGTTGTGCTTCCTCGACTAGCTGATACCCTCATCGGGTGTGTGCTTGCTGTAGGAGCCGTGCTGGTTATTTTGCCAGATTGGCAATCGAGAAGGCTGCACAAAGTCATGTCGGATGCGATAGATGCTAACAAACAGTATCTCGATCAGATCATTGGTCAGTATCGAATTGGTAAAAAGGACAACTTGAGCTATCGCATTGCTCGTCGTCAAGCCCATAACAGTGATGCCTCACTTTCTTCTGCCATCAGTACAATGCTTGCGGAACCTGGTAAATATCGTGCTGCCGTTGATGAGAGCTTCCGCTTCTTAACGTTAAATCACGCAATGCTGAACTATATTTCTGCTCTTGGTGCGCACCGAACTCGCATTGAAGATGAGTCAATTCATAAGCTCGTTTTAGATGCACACCGCTGTATTCATCAGCATTTAGACGTCCTCCATAAACAGCTTCACCAGCATTGCGAAGAGTGCGATTTATCTAATATTGACGACGCAGGACTTGAGCAACGCTTGAATGAGTGGCGAGATGAAGATGATAGTTCCGCTCGCATGGTACTGCAGCAACTTCACCTTATCTATCGCATGCTCCCAGAGCTACATTCACTTGCCAGTAAGTTTGCAGTGAGGGTGAACTAGTAACACACGCATATAAAAGGGAAGCGAATTGTCGCTTCCTTTTTTCTTTCTACTTTTCTATCTACCCCAAAGTGGGTAATTATGTACCTTCATAGGAAAAATCTGACGTATCACTTAACACACCTTGACAATGTTCGGACAAAAAGCAATCGATCAAATTCTAATCTATCTAGGTTGAATAAATATGTTGTATCCAAAGGACGAAGAATTTCGGGAAATGAAGGATAAACCGAATTACAGCGAGGGTATTGATATGAACGCACAACAATTTAATGAACTTAAACAAAAGCTCAGTGATTTAACGGCGAGTCAGTTGAAATCATTACAGGGTGAGATAAGCGTAAAGTTAAACAAAACACAAAACCCAGTACTTTCTGTTGAAGAAAGAGAAATGCTTTCTAAACTGTTTGCTTAATCAAATCATTGATATAAAACACTTGAACGTTTTATAAACTCCACCTATGCTCTCATTAGCATAGTATTGGGAGTGGTGATATGCCTGTATCAGGAATTCAATCTGGGCACCAAATTGTTCAGATGTCACAGCAGATGGCTGAAAAAGCCGCGCATGGTATTAATGATAATTTAGGTAAAGTGAAAGAAGAGATCGCTTCTCACAACATCGATTTGGCTAAAGTGGCAGATGTCGCAATAACCGCTTCAACTCCTAGCCTCCCTTCTCAAAAAGTTGAATCACTCATCAACCTTACGCAAGCTGCAGGTTACAACCGAGTGGGTGCGTCCGTCATTGAGAAAAACAATGAAGTCATTGGCAGCTTACTCGATATTCACGTCTAAAACTTCTTAGTTCCGACCTGTCACTACAAATCCGTAACAAGCCCTCTTTTGCTACCTAATGTTGTGCTATTTCGATTCAATAAGTCTCGATAAAAACCAATAACTCCCAATAAAAACGGACGCCTTGTTAAAGCCGCCCGTTTTATGTTGAATCCAAATTTATCCGTTATCAATAACACCGTGATTCAGCAATGACTCTACAATCTCATTGGAGCTAAGACCGTTGAAGTCTATCGATGTACCTAAGTTTTCCACAACAATGGTTTGCTGGACATTTGCATCCGTCGTAATGTTCAGAGAAACATTTTCTGTTGATGCGTCGTAATCGGCTTGAATGTGCGCAAGTAAATCATCAATACCTGCCGTTGGGTCATTCAAATCAGCGATCACGTCTTTGAGGTCAATGGTGTCCTCATTGACGCTAAAGTCAGTGATGGTGTCAATCGCACCATTATCCACCGTGTCTTCTGTCCATTTAAAGATATCGCTACCCGCACCACCAGTCAGAATATCAGAGCCTAGTCCGCCGATAAGCACGTCATCTCCATCTCCTCCTAGGATATAATCATCTCCCGTACCTGCTGCTAAAGTAATGCCTGCATCACTACCAATAAGATAGCTGTCTTCACTTTCAGCAGACTGATCAATATCTTGACTATTTAGCGTAACGTTTAGATTAATATCTAATGGCGTTGAATACGCTTGGTCACCATTTGATGCAGTAGAAACCGCAGTCAATCTAATATCGTAATCTCCCGGGATCGCATTATTGATGTGTAGCGTATCAATTTCATCTTCTGGAACAGTCCATGTTGTACCATCAAAGCTAATATTCGATGTTGTAGCTTCACTCGTGATAGTGGCTCCTCTTGGCACGCCAGTGAGCTCTAAGGCCAGTACTTCATCGACATCGGTCAACGCAGCCATAATACCCACCAGCGCGATGCCTTGACGGCTTGCACTTTGACTCGCACTAATTCTTTGAATGTAACTAAAGTTCTGATCAATGGCCAAGTTTGGTACGTCAGCGACAGGCGTTACGTTGATATCAAACGTTTCTGATGTTTGTAGTGAGGTACCCGTTAAGTTGTCATAGAAGATACCGTTGTCATCAGCGGTAACGGTAAGCGCAATAGAATTGCTGTTCACGTCACTGGCATCAATAAATACACCGACATCCGGATCCGTCGAAGCGAAAAGACTATTAAGCTGAGACAAAGTCCCCATCAGTACAGTTTCACCTGCTAAACCAACGCCTTGAGTAATGCCACTCCCCGCCGGGACAACGACACTTATATCACCCTCATCGATGCTGAGTGACACCGTCATGATTTCATTCTCATGAACACCTGCAAAATCAACATCGGTAATTTCGATACCTGAGATTTTTTGATCCGATGACTCCACAATCGTATTTGTGACCATTGAGCCATCAATCTCCGGAGCATCGTTAATCGCCTGCACTGTCATCACGGCTGAGCCACTGACGGTCCTCGGATCCGAGACGCCATTGGTCATGCCATCATCCGTAATATCGTAATTAAAGCTTACATCCCCGTAAAAATCAGGAGCAGGTTCAAAGCTCCACTCCGTTGAGCTCAGTTGAGTAAGCGTCCCTGCTGCAGGGTCGACAAGCGTAACATTGCTAACGGTTAAATTGTCCGACTCAATATCAACCGCATTAACCAGCAAGTCTGCTGCGGTAACAATAACAGCGCCGCTGTCTTCATCAATACTTGTCAACGTCACTTCCGATGTTGTTGGCGCATCATTCACCTCTGTGACTGCAATTACAAATTGGCTACTATTTGAATTGAGTGTTTCATCGACACCGCTAATCACGATACCTTCGTTGCCTTGGTCATCGACAGTGATATCGACATTGACGTTACCAAAGAAGTTAAGCGCTGGATTAAACTCTACTAAACCATCAGCGATAGCGGCGTTAAGGTCAGATACGGTTCCTTTCAGTTCAATTGAACCCGTGCCGTCTCCAGAAACCGTCAATCCGTAATTGGCAATAATCGATGGATTGAGCACCAAGTAACCGCTATCGACAGCAATATTCAAGACATACTCTGCGGTAGGATCATCAAGTACCGCATCCACATCCGAAATACCAAATGTATCCAGCAGGATAGCGTTGTCTTCTGGTGTTTCAACGTCAATGACATTCGCCAACTCCGGTCGATCATTCACCGCTTCAACATCAACAGCTACGTCAAACTCCTCGGCTGAACCTAAACTTTGGCGACCATCGAGCCCGGTATCAACCGCTTGCACTTTGAAATGCAGTGACCCTCCCCATGAGTTATCGTTTCGATCACCAGAATTAAAGACCACTTGATCCAAATCTTGAGCATCGATTTCTAATACGAAGACGCCATTTCCTTGGTCAGTAAACACCGTTCCATCAGGTAATGAAACACTCGCCCCATCAGGGACATTTGAAATCTCAACTCTCAGCGTCTCTGGATCATTTTCCTGGTAGGTTGCGCCATCTCCGATGGACTCTTTGTTATCAACCACCAACGCATTGACGTTGATAACAATATCTTCTCCCTCATTCCCCGCAGCTGAAGTATCAGGATTCACATCAACATCATCGCCAATAGGATTCACAACCAGCGTAAAGTTATTAGTTCGCTCAGTTGGTACTTGTAACAATTCTTCTTGGATGAACACGGTAATGCCAATCTCTGCCTCACCACTGAAGTTTTTCGGCGGTTTGATTTGGATGTCACTCAAATCAACGGATGTCTGAGTAACGTATTTTAGCTGAATACTCCATTCTCCTCCGCCGTTGTTCTTAACAACATAATCAGAGGAATTGGATTGCACGACAAAGTCATCAGGGATCCCTGTTAACTTGAGTGAAACGAAACTTTCAGAGCCATCATTATCGTTTAAGCTGATCGAAACCCCTGAACCTGATTGATTCAACGAAATTAAGGTATCTTCGTCACCAACCACGGTAATTGGCTGCGTAGGATCGGCACCTGTAATCGTGATATCGTCCACCACTGGCGTAACTTCGAATGTCACATCATCAGTAAAAGTTCTTATGTCGATATTATCGCCAGGGTTATTTAGGATAGACTGATCAAATACAGCCTCGTCCGTGATCTCTCCTTCGATATTAATCTTGACGGTGTTTTGTCCCCCACCTACGGGATAATTTTCTTTCGGCTTAAACAGAACATTATCAAGCGCACCCGCTAAAATCTCTGCTTCATTAAACTCAATACTTGTCCCTAAGCTATTGCCATTTGCGTCAACAAACTCCCCCAGTGTTGTGTCATCGAGCTCTAACTTGATATTCGTTAGCGTTTCCTGACCACCTTGGATATTGTTATAACGGTCAGCAAAATCGACATTTAGATTAAGTTGGATTAAACCATCTTCATAACCCACACCATCCGCCGTTGGTACATCGTTATTTAGGTCATTAACTGGTTGTTTGTTAGCGTCTAAACCGAGAGTACCTGTGATATCCACTGTCACATTTGGTGTAACATCACCATCTAATGGCTGATCACCCGCCGAACTCGGAACATCTGCAATCGGTAAAACCTGAACTGGAATTCGCACGTTGTTTTCTTTTTCGTCGCCAGACTCTGTGTCTTTGGTGACAAACCTTACAGGCAATTCGAAATCACCAGCATAATCTTCTGCCAAGTGCATAGTTAAACCGTCCAAACCTGTGATATTGCCACTAGCATCAATATCTGCTTGGAAAACGTATTTACCATTGACAAAATCGATATCAGTGCCTGTTATCACCAAGCCTGGAGGAATACCGGGTGCGGATGGATCAATAACAACAGTCAAAACATCTTCCACACCATCCGCATTAATCGCATCGACTTTCGACGTCAATTGAGTGCCAAGGTCGATCGCATTATCTTCCGATGCTTCAATTTGGACGTCATCAGCCACCTGAATTTCAGCTGCAACACTTGTTTGCGGCGTGAGAACCGTCGGAAACTCAAGTGTCACGTCAGTTTCTCTTACTACTGTTGCGTCTTTTTCAACGTTATCTTCACCTAAATCGTTGACCTCGGCATAGATGGTTAACCCAATTTGAGATAGACCGCCGTTGTCACCATCATCGCTGTCGTCGTTTGGCGTTAAATCAAGACCCGAAGGCGCTTTAATCGAGAAGTTTTCTTCGTCAATGACTGTCCATCGACCGCCGCCTTCGTTCAATGCACCAACAATGACCAATTGATTGAGAATCTCAGGGTCGACATTGTGGAACTGAACAACAAGCTGAGTCACCACTTCATCTGAAGAGGCGTCAAACTCTTGGTATTTGATGATATTCGCACCAGACTCCCCACCCGTTGAAGTATTGATCGTAAAATCAATGTTCCCTTGACCGTCTGACTTCACGATGTCAGTGACAACGCCAGTGCTTTCAGTAACAAGCAAACGTGTCTGGGCGTCTAGCGATCCTGTTGTATTTTCTGGCTCAACGATTGGATTGACTTGGACATGCACCATGCCATTGATGGTTTTTTCTGCAATTCCCTGTCCTGGATTAGAAGCATCGACATATTCGTGGTCAATCTCTTTTACCGTCACCGTAGTATTTAAATCAAAGTCAGTACTGGAGTCTTGCTCTAATTGCACCTGGATATAACCGCTTTGAGAGATTCGAGCAGAGAAGTCTTGCTCCGACTCGTTCGCTAGTGGCGAAAGTGTTAATGTTCCAGAAACCAATGTTTGTGCTACACCATCGACATAAACCGTGCTGCCTGGAGGAAACCCAGAAATCGTCACATCACTAAAGAACTCGTCTGTATCAGGGCTTTGAGCCAACGTTGGCTTCCAATCAATATTAAAGCGTGTATCTTCATCACCTTCTGATTGAACCGTGTAGTTATCTTGCGCATCAATGACAGGAGCGACAATAATTCGGATCTCACCCGACGAGGTCCGACTGTGACCATCATTCTCTGTGACGATCGTCGTCGCTGTAATATGAATGTTCTCCGTCGATGACGCTTCCGGTTTAATAACAATTCCAGAATTAATATTCGCCGTGGTGATATTGGCTTCATAGATTGGCTGATTTTGCGCGTCATAACCTACAAAAGTCAGATCGACGGATGCACCATCACTATCAAATACCTCAACACCTGCCGGAATATTGGACAGCAGAACCGTAACCGACTCTGAGTGATCATTCGGGTTATCTGGTAACTCGCCAGAGATGACGCTAAAGCCCAACTCTACTTGACCATTCTCATCGATATTAGTCTCAATACCTCTTATATTGCCGTCATTAAACTCATGCCAGATCCCTGATTTATCATTCAGCTCGATAAATGGTATGTCAGCTACGCCTTTCACACCGACGATCACTGTTTTACTACCTAGCGACAAAATATCTTCGGCAACCCCATTAGATAACGATGCCGTGTCTTTTACGATACCTTCAACGTTGAAAGTAAAGTCATCATTGCTGTGCAAGGGAGGAAGCACTTCGACGTTGGCTAACTCAGATTCTGGCACTTCGTAATAGAGTACATTGCCGCTTGAATCGGTCACTTCCACGATTTGGCTTGGGTTTGCTGAATCAAGCCACACTAACGTAACGCCATCAATTGAGAAGTCAGAAATACGCACAAACAGTGCTTCAGAACCATCTAAATCCGCAGACGGCTTCATGGTAATTACTTCACTTAACTGAAGTGGATCATGATCCGTAACAGGATTGACGGTATCTTGAGTTCGAGCGTTATCCTCAAAGACATTGATTCGGTTGACCGTAAAACTACCTGGGTCCGCGATTGGGTTAACATCAATGATGATAGTTTCTGTCTCTGAACGTGCCGTTTCCTTCCCTGATAACGGATTATTGTTTTCTGTCGTAATCGCGGTTACATCAATCTTGATTTCGCCCGAGAAATTATCGATTGGATCAATTTGAACGTCACCAATTCGGCTGGCATCTACGAGATACACACCACCAGTTTTTGGAATCGCGCTACCATCCGAATAGACTAACTCCGCGTTACCTTCTCCTTGTGTAAAGATGAGCTCGTACACTATATTTTCAGGATTACTAGTATCCTGAGTTTCCGCCGTGATATTAAGTGCGACGTTGTTTCCGTCTTCATCGACAGAATAGTTAAACTCGCTGCTCGTCGTCCAAGTCGCAATATCTGCCACACTCTCAACTTGAATATTCAAATTACCATTAATAACGTGGTCAGCTGAGCCATTGTTCAGTATTTCCACACGGATACGAGGATCAATACCTGAAACGTCAGTCGAGGTATGACGATCTGGGACAAAATACAAGTTATCTAAAGAGACCAGCTCGCCACTAAATGATTGCTCGACATTCGAGGCATCGAGAACAACCGTATCACCTACTGGTGCCAATTCAATGAAGTTCCCGCTGCCATCTCGGTAATAGAACGTACCGTTGTGCGTGCTTGCATCTCGAATAGTGATATCACCTAAGCTTTCGTTACGATCGATATCATGCAAATCGATAACCAAATCGACTTTCGCCGGTGTCACATCCAGCGTCGACAAGTTGTCCTGAGTATTTGCAGAGTCAACGCCCACAACGACACCATCACGCCCTTGGTCCTCGAACGCAGTAACGGTAGACGTGTCAATTTGCGCATTACGGTCTCTTATCGAGATATCCACATCGGCATCTGCGATATCGCCATCACCATCGGTTGCAACAACGTTGATGGTGAAATCAATCGAGTCGGTTTCGGTATGGTCAAGATCGTCATTAGGACGGAATGACACACTGCCATCAGTTCGAACAACCAAACGACCGATTTCAGTATCCACTCCGTCAAGAACCTTGTGAACAAATACGACTTGGTCGCTGCCGTTCAAATCGACAGAATCGGAATCAACACCGTTTTGCTTAAAGTAAATGCCTGAATCATCAGCCGAAAATGAAGTTATTTGTGCGCCGTCAGCACCAAGATCGTCATCACCTTCTACAGGGTCTTGGAATAAGTGAACCGTGCGGCTGCCTTGCCCCTCAACACGCGAAATAGATGCATCGTACAAGGTTGGAACATCATCGGTAATCGTCACTGGTAAGTTAATACCGGCCGTATCGCCATCGACATCGGTCGCGAAGACTGGGAGATCAAGTATGAGTGTATCTTCGCCTTGGGTTGAGTGGTCTAGCGCCCCCTCAAGCGTAAACTTGTAAGAGCCGTCAGCGTTCAAAACTAGCGTGAACACTGAGTTACCATCAGGTGTTTGACCTTGATAAGTAAAGTTGTTGTTGCTTACCGCGGTTTGAACTAACGTCACCGCGAGGCCACCTGAAGTTACTCCTGGTATCGGGTTAGAAGTAAGATCCAACTGGTAAGAGACAACGGTATCTGCCCCTTCCACCGTATCGAAATTACCCGTTGCTTCAAGGCTGTCTTTGTTGGTTGCCTGAGAACCATTAGCGAGGTCATCCTCGTCAACAGCCAAAGCATCTGCTGATTTAATTTCAGGAATGTCATCAACGATGGTGATTGGAAGGTTCAGTGATGATGACGTGTCACCATCAAAATCTGTGACTGTAATTGGGATATCAATGACAAGGTTATTTTCACCTTGAACAGCGTCATGGTCGATGGGTCCCAACAGTTCAAATTGGTAACTGTCATTATTCGCATCAAGAGACAGCGTGAAGATCTTAGTCGATGTGCCAGTAATCACCGCTTCGTAACTGGTTACACCACCAACCGAGCTCACCACATTCAACTCAATGCTGCTGCCGTTCGACGTTAAGCCAGACACAACCGTGTTGAGGTCAGAAACTTGGTAGCTGACAATCTCATCCGCACCATCAACGACTTCAAATCCACCAGTTAATAACGTTGAATCGCCACTTGTCGTGTCTGAGCCACCAGCAAGATCATCTTCATCAACGGTTTGTTGGCTAGAGTCTGTCACTTTCACAATCGCTGGAACATCGTCCACCACAGTGATCGGCAAGGTGATGTTATTGGACACATCGCCGTCAAAATCGGTCGCGTTGACTGGGAAGTTGATGACTAACGAGTTTTCATCGTTACCCGCAGGATGATCAAGTGCACCCAACAGTTCAAATTCATAGCTGTCTGCTGAACCATTTAGCGTCAGTTTAAAGACGATATCCGTCGTACCTTGTACGTAAGCTCGGTACTCAATCACACCATTTGAATTTGAAAACTCAACCAATTCAAGCACTTGACTACCTGAGGTAAGGCTGGACACAGGCGACGTTAAGCTATCCAGCTGGAAGCTAACTATAGTATCGGCACCATCGGTAACGTCAAAATTGCCACCAATGATATAAGGTTCTGGCGTGTCGTCCGAACCTTGGCTTGGAATATCATCCTCATCCACAGACAAGGTACTACCAGAGCTAATAGCATCAATGGTTGGCTTGTCATCTACGATGGTCACTGGCAAGGTCGCAGTGATAGTATCGTTGTCGCCATCCGTGATCTTCACAGGTAGATTCAACAAAATCTCATCAGAGTTAACCGCGTGATCTAACTGACCAGATAACTCAAAGTCGTATTTACCATCTTGATGAAGTGTCAACGTGAACACCGTCACTCCACCCGGAGTTTGCCCTACGTAAACAAGTGCGTCAGCAGTTGAGGCACTAGCGTCTTGAGAAAGCGTTACCTCTTCTCCACCCGATTTCAGATTCGGGATAGGATTTGAGCTCAGATCCAATTCGAAAGCATCAATACCATCTGCGCTGGTTACTTCAAATTCACCCGATACCGTTAATGGCTCTTTAGTGCCATCAGAACCAAGAGGTAAGTCATCTTCGTCTACACGTAGACTTTCAATATTGGTAACAACTGGAACATCGTCCACAACGGTAATTGGCAATGTGAAGGCTGGTGAAGTATCACCATCATTATCTGTCGCCGTCACAGGGAGGTTAATAACAATCTCGTTTTGCTGATTACCATCTGGATGATCAAGCGGCTTCTGTAAATCGAACTCGTAGGTGTTGTTCGTTGCATCCAACGTCAGTTCGAAAACCACTTCAGCAGGATTGCCAGCAACACCTTGGTATACGTTCACACCGTTTGCGTTAGAAGACAGAACTAAGGTGATAGCTTCACCATCTGAAGTCAGTGACGCAACAGGCGTGGTCAGGTCACTAAGCTGAATAGAAGCAACTTGGTCAGCACCTTCGGTGATATCAAAAGTACCTGAAATAACAGTATCTTCTGCACTTGCAGCATCAGTACCTGCTGGTAGGTCATCTTCATCAACGGTTTGTTCACTGCCTGCTAGTAAACCATCAATGGTCGGAACATCATCCACAACCGTAATTGGTAAGGTGATGTTGTTCGACACGTCTCCATCAAAGTCAGTCGCGTTTATCGGCAAATTGATGACCAGTTCATTTTGGCCATCAGCATTTGGATGATCGAGAGGAGCAAGCAAATCGAACGTGTAGCTGTCATTAGAGGCATCGAGTGTCACACGGAATACTGGTGTCGTCGTGCCATCAATACGAGCTTCGTAAACTGAAACGCCACCTGCGTTTGATACTTCAACCATAACCAATGATTGACCACCAGAGGTCAGGCCTTGTACTGGCGTGGTTAGGTCAGAAACGCCGTACTCCACAATGCCATCAGAGCCATCAGTCGCGATGAAGTTACCAGCAATGCTGTTCGATTGCGTACCATCAGATCCGACTGTTGGGATATCGTCCTCGTCAACCGTTTGCACACTTGTTGCTTCGATGCCACCAAGCGTCGGTTTGTCATCAACGATCTTGACAGGGATTGTCTCAGCAGAGGTATCGCCATCAAAGTCTGTTGCGATGATTGGGAAGTTCAGTGTCAGCTCGTCACTATTAACAGCATGATCAATTGGACCTTCAAGCGTGAAGTTATAGCTTCCATCAGTATTCACTGTCAGTGTAAAGACCGCTTCACTCCCCGCCGTCGCCTCGTAAGTAAAGCTACCGTCGCCATTTGCGGTTTCAGTCAGCGTGACGGCCACACCTTGTGATGTAAGGCCAGCTACTGGTGTTGCAGAAGCGTCAAGCTGATAACTCACCACTCGGTCCGAGCCTTGTGTGGTGGTAAAGTTGCCATCGATTGAAATCGGGTCAGTTTGGTCTGAGCCAATCGTGCCTAAGTCATCTTCATCAACGGTAATCGCATCAACATCGGTAATGGTCGGTTTATCATCCACGATAGTGACTGGGATCGTTTCTGTGGTGGTATCACCATCAAAATCTGTCGCGATGATTGGGAAGTTCAACGTTAGCTCATCACTGTCTACCGCATGGTCGATTGGACCTTGAAGCGTGAAGTTGTAACTGCCGTCGCTGTTCACCGTCAAGGTAAATACGGCTTCTGATCCTGCGGTAGCGGTATAGGTGAAACTGCCATCCGCATTCGCGCTTTCCGTAATTGTCACCACTACCCCGCGTGAGGTTAAGCCATCAACAGGGTTAGAGGACGCGTCTAACTGATAACGCACAACATGATCAGAACCCATCGTGACAAAGTGACCATCAATCGACACGGACTCGTTTTGATCAGAGCCAATTGTCGCCAAGTCATCTTCATTCACGCTGATCGCATCAACATTAATGATGCTTGGCTGATCATCAACAATAGTGACAGGCAGTATTTTAGTTGAAGTGTCGCCATCAAAGTCTGTTGCGATAATCGGGAAATCGATTTGTAGGCTGTCGCTATTCATCGCATGGTCTAGTGGACCTTGCAGAGTAAAGGTGTAGCTGCCATCTGGCTTCAGCACTAACTCAAATACGGCATTGCCATCTGCTGTGGCAGTGTAAGTAAAGCTACCATCACCGTTTGCCGTCTCAGCAAGCACGACAGGTTCACCATGAGAGGTCAATCCAGCAACTGGATTTGCCGTTGCATCAAGCTGGTATTTAACAACGCTGTCCGAGCCTTCTGTCGTACTAAACGAACCAGACATAAACGCATCATCGTTTTGGTCTGAGCCTATTGTGGCGAGATCATCTTCGTCTACTGTCAGTGGAACAACGTTGTCGATGCTTGGAACGTCATCAGTAATCGTGACTGGAATGGTCGCGGTCGTCGTATCACCATCAAAATCCGTCGCAATGATTTGGAAGTTCAGTACTAACTCATCGCTGTTTAACGCATGGTCGACCGGACCTTCCAGACGGAAGTTGTATGTTCCGTCAGCATTCACATTCATGGTGAAAACAGGATTGCCATCAGCGGTAGCCACGTAAGTAAAGCTGCCATCGGCATTCGCAGTCTCTACCAAAGTAACAGACTCACCTTGAGAAGTTAAACCTGCGACAGGATCAGCCGTTGAATCAAGTTGGTAGCTCACCACACGGTCTGAACCTTGAGTAGTGGTGAACGCGCCTTCAACAAACACAGCGTCAGATTGGTCTGAGCCAATGCCTGATAAATCATCTTCGTCTACAGCCAGCGGCACGACGTTATCGATGACTGGTGCATCATCCGTGATCGTGACTGGAATAGTTGCCGTGGCCGTATCACCATCAAAATCGGTGGCAATAATCGGGAAATCAATGGTTAGGCTGTCGCTGTTGGTCGCATGGTCGATTGGTCCTTGAAGCGTAAAGTCGTACGTACCATCCGTTGCGACGTTTAGGGTAAAAATAGGATTACCATCTGCGGTCGCGACATAGGTAAAGCTGCCGTCACCATTCGCGGTTTCGACCAAGGTAATCGCCTCACCTTGAGACGTCAGGCCCGCAACAGGATCGGCTGTTGAATCCAATTGATAGCTCACCACTCGGTCAGAGCCTTGAGTAGTTGTAAACGCGCCTTCAACAAACAGATCGCCGCCTGGGTCTGAGCCCAAACCGCCAAGGTCATCTTCATCGACACTTAACGCATACACCGCTGTGATGGTCGGTACATCATCAACAATCGTGACTGGAATGGTTTCAGTGACAGTGTCGCCATCAAAGTCGGTTGCTATAATTGGGAAGTTCAGTATCAACTCGTCACTATCAACCGCGTGGTCAATTGGACCTTCAAGCGTGAAGTTGTAAGTACCATCAGTATTCACAGTCAGCGTAAAGATCGCTTCAGAACCCGCTGTCGCTTCATAAGTGAAACTACCATCACCATTTGCGGTTTCTGTTAGCGTGACAGCCACACCTTGCGATGTTAAACCGTCGACCGGTGTTGCAGAAGCATCAAGTTGGTAACTCACCACTCGGTCTGAGCCTTGCGTGGTGGTGAAACTACCATCAATAGAAATTGGATTGCTTTGATCTGAACCGATTGATGCTAGATCATCTTCATCAACCGTAATTGCATCCACGTCAGTAATAACTGGCTTATCGTCCACGATGGTGACAGGGATAGTCGCGTTTGTGGTGTCGCCATCAAAGTCTGTTGCGATGATTGGAAAGTTGAGCGTTAACTCATCGCTATCTACTGCGTGGTCGATTGGCCCTTCAAGCGTGAAGTTATAAGAGCCATCAGTGTTCACTGTCAGTGTAAAGACCGACTCAGTGCCTGCTGTCGCTTGGTAGGTAAAGCTGCCATCACCGTTTACCATTTCAGTTAGCGTGACTGCTACACCTTGTGATGTAAGGCCGTCAACTGGTGTTGCAGAAGCATCGAGCTGATAGCTCACCACTCGGTCCGAGCCTTGTGTGGTGGTGAAGTTGCCATCAATTGAAATCGGATCAGTCTGGTCTGAGCCAATTGTTGCTAAGTCATCTTCATCAACAGTAATCGCATCGACATCGGTAATGGTTGGCTTATCATCCACGATGGTAACAGGCAGTACAATTTGACTTGTGTCACCATCGAAATCAGTAGCAATAACACTAAAATCAAGAGTTAAACTGTCGCTATTTGCCGCATGGTCGATTGGACCTTGCAGCTCAAAACTGTACGAGCCGTCGGTATTCAAAATAAGTGTGAAGACTGCACTGCCATTTGCCGTTGCGCTATAAGTGTAACTGCCGTCTGCATTTTGAGTTTCGGCAATGGAGACGGTTTGACCTTGAGATTGCAGGCCATTTAAAGGATCAGCGTTTACATCCAGCTGATACTGTACAACGCCATCAGAGCCCTGAGTTGTCGTGAACTGGCCTTCAACCAGCGTTGGCTGTGATTGGTCAGAGCCTACCGAACTTAAGTCATCTTCATCGACGGTAAGAGCAACAACGTCGTTAATGGTTGGCACATCATCAGCAATGGTTACCGGTAGAACAAGTGAACTGGTGTCACCGTCAAAGTCCGTTGCGACAATAGTGAAGTCTAGAGTTAAGCTATCGCTACCCACAGCATGATCGATTGGGCCTTCAAGACTAAATGAATAAGAACCATCAGGGTTCACTTGTAAGGTGAAGATAGCGTCCCCTTCTGCCGTTGCAGAATAGGTAAAGCTGCCATCTGAGTTGACAGTTTCCGTCAGAGAGATAGATCGACCCTGTGATTCCAACCCATTGAGTGGATCAGTGCCGCTCTCTAATTGATAACTTACAACACGGTCTGAGCCCTGAGTCGTCGTGAAACTGCCTTGCGCGAGCACAGAGTCGCTTTGATCGGAGCCGATGCTTGATAAATCGTCTTCATCGACGGCTAGCGCATCAACGCCATCAATCGTAGGAACGTCATCTTGAACTTGAATGACAATTTGCGCCGCTTCTGGTGTGTTCGAACCTTGGGTAATCGAGGAGCGATCGCCATCCGCATCTACCGCGTAAACTGGCAGTGAGAAAGTGAGCGCATCATCATTAGCACCCGTATGGTCGAGTTGTTCATACAAGTTGAATTGATATTCGCCCAATGCAGGAGCATCGATCGCCACATCAAATACGGTAATACGCACGCCATCCAGCTCGATGAAACCCTCGTAAGTACGCACGCCGTTACTCTCGGACGCTAATTCTAGTTGAACAACCTGCCCTTGAGATTGGAGTTCTCCACCAACATTAAACTCTGTAGGTTCCAACTCATAATGGTCAATGATGTCACTACCGACCGCTGTCGTGATCGACCCAGAGCCACTTGTTACTACCGCGCCTTCCTGTGAACCTTGGTCAACACCCGCTTCGTCTAAAGACAATCCCGTCACGGTTTCAATCACTGGATTATCGCCATCAAGGATGTTTAACGTAAAGGTGTTGCTTGCCGTATCTTGGTCGAAATCGACGATTGTGGTTGGCAAAGAGAGCTCAATCGTATCTTCACCGTTTGTTTGTTCTAACGGCTTAAATTGCTCAAATTGGTAGGTACCATCAGTGTTAAGACTGATAGTTAAAACGGTTTCATTAGAGCCCGCAATGGACAAGGTGATAGTGCTGCCGTCTTCAGATAGTACCGCCTCTGTCGCCTGATTATCACTCAATAGGCCATCAAATTGACTAAGTCCTTCTTGATTAAATGTGACCGTTGCCAATTGATCACTACCAATATCAACAAAAGTGCCAGTAATCGGAGTAGAAGAAGATTCAACGTTTTCGAAAGTAACGTTTTGCGGCGCCGGATTATCGCCATCAATAACGGTTGTCGTGAAATCGATAGGTGCTTGAATGCTGTTACCACCAATATCTGCGCCTGTAATGTCAAAAGCGATATTGATTTGATCACTGACGATCGATACTTGGCCATCAGAAACAGACGCGACATGGTCAATGCCCTGGCTAATCGTGGTAACGACCTCTAACTCTAAATCACGGCCTAAAGATGTCGCTTCGATCTCTATACGAAGCACTTCGTTACCTTCTTGAGTGCCGATAATGGCATTTTGCGCTTCGTCATAAACGAACGCCACTGGCTGACCAGCAGAGGTAATATCACTATTTAGCTCGGTTAACAGAGACTCTAATGAGGACGTTTCAGGTACAAATGAAGCGGTATCAAGTGCGAGATCCCCTGCTTCAACCAGCACACTAGAAGAAATGGTTTGCGGATAGCTTGATAGAGAAATTGAGCCTTCTGTTACGCTAGATTGCAATGATTGTCCGCCATCGGCAAAAATAGTGACATCTAAATCATCAGCTTCATCGCGTTCTTCTACACCGCTACGAGTCGCTGACGTCTCAAAAAAGGTGGAAGCAAGTACTTCCGGATTATTATATTCAACGGTCACATAGCCAGCATTGGCTGAGCCTTCAGCGCCAGCACCAGCACCAGCAGCCGTTGCTTCCAAAATAGCAGTCGGGTCAGCACCATCTAAAATGGCCTGTTGGATAGCCGCGACATCATTAGCGTCAAAGTTAGCACCTTCGATAGATGTTGGATCGAAAGTAACCTGGCCATTAACTGGAGATTGCAGCAAGGTTTCTGGTTGTTCAAAAGAAGGTTCTGGAAGGCACGCGACACAATTAGCATCAACCAGATACAGCTCATTATGTATCTGTACATCAAGAGAAGCGTTATTTTCAGTAATGATCACTTCGCCAGATATTAACTCATCCCCTGCTTTTATAGACCTGACTTTTCCATCCAGACCTAAAACCAAGACTTCACCTTTGACAGCATTTACAATCGCGTTCTGCGGCACGGTTTGCGTACTCATCTGACCTCCGCTAATGGCCTACGTTTCCCATTAACCTTTTTAGATAGTTTTTAAATGATTTAGTGCGGCATACTGCACACCTTTAGACGATTAGACTAAGTATCAACTCATTAAACAATCGATAAATGGCGCACTAATGAGCAAAGTAAGCAAAACTTACTAGTAGTCACAGAAATGTGACACATGTCCTAACGCCGCAATATCGATTAATTATATGAAATTGATATCTTATTCCGTATAAGTGTAGTCGTTTTAAAAAAGAAGATAGATGAAAACGCTCAGCTAAACGCCAAACTACCGGTTGCAATCAATAATGGAAGAAAAGCAATAAGAATGTTGTATACACCTGAACGTGATGACAACTTAATCAATATTGGTGACGAGAAAAACGTGACGATTAAATATTGAATGACATAAATCGTTGGACAAAATATAACCATGAAAATGTGGCTCACAATATGAATTCCCGAGCACCACGAATTCGGCTTTGTCCTGATATACAGTAAAAAAAATACGAGCAAGCTAATAAGAAAATACATAAACATCACACTTGAAAATAATTATCATTTTCAATCATATGTAAATATTCCCCCACTTTCAATGATGTGAGAGCTATTAATACCATCGTTATTATCAATCAACACAATAAGTAAAATTATCAGTAATTCCCGTCCTAAACGTTTGCGTAATCGCTAACCTTCTCTTAACCTTGATTTGAGGCTTTTATCACGGTTTTTCCATTGATATAGTGCGTCCATACAACAAAAAAAGACCATTCGAGGCATGGAGCTTCCTCATTAATCTCAAGATGAGAAGAATTGGTACCGACAAAATTCGGCAGATTTTAAGAGGGTCAAAAAATGGACATGAATATGGTTGAGATTTTAGGTTATGCAGCTTCAATCATGGTCGCAATTTCGCTAACTATGAAAGATATTGTTAAGCTTCGTATCCTTAACTTTATTGGTTGTGCGCTATTTACTGCTTACGGACTAATGATTGATTCTTGGCCTGTAGTATTAACTAACGGCTTTATTGCTTGCGTTAATATCTACTTCCTAGCAAAAATGCAACAGGAAAAAAAAAGCCTAGAATCTAGAGCCTAAAAAGCAATAGCATTCGAACAATAAAAGCCCGCGAATGATAAGAGCGCGGGCTTTTTGCTTTTAATGCGCTCTCATTTTCTGCACATTCATCAATAGCTCTAGCGAACCCAGTTAAGTGCTAATGTTTCTCGACGAGAGAACATGTCTACATGCGATGAGATTATCGCCTTCACTGTGCTCAGTTTCTCTTCGGAATCCGCCTCACAAATAATGGTCAAGCTAGACTCGCAAAGAGCAAACTCCGCTTTTCCCGTCGGAAATGTCACCAAACCGCTGTTTTCATTCCAAGTAGCAGGAACCTTTCGTCCAAAATGCCGACAAAGTGTCACTAAGTATTTGTCAGCGTGTTCGCTATCTATTCGGGTGCTTTCTTTAATCATGAATTTACTCGTGTTTTGAAGCGCCCCCTCTCGGGAGCCCTATTAGAATTGATAAGCAGCAGAAAGTTTGAAGTTGCGACCCGGCTCGTAGTCATCAAGCGTGAAGCCACGTGCAGTACCCGAACGAGACGCATGAGAGCTGTACAACTCGTCAAATACATTATCAATACCAAAGGTCACCGACAGTCCATCAATATCAGACGGCACCCATTGAGCATATAGATTATGTACATCATAACTTGCTTTCTTTGGCTGACCATCAAAGACGTTGTCTTCCTCTAGAACAAACATTGAGTTCCACCCGAAGATCGTTTCTAAAGCGTCTGACTGGTAATCCAAAGTTAGAGCAATACTATCACCCATATCAATGCTACGCCCATTACCCCCAGCAACAGGGCCACCAGTATTCTTGTTTTTGGTGTCCGACTTAGAGTAAGAAAGTTTGCTGTTAAACTTGTCGTAGCCATAAGAAGCACTTGCCTCAAAGCCTTTAATCTCGACATCACCTAAGTTGTAAATCAGGTAAGTTTGAGTCGCGTTTTGGTACTGGTCTGCAATGTAATCATCAATTTCCGTTTGGAATGCCGTAATATTCGCTCCAAAGAAATGCTTATCAAAGGTTTTATCAAAACGGACACCACCCTGTGTGTTCAACCCCGTTTCTGGCTTTAGTCCATCCTCTAAAAATGCAACGTCTTGGTAAGCAATAAAGGTTTCCATCAGCTCAGGGCCTTTGAATAGAGAGCGTGCGCTCGCAAACAACGTCCAATCCTGAGTGACTGCCCATTCTGCTGCTAGGGCCCAGGTCACATCATCATAGTTACTCGTCGCCGTTTCAGCTTCACGTTTGTAATCATCAAAACGCATACCTGCGGTAACAAAGAAAGCATCAGAGAAGAAGAACTGGTCTTCTACAAACAATGCGGTTGAAATGGCCGATTCATCCATGAACTTACGACTACCGTAGTAACTTGAAGATGTCTTATCCATGTAGTCGAAACCATAGGTGATTCGATTATCAAACTCACCTAACATAACATCCGACTGGAACTTACCATTCAAACCAAAGTTTTGGTTTTTAGCGGTGTTCTTCGATAAACGGTTCGAAGGCCAGCGAGGAGCCATAACGCTCTCATCCCGTTTAATTTCCGTCTCGGTATTATAAAGCGTGACGTTTCCTTGATGTTGTTCGCCTCGCAGCTCGTAACTCAAGGTAACGGTATCTCGGTCATAATCCGTAGGAATAAGTAACGTGCTCGATAAGCCATTGTTCGCACTACCCGACATATCAGGACGCGGACTGTAATCACCACTGTCTCGGTACATGTCATAAGAGAGCTCAAAACGATGGATGTCGTTTAGTTCATACCCCAACTTAGCCAGAATGTTGTAAACATCACCCGCAGCGCCATAGGTTTTGTTGCCGTCACCATCTTCGAAGTCATCACGCGTAACGTAATGACCATAAACCATCGCATCAATGTTTTCGGACAAAAGCCCGTACAGTGTCAACGAGCCTTGTTGGTTGTCGTTGGATGCATAACCGCCATAAACACGAGCACCAAACGTTTCATCGTAACGAAGTAAATCACGAGCGTCTTTCGTTTCAAAATAAACCGAGCCGCCTAAGCCATTTTGAGTCACAGAGTTATTACCTACCTGGATATCGGCAGATTTGAGAATGTCAGGGTTTAGCGTCAAGTTACCAATGTGATGGAACATGCTCGCATGCTGAGAAGCACCATCAAGACGAATGTCCAAATCGGTTTCGCTCAAACCACGAATGGTAATACGTTGATTCACAGAGTGTGTTCCACCAACATCAACACCGGGAATATCGCGCAGTAAATCAGACATATGATCCGCTTGCTTCAGTGACATGTCGTCCGCAAACATCGACTCAGTATTGCTAGAAACTTTTGTTCCCCATACAACGACTTCTTCAAAATGTGACTCGGTATCTTGAGCTAAAACAGGGTTTGATAGCGCCATTCCCACTGCAAGGCAAAGGCTTGAAAGCTTGATAGATGAACAAGCAGGGCTTTCCATAACTTCATTCCTAAATATTAATGATAATAATTCTCAGATATAATAAGCATGAGTTTTATAAATACAAAGGCGATTTGATTATGCGAAATCGCACAAGTGTTATGAGGAAGTGTCAAATGCAGGAAGTCACACCAAAACGAACTAGAATTGCCAAGATCGCTTTAACCCAAAAACTGGAAGCCACAGAAAAGCAGTGGATCGTCACGCAAGGTCAACCTTGTCAAACTCAACTGGCAGAAGGCAAATTCCTATCATATCAGTACAATGATCAAATCTTTATTCATGGTGGACGTTGCCTAGAGCTTGTTGATTCACATATTGTTTCCACTGCACACGCCTCACTGTTGGTCACTATTCTTTTAGAAGGTAAGCTCTCGTTTGGCTATGACGATTTGCAATTTGATTTAGACGCAAGCGACGGCCCTAAAGGTGTCGTGGTGAACCTACTCAAACCTGCAAACTTTCGTCGTTCACTGCTCAAAGATAACGTCATTAATAAGATCAACATATTGGTTAAGCCCCAGTGGCTAGAGGCTCGCCTTGACCAAACCTGTCGTCATCGGTCCTTTTTTAACTCTCATCAGGCGTTTCATCCTCTAGAGCTTAACCAGGCGTTATGCGAACTGACTGAAACGCTGACAAGCCGAGAAACACCACAAGAATTCCAAGATAAGTTGGAAGTTGAAAGCTTGATCTATCAAATTTTGCATCAAGCGACTAAGCAAATCCCCAAAAACTTCAGTGCTAATAAAAATAACCATGAACGGCACACAGATGGTCGAATAGAGGATATTGTTAGCTATATAGAAACTCACCTTGAGCAAGAACTAGGCTTAGAAAAGTTGGCAAGCGTGTTTTCAATGAGCGTTTCAAACCTGCAGCGCCGATTTAAACAATCACTGAATATGACCGTAAATGGTTATATTCGCTTTCGTCGCCTTGAGATTGCGAGGCAACACTTGGAACGTGGCCTAGTGACGATCACGGAAGCGGCTTATGAAGCCGGATACCACCACCCTTCCAACTTCACCTGCGCTTTCAAAAAGGTATTTGGTGTACCACCGCATGAAGTGATAAAAGAGTAAAGAGGCCCCAGGTAACTGACTGTTATTTAGGAGTGTCTTATCCACAACATCGGTATATACTCGCCTTAAACGTTATGGAGGTTGAACATGAATATTGGTGCTGTCGCAAAGCTTACTGGGCTTTCATCTAAGTCGATTCGATTGTATGAAGACAAAGGGATCATATCTCCACCAGCGCGCAGCGACTCTGGCTATCGCGAATATTCAGATAATCATATTCAAGAGCTTAACTTAGTATCACGCGCAAAAAACGCTGGCTTTTCACTGCAAGAATGCAAAGAGTTTGTGCAGCTTGCCCATAATCCCAACCGAAAAAGCAGCGAAGTAAAAGCAAGAACCATGGATAAGCTGAGAGAGGTTGAAGAAAAAATCGCGCACCTTATGGAGATCAAAACGCAACTTGAAGGTTGGGTTTCTTCTTGTCCGGGAGACGCTGAAAGCCGATGCCCAATCATAGACGAGCTCACCAAGTAAACTCGCCTATCTATCCTCATTGAGGAATCGCTTTCATTAAGCCCTGAGGTTGGATTAATGGTAAGTACACATGCGCTTGCCGTTTAATTCGATAATATTAAACGGCGTTTCGTAGATATCCTCTAGCGTAGACGCCTGAATCACCTCCTCCACCGCACCACTTGCCACAACTTTGCCTTGCTTAAGCGCCAATATGACATCCGAGTAGCACGCTGCGAAATTAATATCATGAATTACCACCACCATGGCTTTGTTCATGTCATGAGCTAACCGCTGCACGACTTTCATGATCTGAAGAGAGTGTTTGATATCTAGATTGTTAAGTGGTTCATCAAGAAAAACGTAGTCTGTATCTTGTGCAATCACCATGGCAATAAACGCAAGCTGTCGCTGACCACCACTTAATTCATCCAAATATTTGTCTTGGATACCTTGTAAATCTAAATAGTCGATCGCTTGTTCAATCACCGCATGATCTTCTTTGGTCAGATTTCCTTTGGAGTATGGGAAACGGCCAAAAGAGACCAACTCCTTCACGGTAAATCGCATGGTAATAGAGTTGGCTTGACGAAGTACCGCCAGCTTTTTCGCTAACTCTTTAGTGTCCCATTCCGCAATTTCCTTGCAATCAATGATAACACTACCACCATCCCGCTCCGTTAAGCGCGAAGCCATAGATAACAGCGTGCTCTTTCCCGCGCCATTCGGGCCAATAATTGATGTTACCTTACCCTTTTCAAACTGAGTATTGGCCTCATCAACTACTTTGTTTGAACCGAAGGCCTTCGTTAATTTGTCTATCACTATCATATTTATACAACTTTGTTTTTCAGTAGTAGGTATAAGAAATACGCACCACCAATAAAGTTAATAACGACACTCAACGTCGTCTCAAAACTGAACACGTTCTCGATAATCCATTGCCCAGCCAGTAACGAGCTGATGGAGAGAAACGAACAACCAACCAGTAGCGTTTTGTGTTGGTAACTTCGGAACATTTCTCGGCTTAAGTTGGTCACCAGCAAACCAAAGAACATAATTGGTCCCACTAAAGCCGTAGAAATAGCAATCAGAACCGCCGAGATAATGAATACATTTCGCGTCACCTTAGGTACGTCGACGCCCAAACTTTTCGCATTGTCTTGGTCGAGCCAAAACACATCTAAAGTGCGATGCATACTAAATAGCAACCAACATGCAAACACCAAAGCTGGTGCACTAAAGTAAACCAAATTCACTTTGACATTATTAAAGCTGGCGTAAAGTTTCGATTGAACGATTGCAAACGTATTTGGGTCCATCAACAAAGAGAAAAATGACGCCGCATTGGAAAATAGCTGACCAAAGATCAAGCCGACCAATAGCAACGTAATCAAGTTCTTGCTTCCTTTAGAAAAGTAAAAACCAAACAACAATAACGAAAACGACACCATTACAATTACGGCAATCGCGAAATTGACGTACAAGTTAAGAACTAAAGTACTCAAACCACCAAAAATCAGCACGATCAAAATTTGCGTCAACACATACAACGCATCAAACCCCATGATACTAGGCGTTAAAATTCGGTTGTGAGTAATGGTTTGAAATACAAGTGAAGACTGAGCAATTGCCACACCCGCTAGCACTATCGCCAATACTTTAGGAACTCTACGAGATAAAAAATACTGGTAGTTGTCAGCCGTTAGCCCAATACCAATAAACAAACATGCAAAAAGTACCGCAATGCCACCTAGCAGTAGGATTTTCGTTGAATCACGCATGTTGCTTACCTCGCAACAACATCGCGATGAATACCACGCCACCCAATATGCTGATCACGATAGAGATTGGCATTTCATGAGGGAAGATAATCAAACGACTCACCAAGTCGCAACACAGCACTAAAGTCGCCCCATACATGGCCGTAAGCGGAATGTTCTTTTTGAGGTTATCACCATAAAAGTGACTAACGAGGTTCGGCACAATCAGGCCAAGGAATGGCAGCTGCCCCACAATCATCACGACACTTGCCGACATGATGGACACCAACAGCACGCCAATCGTGACAACCTGCTGATAATTTAACCCCAAGTTAACCGCGAAATCTTTTCCGATACCCACGGCTGAAATCCTTGCGGCAAAAAGATAGCTGAGAATAGCCATTGGTACCGCGATGTACAGTAGCTCAAAGTCACCACGTAAGATGTTGGCAAAATTCGCTACCGTCCACGCGTTTAGACTTTGTAACGCATCGTATTTGTAAGCAATAAATGTAGTCATTGATTGGATGACATTGCCGAAAATAATTCCGACAAGTGGCACAAAGACCACACTCTTAAATTGAATGCGTTGAATAAAGAAAATAAATGCTAGCGTCCCAAATACCGAGATGCCGAATACGAGCCAAAGGTGATTGTCGTTACCAAAGAAAACCACGCTCAGTACGTAGCCCAGCATGGCACATTCGATCGTACCAGTTGTAGAAGGTGCCGCGAATCGGTTCTGGCTGATTTGCTGCATGACAAGACCCGCAATACTCAAGCCAGCACCAGCGAGTAATATGGCAAATAAACGTGGTATACGGCTGGTAAAGAAAAGCTCCAACGCTTTCTCATCACCCGAAAATAACTGTTGGGGCGTCATGTTTGCCACCCCAACAAACAACGAAACCGTGCTTAAAACCACAAGGGTTAGCAATAACTTTTTCAAAGTTAACCTCTGCTATCTTGGATTACAGTTCAATGGTTTGCTTGATCTCACTTACCATTTTTTCTGTTGCAGTCACACCAGACATCGACAAGTACCACGCGTCCACATCTAAATAAGTGATTTTGTGATTCTTATATGCGGCGGTTGCTTTGACTAAGTCGTTATCCATGGACTTACGAATATCGTTATCTGGCGTGCCTTTTAGCGAATTGCGGTCAACTACGAGTATATTTTTCGGGTTAGCTTCACGAATAAATTCATAAGAAATAACATCTCCGTGAGTGCCCGTTTTCACGTGTTCAACCGTTTCCAAGAAACCGAAATCGTTATAAATCACACCAAATCGCGATTGAGATCCAAACGCACTGATGTTGTCACCCATGCTTAAAATCGTTAACGCATCATTGTTATTTGATTGGTTGTAGTCACGGATTGCTTTGAATTGAGCATCTAGCGCTTCAATTTTCTGCTCTACTTTTTCTTCGATATTGAAGATTTTACCAATATTGCGCCACTGTGCTTGCGTACCTTCCCAGTAACCTTGATTCTCTTTCGCAGCAAAAACGACCGTAGGAGCAATTTCACTCAGCTCTTCATATTTCGCAGACGCTCGCGGACCAACCAATATCAAATCTGGTTTTTGCATGTAAATGGTTTCAAAGTCAGGTTCAAACAAACTACCCGCAGAGGTGTAGTTATCTTTGCTGTATTTTGAAAGGTAGCTAGGCAGATTAGAAGAGTTAGAGACTGCAACAGGATCGATACCAAAGTTGTCCAGCGCATCTAGCGGTCCAAAGCCAATCACAACCACGCGCTCTGGTGATTGCTCTAGCTCGGTTTGCCCCATGTAATGGTCAATCACAACCTTAGCAGCGAAAGAAGGAGAAACAGTAAATAGCGACAGCATAGCCGCACCGAGGAATTTTTTCATTTTGTTAAGCCTTAATGAGATCTATTATCATGCGCGTTCGCAATATAACGTTACTCTTTACTGCATTCAACAAAATTTAAGGTACTTTACATTAGTTACGCTTATTCGAGCTCCAACTATATCAAAGACTTATAAAAACCATTCATTGCAATATCTAGGTGTATCATTCATGCGCTTCGATAAATGCTTTGAGTGCAAGCTCATCAATAATCTCCAACCCGTTTTCCGTTTTTGCAATCAATCCCTTTTCAATCAAATCTTTAACTGCACGTCGATAAACACGACCAGAAGTACCAAATCGCTCAGCTTCTTGATTCACTTTGTCAAAGCCACCGAGCAATGTGTTGGTTTGATTACGGACGAAAAGATCATACGCAATATTATAAGTAATGGGATGCAATAACCGATTGGTATAGATATCCATAGAATCTTGATAATCTTCGGCCAACGCTGAAGCAAAGAACACCATCATTTCTGGATGCTTTTGTAGCGCTTCAGTTAGTTTTTGGATGCAGATGACATCAACCTGCATGTGCTCGTCTGCAATCACGTTCCATTGGCAAGGAGTCTGAGTGAAGTACTCCATTTCACCATAGATATGGTAGTCGCAGTTTGCCTCTCCTAATTGAAAGCGTCGCCCATTCGCGGCCAATATACTCATTGAAACTCGACCTACCGGCACAACATATAAGTACTGAAGTTGCTCACCTTGACGGAGAATTTCTTCCCCAGCATCAAAGTAACGCGTACTAATTTGACACTGATAGATCATCTCACGAAAGGCAACGCTCTTTTTTTCAAGGTATGTTTTGAAGCGGCCAGTTGGATACGGGCTGATTTTCATTCTCTGTTCTCTCAGAAAAGTTACTGATAACTATCTCAGATGGATTGTACCCCGTAACACCAAATAAAAAAGCGACAGTGGCCTGTCGCTTTACATTCATTGATTTATAAGAGTTACTGAAGTTAGTACGGACTATCTCTGAGCAATCAGCGCTTCTAACGCCGTCATTGCAGCAAGCTTCTCACCTTGCATCATTACTTTCGCTTCATCAACGTACTGGCCAACCCCTTCTTTCACATTTTGTTGGTACAGAACGACGTTATTTAAGATCGAAGCCACATGAAGACCACGTAATCGGCCAACGGCAAACAAAGCTGAGGTTTCCATATCGGCACCTAAGACGCCCTTCTTGTTCCAGTATTGGCATATCGCATCTTCGTCATCGGTATAGAAACTGTCGTGAGAACGTACCACACCGAAATGATAACGCGCCTCTTGCACCGACAGGTAACGCTCAACTTCTTTTAATAAGGAAAAACTTGCGTACGCCGGATAAGCCGAATCCACATACGCTTTGGATCCGCCTTCATCTCTTACCGCACCTTCGGCAATGATTAGCTCGCCAAGCTGAATGCCTGATTGCATCGCACCTGCCGATCCAACACGTACTACATGAGTTACGCCGCACTGTTTTAGCTCTTCAACTGCGATGATCATCGATGGGGCGCCGATACCTGTGCTGCATACTGAAACAGGCTGGTCTTTGTATTTGCCAGTAAAAACACGGTACTCGCGATTTTCCGAGATCATTTCTGCATCATCCAATAATGCGGCAATACGATTAGCTCGGTCTGGCTCACCACATACAATGACGAGAGAAGCGACTTGTGTTTCATCAACACCAATATGAGGTTGTTTAGCCATTTTTCGTTCCTTATGCTGCAGCTTGAGCTAAGGTTTTATCGCCATTGCGCTTGGCGCTACGGGCCCATTCACGCGTACCATTGGCAGCAATGAACATCAAAATCGCATACTGAACAGACATCGCATAAACACCCTGTGTCGCGTAGATGCCAACACTGATGATGTTAATCACAACCCAAAGAATCCAGTTTTCCACATATTTACGTGTCATCAGAATTTGTGCAACAACAGAAAGTACTGTCATGGTTGCATCCCAAAACGGGAACGCATCAGGTTCAAGTACCGGATCAGCCAAACCTGCACCAAAGAGATTCAAGCTATCAACAGCAATGTTTGCTAATGCAAAGAAAAAAGGGTCGATGTAGATGGTTAACAACGCGATAGACACAACGCTAATAGAAGCAGTGGCGATGAGTTTCTGTTTGTTTAACCAGCGTACTTCCAGCGTTTCACCTTCCGCATTTGGACGAGTCCAAGCATACCAACCGTAAATGTTCGCACAGAAGAAAAACAGTTGAAGAAGTAATAATCCGTATAACTGAATTTGGAAAAAGATAACGGCAAAAAGAGTGACATTCAGCAAACCGAATAAGTAGTTGATGGTTTTTTCTTGGCTAGCAAACCAAATGCAAAGCAATCCAAAAACCGTACCGAAAGCTTCGATCCAACTCATTGCGTAACCGCCGCCAATTGGAATGTTAACCAGGGTGTTGTTTATATCGAGTAAGGCAAGTAGGTCCATGTCGATGTCCTTTATTATTTTGTTTGGGAATATGCCTATATTAGGGCGTGACACCTAACAAAAAGGAGGACATTTGTCCCCCTCTTGATGCACTCGATCATAATTCAGTTCAATATTTGCTTGAAAGCAATAAATGACTCAATTGAACCGCTTGGAAATTAACACGCCTAAGAATCCAAACCTAAATAGCGCTTTTTGAATGCGGAAGCTGATGCAAATAAAGCTGACGCCAAAAGTGTAATAACAAACCCAATTGCGTACTCGAATGCTTCATTCACCAAGAGCTGATAACAGCTCACAAAAAAAATCAGTATGACCGCAATAACATTAACTCGGTGAAACCAAGGATGCTTTACGGAGAACTTAGCGTAACCTTTTGATAACATTTAACTAATCCGCCAGACAACAATTAATATTTTTATTTATAATCAATGGTGATAGTAAGGCTTTATAGTATAAAGAGAAACGACTTTTTTGATTTTTTAGCTCAACATCACAGGTCATCTAGTGCTGCTTGACTTTAATATCTTGACACTTTTTCGTTCAACTAAGGTAGGTTCTAATTGCACGACTTGCGCTTCTGTTGATTTACCATCCAATTTTCGGACAAGCGTTTCCACGGCAGCTTGCCCAAGACGGTATTTAGGCTGGTGAATTGTGGTGAGTGATGGCGACATGAACTTCGCGATATGTATGTCATCGTAACCGATGATTGAAATCTGTTCCGGGACTTTAATATTGAGCTCATTTGCGGCGTTAATCACACCCATCGCCATCATATCATTGGAAACGAAAATCGAGCTGGGTAAGGTGCCTCGCTGCGCCATTTTCATAAATGCTTGATATCCGCCTTCACATTCGAAGTCCGATTCAATGATCCAGTTGGCATTAAATTCCAAGCCTGCTTCGTTCATCGCACGTTTGTAACCTTCGTATCGCATTTGCGCTTGGTGTTTAATCAAAGGGCCAGTGATACATCCTATTTCTGTGTGGCCACAATCAATCAGGTATTTCGCCGCTAGGTAACCGCCACGAAGCGAGTTATCTTGAATTTTATCGCTCGTAAACAGCATCGGCCCCCAATCCATCACCACGACAGGGATATCAGGATAACGCTCAAATACATCGATACGCTCCCCTTCTAGCGAGGAGCACATCAAGATCAAACCATCGACACGCTTTTGCAAAAGCGTATTAATGGACTGGCGCATGCGTTCGTTGTCACCTTCGGTGTTACATAGAATGAGACTATAGCCTTTGTGATAGCAACTGCGTTCGACGCCTTTTACGACTTCGCCAAAGAATGGGTTGGTTGAAGTTGTCACCAGCATACCAATGGTTTTGGTACGATTGACTTTGAGGCTACGCGCCAAAGCTGATGGCGCATAGTAGTTGAGTTCTTTTGCAGCATTATTGACGCGTTCGGAGATCTCTTCACTCACAAAACGCGTCTTGTTAATAACATGGCTCACTGTTGAAGTGGAAACCCCTGCCAGTTTTGCGATGTCTTTCATCGTCGCCATGTTATTACTCCTAATTGATGAGGCGTTTAAGCCCTATTGTGCAGCGAGAAACGCGTCCACCTCTTCGCGAGTTGGGATCGACGTCTGCGCGCCAAAGCGGGTCACAGAAATTGCAGCCGCCGCATGTGCAAACTTAATTGCTGATTCTAAAGGTAAATCCTCTAACAGGCCAGTGACGAATGCTCCATTAAACGTATCCCCTGCTGCGGTGGTATCGGTCGCGTCAACACGGAACCCCGGGATGAGCTCACCTCTACCATTTTGACTTAACCAAACACCTTTCGCACCGAGTGTGATCATGACAATTTCGATACCTTTGCTATGAAGCACATTCGCCGCTTCTTGCGCGCTGTCATTATCCGTTACCGTTACCCCCGTCAACACTTCAGCTTCGGTTTCATTTGGTGTAATGACATCAATACAAGCAAGCAGTTCGTCTGACAGTTCACGAGCAGGGGCAGGGTTTAAAATGACGTTAGTTTTTGCATTTTTCGCCACTCGCGCGGCTTTCTCAATGCCGCACATCGGCGTTTCCAATTGCATCAGCAGGTAATCCGCTTGGCGAATGCGATCTAAATCTGGCTCAATCGCTTCTGCTGTCAATTTGGCATTCGCTTCTGCTGAAATACAAATGCTGTTTTCACCACTATCCGACACTTGAATCATCGCAATGCCAGTTGGGCAGTTTGGTTGCATCTTCACACCAGTGATGTCGATGCCGTCCATATTGAAGTTTTCACGAATATTGATGCCGAACGAGTCATCGCCTACACAAGCAATAAAGCCAATATCAGCCTTGAGTCGAGCTGCAGCAACAGCTTGGTTGGCACCTTTGCCACCTGGGATAACTTGATAGTTGCGACCATGTAGCGTTTCGCCAGGGCGAGGGAAAGAAGGCACTTGAAGAACATGGTCAGCGTTTACACTACCTAACACCACTAACTTATTCATACGGTTATCCTCGGTTCTGAATGAACCCTTTTTTGAAAAACTATTTTGGAAAATACATTAGATGACTTTAACTTCTCTTCCTAACGAAAGAGTCACGATAAAAAGTCAAAGGCATCTATACCCTGCATTTTTAAGTCACTTGGGTATGTTCGCCCTCTCCTCCTAAACGACAGATATAAACGGAGGAGAGAGCAAAAATTAGGACGTTTTATTGAACGTCAAACTTATTTAGTCACTACTTTTAGTGGTACCGGAATGTATTCTTCTACTTTTTCACCTTTCAAGACTTTGTCAGCCGTTTCAACACCTAAAGCACCGATAAGATCTGGCTGCTGCGCGATGGTTGCTGCTAGTTTGCCACGGTTAACTGCCGCAATGCCGTCTTCCGTGCCATCAAAACCAACGATAACGACGTCTTTGCCAGAAGCTTGAACGGCGCGAAGTGCACCTAGCGCCATTTCATCATTCTGTGCGAACACCGCTTGCACATCAGGGTTAGCCGCGAGTAGGTTTTCCATCACGTTTAGGCCTTTAGTACGGTCAAAGTCTGCTGGCTGGCTGGCAAGAAGATCCATATCGCTGCCCTTCACGGCATTCATGAAACCTTCACCACGCTCGCGCGCCGCCGATGTGCCCGCAATACCTTCAAGCTGAATTACTTTTGCTTTTTCGCCAACTTTTTCCATGATGTAGTGGCCTGCCATTTCACCACCGATCACGTTGTCGGACGCGATGTGGCTCACGACTTCACCACGGCTTGCGCCACGGTCTAGTGTCAATACAGGGATCTTAGAACGGTTCGCCATACGAATCGCATTAGACACAGCATCAGAATCCGTTGGGTTGATAAGAATTGCTTTTACACCGCGAATACTTAAATCCTCGATGTTCGACAGTTCTTTGCTCGGGTCATTTTGCGAGTCCAGTACAATTAAGTCGTACCCCAATTCTTTCGCTTTAGCTTCCGCACCGTCTTTCATCGTTACGAAGAACGGGTTGTTTAGCGTCGAAACCACAATCGCCATCGTATCTTGGGCTTGTGCCGCTACTGATACAGTGGAAGAAAGAAGTGCAGCAGAGATAAGAGTTGCAAGTTTTTTCATCGTTCTAGTCCTTTGTGTAGGGTGAGCCAGCACACGCCCACTGGCTCGGTTTGTATTCAGGATTTAATGGTTATGGATTATTTGTTTTTGTTGTCTACCAGTACTGCGAGCAAGATAACCACTGCTTTGGCAATCATTTGGTAGTATGAGGAAACGTCTAGTAGGTTAAGAGCGTTGTTTAAGAAACCGATGATCAGCGCACCAATTAGCGTACCCATGATGCGTCCTTTACCGCCCATCAAGCTGGTACCACCAAGTACAACCGCAGCAATCGCATCTAACTCGTAACCCATACCCGCTGTTGGCTGCGCCGAAGACAGACGAGAAGTCACGATGATGCCTGCAAGCGCTGCCAGCATACCGCAGATTGCGTATACACCAATCTTCACTCGGTCTACATTGATACCAGATAGACGAGTCGCTGATTCGTTGCCACCTAGTGCGTAAACATAGCGACCAAAGCGAGTGTGGTTAAGTAAGTACCAAGCCGCAGCGAACACGACCACCATTAACCAAACAGGTACTGGAATACCTAGCGCGTAGCCGGTACCAAACCATGCAAACGCATCAGCTGTGTCAGTAAAACCTGTCGAGATTGGACGACCTTCGGTGTACACCATAGTCACACCGCGTAGTAACGTCATGGTAACCAGCGTAGCGATAAAGGCCTGTACTTTGCCCTTCGCAATGATGATGCCGCTAATTGCACCTAACGCTGCACCTGCGACTAAAGCGGTCGGAACCGCCACCAGCACCGGGACTTCAAGCGCAATCATGCTTGCCGTAAAGGCACCACATAACGCCAGTACGGAACCAACACTCAAGTCGATGCCTGCTGTTAAAATAACCAGTGTCATACCTACCGCGATAATGGCATTCACTGAGGTTTGACGAAGAATGTTGAGAATGTTGTCGACCGTAAAGAAGTTCGGGTTCAAAAATGACACAACAACAATCAAAAAAATCAGTGCTATCAGTGATTTTTGCTCAATCAACCACTCTTTTGTGAACAACTTCTTGCTGCTAGCTTCGGTTGGTTTGCTCATGGTATTAGTACTCATGCTGCTTCCTCATTGATCTTTTTGCCTACGGCACAGGCGAGTAATTTTTCTTGATCGGCGTCTTTCGCATCGAATTCGCCAGTAATACGACCTTCATGCATAACCAGAATGCGGTCACTCATACCAAGCACTTCTGGCATCTCGGAAGACACCAAGATGATGCTCATGCCTTCGGCTTTGAACTTGTTGATGAGTTGATAAATTTCTTTTTTCGCACCGACATCGACGCCACGTGTTGGCTCATCGAGAATTAAAACTTTAGGTTTGGTCATTAACCCTTTCGCGATCGCCACTTTTTGTTGGTTACCGCCGGATAAGTTACCAATGATTTGGTCGCGCGTAGGGGTTTTGATATTAAATAGCTTGATAAAATCTTCCACGGCAATCACTTCGTCGCTATGTTGGATTTGGAAGCCTTTAGTCAACTGATTGAGAGAACAAAGTGACATGTTCTCCTTAACCGAGAGACCTAACACCAAGCCATCGCCTTTGCGATCTTCAGAGATATAAGCGATGCCATTTGCTAAGCCATCTTGTGGGCTAACCGGGTTAATGGTTTTGTTATCGAGGTTGATAACACCATGCTCACTTGGTAATGCGCCGTAAATGACTTTCATGAGTTCAGTGCGGCCTGCCCCCATCAAACCAGAAATACCCAATATCTCACCGCGTTTCAGCGTGAAGCTCACATTGTGAACGCCAGATCCAGTCAGGCCAATCACTTCAAGGCAAGTTTCGCCATGTCGCACATCAATACGTGGGTATTGCTCTTCTAACTTACGACCAACCATCATTTCAATCAGGCCGTCTTCATCAGTGTCGGACATCTTGCACTCACCGATAAATTTACCGTCACGAAGCACCGTAATATCGTCACAGACTTCAAAGATTTCTTTAAGACGGTGTGAGATATAAACAATACCGCAGCCCTGCTCTCGAAGCTCGTTGATCACTTTAAATAGTGACTCCGTCTCGGTATCAGTCAGCGCGTCAGTTGGCTCATCCATAATGATGACTTTCGATTCAAACGAAAGCGCTTTCGCGATCTCCACCATTTGCTGTTCACCTAGGCTCAAATCACCAAGCAACGTTTTCGATGAGTGCTTTACGTTAAGGCGTTGAAGCAACTTGTCTGCTTCTTCATACATCTTGCCCCACTGAATACGCCCCATCGTGCCGGTAAATTCACGACCTAGATAGATGTTTTCAGCAATCGTTAGTTCAGGGATCAAGTTCAATTCTTGGTGAATGATGCTGATGCCCGCTTCCTGAGAGTCACGCGGCCCTTTAAACGCGGCAGGTTGGCCTTGATATTGGATGCTACCCGCATCCATGTGATAGATGCCAGTCAGCACCTTCATCAATGTTGACTTGCCTGCTCCATTTTCTCCCATGAGCGCCATGACACGGCCTGGGTAAACATTCAGGCTCGCTTTGTCCAGTGCTTTTACGCCCGGGAACGCTTTCTCAATGTCGCTCAGTTGTAGAATGGCTTGAGTCATAATCTGTCCTCAATATCTCTGGCTTAAAAAACCACGCCCGCTTGAAAGATAACGTTCGCGTATGGCGAGCATTCGCCAGTTCGAACGACAGCGCGGCTTTGTGCCGTGCGTGCTTTAAATGCTTCATGTGACACGTAGCTGATCTCGATAGATTTACCCGTTTCTTCGCTCTCTTTGCTCAGTTCGTTAAGCAATGCTTGATGCAAAACAGGGCTTACATCAGAAAACTCTTCCGCAATGATGACCCCTTCGATTTGCGACTCAGATAGAATCACGCGAACAGTATCAAGAAAACTTGGTACGCCATGCGTTAGCGCCAAATCAATTCGCTGTACATGCTCAGGGATTGGCAGGCCAGCGTCACATATCGTGATCTCATCGGTGTGGCCTAGCGTCGCCACCAAGTAAGAAATATCTGAGTTAATTAGGGTACTTTTTTTCATCTCATCGACCTTTCGGTTACACGTTCATACAACCATGAGCGCCTGTTTTAAAGTGTTTTCGTTATTAACAGAAAACTCATCGAAACGTTTCGATGAAATAATAATTCGTTGTGGTAATTTGACCAGAGTGAGATTGATAAGGTGTGAGAATGATCCGTAATTAACGGGTCATCGAATAGTAAAAAGGTACATGAGTCACACTTTACCATCGAAACGTTTCGATGACTGGCTTAATCTACACTTGAAGTGAGGTTTTTAAAGACAGTTGAAAAAGAGATACGTCCCATTACTGAGAAACACTCTAGTTAATGAGATGGAAACCTTACACATCATCACAGTTCTTGGATGGTTGTCTGATTTTGGAGAACGCTCACCTTACAATCTGGTTACAATTTGCAAAACACATCATCCGTTCAGTACCTTATATGGTATGCGACGTTTGTAGGGACACAAACGGAAACACAAAACCATAATGAAGTTAAGCAATCGAGTCATCTTGCTTGTCGCGCCAGTGATCTTATTAAGCGCGCTGGTATCAAGTTACATTATTTACAGCATTCAAAAAGTAACGCTCATCAAGCGAGAAGACAGCTATATCCAATTGCAAATGGAAAAGCTCGCAGGGCAGTTCCGACAAGCCAACATATTCCTCAATAGTTATGCATACACATTAAGCAAAAGTGATGTATTGCAAGACTACTTGGTGAATCATAACAATCCGTATCGTGAGCGCGTGTTATTTAACCGACTCGATGAAACCGCAGATGTGTTAAGCCATGGCTATACAGGCGATGCAAGCATGGCGATTCTCGACGGGAAACAAAACCTTCTTTATTACACAGAAAATAAATACTACGAATCATCAGGTGTAGTCGACCCTAAGGTATTGGATTACATCTCGCGAAGCTTTAGTACGAGAGAAGCGTTTAACCATACTGGCTTTATTTACAATTCCAGCGGACAAAGTATTCTTCTGCAATACGAACTCATCGACAAACGAACAGGGACACAACCTCTAAGTTTTGATCCGCAAAATGTCTTTTTCGTGGTGGTATCGGTATCGCTCGAAGCCTTCAATGAGATCAAGCACGAAATCGAGTTCGACACGCATAGCGTGATAACTTTTGCCGACAAGCCTATTTATCTCGATATTCCTCTCGCTCAGACGATTGAACTATTGCCACACTTTTATGCGGTACTCTCCCCCGCTGAATATTTGATGTGGAATAAAGTCGATAAAGTGTGGCTAGAACTGGCCCTTTCCTTTGGTGTGGCGGCGTTTTGCACCATCACCTTAATTGTTTTGGTTTTGTATCGTTATGTATTACACCCCGTTTCTCGCCTCGATAAACAGCTACAAGAGCTGGAAACAAATCAACGCGGCAACATTGAAAAGCTAGAAACAAACGATGAAATAGGACGCTTATCCTCACGCTTTTTTGATATGTATGAAGAGCTCAACGTCATATATAAGAAGACAAAACGCCTGGCTGAAACGGATCACCTAACGCAACTCGCTAATCGCCATCGTTTCCATGAACTTGCAACTCGTGAACTCGTCTCCCCTTCGCAGCATTTGTGGGTCATTTATGTCGATCTCGATAACTTTAAGTACGTTAATGACAAATACGGGCATGAACTGGGAGACAACTTATTAAAGGTGTTTTCATCACACATCAAAAATGTCTGTCAAAAATTCTCGCACGACTACGATAGTCCCTGTTTTGCAGCAAGATTGTCTGGTGACGAATTTGCTATTTTATTGAGCTCAAATCAGGATGCACAACGCCTACCTGACTTGCTGGCCTCAGAGTTGCTAAAACCGATTAGCAATCTCAGTCCATCTTGGAGTAATTCATTCCCCGTGACTGCGAGCGTAGGTATCGCTCAGTACCCTCAAGACGGTACAGACGTCGCGAAATTACTCTCCAGTGCCGATGCGGCAATGTATCAAGCCAAACGAGCCGGGAAAAACCAGTACGCTTATTACTCAGCTGCTCTCAATGTTGAGTCTCAAAGACGCAGTCAGCTTGAGCGAGCGCTCAGAAAAAGCAACGTGGAAGAAGAGTTCCATCTCGTTTTTCAACCCTATATGAATAATCGGGACAACGAGATTGAAGGACTAGAGGTATTATTGCGCTGGGAAGCGGAAGGCATTGGTCCCGTGCCTCCGAAAGAGTTTATCCCAATCGCGGAACAGGCGGGCTTATTTGATAAAATTGATCGCTGGGTTTTCGCCAATGCAACTGCAGAATATCACCAATTAAGAAATATTTTTGGCAAAGACATTGTCCTTTCGATCAACCTCTCTTCAGCAGAACTTAACTCAATCGAAATGGCGAATTATATTCATGACCAAGCAAGCAAAAACGGTGTGAAACCAGAATGTATTGAGTTAGAGATAACAGAAACCTTTGCCGCAGAACAACAAGGTACAGCATTACTTGATGAGCTGTCGAAGCGTGGCTATCGTCTCGCCATTGATGACTTTGGCTCTGGCTATACATCGCTGACTCAACTTGTTCAATATCCAGTTCAAAAGATCAAGTTTGACCGAGAGTTCCTCGTTACATTGATGAAAACCAACAACGGTCATGTGATCAAACCCATCATCGAGCTATGCCACGCTCAAAATAAAACGGTCACCGCAGAAGGTATTGAGCACAATGTGATGCATGAATGGTTATCGTCCTACCGCTGTGACTATATGCAAGGCTATTTATTTGGTAAGCCAATGAGTAAGGAACAACTGAATTTGTGGTGGCAATCCGCAAATGACGATAGCCGCTTCGATGGTTCCATAGTAGGTTCAATTACTGTTCAAGGGACATCTTATTAAAGATTAAGTACAGAAGCCATGTATGTGGCTGCTGTACTTATATAATATAGAAACAAGACTTTACCCTTAGTTTCAATAACATAAGCAACCACATAAGTTCGTACGTTAATTTTTGGTATTATTATTTTTCGATGAAATCTCTCAGTTATTTAAATATTTAATCAAAACGATAGAATTACTTTTTGGTAAGTTTAGTTCTGTTTTTACTTCTTTAATTGAAGACATAAGGAAATAAGTAAAAGCTGACAAACTTTACTTTTGTACTGCTGATCACCGACTTAAATGATTCGTGTAGAAGCTCATTTGTCGGCTCCACTTAGACTTAGCTTTATCGCTTGTGAACAGGAAATGCCCTTCTTCTCGGTATTTCTCTACCTTCTTATCCATCTTGTTGTTTACCCACTCACTTAAAATGCACTAACACACATAACGAGTTGACGTTACGATTTGTTACGAGTCAAATCACAAATCTAAACGCAGGCTGAATAGACGTACAAAAGACAAACACATTGAAATAAAAAGAGTTTCTAATCTAGAAAAAATAAAACATCGTTTTTATAAATTCGCCATCTCACAAATATCCTTAAACACAGTTTTATTAATTACGCATATCAGATATTATTTATGCCGAAGTTTATCGAAACAATCGATTAACTTCATAATTTATTTGAGTTTCAAACAGTTAGTTTTTAACTTGAAAACTTATCGTTAACCCAATATTAAGTACCTAAGCGTACAATAAGAAACATTGGGAATAGAATTATATTGATGTGCATGTTGTTTTAACGAATGCATGAAGCAATCGGTAAATTTGTAACACCATAGAGTTTTATTTAGCCAAGATGAAAAAGTTAATTTTATTATTTATATGGACATTTCTGTCTGCCTCTCCTTTTGCCTTTGCAAAACAAGCAGATAACGAAGTCAAAAGTCACATACCACAGAATCAAATTGAACAAGTGTTCAAACAAGCAAAGTTAGATGGCGTAGTAGACTTTAAATTGTTTCGTGACGCTTACATCGCGTACAAAAAAACACCCGATAGAAAGAAATCAGTACTAACCATCATCGACTATAGTAAACCATCGACTGAAAAACGCTTTTATGTGGTTGATTTAGATAAAAAGAAGCTTATCTACAATACTTATGTTTCTCACGGTGTGAACAGTGGAAAGAAAACAGCGACGCAGTTTTCAAATGTGGTGAACTCGCGTAAAACATCACTGGGTACGTTTTTGACTGACACCACCTACTACGGCTCAAATGGCTATTCACTTCGACTAGATGGTCTAAGCTCAGGGTTGAACGATAAAGCTCGCGAGCGTTATATCGTTGTGCACGGTGCCGACTATGCTAACCCTTCTTTTATCAAGAAGAATGGTTACCTTGGGCGCAGTTGGGGTTGCCCTGCACTGCCAAAGAAGTTGTCTCGTGAGATCATTGACACCATAAAAGGCGGCAGTGTTATTTATGCAAGCGCATAACACGGGTGCAACTCATGTGGGGAAGAATGCTCTATTTCTTCCCCAACAAATAATCGGATTGACTCAAGCTTCCAGGCCTCATGACTCTCTTTCTTTACCTGTTTCTCCAGTTTTCGCTTGCTTCAACGCTAAAATTATTTAGGTATTAGCTTATACCTAAATAACATCAGAAAACTCTGTTCATCCCTCTTCCATCTCGTTAGTATACGCTGAGTTGGTCAGACACCGATTTTCATTGTTATCATAGTGTCACTAAGATTCCGTAGTCATAGTGATAGTCTATGACGTTATATGTTTAGGGTTACTTCTTGCGTTATCTACACCGTATATTATTGATGCTTTCATTGTCCCTATTTTCAGGGTTCATCGCTGCCTCATATGCGCATACGTATCACCACGCTAAACATTACACCTCTGAACGCTTGCTTAAACTCGTGCAACAAGACGACTTTGAACTAGCACACAGCGAATTCCATACATTTGCCTCTCCAAGTTCTTGGGGCTCAGAAGGTTATTATCTGCACATAAAGCGCGAGTTGTTAGCGCTGGTTTCCTGCCGCCGAACATCCGCCACTGATGGTGTTTTATCATCAGATTTTACTCCTGATTATTTTTTACTTGTTGCTTTCTCTTCCCCACCACTATTGGAATTGGCAAAACAAGCATCTCGCTTACCTCTTGATGGTTATGGCGGGCTGATGAGTAAACGCTCTCTCTATCGACTCTCAGGAAGAAAAGAAGCCAATTTGATGTACGTCTTTACTCATGGTCGCAACGCCTTCCCTGTTGTTTAACTTTTTATGACATACAGAGAACACGGAAATGTAACGATGAGAACCAATACGCTCATTGTTACTAGAACCAATTTGAGGTCCATATAATGACAAAATTCGCTACGACTATCGCACTAGCATTACTATTTGCAACGAGCTCTGCCTTCGCTAACACGGAAGCAAAGCCAGAAGAAATGAGCAATGAGACTCTGCTAGAATGTGCCAATGTTTCTAATGCACGTATTGCGGTTCCTGAACACAGAGCGATGTTCAGACACTACCTAATGTCTGAAAGAAACTATAGTTTCAGCCAGTTATCTTCTGCTGAGCTTGAATTTAAAGCAGCAGATAAGAATGAATCCGAAGTAGAAAATATCTACAAGTCTCAGTGTAAAGAGGTTGGCGAGTACCTATATAGCATTGGCTATTAAACTCGAAACCCTAACGACACTCATAAAGAAAGGCGCATACATTGCGCCTTTCTTTTTACTGATAAAAACCAGCCGATTAGATGTCTAATCTGTATACAAGCTTAAAAGTGCAAATCAAAGTAAACTTACTGAGAAAACTCTGCCACATCCTTGGATTTACAGAACGCTCGACGTGCTTTAACAAACAAGAAACTAAGCACCCCAATCACAAGAGTAATTATTGGGGCCGCCATTAATAGCATTGTGATCGTTTTGCTCATATTCTCTGGTAACAAGGGAAGCAATAAACCAAAACCGCATAATATCAGCGTCCATAAAATCGCACTCAGCCATGCAAAGTAATGGAATTTACTAATACCTTTCACTCGCAACCCCATCATTAATGGCAATAGGGAACGAACAACCGGAATAAACCGCGCACAAAAAAGCGCAATCAATCCATGTTTACTGAGTAATACGTCGACCTGTTCCAAACGCTTTTGAGGAACCGCGCTTACCCAGCCTTGAACCTTAGGTAAGCGATTTAGCCACTTGCCTTGTAAGTAAGCCGACCAACTTCCCAGCCCCGCACTAACAGCTATCACCAACATAATCATAATTGGATCAAGGACGCCAACCGCCGCCAGCGTACCGGATAATACGACGACACTGTCGCATGGGAATGGCGCAGCAGGAATAAAACCACTTTCCAAAAAGATAAGCGCAGCAACAACAAAATAAACCAATCCTGCACCGCCTGGCGCCATTAACGCCGTGAAATCTTGATGCCAAAAGGCACTCAAGACCTGAATTACCGAATCAAACATAAACCGCTCCTAAGCATAACTAACCAAAAATTGTAAAAACATGGAATGTGTTAGCGAGCATGTATAAAGCGGTATATAAGATTCGATTCTTTCCTCGCACCGATTCTGTATTTAGAATGAGTAAAAATACTTTCAACACAACGACCTAAAGCTTCATTGCCGATGCGTTTTAGCAGCCCCATCGAGTGAAATGCCGAACGATATGTCCACCATACTACAGCAAGCGTTTCAAAGCATTCGAGCTCTACATCGTCGTTCGAGCTCGTTTCCTTAGAATGGCTAACCCTCAATATATTCCGGCTGTTTAAACTCGGATAGTCTTGTTGTATTGGAGAGACAGGGTATTCTGAAAAGTGCTTCGACTTAGCGTCAACAGCAATATTCTGGTTATGAAAGGAAAGAATATTTGGGTATGAGTGCGCCAGACTCATGCTCGGAGCCAACAAGCAGAAAAGTAGTCCGAGTAAAACAATCAGAGTCGTACGCACAAAGGTAACCAAAACCAAAATAATAAGTTCTTTTAACCCTGTGCGTAACGATTGGCAATTAGTATTCTTAATCGTTAAGAATACTAATTATTTTTCACCGTAAGGGTAGTTTTCAAACATTTTCGCAATTTCTTCTTCAATCAGAGATTCTCTTTTCTCAGAGCTCATAGACTCAGATAGTTTCCTACTTGAAACACCTTTCCACACAATCTGATTAGCCTTTGCATCAACAAGCTCTACCACCAGTTTGCCATACTTACGTTCTTTGTATCGTTCCGGGCTTGAAGTGATCACGCCAAAGCTATTCCAACCATAACCGAAACTCACCGAAGACCCAGAAGAGACAAGCTCGGACTCTTCGACGATATCATGATGAACGTAAAGGTCCCCACCACTATTCACTTTAATTAGGCCCTTGTCTTCAAGCTGTTCAGCCAATCCTTGTTCAATACGTCGACCATCAATACTCGTAGGGGCTTCTGCTTGGGCACCGAAATCAAACGTTCTGTAAGCTGAAAAATCGGCTTGCTTATCAACATCCGTTGTTACGGTTGTACAAGCAGACACGAGCATCATCACCGCCCCTAATATCAAACCTTTCCACATGTTAAATCTCCTTTGGTTAAGCTGACTGTTTCAGCGGAATTACGCTAGTGCTATACATACGCTTCAGCAGTAAAAAGTAATCATTTCAATATCTAGTCTTGACCATGAAACCTGACTGTTCAATAAACGCGATTAACCTTTACACTGACAATCTTGAATATCATCAATGCCTAAACGCTAGTAGACAGTGTGTTTGCCCCTAATTAGCAGCCATCGATTTTAGAAGCGGAATCTCTGACCCTCCTGAAAAACAGAGACAATGAACACTTTAACACCAAGACGCTACTTTTTTAGGCATCTGACAAACAATTGATGAGAAAAGACTTTTCTTTTTCGTTCAGTGTGGCATATTAGCTGAGTCCTATCGATGCGCGGGCATCGTATAATGGCTATTACCTCAGCCTTCCAAGCTGATGATGCGGGTTCGATTCCCGCTGCCCGCTCCAATCTCTTTTATCTCAATCTACTCAAAAGAATCCGATGGCGGAGCAAATAGACAGCGCCAACGTTGTTTCCACGTTAAATTTGGTCGTGTTACGTCATAAAACATATCTTTCCATTCTGCAAACGTCACACGAATGGGATTAAAGCTGTTTACAGGTTTAGAAATTCCATACCTAACGGTTTCCACTTCTGGTTCAAACGTTCCAAACATCCGATCCCAGATAATCAACACTCCCGCGTAATTTTTGTCGATGTACTGACGGTTTATACCATGATGAACACGATGATGAGATGGCGTGTTAAATACCCACTCTAGCGGTCCAAGCGAGCGAATTGATTGAGTATGAACAAAAAACTGTAAGCCCAGATTAAACAGCACAACGAAGACGACCCACTTAGGATCAAAGCCAATAATCACCAAAGGCAACCAGAAAATCCACATTCCCGCTAACGGATACATCAAGCTTTGACGAAACGCGGTGCTGAAATTCATTCTCTCCGAGCTGTGATGGACCACGTGCGCAGCCCACATCCAACGAATACGGTGGCTAGCTCGATGAAACCAGTAATAGAAAAAGTCTTGCAGGACGACAAGTAACAAAAACGCTGAAACGCTCATTTCGATATCAAACAATCGCCAATCAAACCACCACAAATATAACTGAGCAATCAGTAAACCTGTGAGTATGTCTGTCGCTTGGTGTAAGCCCGCAAGCACAAAATTACATACAACTTCCGGAATATAATACGTCGCGCTTTCGGGCAAACGTCCCCTTCGTTGTCCAAACCAGTACTCTGCAACCATACATAAAAAGAAAACAGGCGCCAAAATCATCAGAAGTAATTCAGGGCGTTCCATCAACTGTGTCCAATCCATTGTGTTTCTACCATTTTGCATAGTGATCTTCAGTAAGACCTATGACTTCTTCTAACTGATGTTTGATACCATTCCCATCAACGATGTAGCCAGAGAAATAGCCGATATATTGACGAAAATTGCTTTTGAGAAACCAAAAGTTTTTCTTTTCTGAACGTCGGTTTAAAGGCGTGAACACTAGGTCAATCCGTTTATCTTCCGACGTTATATACCATCTTTGTCCTTCATCATTTCGTGAAAATTGAAAATGAACAGACTGTAAAAAATGCCGTTCACCATTAATCCAGAATACATTTTCACAGCAGCCCGTTTCATTGACGCCTGCAGCTAAGTTCAGCCCCAATCGTCTGCCGCTTTCAAAGCAATTAATACTCGCCCAGCGCCAGCTTGTCTCCCGTCGCATGTACCCAGCGGAAAAGTCGTAACCAGCAGCCACTTCTGAGAGATCTTGTTCCTTTCCTAATATGAATAAGTTGCCATCTACCGTTAACGCATTATGCTTCTGCGTATAAGTCCAACCCGCATAACCGGTTGGTGTACACAACATTAATGGCAAACTCATACTTTCTGAACGTAAGTAGAGATCAGCATTGACAGATTTCGTCACAAAGTGGACGTGCCAAATACCATTCTGAATAGAAAACTGAATACTTTTGTCAGCAAGATGGGCATGACTAGACCAACTGGAAGGCTGAGTTTGATAATCAATATTAAAAGGCTTTAACCACTGCTGCTCCACTAACTCATTATTTTGAATGTCAAACAGATAGCAAAAACCAGATGCTAAATACCTAATATCCGCAATCGCAACCCCAATCACGTAGTTAGGTGTGACCAAATTAACGAACTGAAACTGCTTATAGTCACAGTAACGGCGCCACTTAGACGCTGGCTTATCCATCTCATCAAGGTAGGTAAACTTATCTAACTGTAAAGATGTGGGAATCCCATCAAGATGGCCAAACACTGGTAGACCGTTTTGCTGCATAAACGAGTCCAGAGTCTTAAGCTCATGCATATTTTTATCTTTTTCGAGTCAACACGCTCAGATGTTAACACTACGTTAACAAAAACAATTTGCGTGACAGCACAACAATATCGACTAATTTGGCTTCGGCTCGCTATATGTGAAACCGATCACTCAACTATCCACTCATGTCACTCACTTAATCTTCCTCATCAATACGACCAGAAGTTGGAAATTGAGCGTTCTCATCCGCAGGAAAGACCATTATAGCCATTGAGAATTGGTCAAAATCACTATTTAATGGGAATAAATTCATATAAACTGATTGCTTATTCATATCAAGGAAGAGATCTATGTCACACATACACGATACTATTGTTGCGTTGCAACACAGTAGCCCGGCTCAAAAAGAGTTTTACCAAGCCGTAGAAGAAGTATTAACTTCTCTCGCTCCAGTCATAGAAAGCAATAATAAATATAAAGAACAAGCGATTATCCAAAGAATCGTAGAACCAGAACGTCAAATCATGTTTCGAGTTCCTTGGGTCGATGACGCAGGGAATGTGCAAGTAAACAAAGGCTACCGCGTCGAGTTTAACTCCGCGTTAGGTCCATACAAAGGCGGACTGAGGTTCCATCATTCAGTGAACGCGAGCATCATAAAGTTCCTCGGCTTTGAACAGATTTTTAAAAACGCGCTTACTGGCCTTCCAATTGGTGGCGGAAAAGGCGGTTCAAATTTCGATCCTAAAGGAAAATCTGACGGTGAAATCATGCGATTTTGCCAATCATTTATGAACGAGTTATACCGCCACATTGGTCCTGTTACCGATGTTCCTGCTGGCGATATCGGCGTCGGTGCGCGTGAAATTGGTTATATGTTTGGTCAATATAAGCGATTGACGGGCCGCTACGAAGGGGTACTTACAGGCAAGAGCCTTCTTTGGGGGGGCTCACTTGTTAGGAAAGAAGCAACGGGATATGGAACCGTATATTTTGCGGAATGCATGCTCAATGACCGTAATGATTCACTCAAAGGCAAAACTTGCCTCGTTTCTGGCGCAGGTAACGTCGCTATCTATGCAATTGAAAAGCTATACCACATGGGAGCAACCCCAGTAACATGCAGCGATTCTAGAGGCACGATCTATCATGAGCACGGTATTGACCTGCAGCTCCTCAAGCAACTTAAAGAAGTGAAAAGAGCAAGTTTAGAAGAGTATTTAGACACTTACCCTGAAGCAGAGTATACGCCGTTGGGTGACTATCCTAATGAAGGGCATGCTGTATGGCGATATCAAGCTGACGCCGCATTCCCTTGCGCGACCCAAAATGAACTAACGTCAAACGATGCTCTTGCTCTTATCGATAATGGGTGTGTTTTGATTAGTGAAGGCGCAAACATGCCAACCACTCGTGATGCGGCCAATATCATCGTGGATTCCGAAATGGCTTATGGGCCAGCGAAAGCAGCCAATGCAGGCGGCGTTGCAACCAGTCAGCTTGAAATGGCACAAAATGCCAGCATGCAAAACTGGACCTTTGAGCAAGTCGATAGCCAGTTACAGACCATCATGAAAAACATCTTTATTAATGCAAACGAAACCAGTCGAGAGTTTGGTCAACCTGGTAATTTAGTTTTAGGCGCAAACATTGCCGGCTTTAGAAGAGTCGCTGATGCGATGATCGAGCAAGGCATCGTTTAGTTCACAATAGCCAGCAGCCTGACTGCTGGCTTAACACTATTCGGCGATACACTGCGCTTTGACAAAGAGCTTCATTTAATCTGCAATAAGCGTCGTCACTTCAGTTTTAACCGAATTGGCGATAAAACAATTCTCATGAGCCATGTGGTGCATTTTTTCTAATTGAGATCGTGTCGGTTGATTATCACCAGCAAATGTTATCTTAGGGTTTAGTGTTACCTTAGACACCCATTCTTTTCCATTTTCACCTTTTTTCAGCTCCCCTACTGCTTCATCTAGGTAGCGATCCACAACGTAACGTCGTTTCGCCGCAATAGAAAGAAAAACAAGCATGTGACAACTGGAAAGTGCCGCAACAAATGCTTCTTCCGGATCAACGTTTTCTTCTACAGATAATGGCAACGGCACTACGTGTGGAGATGGTGACGCAGGGACTTGCAACCCGCCATCAAACTTCCAAATGTGCGCCCGACTATACTGGTTATCACTGAATACTTCGTCAGCTTCGCGATGCCATTCGATTAAAGCGGAATGCTTACTCATTCTAACTCCCTGATTTTCTCATTGACGAATCAACACATCCATTCACGTCATAGTAAACCATAACGAAACGAGGTAAGGAACGCATGAACTCAGAGAGGTTACAAAATTTGTTGAGGATCGACGTTTTTTTTCTGTATGTCATCCAGAAGTCGATTAGCCTGATGGATGTTAACTTGTAATCGGTTGATTAGCATCTGTAACCGCTCAATTTCAGGAGTTTGCTTCGCTTTGAGCGTGTTTTCTAGCGCCTCCGTTTGTCCAGCTAAAATCGGCAAACCAAGGTTCAATGCCATACCTTTTGTTTTATGCAACGTGTCTTCTAGAGACGCGAAATCTTCAGCCATAAAATAATCAATAAGTTCATCAACCGATGATTCAAAATCGACAATAATACCTTTTAGTAGCTCATCTATCGCTTCCGGCGCTTCTTGCAAAGAAATGAGCATCTCTGAACTGGATAACTCTTCTTCTGTCAGCCGTAGCTTCTCTATTGGCTTGCGCTGCAACTGGAGAACGTTGTTGTCATTCGTTAATGGTAAATTCTCTTTTGGTTCGAGCCTCGCAGCAAACTGTTTAAGAGCGTCCGAAAAGCTCTCTTGTTGTAGCGGTTTTGTAAGCACATGATCCGCTCCGGCTTCAATAAAGCTATCATGCGCCTCACGAAAGACATCTGCCGTATACGCAAAGAGTAATGTTTTGATACCTAACTCTTGTCGAATCACACGCGTCACTTCAACACCATTCATCTCAGGCATGTGATTGTCCATCAGAATCAGGTCATATTCGTTATCTCTCGCCTTTTTAACCGCCACCAATCCGTTTTCAGCAACATCCACTTCATGTCCCAACTTTTCGCAAAACCCTTTCGCCACAATGGCGTTCACTCGATTATCTTCAGCAAGCAATATCTGCAAATTGTGTGTTTTCTTGCGAGTTTTTGGAGGCTCTTGTGCCTTTGGAAGTTCGCATTCAACCCAAGGAATGGGCAGTTCGACGATGAATTGACTTCCGACGCCCTCCACACTTTTCAATGTAATCTTGCCATCCATCAAGCCAGTTAATTTTTTAACTATTGCCAAACCAAGCCCTGTGCCTCCAAATTTTCGGGTAGTTGAAGAGTCGGCTTGCTCAAACGAGTTGAAAACATGTTCTTGCTTGTCTAGCGCGATACCAATACCAGTATCACTCACAATCATCACCAAGCAATGATTTACCTTATCAAGTTCCGTTCTGATTAACACATGCCCTTCACTGGTAAACTTCACCGCGTTGCCAGCAAGATTAAACAAAATCTGTCGTAAACGTGCGCAGTCTCCGGTAAATTCAACGTATTCAGGCACTTCATTTTCCACGATCAATTCGATATTTTTTTCATCGATGAGCGGTTTTATTGCGCTACACACAGGAGAAATGACTTGATCTAAATTGAACTTAGCCTGTTCAAATTCCAGTTTGTTTTCTTCAACTTTAGAGAAATCCAAAATATCGTTGAGAATCGTCATCAAGTGTTGGCCAGAATCAAGAATGACTTTCACGTACTCTTTAGTCGTCGGCTCTTTAGTTTCCTCTGCAATCATTTGAGAAAGGCCCAATACACCATTCATCGGCGTTCTTAATTCGTGACTCATTGCGGCGAGAAAACTTGATTTGGCTTTTGCTGCTCGCTCGGCTTTATTTCGCGCCTCCTCGATTTCGAGGTTTAATTGTTTCAAGTTGTACATTCGATATTGCGACTGATACAAGAATGCACTGACTAACAACATCACGGCAATAAAAACAAACAACCAAGTAAAACGCGCTTCACTTTGGGCAATATTGAGCAGCCGATGCTCCGCATCCTCGATAAAAACAAAGTATCCATGATCAAGCAGTTCATTCGTGAGTAGTTCTATCCTTTTATCGCTCGCTTGAAGCCGATCTAAGAAATTGGCTTCACTTTCACTCTCAACTACGTTTTGTGTCAAAAGCAGTTGGTTGAGAAACTCAAAATAGTGATGCCCACTCAACGTCTTTCGGGTATCGGTAGAAATATCTTGCTGATATAAGTTGAATAGCATTAATAACGCGTATTGATTCTCCACCTGAACGCCAATCAACATATCGAGCTTCAGCGTTGTATCAAGCACACGGTTTTTGAATAGATTGAGCGTATCCTCAACTTTTTTATGATTGGGCGTAACAGGGAACCAAACTGACTCCCTTGATGAATTTAGCAAGTTCTCAGCTGCGACTTCTATATCCACTAAAGATGTCGTCAGTTCATAATTCTTCCTATCTTCAACCGCATATCGATTCACGATAACATCGCGCTCTTCAATCAACTTGTGCCCAATATCCGTCAACTCCGCGTGGAATTCTTGTGCACTTTTTGAATTCACATGTGACATGTACGCCAATACACAACACGTCAGCATGGCAATAAAAAAGCAGATATTAACGAGTTTGAATTTACTCATTTTCCAACACCTCTAAAATCACGGGTCTGGGTGCTGTCAAAGACTGTAAGAACGCTTCAATATCAGCGACACTTTCATCGCTCATCGTAATTCCGAGCTGCGTTTTCGCCATAATCTGTATCGCCTCAGATAACTGGTCAACTCGTCCGTTATGAAAATAAGGGCTTGTTAGGGCGACATTACGTAAACTGGCGACTCTAAAATAGAATTGTTCTTCACTTTCCGTCGTAATCAGGTGCCGTCCCGAATCCTCTACTACTGGCTTATCTTTGAAATAGGCGAACCTTTGTATCATCGCTCCGCCAATATTTTTGCCCTGATGACACTGTACGCAACCTGAAGACTGAAATGTTTTCCACCCCCTAATTTGCTGCTCACTGAGGACATGGGTGTAACCCAGTAAGTAGGCATCGAATGGTGCACCTGGAGTTTGGAGCCCTTCGACAAACTCCACAATGGCGGACTTAATATTGTTAATATTAATCGGTAGCTCACCATCACGACTAAATAGCGCTTGATAACGTTCGCTTCCTTTCACGTACTGCTCTATTGTTTGCCAGTTTGAGTCCATTTCTATTGGATTGTGGATTGGCCCATCAATCTGAGCCATCAAGGTGTTTTCGGTACCATCCCATAAAAAACGATAATTTAACGCTGCATTAAACACTGTGATGGAATTTCGAGTTCCATCACCTTTCACCCCTGTAGAAACTGGTGTATTTTCAGCGCCATTGGTTTGCAAGTTGTGGCACGTCGCACAACTGACGCTACCGTTTGAAGATAGCTGAGGATCACGAAAGAGATGCCAGCCAATTCTCGCCAGCTTAATATCTACGACAGGGTCACCTTCTATCGGCTGAACTAACGAAATATCACCTAGCACCTTAGCATTTCTTGCGATTGTTGCTTGGCTCAAAATGAGTGTCACAACAACTAATGTGATTATGCTGAATTGCCTCATCAACTGCATACCTTACACTTGCCATTAGTATGAAGTTAGTTGCATTTTTAGGTTTTTTCCATTAATGGAAAACGGTTACCAGAGCTGCACGTGGAGGGACTTTTATTTAAAGCTCAGATAAGGAGCAAATGACGAAGGCGAGTAACGAAGAATTGACTCGCTTCGTGGAGTTATGTGTGCATATTGAATTCTAGATTTAGCTTATAGAAGCCAGCAACCTTTGAACCCAAGTAATCTCACCATAGGAGATGAGATCGAAGATAGTAAAGAAAATGGCACAGATAATGGCCAGTTTGACCAAGCGTTGAACAATAAACATCATAATTACCCATCATTTTTTCGCAGTTTACTATTACAAAAGAAGTTTAGATACAGAAGAAAAGCACTAGTTACACTAATAGACTGTTTTATAAAAAGATTTATACCTTTACTAGCTGCACGATTAAACCGTAATTTGAATGCGCGGTACGTTATTGAGCATTTTAATTGCAAACACGAAAATCTAGTAATTAGAGCAAACGTTTCACTTACCATATCAGCTCAGCAAATCCTTCATTTTATCTCTATAATTTGAATCTATATCAACAATTTCTGTTAGAACATGTCGTACACTTTCAGTGAATTAACATCTATAACTATTTTTTAATGAAAACACTTCGCTTGTTTAACTTGAATCTTCGCTATAAAACCGCCTTATACTTTTCATTAGGACTGCTGGGCATGGTCATCAGCTTCCTTTTTATTAGCCGTTATTTTTTCCTGTATAGCTTAGATGAGCTCGAAGACATGGAAATTAACCATGCGAATCAGCAAGCACTCGCTGTCATCGACATGATGGTGAGCCAGCAAGAAAGCGCCTCATACGATTGGGCGTACTGGGACGAAACATACGATCTGTTTGTTGATCGTGATATTGCGAAATATACCGAGCGAAACCTTTACACAGAGAGCATTGATGCGTTAAACCTCGATATGATGGCGTTTATCACGACTAATGGGCAAACCCTGCTCTCCTTAACTCGTGAGGATAACCCCGACACTTCTTCAGAACTCACCGCTAAAATGGCGAATCAACCTACTCTTCAAGATTACATCAAGTCCATGAATCACAAGCTTGATATCCATAGAGAGAGCATCTCAGGGTTGTTTAAAATCAACGATACTATTTGGGGTCTTAGCCTCAGCCCAGTTAGAAATAGTGAAGGCGACCGCCCTTCTAACGGATGGATGCTTTGGGGAAGAAACCTATCTTTGCGCTTTCCTGGAGACTTTAAATCCATTTTAACTGCGGAAAACTCATTAGAGACGCAGATGGTAAGTGGATCAGACAGTAGTGAGATGCGGGATATAGAGAAGACCTCGCGGTCAATAACAAAATGGGCCTCACTCTCTGATTTATCTGGTGAACCAATCGCATGGCTAAAAACGAAAACACAGCGAGAGCATTATGCGAAAGGTAATACGCTATTCATGTACCTGTTTGCAACGGTTGGCGTTGTGGCATCAATCATCGCTGCGGGTACCTACATCACGTTTAAAAATAAGGTCGCCACTCGCTTTAATCATTTTGCTGAAGGAATAAGCGAAATCGCCTCTCAATACCAGCTTGAAGGCTTGCATTCTGTAAAAGTAGACGAATTAGAGTTAGCGACAAAACTGGTACAAAAGCTCTCTGAAAATACATCGTTAACCCAACTGCAATTGAAAGACTCGATGGAAAAGTTTGGTGCTCTGTACCATAGCTCCTCACTAGGCATGCTAATTGTTATCGATCGTAAAATAGTCGATGTCAACCAACGAGCGTTAGATCTGTTGAGCTACAGCAAATCGCAATTGATAGATCGTCCTCTAGACACCTTGTGCCCATCGGAGGACGATGAATGTCGAGTTGACGCCATGTTCAGAGAGCTGAAAAACGGTAAAACACAATTCGAAGCGCAGGTGCTCGATAGCAATACAGAAGAAATCGACTGTTTGATAGAAGCCACGCTCATTCAACATCATGGTCAAAGTGCGCTGATGTTGTTGCTTCAGGATATGAGAGAGACAAAACAGCAAGCAGAAATGATCCAAAAGCTCACCGACTTTGATCCGGTATCCGGTTTCTGTAATCGTCCTGTCATTCTCAATGCACTGCACGAGCTCGTAGAGACACGGCCAAACCATTTTTCGTTTGTGTACATTAACAGTAAGACTCTCAAGCAAATTGCAGGGGTATACGGTCACCTCATTTTTGATGAAGTGATTCAATACATCGCATCCGCAATACGCGAGCAATTAGGTGCATTCCAAATAGGCCGAATTAGTGAGCATGAATTTATAATTTTGATTCCAGATATCGAGCACCACCAAAAAGCGATAGATGCTACCAATCGATTACTGAATCATTTGTCACATAAGGTCCAGCTCTCCGGGATCATGATGTCATTAGACAGCAAAGCGGTGATGATGGATCTAAACATTACTCACCAGTCTGTCGAGCATTTGCTGCTTGCAGCACGTTTCTCATCGCAATCCGCTAAGGGTCGTCACTCTCACGAAGTATTAGTCATTGATGAAGAACTATCAGAGCAAGCGGAAACCTCTATGGTGATCAATCGCGATTTAGAAAATGCCATTAGACAAGATGCGATTAAACCTTTTTTCCAGCCTATCGTGGAAGCTAAAACCACTGAAGTCATTAGCTTCGAAGCACTTGCTCGTTGGCAACATCCAACATTAGGGATGATTTCACCAGAAGTATTTATTCCGATGGCAGAACAAGGAAAACTTATCGTCGAATTGGGAGAGTCCATTCTCAAACAATCGTGCGAATTTATCAGTCGGCTCAACGGAGTTCGTCATGCGCAAGGTCTGTCGATGTTAAGCGTGCATGTGAACTTAAGCGCGCAGCACTTTTATCATGCAGGACTGATGCCCTACCTAAAAAAAGTGATGGCTCAATACAACCTCTCTGCGGGCCAGCTTGTGCTTGAAATTACTGAAAGTATGTTGATGGGCGGAGAAGTAGAATCTATCCAAAGCATTCAAGACATCAAGCGACTTGGTGTTGGACTCGCTTTGGATGATTTTGGTACTGGATACGCATCATTCAGTAGCGTATGTAATTTTCCATTGGATATTGTGAAGCTGGATAAATCTTATATCGACGAGATTGAAACCAATGACAGAGCGAAAACACTGGTAAGAAACATTGCCAACATGTCTCAAGAATTAGGGTTAACTATTGTCGCCGAAGGTGTTGAAACCGCGAGCCAAGTACGCAAGCTTAAAGTTTGGAATATTGATGAGTTGCAAGGGTTTTACTTCCACAAACCGATGCCTGCCGAGCAAGCGCTCGTTCAATTTTCTCGCCACGTAAACAGTTAGTCTCTCTCCTCTAAGACACATTAGGAAGGCAAAGTGATTACCGTCACTTTGCCTTTTTGTTGAACCTTTTCACACCAGACGCCCCACGATTAGTGACTACCGATATTCATATGAAGGCCCGTAGCCTCAGATGTGCCATGATAAATGCTGATATGACTAATTCGAGTGATCAATTACTTATTTGCACTAGTATTACTGCGTATATACTTGAATTAGGTTTTCAAAAAGTCCCTGTGACCGCACAAGGAGGACTGCATGAAACGACTATGGATATGGGTCTTACCTTTACTATTGTTTGCTAGTCAAGCACTGGCCAATACTGTCTGGATTGTTCCCGTCAAAGGCGCTATCGGTCCTGCTACCAGCGACTATTTGTCTCGTGAGATAGAAGAAGCGCAACTCAACGGTGTCAGTTTAGTGATCTTAGAGATGGACACTCCTGGCGGCTTAGACAGCGCAATGAGAGATATTATTCACGCGATTACCACCTCCTCCACTCCAGTTGCGACTTGGGTTGGCCCGTCAGGATCTAGAGCGGCTAGCGCAGGGACATACATTTTACTCGCCAGCCACGTTGCCGCAATGGCTGAAGCCACCAACCTTGGCGCTGCAACGCCCGTCGCGTTAGGTGGTGCCCCTCAGCCCCCTTCATCGGATGATGGCAAAGATCAAAACGCGGAAGAAACGTCAGAAGGAACTAACGAAGGTTCAGAGAAAGTTCCCGCGAAAACCGCAATGGAGAAAAAGGTGATTAATGATGCTAGAGCCTATATTAAAGGCTTAGCAAAGCTTCATGGCCGAAATGCAGAGTGGGCAGAGAAAGCAGTGAGCGAAGCTGCGAGTTTGGACGCCACAGAGGCATTGGAATTAAACGTTATTGATTATATCGCCAACTCACCAGAGGATTTAGTCAAAGCCATTGATGGACAAACTGTTAAAGTTAACAATCGTGATGTGACATTGTCACTGGAAAATCCCGTATGGATTGAAAGAACACCCGATTGGCGAGCAGAAATGCTAGCCGTTATCACAAACCCAAACGTCGCCTACATCCTGATGCTCATTGGCATCTACGGTTTGCTTCTTGAGTTTTACAACCCGGGCATTGGCTTACCCGGCGTGTTGGGTGGTATTTGTTTGCTCCTCGCCATGTACGCCTTACAAATGATGCCTGTGAACTACGCTGGGCTTGGTCTGCTGTTACTCGGAATTGCACTGATGATCGCGGAAGCATTCAGTCCGAGCTTTGGAATTTTGGGCTTAGGTGGTGTTGTCGCCTTTGTGCTCGGTTCCATCTTCCTCATGGACAGTGAGTTGCCAGGATTTCAGATCGCCCTTCCTTTAATTTTCGGTATTTCCATCTTTTCTGTCGCGCTGATCGTGTTGACTGTCGGCCTGCTGCTCAAAATACGCCGACGACGTGTGACAACAGGTTTAGAAACTTACCCTGGGAAAATCGCTGTCGTGAGCGATGACTTTATCGATGGCGAAGGGCGCGTTCAACTCGATGGTGCGCTATGGCGAGCCAAAACCAAAGACCATCAACAACTCAAACAAGGTGATCATGTCACCATTGTGAATGTGAAAGGGCTGACCTTAACCGTGATGCCTGATGACCGCCAAAATAAATAGGAGGCGCTTTATGATGCTCTATACCGTTGCGGTGATCGTGGTGCTATTGTTCGCACTTGCGACCCAAATGTTTAAGGTTTTGAGAGAGTATGAACGTGGGGTTGTATTCTTTCTTGGTCGCTTTCAAGAAGTAAAAGGCCCTGGCTTAATCATTCTTATCCCATTTATCCAACAAATGGTACGGGTGGATTTACGTACTGTCGTTTTGGATGTGCCGACACAAGACTTGATAACCAAAGATAACGTGTCTGTGCGCGTCAATGCGGTTGTTTATTTTCGCGTAGTCGATCCTCAAATGGCAATTAACAACATTGAAAGTTACAGCGATGCCACCAGCCAGTTAGCGCAAACCACGCTGCGATCAGTATTAGGCCAGCATGAACTGGATGAATTACTTTCAGAGCGCGAGCGTCTCAATAAGGATTTACAATCCATCCTCGATCAACAGACTGATGACTGGGGCATCAAGATTGCCACGGTTGAAGTCAAACATGTTGATTTAAATGACAGCATGGTCAGAGCGCTAGCGCGTCAGGCTGAGGCAGAACGTAACCGTCGTGCGAAAATCATTCACGCTACCGGTGAGTTAGAAGCTTCTAATAAATTAAAAGAGGCAGCTCAAATGCTCAACGAAGCGCCGAATGCGCTGCAATTGCGTTACATGCAGACACTCACGGAAATCACGACAGACAAAACATCGACTATTATCTTCCCTATGCCGATCAACCTTGTCGAAGCCGTCAGTGATATCGCCGAAGCGGTAAAAAAGAATAACGAGACACAAGACAAATAAAAGCCATACTCAAGGAAGTAAGCTGTTTACACGTTACTTCCTTGCTTTAACTTGCTTGTTTTCGAAGAGCATTTAGTTTCTCTTTTAGTGTTTGGAGCACTCCCGCTTCATTACCGACAAACCTGTGTTAAAACAAGCTCTCCACGCTGTTTCGACATCATCGTCGTATTCAAAATCACACTCTTGAACCGTTTCGATAAGGCTTTCAAACCAAACATCAATATCCTGTGGTTCAATGCCAATATCGGAACTCGCATGCTTCTTACCATATTTTTCCACCATCTTGTGCGCCTCGTTAGAGGTATCGGCCATCATAAAAAACACGATAGATCCTCTAAGCATTCGCACCTGTTGGTGCATGTCGACACCATCAAACTTTTGTCTGAAGCTTGTACTTTTTGACCATAAATTCCTGTAAAACAAGTCGAAAAAGCCTTGGTTCGCGATACAACGTTCATAACTATCGTTGAAAACTTGAATCACGTTCATGTTGCTCTCCATTACTCTCTTAATATGAGTGTAATTTAATAATCATCAAAAGCATCTAAATGATGATGCCTAACCCTATGAAGCACGCCAATTTTCAATAAAAAGTAAAAAGTGATTCAAATAAACGCCCTCTTATCAATGAAAAAATATCCCGTATTATGAATCTATATTCGAGGTACGCATGGTTGTCGATGCTAAGCGCATCCTCATTTGTCACAAAAATAAAAAGGATACAAACGTGTCTCATCAAATCATTACTGATCTAAACAGCCGCTACACTGCTAAAAAATACGACGAAACCAAACGCGTTTCTCAAGAAGATATGGCAATCATCAAAGAAGCACTCCGTCTTTCAGCGTCTTCGATTAACTCGCAACCGTGGAAATTCATCGTGATTGAAAGTGATGAGGCCAAGCAACGTTTCCACGATACGTTTGCAAATATGCACCAGTTTAACCAGCCACACGCTAAAGCCGCGTCACATACGATTCTTTTTGCGTACGATCCAAACTTCACCAAAGAGAAGTTCGCGAAACGTGTGGATGCCGAAGTAACGTCTGGCCACCTACCGGCGGAAATGTACAACAACTTTATGGGCGCCTACGCTTTTGCCGATGCAAATACGGATGAAAATGGCTTTAACGGGAACTGGACAAAAGCACAAGTCTATTTAGCGCTCGGCAATCTACTACACACCTTGGCTCGTCTGGGTATTGACTCAACGCCGATGGAAGGCGTAGATCCAACACTGATTGGAGAAGTATTCAAAGAAGAATTAGAAGGCCATGTCTGTGAAGTTGCACTGGCGATTGGCTACCACAAAGACGGGGAAGATTATAATCATGGTCTACCAAAAGCTCGCCTTGCGATGGATGATGTAATTACGACTCTATAATCGACCGTTTCCTTAGCTTAACTATTTATATCATTGTTTAAAACAAAAAGAGCCGCACTAATATGCGGCTCTTTTTTAGCTTGGCTTCAACTCTACTCTAACTTTATGCCACTTGCTCAGACTTAAAGTTACCAAGCAATGCATCGTAAAGCTCGTTGTCGCTTAACACACCAACTAACTGGTTGTCCTCCACCATAAGCAGAGGCTGATTGCTGCGCTGCTTAAGCTCAATCGCTTCTCGCATACTGATTTCCGGGCTAACCTGAACCAGAGAATTTTCGTTTACCTCATCAAGGTTCGAAGAATCGCTCTTCCATTGAACCAACAACTTATCTGTATCCGCTAAGCTTAAGCCTTTGCTCTCTTGGGTCACCCAAATATCTTTGTCAGGGCAAATCAGTACACGCTCATCTTCACGAACTAAGTCGTCACGCATCAAAGAGCGTCCCTTAAGTACGTTCAATGGATTAGTGTGGGCTACAAAGTCAGCCACATAATCGTTTTCTGGAGCAAGAATGATCTGCTCGGGCTTGCCGTGTTGAATCAGTTTTCCTGATTCCATAATGGCGATGTTATTACCGATTTTTAGCGCTTCATCCAAGTCGTGGCTCACAAAAAGAATGGTTTTGTTTAACTTTTCCTGAAGCAAAATCAATTCATCTTGAAGCTGAGCACGAATCAACGGGTCAAGTGCTGAAAACGGCTCATCCATTAACAAGATATCTGTGTCCATCGCGAACGCTCGCGCTAGGCCAACACGCTGCTGCATACCGCCAGAGAGCTCGTGCGGGAATTTCGTTTCCCACTCAGACAAACCGACCATTTCGAGCTGTTCACGCGCTTTTTTACGGCGCTCTGCTTTGCCAATGCCTTGCATTTCTAGACCAAACGCAACGTTATCTAATACCGTTAACCATGGCATCAATGCAAACTTCTGAAACACCATGGATACGCGGTGAGTACGAAGGTGGCGCAACTTCTGTTCGTCACAGTTAGAGAGCTCAACCATGTCGTCGCCGTCTTTAATTTTCAGAGAGCCACGAGAAATTTCGTTCAACCCGTTAACTGTTCGCAGCAAACTTGATTTACCCGAGCCTGAAAGCCCCATCAAAACACAGATCTCACCCTGTTTCACACTCAGCGAAACATTATCAACCCCAACCACTTGGCCAGTTTCGTCGATGATTTCTTGTCGAGACTTGCCTTGGTCTAGTAGTGCTAACGCTTGTGACTGCTGCTGACCAAAAACCACATCAAGATTTTGAATAGTAATTGCGTCCATGATTAAGCCTCCTTCTGGTTTGGTGCTTTACACAAGCGGTCAAGAATGATGGCGACGAGTACAATCGCTAAACCCGCTTCAAAACCTTGCGAGATGTTTACGGTATTCAGTGCACGTACGACTGGCTTACCAAGTCCATCAGCACCAACAAGAGCCGCAATAACTACCATAGAAAGAGACAACATAATACATTGCGTAACGCCGGCCATTATACTTGGTAATGCCGCAGGTAATTCCACCTTAAACAATAACTTCATGCGGCTTGCACCAAATGCTTTGCCCGCTTCAAGTAACTCCTCCGGCACTTTAATAATACCGAGGTACGTCAATCGAATTGGCGCAGCGATAGCGAAAATGATGGTCGAGATTAGGCCAGGGACAATACCTAAGCCAAACAGAACCAAGGTTGGAATTAGGTAAACGAATGTCGGTACGGTCTGCATCAAATCGAGGATTGGTCGCAACAAAGTGTATAACCAAGGACGGTGTGCCGCCATAATGCCCAACGGCACGCCAATTAATACGGAAATCGTTGTCGCTGCAAACACAAGGACAAAGGTTTCCAGCATTTCTTGCCAGTAACCAAGGTTGAGAATTGCGAGCAAGGCCAACACGATGAATACAACAAGCGGAATGCTGCGGTGTAAGAACCAAGCAATTGCCGCCGTCATAATGATTGGCGCTGCAGGTGGCATCCATTTAAAAATGTCCACCACGAAAAGAATGATCGTTTCAAGTGTAATAGAGATTGCATCGAAGAAACCCGATGCATTGATGGTTAACCAATCGACGCCAGTTTCCATCCATTGGCCCAACGGTAGTTTGTTGTCCGTAATAAAATTCAAAATAAAACCTTTGTGTTAATGAAGCGGGCATGACTGCCCACTTTCTTTTTCAAAAAAACGCGCTTAAAAACTGCTTAATTAAGCGTTAGTTTTTAAATAGTTTGTAATTGCTGTTACTGCGTCTTGACCATCCACCGTCTTAACGCCCTCTAGCCACGCTTCAATTTGTTCTTGGTTTGCGTTCAACCATGCTTGCGCTGCTTTCGACGGTTTCTGCTTCTGGTTGAGAATCGCTTCCATCAATTCGTTTTCCATTTCTAGGTTGAATTCTAGGTTTTTCACTAGCTGACCTACATTTGGACACTCAGCAAGGTAGTTTTTACGTACGTTTGTGTACACATTCGCGCCGCCGTAGTTAGGGCCGAAGAAGTCGTCACCACCCGCTAGGTATTCCATTTCAACGTTGCTGTTCATTGGGTGCGGGGCCCAACCTAGGTACACAATCCATTGGTTGCGGCGCGCAGCACGTGATACTTGAGACACCATGCCAGCTTCACTGGATTCGACTAGGCTGAAGTCTTTTAGGCCGAATGCGTTGCTATCAATCATTGACTGAATTAAGCGGTTACCATCGTTACCTGGTTCAATGCCGTAAATGCGGTCTTTAAATTTGTCGGCATGTTTTACTAGATCAGCGAAGTTGGTCACGCCTGCGTCATAAACGTATTTTGGAACCGCGAGTGTGTATTTTGCGCCGACGAGGTTCGCTCGTACGGTTTCAACGGTACCTGCATCACGGTATTTCGCGATGTCACCTTCCATTGTTGGCATCCAGTTACCTAGGAAAATGTCGATATCGCCATTGGCCATAGAAGAGTAAGTAACAGGTACCGATAGTAGATCGGTCTTCGTTTTGTACCCCAACCCTTTTAGCAGCTCAGATGTCACAGCGGTGGTCGCCGTAATGTCGGTCCAACCTACATCTGCAAAACGTACCGTTTCACATTGGTTGGCATAAGCGCCTGTTGCTAAAGTACTTAGTGCGATTGTTGAGAAGATTTTTGTCATCTTAGACATATTGAATTCCTTGTAATGATTACTGACTTTTTTCGTTTTTATGAGATCGAATCGAGATCTCTTTTTGGCGGATGCATTCGTTGCATCTCTTGCCAGTTCGGTGCAATCCAAACTGGTGCGTTGTTCGACGTTTCCAGGGCGTTATCCAAAATCATGTCCGCGGCACGTTCTGCCACCATAATAGTTGGCGCATTTAAATTACCGTTCGGAATGGTTGGGAAAATAGAAGAGTCCACCACACGCAAGCCTTGAATACCGCGTACTTGGCATCGCTCATTCAAAACCGCTAATGGGTCATTGTCTGCGCCCATTTTGCAGGTACAAGATGGATGGTAAGCACTCTCGACATTCTGCTTCACCCATTCATCAATTTGTTCATCCGTTGTGATACTCAGACCCGGCTGGATCTCATCACCACGAAACTCATCCATGGCTGGCTGATTGAGGATCTCGCGAGTAAGGCGAATACAATCACGCCAATCCTGCTTATCTTGTTCAGTGGAAATGTAGTTAAACTCAATCTTCGGCTTATCATTCGGATTCGCAGATACAACTTCTACCGAGCCGCGACTTTCGGGCTTGTTAGGTCCAACGTGCACTTGGAAACCATGACCGTCAAAAGCAGCTTGTCCGTCATAACGCATTGCCGCTGGCAAAAAGTGATATTGAAGATTTGGCCACTTTAGTCCCTCACGAGAACGAATAAACGCACATGATTCAAAGTGGTTAGTAGCCCCAAGGCCTTTGCGAGTTAATATCCACTCAGTGCCAATCAAGCCCTTGCTCACCAAACCTAATTTGCTGTTGAGCGTGATAGGTTGCTTACAGTGATATTGGAAGTACACTTCTAAGTGATCTTGCAGGTTTTTACCTACCCCTTCCAACGGATGTTTCACCTCAATGCCTGCTTTTTCTAATACTTCTTTAGGGCCAATGCCTGAAAGCTGCAACAGCTGAACTGAGCCAACCGAACCCGCACTCGAAATCACTTCATGATTCGCAAAACATTGCTGAACTGAACCTGACTTTTCGAATTCAACACCAACCGCTTTCTTGCCTTCTGCGCCTGTTTCTTCTAGTAATACGCGATGAACTGTCACTCGCTTCATTAGGGTGAAGTTTTTGCGTTTTTTAGCACGGCTTAAGTATGCATTAGAGGTTGAAGCGCGTACGCCTTTGTCAACGGTCATGTGCATTGGGCCAAAGCCTTCTTGCTGATAACCATTGTAATCTTTTGTTTCTGGGTAGCCCGCTTCTTTGCCTGCATCAATAAAAGCTTGATACAGCGGATTGAGCTTCATATCGTTGCCGTTACATGTGCCGACTGGACCGTTATCGCCTCGGTATTCATCAGCACCACCAATCCAAGACTCTGCCTTACGGAAATAAGGCAAACACGATTGATAATTCCAGCCTTTCGCGCCTTCCTCTTCCCACTGGTCAAAGTCACAAGCGTGTCCACGAACGTAAACCATGCCGTTGATCGACGAACTACCGCCCAGAACTTTCCCGCGAGGACAATGAAGTTGACGGCCATCCAACCCTTGCTCTTCAACTGTCTCAAACTGCCACGCGTATTTTTCAGTGTTCATAGGGTAAGAAAGCGCCGTTGGCATTTGGATAAAAATACTTTTATCCGACCCACCCGCTTCGAGTAATAGGACCGAATATTGACCACTTTCACTTAAGCGATCCGCTAACACACAGCCGGCCGAACCCGCACCGACGATGATATAATCGTAGTGTTGTTGCATTTTGATTCTCCTAGGAGTTAATACCAATCTCAGTAGATAAGTGAACGAAATTAGCGTAGGAAAAATGCTTGAGAACAAGGCGGAAATTTTCGATAAGTAGTTAGCCTACAATCAAAATTGACAACGCAGTTATCGAGCATTTTAACAAGCTAAAGTGGTCAGTTATCTACTACGATTGGTATCATTTGTAAGGGCTTTCGAAGTCGCTTAGCTGAACCAGAACACTCTTCGTTTGCGTGTAATGTTTAAGGGTTTCGACACCGTTTTCACGGCCAACACCTGATTGTTTGTAGCCACCAACTGGCATTTCCGCAGGTGAGTCGCCCCATGTATTCACCCAACAAATACCAGCTTGAATTTGATGAATCACGCGGTGGGCACGAGATAGGTTTTGAGTAAATACGCCTGCAGCCAAGCCATAATCGGTGCCATTTGCACGCGCAATCACTTCCGACTCATCACGGAATTTCAGCACTGACATTACCGGACCAAAGATTTCTTGCTGAACGTGGCTCATGTCATCATCGCAATCGACAAATACGGTTGGAGCAACAAAGTTACCATTGGCTAAGCCATTCTCTGTTACTTTGTAGCCACCAGTCAGTAACGTCGCGCCACTCGCTTTCGCGGCTTCAATCGCTCCTAGTACTTTCGACTCATGATCTTTAGAGATCAGCGCGCCAATTTGCGTGTTCTCATCAAGCGGATCGCCGACAACTAACAATTCAGTTCGAACTTTAAGTTGTGCGATAAAGTCATCATAAATACCTTCATGAACAAACACGCGTGTACCGTGCGTACAAACTTCACCTTGCGTGTAGAAGTTCGCCACCATGGCCGCAGAAACGGCATCGTTTAACTTTGCATCATCAAAAATAATCAGTGGAGACTTACCACCCAGCTCCATCGTTACTTGTTTTAGTGTCTTAGCGCTGTCACTCATGACGACTTTACCGGTGCCTGATTCGCCCGTGAACGATACTTTTGCGATGTCAGGATGCGCCGTTAGCATCTGCCCTACTCGGTAATCCCCTTGTACGACATTAAATACGCCATCTGGCATGCCCGCTTCTGAATAAATTTCTGCTAGCTTAAGCGCTGTTAATGGTGTTTCTTCTGATGGTTTGAAGATCATAGCGTTGCCCGCAGCCAGTGCTGGCGCCGATTTCCACATCGCAATTTGGATTGGATAATTCCAAGCGCCAATACCTGCGCAAATGCCCAAGGGCTCGCGACGTGTGTAGAAAAACTGGTCTTCGCTGAGTGGCTGCTGCTCACCTTGCAAGCTTGGAGCAAGACCCGCATAGTACTCAAGAACATCGGCACCTGTTGTTATATCAACCGCGATAGCTTCTTGAATTGGCTTACCAGTATCTGCCACTTCTAATGCAGCCAGCTCGTCATTACGCTCACGTAAAATGGCAACGGCTTTGTGTAAAATACGGCTGCGCTCGATCGCAGTCATTGCTGACCATGCAGCAAAACCTTTCTTTGCCGACTCAATCGCCGCTTCGAGATCGTCTTGGTTCGCTTGTTTAATGTTGGCCAATGGCTCACCATTCGCCGGATTGTAAGTGGTGAAGTGCTCATCTGAACACCCGTTGTACATCGCACCATTGATATAGTGTGCTTTCATTTCCATTTTGAAGACCTGTGACTTTTATATTTTTTCAGAATAAAACGTAAGTTGTTTGTCGAGATAGTCGTTGATGATGATTCTCGCTCTTTCTGCATCAATGCCTTGCGGGTTGAGCGTTCCGCGCAGCCAAATACCATCGATAAGTGACGCAATACCATGAGCAACCAGTTCGGCCTGCTCTGCATTTAATAATGCTTTGAGTTCTTTTCTTAGGTGGGACAATAAACGTCGTTCATTGACACGCTGCAAACGCTTAAGCTGTTCGTCATGCATTGAGTACGACCAAAACGCCAGCCAAGTCTTCGCAACTTGGTTTTCTGCCTGATAGCCGACAAAGTTACCGTCAATGATGGCATTAATTCTCTGATGATGAGCATCGCTTGGCAGCTCACGCAACTTCTGCGTGATGGTGGACGAAAGCTGACGCAAGATCTCTCGCATCGTTTCCTCCAACAACCCATGCTTACCACCAAAATAATGATTGATAATTCCCGTTGATACTCCGGCTTCTTTGCTGATCAACGAAATACTCGCAGCATGTAAACCGACTCTATCAATCACTGACATTGTCGCTTTCACCAGCTGTGGTTTTCTGATTTCAGGCATCCCCACCTTTGGCATTTTGCGTCCTTGTTATTTTTAATTGAACGGTTAGTTAAATATAAAATGCCTGAAAATTAGTTCGAACTCAAATCATTTTTTTAAGAAAAAGTTATTAACAAAGGAAGGAAAGTTGATGGTGTACGCAAAATTTCCATGCGATAACTTGTCGTAAAAGTCAAAGATGCGTTTAAAAATCCAAATAAAAACACAAATAAACCAATAACTTATTGAATTGTCAATTTTTAACACACCTTTCAGAGAATTGTTTTTCGTGCCACAAAAATCCACACCAGAAAAATTTTACATCGACCACTAATCATTTCACCTGTATCGGCTTTGTTTGTATAAAAAACAGACATACTCGTTTGTTATAGCTTCGTATACACAAGTGACATTAGTACTTTGAAAATGTGGGAGATAAAACGAGTAGATAATACTGAACGCTATGAGTATGTAATTCGATACTCTTAAGCGATTTTGAAGTAATCAGTAGGAAGGATGAGTTCAGGCTCACCCTTTGATGAGCCTGCATTCTTGATTTTATTAGGTCAGCTTGCGCCCTTTCACGCAGTTACGTCCATCCGCTTTAGCTTGATAAAGTAATTTATCTGCCTGATCACAGAGTGATTTAAAATTCATCTCACTATCTTCAGTCGTCACAACACCAAAACTACAGGTCACTCTCACTTCTTCATTCTGTTCCGTGACGAACCCATGTAAGGATAAAGCGCTACGTAATCGTTCAGCGGTAATGAGAGAGTCTTCATGATCGGTATTGGGCATCACAACAACAAACTCCTCACCACCAAAGCGTGCAACAATGTCATTTTCACGCACCGTCTCTTCTAGCACTTTGGCAACGCCTGTTAGTACGGCATCACCGAACACATGTCCATAGGTATCATTTACCTGTTTAAAATAATCTACATCGATTAGCGCTAAACTTACCGGCCCCGACTGCGGCTTCTTTGGCACCATTTTCTGTTTATCGAGCTTGCTATCCACCCATTTGTTTAAAGCTAGGTAGCCGTACTTAACTTGCTCGACTTGCTCAGACACAAAATGCTGCACCTTTTCTTGCTTAGATTGAGGCGTCGGCTTTTCTTTGCGTTCACGTTTCGTCTCTACGGGTTTAGTGAACCAATCTTCTAAAAAACGGCGATTGAATAACCCTGTCAACGTATCTGTCTTTGCTAGGCGGCGCATTCTTAAACGTGATCGATTCACAACAAGGAATACCACTGCCATCAAAAAGAGAACACCAATGAGTGCTAGTAGCGCTTCACCCAATAGATAAAAGGTACGACGGTTATTTTCCAGTTCCATACGCTGCAACACGTTGTTCCAGTTGAGATCTTCGTTCTCATATTCAAGTCTTTCTAGCTCAAATAGCGTCTGCTGACGCTCAAGATTTTCAACTTCTCTTTGGTTGCTAAATTGGATGAATTTATCGTGATAGTTGCCGTAAGTTTTATACGCTAATTTAAAGTCATTGCTTCCCGCGTAGGCCATGGCAGCCACTTTTAGTAGTTCCATTTGCTGTTGCTTAACATATCGGCTCTCGATAATTTCCGGCAACATAGGCGCGATCATCGCTAGAAGTGTCTCAAACTGCTTCTGTTCTAGCATATATTCGGCTTGCAACAGCTTAAATGTAGCTAAGTAGGCGCTAGAGGTTTCTCTATACTGTAAGTTCTCCGCCAACTTTAAGTGGCGAACCATCTTATTTTCTTGGTTCGTCTCACGGTATAACGCAGCAAGCTCGAGGTTAACTCGAAACCTAAAGCGCCCGTCACCAATGATTTGCGCGAGCTTTAGCGCTCTCTGATACGATACAATCGCCTCTTCGTATTGGAACTGTGCCTTATGAAGCTTTGCTATCGTTAAGACGCTCAGCAGCTCATTGAACGACATGCGTCTATCCCTAAAATAACGGTACGCTTGTTCCAACAATGCTTCTGAACGGTCATAGCCCTGAATTTTGACCAGTACGTCACCAAGCTCTAGCGCCGCCCGTTCGACCAATCCTTGAACGCCAGAGGACTCAGCCGCATCCATTGACGACATAATTGCGGCATAGGATTTTTTAAACTCGCCCTGCTCATCGTAGTAACGTCCTTTTAGCAACAGGATCTCAGACTCGAGCTGCTTATCGCCATTTTCACGCGATGTTTCCAACAAACTATCCAACGAAGAAAGCGCGGTATCGATATCGCTCTTTCCGACCATAGTTCGCATCTGAATCAACTTAAATAAGAGATATTCATGGCTTTGTGGACGCACAAGTTCCAGCCCTTTTTGTGCAACGTTTTGGCTCTCTTCCGCGCGTCCAAGTAGCTCTAGAACCGTGGACTTTGCAAGCCAATAACGTACCAGTAGCTCTGTTGGTTGATTTTGTAGTAGAGAGTCTTCTTCTAACGCCTCAATCAAAGCCAAAGAGCTCTGAGGTAATGCGTAAATTTGATTCTCAATACCTTCTAGCGACTGTAAAAACTTACCTTCTTGTTCAACCTTTTCTGCGGATGCCTGAATAGAAAGACACAGACACCCCAATAGTAGTGGCATCGTCCTAAGCGAATGAAATAGTGACATTATTGCTCTTCCCTAATGGGTAGTTACTTCAGTGTAATAGAGAATTCTGGTTATTTTATTATTAAGGTAGCTGAAGGTTATTCAGCCAGCCTCATATTCCCATGTATTTTGCGCTGAATAATAAATCACCATCTTTAGATGTCGAAATGGTTTTCGGTCACAATATAATCAATGAGAGTGTTTTTCATACCCCAAGAAGAAAAATCTCATCAATGAGACAAAAAATTGTCTTGATTGTGAATTAATACATTTACATAAAAATTAACACGAGAGCACTTATTCATGCCAGAAATACAAAAGAGTTGTAAATGTAATCGGTACAGCAGCCGTTACTAAAACATCCATTAATAATTATCGATAGAAACAATATAAGAAAGGAGGAAGGAAGCGGACAATCAAGCTCGCTCCCCTTTTTAATATGAGGAGGGGCTACATTCGCATTCCGCCATCGACTTCGAATACTCTTCCAGTCACGAACTCATTGGTTAACACGTATTTGATGGTCGAAGAAATTTCATCAGCAAGACCTAAGCGTCCGACAGGAATCATTTTGACTAAACGCTCCATCGCTTCAGGTTTTATTTGGTCCGTCATGGCAGTCTTGATGACACCCGGAGCAATCGCTACTGAGCGAATTCCGAAACGCCCTAACTCTTTCGCCCACACCGTCGCCATGGTGGCTACCGCCGCTTTGGATGCAGAATAGTTAGTTTGACCAATATTCCCCGCACGCGCGACGCTAGATATGTTGATCAACACGCCTTTACTGTCGGTGTTCAGCATTACCTTGCTTGCTTCGCGGCCACACAGAAAAGTGCCTGTCACATTCACATCCATAACAGACCGAAATTGTTCCAGCGACATCGCGTTAACCTGACCATCTTTAACTTTGATGAACATGCCATCGCGCATAATGCCTGCGTTATTGATCACGCCATTGAGCTGTTTGAAATCCGCTTCAATTTGCTCAAAAGCAGCGCACACTTCTTGTTCTTCCGTCACGTTCGCTACATAAAAACGAGTGGTGACGCCGAAAGATTCACACTCCGCTTTCGTTTCAGCCAGTTGCTCTGAATTGAGGTCGATAAGCGCAAGGTGAACACCGCTTTCCGCTAGCGACAGCGCCATTTGTTTACCAAGCCCCTGCCCGGCCCCCGTGATCGCAATAACCTTATTTGCTAGATCCATAAGCACTCCTTAGGCCTGATTTTGCTTTTGGTAGAACTCAAACAAGCTTGAAAAATCTTTTTGTCCGTTGCCCTGACCGTTGTGAAAATTAAACAGGTTACGAGCCAAGCTGCCCATTGGTGTTGATGTTTGACTGGCAACCGCCGCTTCCATCGCAAGACCGAGATCTTTCGCCATTAACTGACTCATAAAGCCGCCCTGATAACCATTGCTTGCAGGCGTGTTTTCCATCACACCTGGGCACGGGTTGTAAAGCTCTAGCGCCCAGTTACGGCCTGAACTTTGCAGCATGATGTCAGACAGCACTTTGGGATCGAGTCCGTTTTCCATGCCTAAATTGAGTGCTTCACAAGTACCGCTCATCAAAATGCCCAACATCATGTTATTGCAGATCTTCGCCACCTGACCGGCTCCGGCATCACCTGCATGGAAAATGTTTTTGCCCATGTGGCTAAGCACCACCTTGGCTTGAACAAAGTTCTCTTGTGAGCCGCCAACAATGAAAGTCAACGTACCTGCCGCTGCGCCCGCAACGCCACCAGATACCGGTGCATCAACAAAGCTGATGCCAAGATGCAGCGCCTTTTCGCCAACCAAACGAGCGGTCGCTGGATCGATGGTCGAAGAGTCGATTAGCAGCGTTCCAGAATCTACGCTATCTAAGATCCCGTCTTGACCAAGATAAACACTTTGAACGTGTTGGCTAGCAGGTAGCATGGTGACCACCACGCTCGCACCTTGAACGGCTTGTTTTACCGAATCTGCACTCGACGCACCAAGTGCGGTAAGTTCTGCCACAGCGTTTGGATTCAAATCAAACACTTCGACGTTCAAGCCCGCTGTGAGTAGGTTCTTAGCCATAGGCGCGCCCATGTTGCCAAGGCCAATAAATGCAATTTTATCCATGTCGTATTTCTTCCTTGTCTAAAGTGCCACAGTGGCAACCGAGGATGCGGTCAGTGGGTATTCTGCTGAATCAATTGGCGCGAAGAAGCGTTCCAAAACTTGTGGCGTTACGTCAGAAACCGTGCGATGTTGCCAAGTCGGTTGATTGGTTTTATCGATAATCAGCGCACGAACCCCTTCTCTAAAATCACCTTCTAAGCCGCAACGTAACGTCAGATTAAATTCCATATCAAAACACGCTTTCAAAGAGAGGTTTTGATACTGCGTTAGCTGCTGATAAGTGATATTGAGCGACAACGGACTGCCATAATTCAATGCTTTTTGCGCATTGATGAACCACTTATCATCAACGTCGGCACTGCTGATTGTGCGAACAATCGAATCTAAATCACCCGAACAAAGCTGCTCTATCAATTCCGCATATGGCATCAACATCCCTTCGCTTGGCTCGTCCACTTGTACCGAACGTAGCGTAGTAGCGATTTTTTCGTTGATGTTCGCTTCACCTTTCCAACTTACCGATGCGAGTAGATCCAACAGTGCTTGTTTGCTTTCTGGCTGTGCAATCCATTGGCTTAATCCCAACGCTTTCATGTCTGTCGCGTTGATTTGGCAAGCCGTCAAACTTAAGAAAAGTGCCAAATGTTTTGGCAACTGATTTAGGAAGTAGGTCGCGCCTACGTCTGGGTAAAGGCCGATTTTAATCTCTGGCATCGCAAAGCGTGTGGTGGTTTCTGCTACGCGATGACTTGCGCCCATAAATAAGCCCACACCGCCGCCCATCAGATAACCATGCCCCCACGCGATGATCGGTTTTGGATAAGTGTGAATAAGATGATCACAGCGATATTCGAGGTCAAAGAAGGTTTCCATCGCTGAAAACGCAGAATCAAAGTCTTGCTCTTTGTTTTCAAGTGCACGGTAAATCGCTTGAATGTCACCACCAGCACAAAACGCTTTTTCACCTTGAGCATGCAAGAATACCGCGACGATGCTGTCATCCGTTTGCCATTCATTAAGCTGTTTGTACAACTTCTCAATCATCACGTAACTCAACGCGTTGAGAGCAGCTGGATTATCAAGTTCCAGCACACCAATAACAGAACCATCAGCGCACTCAAGTTTTGAAACATTTACTGTACCTGTCATTTGGCCTCCGCTAGCTGTTTGTCCATTGTGGCTTGCGCTTTTGCAAGAAGGCGTTTACACCCTCAGTCTGATCTTGTGTATTGAACAACTGCAAGAACAGTTCACGTTCCGAGACCAATCCGGCCGCGTGAGTTTGGCTGCGTCGACCTTGAATGAGAGTTTTGCACGCAGACACGGATTTCGGCGATTGGCCAGCAACACGCTGTGCAAGTACTATCGCCGCTTCTAGTGCTTGGCCTTTCGCCACCACTTCTTCGACTAAACCAATTTTTTCCGCTCGCTCGGCCGTCACTCGTTCGCCACATAGAATCATACGCTTCGCCCAACCTTCACCTACCAACGCGGTCAGGTTTTGCGTTCCGCCCGCGCAAGGCAACAAGCCGACCGATGCTTCAGGAAGTGCCATTTGTACTTGTTCTTCTGCGATGCGAATGTCACACGCCATCGCCACTTCCAGACCACCACCCATCGCATAGCCATTAACCGCTGCGATAGAAACCCCATCGAACGCTGACAGCGCTTCAAACGCTTCACCAAATGCGAACGCCATATCTGCTGCTTGCGATTTATCACCCGATGCAAAGTTGTTGAGATCCGCTCCAGCAGAAAAGAATTTCTCGCCTTCGCCCGTCAGTACCAACGCATAAATAGAGCGATCATTACTGAGTTCAATCGCCAACTCTTTGAGCTGATTTAGGGATTCAAGCGTCCAAGTGTTCGCTGGCGGATTACTAATCGTGAGTTTGGCGATATGCGCTTCGCGCTCTAGTTTGATTTGTGCCGTCATAATCTTTCAGTCCTTTCTTATTCCTTTAGGTAAGGCTATGTCTCGCTGACTAAAGCAGTTCAACGCCTTCCGTTAGTAATCGTCTTGCGACGATCAGACGCATGATTTCGTTGGTACCTTCAAGGATTTGGTGAACACGAACGTCTCTAAAATGGCGCTCAACAGGATATTCTTTGATGTAGCCATACCCACCATGAATTTGTAGCGCCTGATCGCAGACTTTAAAGCCAACATCAGTAGCAAAGCGTTTTGCCATGGCACAGTACGCGCTTTTTTCTGTATGTTGCGCATCGAGTTTAGCTGCAGCAAGTCGCACCATTTGACGTGCAGCAACCAGCTCAGTCGCCATATCGGCCAACTTGAATTGCAGGGCTTGGAATTGCGCCAGTGAACGTCCGAACTGTTTGCGTTCAGTCATGTATTGTTTGGCTTCATTCAGCGCTTGTTGCGCAGTGCCAACTGAACAAGTAGCGATGTTGATTCGGCCGCCATCCAGACCAAGCATGGCGAACTTAAAGCCTTCGCCCTCTTCACCCAACAGATAGTCAGCCGGAATGCGGACATTTTCGAAGGTGATCATGCGCGTTGGTTGGCAGTTCCACCCCATTTTGGCTTCTTTCTTACCGTAGCTAATGCCTTCGCAATCAGCAGGAACGACGAACGCAGAAACGCCTCCCGCTCCTTCGCCGCACGAACGCGCCATCACGACGAGAACATCTGTATCACCCGCGCCAGAGATAAACACTTTTGCGCCATTCAGGACAAACTCATCGCCGTCACGCACTGCACTGGTCGTCAGTGAAGCGGCATCAGATCCGGCATTAGGTTCGGTTAAACAGTAGGAAGCGAGCTTTTCACCCGAAATTAAATCCGCGCTAAATTGCTGCGCCACTTCCGCTTTGGCAAAGCTGGTGATCATCCACGTCGCCATGTTGTGAATGGTCATAAACGCAGTAGTCGCGGTACAACCCATAGCCAACTGCTCGAAAATGATCGCCGCATCCAAACGAGACAATCCCAAACCACCATGCTCTGGCGGCGTATAGATGCTGAGAAAACCCAGCTCACCCGCCTGACGCAGTACATCTTTCGGGAAATGATGGTTTTCATCCCACTCGGCCGCGTGCGGCGCTAACATTTGGTCTGCAAACTGCTTTGCTACTTCGGCAAACGCGAGTTGATCTTCGTTTAATTCAAAATCCATCTTGAAGTCCTAAGGTCTAATTCGTTGCACTTGAAGCCAAGCCATCTAAAGGTTTGAAAGGCTTGGCTAGAGGTATCGCTACTTCTGTGACTAGCTCAATTGAATGGTCATGTTTGGACCGCTTGGAATGTCATCTTCAAACCAACGCGCAGTGACAGTTTTCGTCTCGGTGTAGAAGCGAACCGCTTGTTTACCGTAAGCATGCAGGTCGCCGTAGAAGCTGCCTTTCCACCCCGTAAATGAGAAGAACGGCAATGGCACCGGAATCGGCACGTTGATGCCTACGTTACCTACTTCGATATTGTGTTGATACTTTCTCGCGGCAGCGCCGTTCGCCGTGAAAATAGACGTACCATTACCAAAGCGGTTTGCATTGATCAGTTCAATCGCTTCATCTAGGTCATCCACTTCCATAGTTAACAGTACAGGCCCGAAAATTTCTTCCTGATAAATCGACATGTCTGTGGTCACGTTGGTAAACAGTGTTGGCCCCACCCAGTTACCGTTCGGGAAGCCAGGTACTTGGCAATCTGTCCCATCCAGAACACAGTTCGCGCCAGACGCTTTACCTTCATTAATCAGATTCACCACGCGCTGCTTCGCTTGCGGGCTAATCAGTGGGCCATAACCTGCGGTTTCATCGTCCCACGCCCCTGGCTGAACTTGAGCTAACGCCTCTTTAAGCTCTGGAATCCACTCTTTGGTTTCGCCGACAAATACTGCCACCGAAATCGCCATACAGCGTTGGCCTGCGGCACCGACTGACGCGCCAACTAGGTTATTGATGACTTGCTGCTTGTTTGCATCTGGCATGATGACCATGTGGTTCTTCGCACCCGCAAATGACTGCACGCGCTTTAGGTTGTCCGTACCCGTTTTGTAGATGTACTCACCAACTGGCACTGAGCCAACAAAAGAGATCGCACGAACGACTGGATCAGTCAGAATGCGGTCGACTTGCTCTTTGGTGCCGTGAACAATTTGCAAAACACCTTTCGGGGCGCCTGCTTGTTCAAATAGCTCTGCCAATTTCATTGCAGTCAGCGGAACTTGTTCCGAAGGTTTTAGAATAAAGGTGTTGCCACAAGCGATCGCCATTGGGAACATCCACAATGGAATCATCGCAGGAAAGTTAAACGGTGTGATGCCAGCACAAACACCGAGCGGTTGAATGTAAGAGTAACCATCAATATTGGTTGCGACGTTTTCCACCGTTTCACCCATCATTGAGCTACAAATGTTCGCCGCTTGTTCTACGACTTCAATCCCACGCCAAATGTCACCCTTTGCATCCGCAAGAGTTTTGCCTGTCTCACTTGAAAGCAGTATCGCCAACTCATCGTGTTGCTCTTTTAGCAAGTGTTGGTAGCGCAGCATCAATCTTGCACGCTCCGGCGCAGCGACTTCTTTCCAACGCTTGAACGTTTCCGTTGCGCTAGCAATCGCCGCATTCATTTCTGATTCCGTGGCACAAGGCACTTGCGCAATCACTTCGTTGGTTGCCGGGTTAGTTACATCTAGCCATTGTTTTGAGTCGGAGATGGCAAATTCACCACCGATATACTGCTTTACTTGTTCTGTCATGATGACATCCTTGTATTTTTCAGCTTGTTACTGACTACTGTTATGTAAGTGAAACTTTGTTGAGAATGAATTAGCAGATTTCAATCGCGATGGCGGTAGCCTCGCCGCCACCAATACAAAGCGATGCAACGCCACGTTTACCACCTGTTTGTTTAAGAGCGTGAATCAAAGTGACGAGGATTCGGTTACCACTCGCGCCAATTGGATGCCCCAACGCACAAGCGCCGCCGCGAGGGTTCACTTTGCTCGCGTCCAGTTCGAGTGCCTTCACCGCGTATTGAGTCACAACGGCAAAGGCTTCATTGATTTCCCAAAGGTCCACGTCTGTTTTGTCCCAGCCCGTTTTTTCCAGCAGCGTTTCAATTGCGAAGACGGGGGCGATGGTGAACTCATCCGGCTGTCTTGCATGCGTGCTGTACGCGACAATTTTGGCTAGAGGTTGAAGGTTTTCCTGACGGCCAAATTCACTATCGACCAATACCATTGCCGATGCACCATCAGAAATAGAACTTGAGTTGGCTGCCGTTACGCCACCATCTTTAGCAAACGCAGGACGTAAGGTAGGAATTTTAGTGGCGTCGAGTTTACTCGGTTGCTCATCGTCTACCACCAAGGTTTCGCCGCGTCGACTTTTTACGTTGACAGGCACGATCTCTTCTTTGAACAAACCTTGTTCGATTGCTTGCTGCGCACGAGTCACCGACTGCTGCGCCCAGATATCCATACTTTCACGGCTGAACTGATACTTTTGCGCGGTTTGTTCGGCAAAGACACCCATCAATTCGCCTTGGTAGGCATCCTGCAAACCGTCATAAAACATATGATCAAGCACTTGCTCATGGCCTAAGCGGAAACCATCACGCGCTTTCTTAAGTAGATAAGGAGAAGAGGACATGTTTTCCATACCGCCAGCGATAACCGCGTGCGCGTTACCAGATTGAATAAGATCATGTGCCAGCATGACGGTTTTCATACCCGAACCACAGACTTTATTCAGTGTCGTACAACCGATCGATTGTGGCATTTCTGCTTTAAGACTTGCTTGTCTTGCTGGCGCTTGCCCCACGCCAGCAGGTAAAACGCATCCCATTAATACTTCGTCTATTTTTTGCACATCGAGTTGGCTTTCGGCTAGTGCCCCTTGGATGGCCTTCGCACCGAGTTCCGTGACATCTGTTGAAGCTAATGCACCTTGAAAAGAGCCGATAGGCGTTCGCTTGGCGGCAACAATCCATGTTTCATTTTTCATTCCATTAACCTTTTGTTGACGTTTACGTCATAACTATACTAACATTTACGTTAACGTCAAGTTTGCGGTTGTTGTTTGTTCGAGTGATTCTTTTATTTCGAGTAAATGCGAGTGATATCAAGGCTCAAGAGTGGATGTTGTTTATTTACTTTAACGTTAACGAATTGTATATTCGTATGAATGTTATACGAAAGTCGTAAGGTTAAGGAATGAACACATTTAAGATCAGCGAGCTCGCGAAAGAGTTCGACATTACTACCCGAAGTATCCGCTTCTACGAAGATTTAGGTCTCCTAACTCCGGAACGTAAAGGCAACACACGAATCTACAATGGTCGCGATCGAATTCGACTAAAACTGATTTTGCGAGGTAAGCGATTGGGCTTTTCTCTTGCAGATATCAAAGAGTTATTTGAACTCTACGATACCGATCAAAGTACTGAGCAGTTGAACTATATGATTCGGTTGATCGAAGAGAAGAAGGCAGCATTGCAACAGCAAGCAAACGACATTCAAGCGGTAATGATGGAGTTAAATGCTGCGCAGTTGCGATGCCAAAACACACTGAGATCCATGAAAGGCGAAAAAGTCACCTAACACCTCAACTCTGGGATGTAGGTGACGTAAAGGCAAGGACACGCAATGAAATCTACCTACTCTTCCCTGAACTTTGTTTATGACGAAAATACCGATTTGCTTCGCGAGCAAATCAATAGTTTTGCTGCAAGAGAAATTGCGCCGCTAGCGCAATCTATCGACCAATCTAACGACTTTCCAAACCATCTTTGGTCCAAACTGGGTGACATGGGTCTTTTAGGTGTGACCACCAGCGAAGAGTTTGGTGGTGCGAACATGGGTTATCTCGCCCACGTTATCGCTATGGAAGAAATCAGTCGAGCATCCGCTTCGGTTGCGTTAAGTTACGGCGCTCACTCCAATCTTTGTGTCAACCAAATCCACCGCAACGGCACACAAGCACAAAAAGAAAAATACCTACCAAAACTCATCTCCGGTGAACATATCGGTGCCCTTGCCATGAGTGAACCCGGTGCAGGCTCAGATGTGGTCTCTATGCAGCTTAAAGCGGAACGTAAAGGCGATATATTCCTGCTAAACGGCAACAAAATGTGGATCACTAACGGCCCAGATGCGCACACCTATGTTGTCTACGCCAAAACCGACCCAAGCCAGCACTCCAAAGGCATCACGGCCTTTATCGTAGAACGCGGATTCCCTGGATTTACTCAAGCACAAAAACTCGACAAGTTGGGCATGCGCGGCTCGAATACGTGTGAGCTGGTCTTCCAAAACTGCGAAGTCCCTGCGGACAATATTCTCGGCGAAGAAAACCAAGGCGTGAAAGTATTGATGAGCGGCCTCGACTACGAACGTGTGGTACTTGCCGGTGGTCCACTTGGCATCATGCAGGCGTGTATGGATATCGTTGTGCCTTACATTCACGACCGTAAACAGTTCGGTAAATCCATCGGTGAATTCCAGCTAGTTCAAGCAAAAATCGCCGATATGTACACACAAATGAATGCCGCTAAAGCGTATGTTTACGCCGTCGCTGCCGCTTGTGATCGCGGTGAAACCACCCGTAAAGATTCTGCTGGCGCGATCCTCTACAGCGCAGAGCTGGCAACCAAGATGGCACTGGATGCGATTCAATTACTTGGCGGTAACGGCTACATCAACGAGTTTGATACGGGCCGTTTGTTGCGAGATGCCAAGCTGTATGAAATCGGGGCGGGCACTTCAGAAATTCGCCGCATGCTTATTGGTCGCGAATTGTTTAACGAAAGCGCCTAATAATCAGCCTAGGCGTTCTGACTAAAAAACATTTTCTTAATCAACCCAAATCTTATTCAACCTAAATAAAGACGGGTGGTACCACCCTTCTACCGAATGGAGATCGGCTATTTATGGCTTGTTTGACGACCAATATTAATACCCATTCCGAGCAGTATCAGGAAAACTACCGCTCTATGGCGTCTCTTGTGGATCAACTCTATACCGTGACCGCGCAAATCGAAGATGGTGGCGGTGAAAAAGCACGCGAGCATCAGCATAAGAAAGGCAAACTTCCGGTACGTGAGCGCATTCTTGCCCTACTCGACTCCGGCTCATCTTTTTTAGAAATCGGTCAGTTTGCTGGCTGGGATGTGTATCCAGATTACGTTCCATGCGCGGGCGTAGTAGCGGGTGTTGGTGTGATTGACGGCACCGAGTGCATGATCGTCGCCAACGACGTGACGGTAAAAGGCGGCAGTTACTACCCACTTACGGTGAAAAAGCACTTACGCGCACAGGAAATCGCAGAGAAGTGTCAGTTGCCGTGTGTTTACTTAGTCGACTCTGGCGGTGCTAACCTACCCCGCCAAGATGAAGTATTTCCAGACAAAGACCATTTTGGCCGTATTTTCTACAACCAAGCCCGTATGTCGGCCAAAGGCATTCCGCAAATTGCGGTAGTCATGGGGCTATGTACCGCTGGCGGCGCTTATGTTCCTGCGATGTGTGACGTTTCCATCATCGTCAAAGAACAAGGTACGATCTTCTTAGCAGGTCCACCGCTCGTTAAAGCGGCGACAGGCGAAGAAGTCAGCGCGGAAGATCTTGGTGGTGCCGATGTTCACTGCCGCATCTCTGGCGTGGCCGATTACTATGCTGAAAACGACCACCATGCATTAGAGCTAGCAAGACAAGCGGTCACACAAATCAACCACTTAAAGCCAATTCAACTTAAGCAAAAAACGCCACAAGAACCACGATTTCCTGCGCAAGAGCTTTACGGCATTGTCGGTACCGATCTTAAAAAGCCATTTGATGTTAAAGAGGTCATTGCCCGAATTGTTGATGATTCACAATTTGATGAATTTAAAGCCTTGTTCGGTGAAACCTTGGTCTGTGGCTTTGCCCATATCCACGGCATGCCGATTGGCATTGTCGCTAACAACGGCATTCTGTTCTCAGAGTCGGCGCAGAAAGGTGCGCATTTTATTGAGCTGTGCGCACAACGCAAAATTCCTCTGCTTTTCTTGCAGAACATCACTGGCTTTATGGTCGGTCAGAAGTATGAAGCAGAAGGCATCGCCAAACATGGCGCGAAAATGGTAACCGCTGTTGCGTGTGCAGACGTGCCAAAGTTTACCGTGGTTATTGGTGGCTCGTATGGCGCAGGTAACTACGGCATGTGTGGCCGCGCTTATGATCCAACCATGATGTGGATGTGGCCGAACGCGCGCATCTCCGTTATGGGTGGCGAGCAAGCAGCAGGCGTAATGGCGCAAGTGACCCGCGATATCAAAACGCGCAAAGGTGAAAGCTGGAGCGCAGAGGAAGAAGAAGCGTTTAAGCGTCCTATCGCGCAGCAGTACCAGACTCAAAGCCATGCGTATTACGCCAGTGCCCGCCTGTGGGACGATGGGATTATTGATCCTGCAAAAACACGTGATGTTGTGGGCATTGCTCTGTCTGCTGCGCTTAATGCGCCAATACCAGACAGCAAATTTGGCATCTTCCGCATGTAGTCGGATGCAAGGCAAACCTTAACTCCTCGCAAATACCGATGTTTATAAAGCACTGGTTAGCGAGCAATGGAATATCAGACTGAAATGTCAGACAAAGGAAGTCACATGACCGGACTACTGCTTGAAAAAGACAGCAATGGTGTTGCTTGGTTGAGCCTGAATCGACCAGAGAAACACAACGCGTTTAATGACGAGTTAATTGCTTCACTTATCGAAACTTTGGAACAGCTTGAGAGAGACGATTCTTTACGTGCGCTGGTTCTAACGGCGCAAGGGAAACACTTTTCTGCGGGTGCAGACCTTGGCTGGATGCAGTCAATGGCCACCAAAACCGAGAGTGAAAACCTGCAAGACGCACAGCAATTGGCGATGCTCCTGCATAAACTGGATACCTTTAGCAAACCAACCATTGCTATGGTGCACGGCGCAGCATTTGGTGGTGCACTCGGGCTTATCTGCTGCTGCGATATCGCCATCGGCACACCTGAGAGCCGCTTCTGTTTGAGTGAAGTGAAACTCGGCTTATTGCCCGCGACCATCGGTCCCTACGTAATCCGAGCAATTGGACAACGACAAAGCCGACGCTACTTTTTAACCGCGGAATTGATCGATGCCGAAACCGCACTATCGATGAGTATTCTTCATCAGATAGACGCTCAACCACGTGAAGCCGTCAATCGCACCATTGATCACCTGCTTAACAACGGTCCACAAGCCATGCAAGCAGCAAAAGCACTCTGCTTACGTTGTGATAACCAACCTATCGATCACTCATTAATTGAATACACTAGCCAAGCCATAGCAACCGCCCGCGTGTCCAGCGAAGGACAAGAAGGGCTGACTGCGTTTTTTGAAAAGCGCGCCGCCAGTTGGAGGAATCATGTTTAAAAGAATACTGATCGCAAACCGCGGTGAAATTGCATGCCGAATTATTAAAACCGCAAAAAGCATAGCTATAGAGACGGTTGCCGTCTATTCCGAAGCGGATCGCAGCAGCTTACATGTTAAACAAGCAGATTTCGCTGAATTTATCGGCCCTGCTCCGGCGAGTGAGTCGTACCTCGATATCGATGCGATTATCAATGCTGCAAAAAAATGGCAAGCTGATGCTATCCACCCTGGGTATGGTTTTCTTTCCGAGAACCCGAAACTAGCCAAAGCGTGCAGCGAAAATGGCATCGTCTTTATTGGTCCTTCCACCAGCGCAATTGAGGCAATGGGTTCTAAATCTCAAGCCAAAGCAATCATGTCAGAGGCGAACGTGCCCTTGGTTCCGGGCTACCACGGCACAGACAATAGCGTTGAGCATTTATTAGCGGAAGCGGAAAAAATCGGTTACCCAGTGATGCTTAAAGCAACACAAGGTGGCGGCGGTAAAGGCATGCGAGTGGTCAATAGCGCAGCCGAAATGCCCTTGGCCATCGACGGTGCGCAGCGTGAAGCACTTTCAAGCTTTGGCGATAAGCAGCTTCTAATCGAAAAATGCATATTGCAGCCTCGCCACGTGGAAGTTCAGGTATTTGCTGACCAGCATGGCAACTGTGTCTATCTTTCTGATCGTGATTGTTCCATTCAGCGTCGTCATCAAAAAGTAGTCGAAGAAGCGCCAGCTCCCGGTCTTAGTGATGAACTGCGTAAACAAATGGGTAAAGCCGCGGTTCAGGCCGCTCAGGCGATCGACTACGTTGGCGCTGGTACGGTTGAATTCTTACTTGATAGCCGTGGTCAGTTCTACTTTATGGAGATGAATACCCGCCTGCAAGTTGAACACCCAGTCACTGAATTGATAACAGGTGTAGATCTCGTTGAATGGCAGTTCAAAGTTGCTGCTGGCGAGCGTTTACCTATCTCACAAAACGAAATCACGCATAACGGTCACTCAATCGAGCTACGAATTTACGCCGAAGACGCCGAGAACGACTTTATGCCGTCGACTGGATGCATCGATTATTTAAAGGAACCCGTCTCAGACAGTAATGTTCGCTTGGCGTGTGTGCGCGTCGATAGCGGTGTCACACAGGGCGATACCATCAGCGAATACTACGATCCGATGATCAGCAAACTGATTGTTTGGGGGCAAACTCGTGATATCGCCCTAAAGCAGCTTAAAGAGGCTTTAACTCAATATCATGTACGTGGAGTCACGACAAACATTGGTTATCTGCACAGCATTATTTCGCAGCCAGCCTTTGCCAATATCGCACTTGATACCGACTTCTTGGTTAAACACCAGCAAGGTATCAGCACACAGCAAAATGTGTTGGATTCTATCTGGTTAACGTTGGCTGCCGTTGCTCGCTGGAATGCTCTCACTGCTAAATCAGACAGCTCAACGTTACCCGCGCCAACCTCACAAGGTTTTAGGCTGTCAGTTGACAACGTTTATCGATTTAACTTCACGGATGCCAATGTCAACCATCAAGTACGTTTGCATCATTCGTCTCAGCAATCATGCACTCAACATCCTGAGCCCTTCACTATCGAATGTGGCGAAGAACGACATCAGGTCATCCTGCTTGAAAGTGGCAACCAGTTTATCGTCGATATTGATAATGTGCGTTACACCTTTAATGCGCTCAACGACGAGCAAAAGACGACGCTGTTTTATCTTGGTCAGCAACGCACATTCGAACACCAACCAAGCTTTGAATCAGCAAAAGGCGCGGATGATGAGCTAAGCCCAACCGCGCCACTTAACGGCATAATCTCTGCTGTCATGGTGAATAAAGGCGACGAAGTGGCGGCTGGTGATCCATTGTTAGTTCTCGAAGCGATGAAGATGGAGTACACCATCACAGCTCCGGTAGCTGCAACTGTTGATGAGATTTTTTATCAGCATGGAGACCAAGTACAGCACGGTTCCATCCTGCTGCATTTAATTTCTACACCCGATAATGTCTGTGAAGATAAGGAGCACGAATATGCTACCAGCGAAGGTTAATATCGTCGAAGTTGGTGCGCGTGATGGCCTACAAAATGAAACTGCTGTGACGCTGGTCGATAAAATCCGGTTGATCAATCTGCTAAGCAACAGTGGCTTAAAGCACATTGAAGCAGGCTCTTTCGTCTCGCCGAAATGGGTGCCTCAAATGGCCGATTCCGATCAGGTGTTTGCGGAGATCACGCAAAAGCCTGACGTGGTTTACAGCGCGCTCACACCAAATCTCGCAGGGTTAGAGCGTGCGCTGGAAAGTGGCGTAAAGCAAATTGCGGTATTTGGCTCCGCTTCAGAAGCGTTCAGCCAGAAGAACATCAACTGCAGCATTGCCGAAAGCCTCTCTCGCTTTGAGCCCGTTATCGAGCTCGCAAAGCAACACAACATTCCTGTGCGTGGGTATTTATCCTGCACCATGGTTTGCCCCTACGAGGGAGAAATAAAACCAGAGCAAACCACCGCGGTAGCGAATACGCTGTTTGATATGGGATGTTATGAAATTTCGCTCGGTGACACGGTCGGCAAAGCAACGCCTAATCGCGTTATCGCCATGCTGGACTCTCAGCTAACACAGCTACCCAAAGATGCGTTAGCCGTGCACTTCCACGACACGTACGGACAAGCGTTAGCCAATATCTACCAAGCCTTGCTGATGGGGATCAATACCATTGATAGTGCCGTTGCAGGACTGGGCGGCTGCCCTTACGCGAAAGGTGCCAGTGGCAATGTTGCAACGGAAGATGTGCTTTATCTGTGTGAGCAACTTGGGATTGAAACGGGGATTGATCTCAACATCATCAATGAAGCGGGTTGGCAAATTTGCCATGCATTAGGTAAACGTCCGTCTTCCAAAGTAGCACTCGCTTTGGGTGACCCAAACAGCTTGTAAATTGCTCAACCCACGATACACAACTACAAACGAGCATGTTTAATAACATGCTCGTTTTTTTGAGCCGATTTAATCTAACCGAAACACTAAACAGAAGCGTGCTTTTCCTCTGCAAGGGTGTGGCATCCCCACTTCGCGATCATATTAAGCAAATCACTTTTCTGAACTGGTTTTGTCAGGTAATCATCCATACCTAATGCGATACTTTTTTGTTGCTGCTCTTGCATCGCATGTGCAGAAAACGCGACGATTGGACACCAAGGAAACGCACCACTTTCCTGTAACTCACGAATGTCTTTTGTCACGCCAAAACCATCTTTGTTTGGCATAGAAATATCGGTAATCACCAAGTCCGGAGAAATCTGTTTATAAAGTTCAACGGCTTCAACACCATCTTCCGCCAACGTCAGTTTAACACCTGTGTCTTGCAACATTTTTTCAATCAATATTCGATTGATATGGCTGTCTTCTGCGACTAATAGGTGCAGGCTAGAAAAGTCAGGATTCTCATCTGAGGAAAGTTCTCGACGCTTTTGTGTCTTAGTAGAAAACAGAGCTTGCAGTTTATGCTGCGTGACCGGTTGCGGCAATAAACGATCCCGCTCGCACGACCATGCCTGCCCTTCCTCCATCACGCAAGGTGCAAGGAACAGTACCCGTTTGGCAGCGGATCCTGTCGCATCAAGCTCATAGAGCGCATCTCTATCTTGAGCATTGTTTACACTCGCGAGGATACGATCAAAACCATCCAATTTTTTACCCAAAGACTGCGCAGTTGACCAATCGTTGGCATGAGTAACTTCAATGCCAATCTCTTGAGCTAAATGTATCAAGTGTTGCACGCGCGGTTGATAATCATCAATCAACAATAGTCGATTTGCACTCAGCTCTATCGGTTCGGAAAGAAGCTGACTTTGCTTAGGCAACTGCAAACTAAAGCTAAAACACGACCCTTTGCCAAAATCCGAATGCACACAAAGCTCGCCGTTGTACATGCTGATCAAACGTTTTGAGATTGCCAACCCCAAGCCTGTACCTTCATGGCGTCTTGTCGCGGAGGTATCGACCTGCTCAAACTTATCCATAATATGAGCCAATCGATCTTCGGGAATACCAATGCCCGTATCACTCACGGAAAAATCAAAACCTTGCTCACTTTCTCTGACTTTGAGTAGCACATGGCCTTCATCTGTGAATTTCACCGCATTACCGATCAAGTTAAGCAAGATTTGATTAATCCGACCTTTATCACCGACCACGACCGTATTCATGGCCAATGGCATATCAACCAACAACTTGAGGTTCTTTTTATCCGCCTGATAGGCACACAAAGCGGTGCAGCTCTCGACGAGTGAACGCAAGTCAAACTCCTCTTCAACTAACGTCAACTTGCCCGCTTCTACTTTGCTGTAGTCGAGGATGTCGTTAATGATGGTCACAAGGTTGTTGGCAGATTTGTGCAGCAAGAGTAATAACTCCCTTGGCTCTCGACGGTTTTCGTTCTCAAGCAATATCTCGCTGATCCCCATGATCGCGTTCATTGGGGTACGAATCTCATGGCTCATGTTCGCCAAAAATTCCGATTTGGCTTGCATCGCCTTTTTCGATTTATCTAAAGCAGACGACAGACGCCTCTCCATCCTGCGCCTGTCGGTGATGTCACGCTCTACCGCAATAAAACGTAACAGCCCGCCATCTTCATCAAACACAGGAGAGAGCTCCAACTCGACCCAATACGCGTGCTTCGACTTGGTATAGTTGAGTATTTCAACCCTAATAGGAGAATGCTTACGGACACTGTTTGAGAGCAATGCCACCGTATTTGGGTCTGTGTCTGGCCCTTGGAGTAACTCGCCCGGCGATTTGCCAATAACTTCTTCCAACGTATATTCGGTTAGCTGTTCAAACGCAGGGTTTACCCATGCAATAGTGCCGTCAGGGTGAGTAATGATAATGGTATCACGCGCATGTTCGGCAACCTCAGCAAGCTGCGATATTTTGGCCGATAACTGTTGCTGGGTTTGATGCTCTTGCTGAAGTTTAGTTTGCGCTTGCGCTAAAGAGCGTGACATTTGGTTAAACGCTTCGCCAACACGTGTAACTTCGTCATTGCCTGAAATCGAAATTTGCGAACCCGGACCTTGCTGTGAAACCTTGATTACCCCAGTACGAAGAAGATCGAGCCGCTTCATCAAATAGCTACCGAGAGCATACGAAAACATGGCCACCAGCGACATTTCAATAAAGGCGATAACCAAACTTGCTTGAGTCGCAAATGAAAGAACTTGATGTACATGTTCAACATTCACACCCATTTCAACCTTACCGAAAGTCTGCTCTCCAAGAGTAATCTCTTGCGCAACATCGTAAACTCCATCGGTCACATCAAACGGTCTCACACCAGTATCAACACCGCTGTAATCCCCCTGTAGCGTCAGCTCGACGCCATCTTGGTTAACAATACGAATATAAGCCAGCTCGCGCTCACTCACGACAGAGCGAGCAAAACTGTCTAGATAGGCTAAGTCCGTCGCAATCACCGCATCTCTCGACGCCTGAGCAAATACACTCACCAAGTGTTGGCTCCCAACCTCGAGGCTAGTCTCGTTGGAACTTTCCAACCAATTAAGCCCACTAATGATGAGTACACCGAGTGCAAGGGCCTCAATAAGAGCAATGCCAAGTATCGTTTTCGAACGCAGCGTCATAGGGCAACCATTTATCTTGAGATTCCCAATTGAACAACATCTTGCCAATCTTGGTCTTGTGCAAGCTGTAACCCGTCAATGTTGAGTAAAGTAAAACTCTCCTGTGCTTTTGGATCATCATTAAGTTGCGAAATTGCCTTTCGTAAGGCAAGAGTAATCTCTTCATCGACATTATTTGAAACCGCAATAGCATGAGGCGTATAACCAGCAGTTGTATAAATGATGCTAAGTTGGTCTTTTATTTCACTCGGTAAGCTCTCAAAGGTACGCTTCACGCCACCACCAGCAATGTACAAACCTTTAAGTACCCCCAAATAGACTGAGTCGTGCGAACCGACGTATTTAGGCGTAAACTTGATGCCTTTCTGCGCCAACTCTGATTGTGTGATGATAGAAGCAGCAAATGCTCGTGGAGCAGGAAAAGCGATGGTCTTTTCTTGCAGCTCATCAAGGGAAACCGACTTCCCTCGCCTTGCTACAATAATGCCTGTGATCCGCTTATTTTTCGCTCTTGCTAACGCCGTATAACCTGGGTTTTGATTCACCAACGTAAAGTGATATGGGTTCATGTATGCAATGTCGTAGGCTCCAGCCATCAAGCGAGCTTCGAATGTGGGAATATCACGTGCCGTGGCAAACTTAATCTCAACGCCAGCAAGATCTCCCCAGCGTTGCAGTAATGGCTGCCATTGTTGCACTAGTTTGGTCGCCGACTGTTGCGGTACGACACCAAAAACAATGGAAGGTTGAGCAACGACAGAAGGTGACCATATGCATAACACCATAAGCAACGTAAATATTCGCTTGTGAAGCCGCCAAATCAACGTCTTTAATTGGGTGTTCAACAAAATCATCTCCTTATGTTTGTCTTTCGTTAAAGATAGATAGCTATCTGAAAGATTGCGAATTATCGGATTAAATTGCCTCGTGTCTCAGATACCATTTATACTCAAATGAACACCTACAACAGGAGCAGGTAAATGCTTATTACATTTCGTTGCCATAGCCACTCAAACGTCACTATGTTTGGCGATATTGCGATAAAGATGATCAAAATGATGGGGCATAGTGGCTCAGTACCAGGGTCAATTTCCGCTCAAGACACCCCTGATGCTCTATCTAGATTGACCTCCGCTCTCGCAGCACAAGAAGCGATAGAGAAGAACAACAGTCAAGCAACGGAAGAATATGAAGAGCAAGAGGAACCAACGGTCAGTTTAGGACGCAGAGCATTTCCACTTATTGAGCTTTTAAAATCGGCAATTAAAGAAGAGTGCGAAGTGATGTGGGACAGCCAATAAATGCTCCAAATCAAGCTGTGGAGAGGAAAGCAACATCCAATCTATACTTTCCTCCCCTGCTAAAAGGAACTTACCCAATTCACTTCTCTATTTGAATGACTCTTAACGAGTGCTTACTCAAAACTAACCTATTGAATATAAATCAGTGATAAACATCTGATTTCATAATAAAAACCTCCTATTGACTGAAACACTCACTTATCATTGTGGCCTCAACTGCAAACCATTAATGGAATGATTGTTATGTCAGAACTGACTCGGATGCGCTCTGGAGAAACCTATAATTGCCTGGATGAAGAACTAAAGCTAATGCGCGCCAAAACTGCGCAGCTTGTCTTCCAATTTAACCACGAGCCAAACCCAGATATCCGTAGACAACTATTGGCGGAAATGGGCGTCCAATTAAAAAACAGCGCCTGTATAGAGCCACCGCTTCAACTTACCTACGGTTGTCACTTGTCCATCGGAGAAAACACCTACATCAACTGGGATGCCATTATTCTGGACAATGGACAGGTTGAGGTTGGCGCGAACGTCATGATTGGGCCTAGAGTGCAAATTTACACAGCCGCTCATTCACTCGATACGCAAAGACGCTTAGCCGGAGATGAGATCGCCAAACCGGTAAAAATCGGCAATAACGTTTGGATTGGTGGGGGCGCTATCATACTGCCAGGCGTGACCATTGGCGATGAGGCCGTCGTCGGCGCTGGCTCTGTGATAACCAAAGACGTTGCGCCGGGCGATCGAGTTGCTGGAAATCCGGCGCGCTCCATTAAACCAAAAAACTGAAGAAAGTCGCTATTTTGCCAAATGATCGCGAATAATGTTGGCAAGCAGATTGAGAGCATGGACGTATTTGTCATTAAGCTCAAAAGAAGCGTTAAGACGAATACAGTGATCGTATTGTTCTGTCAGGCTGAACATCTTTCCCGGTGCGATGCTGATATTATCTTTTAGCGCTTCTCGATATATCTGCAAGGCGTCGATATGCTTGGGAAGCTCTAACCAAATAAAGTACCCGCCGCTTTGGCTTAACACTTTGACTTCTTCAGGTAACAGCTCATTAAGCAGATTCGTCATCTTACTTTTACGTTCAAACAGCTTTTTCCGTAACTGCTTCAAATGCGATTCATAATTGCGGCTTGTTAAATAGTGCACCAATGTCATTTGCACTGGTGCACTCGTCGCTAATGTACTCATTAGCTGTAACTTTTGTACCTCTAGCGCCCGCTTTCCCGCCGCAACCCAACCAATACGTAGCCCTGCGATTAGTGATTTTGAAAACGAGGAGCACAACATGGTATTGCCCGTGTCATCAAACATTCTTAGTGGGTAAACCGAGTCATTCTCGGCATGCAGTTCGCTGTACACATCATCTTCAATCACTGGCACGTTATATCGCTGTGTCAGCTCAATCAGCTTTTGTTTTTTCTCGTTGGAGAGCGTAAAACCCAGAGGATTTTGGAAGTTCGACATCAGCCAACATGCTTTCACATCGTGTGTTTGCAGCGCTCGTTCCAATGAGTCTAGGTCAATGCCCGTGACAGGGTCTGTTCTTACTGAGAGCGCTTTCAAACCTAACCGCTCCAAGGATTGCAATGCGCCATAGAATGCAGGCGACTCCACAACCACCCAATCTCCCGGTCTTGTGCAGGCTTGCAAACTGAGCGTTAACGCCTCCAGCGCGCCTGCCGTAATGACAATTTCATCGGGTGAAATTTCAATGCCTTTCGCAGCATAACGCTTCGCGATGATGGTGCGTAATTGTTCGTTTCCCGGCGGTAAGTTATCAAAGGTGGTGGAAATCGGCATATTGCGAGCGGCTGCGCTCATCGCCCGATTCACGTGATAGCGTGGATACAAGCTTGGATCTGGATAGGCAAAGCCAAAATTGATCATGGATGGATTTTTACTCGCCTGCAGCACATCAAAGATAAACTCATTGATGTCTACCTGCTCTGTCCACGAAACCGCTGCTGGCGCTTGGGGTTCATTTGAACTCTTAATATTGGGAGCAACGCGATAACCAGATCGCGGCTGTGACGTTACCCAGCCTTGAGATTCCAGAATTTGATAGGCATGCAACACCGTCATCAAGCTTAAGCCCGAGTGTTCAGATTGGCGACGCAGAGAAGGCAGCTTATCACCCGGATGCCATATCCCCGATTTTATCTGCCTTTTAAGCTGTTCCACTAACTCTTGATACTTCGCCACACGCGAATCCCCTTCCATAAAGCCGAATGCAAAATAATAACACTTCAATATTTAATCTGTTATAGGTTTATAGTCACTGTCTGTACCTACTTCCCTCATTCCGCTCCTTTTAAAATAGCTCTCTCATAAAACTTAAAAGATCAAAGGAAGTTTAATGTTTGGCCTCGACGCATTTATGCTTGCACGGATACAGTTCGCCTTTACGGTATCCTTTCATATTATTTTCCCCGCTATCACCATAGGTTTGGCCACCTACCTCGCAGTGTTGGAAGGTTTATGGCTAAAAACACGTAATCCCGATTACCAAAAGCTCTATCACTTCTGGTCGAAAATTTTTGCGGTTAACTTTGGAATGGGCGTTGTATCTGGTCTTGTCATGGCCTATCAATTCGGCACCAACTGGAGTGGTTTCTCCGACTTTGCTGGCTCTATCACGGGCCCATTACTGACTTATGAAGTGTTAACGGCTTTCTTTCTCGAAGCCGGATTTCTTGGCGTAATGCTGTTTGGGTGGCGTCGCGTCGGCGAAAAGCTGCACTTTTTTGCAACCTCGATGGTGGCGTTAGGAACGATCATTTCGACCTTCTGGATTCTCGCCTCCAACAGTTGGATGCAAACGCCACAAGGCTATGAAATTGTCGACGGACGCGTGGTACCAACCGACTGGTTTGCTATCGTTTTCAATCCTTCATTTCCTTATCGTTTGGCGCACATGAGCGTCGCGGCGTTCGTCAGTTCGGCACTCTTCGTTGGCGCGTCAGCCGCTTGGCATTTATTGAGAGGCAATCAAACGACTGCGGTAAAAACGATGTTTTCGATGTCGCTCGGGATCTTAGTGTTCCTTGCGCCACTCCAAGCCGTGATTGGCGATGTACACGGGTTAAACACTCTCGAACACCAGCCCGCCAAAATCGCTGCCATCGAAGGACATTGGGATAACAGCGATGGCAAACCAACCCCATTGATATTGTTCGGCATGCCAAACATGGAACAAGAACGCACAGACTATGCCTTAGAAATTCCTGTTCTAGGAAGTTTGATCCTACGCCACAGTTTAACTGAGCCAATCCCGGCGCTGAAAGACTTCCCGAAAGAGGAACGACCGAACTCACCTATCGTCTTTTGGTCATTTCGAATCATGGTCGGGTTAGGACTTCTGATGATTTTTCAAAGCTTCTACAGCATATGGTTACGAAAAAAGAACACGCTTTATACCTCGCGTTGGTTCCTCAAGTTTTCATTATTTATGGGGCCATCTGGTCTTATCGCAATACTCGCTGGCTGGTTTACGACAGAGGTTGGTCGGCAACCTTGGGTCGTGTATGGCGTACAAAAAACGCGTGATGCGGTGTCTGCACACGGAGACCTACAAATGAGCATCAGCCTGCTGTGTTTCCTTGTTGTGTACAGCTTGGTGTTTGGTTTTGGGTATTACTACATGATCCACCAAATCAAGAAAGGCCCCGATGCAATCGAACACGATGAGCACGACATGACGACCGTTTCAGGCCGCATCTAGAATTTGTCACAAAGTGAAGGTAGAAGATATGCATTTTGATTTATCCGTGATTTGGTTCGCGATCATCGTTTTTGCCACTTTGATGTACATCATCATGGACGGCTTCGATTTGGGTATTGGAATACTGATGCCCTTCATCAAGGATGAAAAACAAAAAGACGTCATGGTCAACAGTGTCGCGCCAGTTTGGGACGGCAACGAAACTTGGATTGTACTTGGAGGCGCATCTCTATTTGGCGCTTTTCCGATGGCTTACGCGGTGATTATTCAAGCGCTAACCATCCCTTTAACGTTGATGTTGATTGCTTTGATCTTTCGTGGCGTCGCGTTTGAGTTTCGCTTTAAAGCATTGGAAAGCCACTTAAAATTCTGGGACCGCTCTTTTATGGTCGGCTCGATTTTAACCACGTTTTTCCAAGGCATCGTTGTCGGCGCGGTAATTCAGGGCTTTGCGGTGGAAAACCGCGTTTTCGTAGGTAGCCAACTCGACTGGCTCAGCCCTTTTCCCATCTTTTGTGGCTTCGGTTTAGTCGCAACCTACGCGCTGCTTGGTAGCACATGGCTCATCATGAAGACGGAAGGTGCACTGCAAAACACGATGTACCGCTTCACTAACAAAACACTACTGGCGATGATCTCCGCATTAGTCATTGTGAGCGCTTGGACTCCACTTGCTTACCCTGCCATTGCGGAAAGATGGTTTTCTCTGCCGAATTTGTTCTACTTACTGCCCGTACCAGTCATTACTGGACTGGTATGTTTGAAGATTGCTGACTCCGTTAAAAAGCGTAAAGAGCGCAGCCCTTTCGTGATGGCATTGGTGATCGTAATTCTCGGGTTCGCTGGGCTTGGCATCAGTATCTGGCCAAATATCATTCCTCCTAGCATATCAATATGGGAAGCAGCGGCGCCTGCAAGCAGTCAGCGCTTTATGCTCGTTGGAGCGGTGATCATCATCCCGATAATTCTGGCTTACACCTTTTGGAGTTACTACGTCTTCTCCGGAAAAGTAAAAGAAGGCGAAGCGTACCATTAACGAGTTAATGAGGAGTGAGTATGAAAATCAAAAATTGGTGCCGCCAGTGGGCTTGGATGGTTGGGATCTGGGCGGCCAGTGTACTCGCTCTGGGGTTCGTATCAATGCTGTTTCGCGTCATGATGACCGCTGCAGGGTTAAAATCTTAGCTCGGCACTTTTTAGTCAATAAAAAATGGATGCCTCTAGATCTTGTGTAAGAGCTAGAGGCGTTGAACCTAATACTCAATCTTAATGAAAAAGCCAAGCGTTAAGAATCTACTCAAAACACTCTTTCATAAGTCTACATTGCCTGAAGTCGTTCATGCATGCTTACGAGATCAAAAGGTTCAAGCTTTTTCGCAATGCTCAGTAATGCTTCCTTTTTATCTTGCGGTAAACTTTGAAACTTCGACTCTAAACGTAAATCCACTTTGCTAAAAAGTAGCTTTCTAATTTGACTAGCTTTTGCCTTTGATAATTGCAATCCATCATTATCGGAGGTTTCAATTATCATGATAATTCTTGCTAACTCACTGAATTCATTATCAGAGCATAAATAAAGTGATTGTTTGTATAAATAGCCAACCGAAATTTCAAAATCAATATTAAGCGCTTGAATCTGACCGACAATGTTTTCACTCATATCATTTTGAGAAGCAGAGTTGATACAATCATCAAATCGCCTTTCAAATGTAACAAATCGATTATTGAGCTCGTCCAACATAGTCGTATCTTTTGCGAATGATTCTATAGGTAAAACCAATAAGAACATTGGCAGTAGGTATTTTTTCAGCGACCGACTATTCACAATCAAGTCCTTCTTCTAAAAAACTTTCATGCGGTGTTGGTGCAATTGTTGCTTTCAAATTCAAGTCCATTAAACTCGCCAAATGGCTTTCATTAAACTCTGATAGCTTTCGCAGCTTTAGACTGGCTTCATTAAACTCTTGGTAGAACTTATCAGGTTGAGGTATCACGACTGTTTTTATGTTTGCTCGTGTTGCCGCAAGCATACCCGAATAAGAGTCTTCAAAGGCAATACAGTTACTTGAATCTACACCTAGTTTATTGATTGTTGAAAGGTAGACATCTGGCTCTGGCTTGCCCTGTTCTACATCGTCTGACGATGATATCGCGTCAAAGTAACTGGCAATACCGAGTTTGTTCAAAATGGTGGGAATGAGTTGATAAGGTGAATTAGTAGACAGCCCTATCTTAAACCCTTTTTCCTTAAGCAATTTGAGTGTTTCTGTAACACCCTCTAATTCGCATCCTTTTTCAATTATTAATGCCTCCACTTTATCCACAACAGCATTCTCTACTTCCTCTAGGCTCTTTTCTTGCCAAGGATTACGTTCATACCAAAACCTTGTTACTTCATCTGTCGTCATCGTTGCAGTCTGCTTTGACAGTACTTCGGTCACCTGGACGCCAACTGATGAAAACACCTGCTTTTCCGCTTCCTTCCACAAAGGTTCTGAATCAATCAGCAACCCGTCCATATCAAAGACCGCAGCGTATATCATTGGTACATCCTCAGTAAGTTCTATTCGTTGAGTAAGATTTGTCTATTCAACCAAAGCATAGCTTTGCATATAACGAGGGAGAGTATCACATTTGCCTGTGGCTATCAGAGCCAGTTCGATGACTCATCTTTAGACCTCAACATGACCGATGTTCATGGCTACTTTCAACGCTTGTTTATTGAGATTAGATGCCTCCCAAGCAACAACAACACGACTAGTGAGAGGGATATCATCAATCTCGGCGACTGTCGCAGAATCATCGAGATGTTCAGCCAGTGAACGCGGAACGAGAGCAATACCTAACCCAGCCTGCGCCATGGCAATCGTCGTACGAAGTTGCGGTGCTGCGAACTGTGGTTCGAGTCTTACTCCTGCGTCGGCAAAAAGTGTGCTCATGCCATCAAACAATGCAGGTCCAGTCTCTCGTGGAAACAGTAAAATTTTATGGTCTCTCAACTGTTTCATCTGGATACAGGGATACTTTGCCAGCTCGTGCCCCGCCGGAATCACCGCGACAAACGGGTCGTTAAACAACACCTTGTGCTCAAAAGGCTCACTGGCGTAGCAGGGTAGCCGCATGATTGCGAGATCAAGTTGTTTGCTTTTTAACTGAGCGGCAAGCTCTGGCATTGACAGTTCCGCCGCCTGTAAATGAACCCCATTCTCTTGAATACGCCCCACCCTCTCTAATACCTTAATGCAGGTTGATGTTGACGTTGCGAACCCGATTTTAACCTGCATATTTTCACCACGGGCAATCTGTCGGGCTTTTGCTTTAGCGCGTTCCACATCAGCAAGAATATTTACCGCATCCGTATAAAAGACTTGCCCAGCATGGGTCAGTTCTACCCCTCTAGACAAGCGCTTAAATAGGTCCACACCAAGCTCGTGCTCTAACTTTTTGATTTGTTGACTTAAAGGAGGTTGCGCAATCCCTAACTGTTCAGCAGCTCGGGTAAAGTGACGAGTCTCGGCGACCGCGACAAAATACTTCAGGTAGCGAAATTCCATATATTTTCCATATCAAAATAAATCTTTTTTATATTGGATTTAGCACCGTGTAGAAGTCAATCTAAATATACTCTTCATTGCATAACTGGTCTTACTCATGCGTGGATTTTATAACCCTCTATGTGCTTGTTCGCTTGAAGTAGCGAAAGAATTTTCTGAATACCATCACGTTACCGGAGATGGTGAGATTTATCAGACTTCGTTAATGAGTGCTTTGATCGCTGGTGTTTACGAAGGCTCAACAACCATAGAAGAACTGCTGAAACATGGGGATTTTGGTTTAGGTACGTTCAATGAATTGGATGGTGAGTTGATTGCTTTTGATAAGGAAGTTTTTCAACTCAAGTCGGATGGCTCCGCAAACCCGGCAGACCTGGCGCAAAAAACGCCCTTTGCTGTCATGACTTTTTTTAAGCCTGATATCGAGCTGCCACTGACATCGCGCATGTCACGTCATGAAGTCCATAGCCTCATAGACGACATGGTTCCAAGTGACAACCTATTTTGCGCAGTGCGCATTGATGGCGTTTTCGATTCAGTTCGTACTCGTACCGTACCCAAACAAACACGCCCTTATCGGCCAATGCTTGAAGTGGTCAAAGAACAACCAACATTCCGCTTCACGCATAAGCAAGGCGTGGTCGCCGGCTTTCGCAGTCCTAAATATACGACTGGCATCAATGTACCCGGCTATCACGAACATTTTATTACCGATGACCGCCAAGGAGGTGGTCATATCCAGGATTACAGCATTTCGTCAGGATTTCTCCAGATTGGCAAAGTCTCACGGCTAGTGATTGATACCCCAGTATCGACAGACTTCCTCAACGCCAATTTGGCTCCGGAAGATATAAATACCGCCATAGAAAAGGCGGAAAAGTAACAAAGTCAGGCAAATAATAAGGACAACAAATGCAATCCAAACCTCCAAATAAAAATGGAGCTCAGTTGATCGCTCAACAGCTAGAGTCTCTCGGCATTAAGTACATTTTCGGTATTCCCGGTGCAAAAATCGATCGACTGTTCGATGCGATTGAAGACACTAACATCCAAATGATTCCGGTACGCCACGAGGCTAACGGCGCATTTATGGCGGGCGTTATGGGAAGACTAACCGGCAAAGCAGGCGTCACAATGGTTACGTCAGGTCCAGGCTGTGGCAATCTAGTTACGGGGGTGGCAACAGCAAACTCCGAAGGCGATCCGCTGATTGCTATCGGTGGTGCGGTGAAACGAACTGACCAGCAAAAACAAACACACCAGAGCATGGATACCGTCAGTATTTTTCGCTCTATAACCAAGTTCAGTGCTGAAGTGCAGCATGTGGACGCCGCAAGCGAGATCATGGCGAACGCATTTCGTATCGCAGAGTCAGGTCGTCCTGGGGCTTGCTTTTTGAGTCTCCCTCAAGATGTTTTATCCGAGCAAACCCAAACGGACATTATTGTCCCCTCGCCTTACACACAGCCTGGTTGCGCAGACATCGCAGCAATCGAAGAAGCGGTCAGTCGAATCAGTAAAGCAAAGCGTTGTGTGGTTTTACTTGGCCTTCACGCGAGCCGCAGCCAAAACGCTGCTGCTATCGCCCGATTTCTTCAAAATACGCAGCTACCCGTTGTCGGCACTTACCAAGCCGCCGGAACAGTAGACATCAACTACTATCACCACTTTGCTGGTCGTGTTGGTTTATTTAACAACCAACCCGGCGATGTTTTACTGCGGGACGCCGATTTAATTCTCACCATCGGCTTTAGCCCAATAGAGTATGACCCTGAGCTTTGGAACAGCCACCGCAACCCAGTGATTCACCTCGATATTGAACCGGCAGAATACCAACTTAATTATCAGCCTTGTGTTGAAATCGTCGGAAACATTGCGCAGTCATTAGACAAAATGGGCAGCTATATCTCTGAATATGCTCGCCTTTCCCCAACGGCACTTTCAGTACTGGAAGAGGTAGCACTGCAACGGCAAGTGATCAAAACCTATCCCAATGTCTATAACAAGCAAGGATTTCATCCACTGGCACTGATTAAAGCCATGCAATCTATCATCACACCAGATACCACGTTATGTCTTGATATGGGGAGCTTCCACATCTGGATCGCTCGTTACTTAAGTTGTTTTCGAGCTCGCCAAATGCTGGTGTCTAACGGCCAACAAACGATGGGCGTTGCACTGCCATGGGCCATTGGTGCCAGCCTACTAAAACCTGGTAGTAAAGTGGTATCGATATCGGGAGACGGCGGTTTTATGCAATCGAGCATGGAGTTAGAAACCGCGGTTAGACTGAACTGCAATATCGTCCATATTGTGTGGGTTGATAACGCCTACAACATGGTAGAAATGCAAGAGTTCAACAAATATCAGCGCTGCTCTGGTGTGAAATTTGGACCAATTGATTTCAAGGCGTATGCCGAATCATTTGGCGCGAAAGGCTTCGCAGTGACTAGTCAACACGAATTGCTACCGACATTGAATAAAGCCATGGACGTTGAAGGACCAGCAGTGGTGGCTATCCCCGTAGATTACAGCGACAACGACAAACTGATGTTGCCGCGCACAGAGAAAAATCAAGATCCCGTTTTTGTAAGTTTCGAAGGAGATATCGCATGAGAGGATTAAAAAATAAAGTCGCACTCGTGACTGGTTCTGCCAATGGTATTGGTTTGGCCATCGCAAAACGTTTGTATGAAGAAGGCGCAAACGTCGCTCTTGCCGATTGGAATGAAGAGCAGTTGGCAAACGCCGTTGAGAGCTTTGATAAACAGCGCGTGTCTGCGCATTCCATTGATGTTTCTGATCCAGATAAAGTCGCAGCACTGATTTCTGATGTTGTTACCCGTTTCGGTAAACTGGATATTTTAGTAAACAATGCTGGCGTACATGTCCCTGGTTCAGTGATTGAAGGTAGTGTGGAAGACTGGAAGAAGATCTCTGGTGTAAACATTGACGGCGTCGTTTATTGCGCGAAGTTTGCGTTACCTGAACTCTTAAAAACGAAAGGTTGTATGGTGAATACCGCGTCCGTTTCTGGTTTGGGTGGTGACTGGGGTGCCGCATTCTATTGCGCGAGTAAAGGCGCTGTGGTCAACCTTACTAGAGCGATGGCATTGGACCATGGTGCGGAGGGCGTAAGAATTAACGCCGTATGCCCAAGCATAGTAAAAACTAACATGACGAACGGCTGGCCGCAGGAAATCCGCGATAAATTCAATGAGCGCATTGCGCTTGGCCGAGCAGCAGAACCTGAAGAAATTGCGTCCGTCGTGACTTTCTTGGCAAGTGATGACGCATCTTTCATTAATGGCGTAAACCTACCTGTAGACGGCGGTGCCACCGCATCAGATGGTCAACCTAAAATAGTATAAGCATTAACACTGACTGAGCAGGATTTTTAACTGTAAGGTATCCACGCCAAAAAAAGAGCCGAGTTTGTACTCGGCTCTTGTGTGTCTGTTCTTAAGCCTGCGACGTTGCTAAACCTGCCGACGCGCCGCCTAATAACACATGATTAAATTCCATTCGAGATTCTTGGGCTTGTTCAGACAGTTCTTGTTTCTTCTGTTGAGCCAACTCAAGCGCTTCGGTTAGTTGCTGTAGCTCTGTTTGCATCTCTTCTGGTAAATGATGGTCCGAAAACCCAGATTCACAACTATGTTCTAAGGCAAATGCGCGAATTCTCTTACGCATGCTCATCAGGGCCGCCATTGCTTCGCGCTCTTCTTCAGCCGCCTGTTGAGCTAAGTCTTTAAAGCGCTCAAATTTCGCCAAAGCCATTCCCTCTGTTGACCAAGGGTCAATTTCCGGCAGTTCTTCAATGTTAATGGTTGGCTCTTCGTATTCTGCTTGATGTTTAATATCTAGGCTCGCCGCGCGAACAAAGGACACCATCAACATCACCGAGATAACTAGCAACGGTAAACCTCCCACGATCGCAGCGGTTTGTAATGTCGATAAACCTCCCATGAACATTAGGACGGTTGGCAGAAAAGACAAAGTAAACGCCCAGAACAAACGGTTCCAGCGCATCGGTTCTTCCGTCACATCATTTTGAACCACAGACGCAAGAATGTACGAGATAGAGTCAAACGACGTCGCCGTAAAAATGATACACAATAGTGTAAAAACACCAATAACGATTGGCCCTAACGGTAATGTGTCTAACGTTGCAAAAATAGCCGCTGGTGCGCCTGATTCGTTGAGGATTGCGATGACATCAAGCTCACCCGTCAATTGCAACGATAAACCGTAGTTACCTAAAACAATGAAGAATAAGAAACAACCTAAAGAACCGTAAAATATCGAACCTACGACCATCTGTTTGATCGTTCTTCCACGCGAGATACGCGCAACAAACAATCCCATACAAGGAGCAAAGACCAACCACCATGCCCAGTAGAAAATAGTCCAGTCTTGCGGGAAGTGTGTATCTGTAAACTCACCATAACCACCAAACGGCTCCGCCCAGGTGGCCATAACAAAGAAGTTAGACAACATACGACCAATAGAATCTAAGCCCGTTTCTAACATGAACACGGTTGGCCCAACGGCAAGTACAAAGAGTAACAAGCCCATCGCACCCCAGAAGTTAATGTTACTAAGGAATTTGATCCCCTTCTCAAGCCCTGCATACGCGGAGTAACCAAAAATCGCAGTGCAGAGAAGTAATACAGCCACTTGGCTGAAGGTATTGTTTGGAAGACCGAAGATATGATGTAGACCACCGTTGATAAGAGGCGCTGCTAAGCCAAGCGTAGTCGCCGCGCCACCCAACATACCAAAAATAAACAACACATCAATAAACTTGCCAATACCACCGTTTGCACGCTTTTCTCCTAATACAGGCATTAACGCACTAGAGATTTTCAAAACAGGTTGTTTGCGTACATAAAAGAAGTAAGCGATAGGCAGAGCAGGAATAAGGTAAATTGACCAAGCGATCGGTCCCCAGTGAAACAGACCATAAGTCGCGGCCCAGCGAATGGCTTCTTCACTCCCTGCTTCCAACTGAAATGGTGGTGATTGATAGTAGTATGCCCACTCGATACACCCCCAATACAGAATACTTGCGCCAATACCTCCACAAAATAGCATTGCAGCCCATGAGGCGTTACCAAATTCTGGTTGCTCGTCGGCTTCACCAAGTTTGATTTGGCCAAGATCGCTGAACACGGTGTAAATCATAAAACACATTGCTGCGATACCCAGTGCGAGGTATAACACACCAAGCTTATCGGTCATGAAAAATTTGGCCGAAGCTATCCAATCCGCACCTTGTGTGGGAAATAAAATTAAAGGTATAACGACGCTGAGTAAAAGAAAGAGTGAGCCTAAGAAGGTAGGCTTATCGATGAGAGAAAATGATTTGTCCATATTATATATCCTTATGTTTTCAAAGGACATGATCTACATTTCTCACAACTTCGCCAATTCACAACACTTATCGTTACCACAAGAATAATTGTCTTTAAAATATGCATTATGTGACGCTGATTTTGTATTCATTATTTGATGCCATAGCGTTTAAATACGGCAGCTTTTCTGCCACACCATCCAGCGCTCTCTACCTTTAAAAACCTCAACACTGTTTGCCACCACTGAGGATTCCACAAGCTTAAACGCCGGTTCTAGATAACCCTCCAACTCCCCACTTCGCAAACAAAATGGAGGGAAGCGAGAGTGGTAATCATCATCTATAACGAAATAACCGATTAACAAACCGTCTCTTGGCAGCAATTTATCCACCATAGCAAAGTAATCTGGCCACTGGTCTCTCGGTAGTGCAGCGAGAAAGGCACGCTCGTAAATCACATCAAATGAGTGCGTAGAGTCAGCGTTAAATACATCCCCCAGCACGACTTTATCTTTGTGCTTGCCTAACATCGATTGCGCCATTTTTACTGCTTGTTGGCTGTAATCCATCGCGATCACATCATGCCCATATTGAATAAAAGAGCTGAGTTCATAAGCAGCACCACAGCCAGGGATAAATACAGACTGACCGCTATGAAGCGCGTTTTCTAGGTAAGCTTTTAGCTCTTGAGGTGTGGTTTTGGCATCCCACGGCATGGTGCCTTGGGTAAACAAATTATCCCAAAACTGTTGATTGATGGTCGGTGCCTGCTTCATTTATCGCCCTCTTGATTGTACTGGCACAAAAAGAAAGGGATACGCAGCACAATGTGGTATCCCCTCTCCTAGCCTTTGATTTTTACGTTGTTAGCTTTTTATAACTGCGGTTTACAATGACGGGTTAACTGCGCAGGTCATTGATTAACGGCTGCTCCGCTTGGTTCGGTACAAACTGGACATTGCCTTTCAGTTTAGTGACAGACTGGAGTGTTGCTTGAATGTCCTCTGCTGATACATGCACATCATGACAACAGAAAGTAATGGCATCGTTGAAGCCATCGCGCTCAATTTTCAAGGAGCCTTTAATATCGTGGCGACGACAGACTTCTTGGATCTGATGCGGATAAACAAACAGGCCTTTCACTTTCACCGCTGAGTCCGCACGCCCCATCCAGCCTTTAATTCGCGCATTCGTGCGTGGCGAATCCGAGCCCGTTTCTAGGTATGCCGATAAATCTCCCGTTGCGTAGCGAATCAGCGGAAACTTCTCATCGAGCGATGTCACGACCACTTCGCCTACTTCTCCCGGTTGTACAGGAATGCCATCAGGATTAACGATTTCCACGATGATATCTTCGGCAATCACCAAGCCTTGCTCGCCAGACACTTGATAAGCAATCAAACCAAGCTCTGCACTTGCGTAGGCTTGAGAGACTGCAATGCCTTTGTCCTCAAACATCTGTTGCATGTCTGCGGTGACCGCTTCACCAGAGACCAGCGCTTTGGTAAAACTCGGCGACTCATCGTATTGTTCTTGGTACTTTTGTAGCAACGTCAGCAAGTAAGAAGGCGTGCCCGTATAACCCGTTGGCTGCAGCTGTTTAATCGCTTCAATTTGTGCTTCGGTATTCCCGACACCCGCCGGAAATACCGCGCAGCCACAAGCTCTTGCGCCACCATCCATAATAAATCCACCAGGCGAGAAATGATAAGAGAGCGTGTTATGCACTAAATCGCCCGCACTAAATCCAGCCGCGTGAAACGCGCGCCCCATACGCCAGAAATCCATCTCATCCGTTTGTGCCTCATACAACGGCCCCGGTGATTGGAATACGCGCGCCATCTGACCAATCGCAACACTATTTAAACCACCAAACGGCGGTTTAAATTGCTGTTGGTTTGGCATATTGAATTTGCGCGTAATCGGAAACTGGGTAAGCCCTTCACGATTATTTGCCAACGTAGGTTCTAACTCAGCAAAATGCGCCGCATAATGTTCGCTGTTGGCTTTTGCATTTTCAATCAGTGTCGGCAGACGTTGAAACAGCGATTCTTCTCGTGCCTGCGGAGACAAAGACTCTTTCGCATCAAATAGTTCGTTCATCCTTGCTCCTTACAACCAACGCTTACGACGTTTGTAAGATTTCAGATTCTTAAAGCTCTTACGATCTTCATCGCCGCCGCCAAGGTAGAATTCTTTCACATCTTCATTGTTTAGCAGTTCGTGCTTGCTGCCATCCAGAACGATTTTGCCTGATTCCATGATGTAACCGTAATCGGCCGCTTGAAGGGCAAAGTTGGCATTCTGTTCAACCAAAAGCATGGTAATGCCTTGATCTTTATTAATCTTGTTAATAATGCTGAACACCTCCTTCACCAACAGCGGCGAAAGCCCCATCGAAGGTTCATCCAACAAGATCATTTTTGGACGAGCCATCAGTGCACGACCAATCGCTAGCATTTGCTGCTCACCACCTGACAAATAACCCGCTAGACCAGTACGCTCTTTAAGGCGAGGGAAATAATCAAACACCATTTCGATGTCTTGCTCGACTTCGTTGTCCGTGCGCGTGTAAGCGCCTAAGCGAAGATTTTCTATTACCGTCATATCTTCAACAATTCGGCGCCCTTCCATCACTTGGAAGATGCCCGAACGGACGATCTCTTCCGGGCTTTTGTTGTCTATGCGCTCGCCCATGAAGTTGATTTCGCCGCGCGTCACTTCACCATCTTCGGTTTTCAATAGACCAGAAATGGCTTTCAACGTTGTGGATTTACCCGCACCGTTGGCACCAAGTAAGGTCACAATCTGCCCTTTTGGAACTTCTAAACTCACACCGCGAAGCACTAGTATTACTTCGTCGTAGACGACTTCAATGTTGTTCACTGAAAGCAGTATTTCTGCCGGTTCGATATTCGTTGCTAATTCAGCCATCAAACTACTCCTTGCTAGGGTGAGAGCGTTCTCTCACCCATCCTTATTTTCAGTAAGCTTTGTTATTAATAAGTCGTAGATTAGTAACCTAGCCAATCGTCACGACGTGACAATGTCACCTGAGATACTTTCTTAATATCGACTGCGCCGCCGTTGTTGTTACCCATAAACACGTTCACGGTTGTTGTGCCACGGTGATCTTCCGGCTTCCAGTTCGCAGGTACACAAACACCTTCTAAGCCTTGTGGGACCCAGTTGTCATGGACATACATGCCCTTCTTGATGTTTTCACCCGTGATGCCACCGTTGTCTTTCGCCCACTCCATCGCTTCTTTCATGTAGAACGCAGAACAAATGCCGCGAATGTAGTGGTGAGTTCTAAACTCGCCAGGCTCTGATTCAGACTGCTTAGAAATCTCACGAACCAGTTTCATGCCTTCGTTATCGTCTCCCCAAAACGCGGTCATGCCAGGAAAAACATAATCTTTAAGGCCATCGCCCGCCGCTTCAAGTACTGGTTTGTCACCGCCCCAAATGTTCGCCATGTACTGGAACTCTGTACCAACCGTATTACAAGACTTCACGAGTGAGATTACCGAGCTACCGATATTGGCAATGTAACCGTAGTTGGTGCCAGACTCTTTCAGCGACAGACATTGTGCTTTGAAATCACCCGGTTTGAGTGACACAACGACTGGGTTTTGTACCTCAAAACCAAGCTCTTCAGCATATTCTGCACACGCTTCTTTTGGCGCATTCGGGAATGGGTGGTTATCCCCAATATGGGTAAATTTCGGCGCACCTTGGTTGCCCTTTGATTCCCAATCTTCTTTCGCCCACTTCACTAGTGCACGACACGCATCTGAGTACGACGCACCATAGAAGAAGTTATAAGGCGCTGGTTTCGCGGTTTTTGGGTTCTTGCCGGTTGGGTCCGTTAAGTGACCTGAATAAGAGGCAGAGAACACTGGCACTTTGTCTTTGGTCACAAACGAGATGAGTGCTTCGGTATCTGCCGTGCCCCAACCTTGTAGCGCAACCATGTCTTTACGCGCCACCCAACGTTTGTAGTTGGAAATGGCTACTGGCACTTTATACGCCATGTCTACCGTTTCAAATTCGAGCTCAGTACCGTTAATGCCACCGTTTTGGTTGATCCAGCGTAATGCGTCTCGCACACCAGAACCATAAGGCTTACTCACGTAGGCTGTTGGTCCAGAAAAGTCGACCAATTGCCCGACAAATACAGAGTCTTTTGCCCAAGTGGCGGTAGTAAACAGTGCCGAAGATAGCACCAACGTTGTCGCTAAATGTCCTTTGTTCATAACTCGTTGTCCTTGTTATTGAGGTATATTCCACTTAATTCCACGTTAATATGAGAACGGATAGTGTTTCCAATATGCTCGAATCTGTTGCCAGCGATGCGATAACCCTTGAGGTTCGAAAATAAGGAACAGCATGATGACCAAGCCGATCGCCATTTCTTTGAAGTAAGCAAGCCCATCAACGAACGAAGTGTTATTGCTAAACGCAGCCAACCCCGTCACGCCAAACTCCAACACTTCTGGCAGTAATACGATAAATATCGTGCCCATCAATGTGCCTTTGACGGAACCCAAGCCACCAATGATGATCATTGCCAAGAACTGGATAGACATCATGATGGTGAAACCTTCTGCTGATACGAACCCTAAATAATGCCCGTAGAGTGCACCCCCGATGCCTGCATAGAACGCACACACACCAAATGAGAGCAGACGATACTTGGTTAGGTTGATACCCATGATTTCTGCCGACAGGTAGTGATCTCGTACCGAGACAAACGCGCGACCATCACGAGAACGGATCAAGTTCGATGCCCACATGTACATAAAGATCAGCGCAAACAGAGCAATGTAGAAGAAGCTTTCATCGGTCGTAAACTCAAAGCCAAACAGATTGATAGGATTTGCACCAGCACCATATGAGCCGCCACTGAACCAGTCTGCACGAGCAAAGAAGTCCTCTAAAATAAACTGCGCAGCCAAAGTCGCAATCGCGAGATATAAGCCTTTAATTCGCGCAGCTGGCAGACCAAACAGCATCCCGACAATCATGGTTAAGTAACCCGCAAGCGGAATCGCAAACACGACTGGAATGTTGAACTGGTTATTTAGCCAAGCCGATGCAAAGGCGCCAAAGCCAAAGAACGCACCGTGACCTAGCGAGATTTGTCCTGTAAAACCAACCAGAATGTTTAAGCCCAATGCCGCGATACCGAGGTATGCAATCTGAATAAACAGGTTTAGGAAGTAAATATCCAAGACCAGCGGTGCTGCCAGCATGGCGATGACACCTGCAATCGCAAGGCTTCTGATGGTTTTGGTTTCAAAAATTGGCGTATCACTTTTGTATGTGGTTCGAAAATCCCCACATGGGCGCATGCTAAGTTGAGCCATGTTATTTCTCCTTAAATACGCTCGATATCTTTGGTACCAAACAGGCCATATGGCTTGAAGGCAAGAATGATTAACAGCACATAGAACGGTGCGATGTTATAAAGGTTACCCACTTGCAGGTATTGGCTATCAAAAAACTCAGCTAAGTTCTCTAGCACTCCGATGGTGATGCCACCGACAATCGCGCCGACCACCGAGTCCAAACCACCCAAAATAACGGCTGGGAAGACTTTGATACCAATAATGGATAGCGCGTCAGATACGCCGTTAACGATACCGATAACAATCCCTGCTGTTGCAGATACCATTGCCGAAATAGCCCAACTAATGGCGAACACTTTCTTGATGGAAATGCCAAGACTCTGCGCGACTTGCTGGTTAAATGCCGTTGCGCGCATTGCCAGACCCATTTTGCTGAATTTGAAGAACCAGTAGAACGCGCCCATGATGAGCATCGAGAAGATCAAACTCAGAATGTAAGCGAACTCAACGTTCAAACCACCGATATTCACCACATTTGTTTCGAACACTTGCGGATACGACACAGCTGAGACACCAAATATCCATTTCATCAATGCTTGGAAGAACATAGACAGACCGATGGTCACCATGATCACAGAGATAATCGGTTCACCAATCAACGGTCTGAGCACAATGGTTTGCACGGCGATACCGAACACCATCATGAACGCGAGCGTGAGTAAAAAGCCGATAAAAAATGGCAGTTGCAGATGAACAAGCGCCGCCCAACATACCCACGCGCCAATCAGCAAGAACTCACCCTGAGCGAAGTTGACCACCTGGGTCGATTTGTATATCAGTACAAAGCACATGGCGACCACGCCATACAACATGCCAACGATCACGCCATTAATGACGAGTTGCAGTAATAAATCCGTATTCACTATGCGATCCTCCGTTGTTCGCTATCCACCAGTGTTGGCTCATGTTCAATAAGCGTTTCAATCACTAGCGACGTTTGAATGCGTGTTTTGGTGCCATCCTGATAAGTGATCACCGTATCCACATCGACTTTTGGATCGTCGCTGTAGATGGTTTCGATGATGTCTCCGTATTTCTCCGCAACCACACCACGACGCACTTTACGCGTACGAGTTAGCTCGCCATCGTCGGCATCCAGCTCTTTGTAAAGTAGAATGAATTTGCTGATCTTCTGTGCATCTGGCAGTGATTCGTTCACTTTCAGCACTTCTTCACGAATCGCTTGATACACTTCTGGCTGAGCGGATAAGTTGGTGTAGTTAGTAAATGCCAAACCACGCTGCTCTGCCCACTTCGCAACAATCGCGTAGCGAATACAGATGATGGCGGATAGCCAAGGTCGACCTTTGCCCACCACTACGGCTTCTGCAATAAACGGCGAGAACTTGAGTTTGTTTTCAATGAACTGCGGAGAGTAGCGGTCGCCATGGCTGGTTTCCGACATGTCTTTCAGACGATCAATCACCACCAAGTGACCAGAATCTTTAAAGTAACCCGCATCACCCGTATGCATCCATCCGTCTTGTACGTCTTCGTCATACGCTTCCTGGTTGTTCAGGTAGCCAGTAAACATGCCGGTACTTTTCGCGATGATCTCACCCACGCCATTGCTGTCTGGGTTGATGACTTTCACTTCTGCATTGTCAAACGCGACACCGACCGAATCGTAATCCACGTCATCGGCTTGGTGGACGGTGTACGCACCACACATTTCGGTTTGACCGTAAAGCTGCTTGAGTGGTACACCGATCGCTTGCAGATAGCGGAAAGTATCCGGTCCCATCGCCGCACCACCCGTCGCAGCAGATGCTAGATTCGAGAAACCTAAGCGGTCACGCAAAGCACGTAGCAAAATCCATTCAGCGAGTTTTGAACGTTTGCCCTGCTCCAGTGCTTTGTTGGCTAAGCTTATGCCCAGTTTGTACATCTTCTGTTTAAACGGTGTAGAATCCATCATTCGTGCAGACACGTCTGCCACAATGTTTTCCCATACACGCGGTGCAAGTAGGACGAAGTTCGGGCCAATTTCGCGCAAGTCAGACATCATGGTTTCTTGTTCTTCCACGAAGTTAACGATTTGACGAGAAATCAACGCCTGACCAACCACATACACCTGCTCCATAATCCAAGGCAAAGGCAGAACAGAAACGTAGTTGTCGCCTGGGGAGCGCGGGTCGGCACGCAAATAAGCCGCACAGTGATCCAAGAAAGTTCCGCTGTGGAGCTGAGCCAATTTTGGTTTGGAAGTCGTACCCGACGTGGTACAAAGAATCGAAAGATCGCTGCCTTTGGTTGCCGCAACCATATTGAGGTATTTATCGGGATCCGCTTTGTCGATCAGTTGACCTTTTTTATAGACCTGCTCAACATCAATCAGTCGTGGGTCGTCGTACTTGCGCATTCCACGCGGGTCACAATAGATAATGAATTCTACGCTTGGGATCTCATCACCGAGCTCAAGTAGCTTATCGCATTGCTCCTCATCTTCCGCAACCACGACTTTTGCTTTGGCATAGTTTATGAGGTACGCCACCTCTTCGTGCATGGAATCTTGATAGATGCCCAGCGAGAAACCTTTGATCGCATGTGCGGCCAACTCGCCCCATACCCATTCCGGGCGGTTATCACCCAGCAAACCAACAACGTCTTGCTCACCAACACCTAAATCTTGCAATGCCAGAGCCATCCACTTCACTCGATTTTCATAATCTTGCCAAGTGAACTCTCGCCAAATACCAAACTCCTTTTCACGCATTGCGACTTGCTCGGGCCAGTGCTTGGCATTGTGCTGCAACACTTTTGGAAAGGTATCTAAGCGGGTTATATCTGCCCAATCATTATGTTGCTGTGCCATTATGCACTCTCCTCTAATGTCGGTAGCTCTTCGCCTAAGTACGCTTGTTTCACATGTGGGTTGGCCATCACTTCTTCTGGCTCGCCCATCGCAATGTGTTTACCAAAATCCAACACCAATACGCGGTTAGAGATATCCATCACCACGCCCATATCGTGCTCGATCATGATGATGGTGATGTCTAACTCTTCGTTTAAATCCATGATGTAACGCGCCATGTCTTCCTTTTCTTCCAAGTTCATGCCTGCCATCGGTTCATCAAGCAGCAACAACTTAGGTTTTAAGGCAATGGCACGAGCAAGTTCTACACGTTTACGTAAACCGTAAGAAAGTGTGCCAGCGGTGGCTTTGCGAATGTGCTGGATTTCTAGAAAATCGATCACGTCTTCCACGTACTTGCGGTGCGCCATCTCTTCTTTCTGTGCGTTAGAGAACCAATACAGTGGCCCCGTGACGAAGTTGTTTTTTAGTAGGTGATGTCGGCCAACCATAATGTTGTCGAGTACTGACATATGAGAAAAGAGCGCTAAGTTTTGGAAGGTTCTTCCCAACCCTAACTCAGCTCGTTGGCTAGGTGTTCGTTTGGTTACATCATCTCCAGCGAAGATTACAGAGCCTTTGTTTGGTGTGTATCGACCAGAGATGCAATTGAGCATTGAGGTTTTACCTGCACCGTTTGGACCAATGATTGAAAAGATTTCCTTTTCATTCACATGGAAGCTCACGTCAGTTAAAGCTTTCACCCCACCAAAAGCCAATGAAATATCGTTTACCTGCAACAGAGGCGATTCCGATACCATAGTTGATCTCCCTTTCGTTATTTAAGTGCGTTCCATTGAGCACTATTTGATCAAACCTAACTTTGATACTGGTAACCGCTTTTACACCTATGCATCAACTTTGTATTCAGTTTACGTAAACGTCAATTTAAAATCAGAATAGTGCTTGAAAGATTAAGTTGCAATCGAGTTCATCGAGAAAGATTTGAACTAACGCAAACTTTAAGTAAATAAATTGTTAATAAAAATTATTCTCAGACGACTACATATTCGGATAGTTAGGGCCACCACCACCTTCCGGCGGTGTCCAAGTAATATTTTGACTTGGATCTTTGATGTCGCAGGTCTTACAGTGGATACAGTTCGCCGCATTTATTTGTAGCTCTGGCTGCTGATCCCCCTGTACGATTTCATAAACGCCAGCTGGGCAATAGCGCTGTGCTGGCTCTGCATATAATTCAAGGTTCTGCTCAATAGGAATCCGTTGGTTCGCCAGTCGTAAGTGGCATGGTTGATCTTCCTCATGGAAGATATTGGATAGATAAACAGAAGAGAGGCGATCGAAACTTAACACACCATCAGGCTTCGGATAGACAATTTTATTGCTGTTTTCCGCCAATAACAGAGACTGATGATCAGGCTTATCACAGCGGATATGCCACTTAGCTTTACCTTTTAACACGTTATGTTCCAGCAGCGCTAAGCCACCGCCCAGCCACGATCCAAAGCGGTGAATGCCACTTGAAAAGTTACGTGCTTGATAAAGCTCTTCATACAGCCAAGACTGTTTGAAATGCTTTTGATAATCAGCAGTAACTGACTGACTCTCAAGGGCTTCACATACTGCTTCGGCGGCAAGCATGCCAGATTTCATTGCGGTGTGCGTGCCTTTGATTTTAGCGCCGTTAAGCGTTCCTGCATCACAGCCAATCAACAAGCCACCAGCAAACTGTTGCGTTGGAAGCGAATGGAAACCGCCCTTGGTGATCGCTCTTGCGCCATAACTAATTCGTTTACCATTTTTGAGGTATTGCTCAATCATCGGGTGATGTTTAAAACGCTGAAATTCATCGAATGGACTCAAGTGCGGATTCTTATAGTTCAAGTCAACAATCAACCCGACGGCAACTTGGTTTCCCTCTAAATGGTAGAGGTAGCTGCCACCTGTAGCTTCGTTCGCTAACGGCCAGCCTAAGCCGTGAACCACTAACCCTTGTTGATGCTGCTCTGGTGGTATTTCCCACAGCTCTTTAAAGCCGATAGCGTAATGTTGAGGCGTTTTATCTTCAGCGAGATTAAATCGATTAATCAACTGCTTACCAATATGACCCCGCGCGCCTTCAGCAAATAAAGTAAACTTCGCTCGCAGTTCAATACCAGGTTCGAAATTTCCTTTTTGTTCACCATTTTTGTCTAATCCCATATCGCCCGTGATCACGCCACAAACGCGGTTGTCTTCATCGATGATGGCTTGACTGGCGGTAAAACCTGGGTAGATCTCCACCCCTAAGTTCTCAGCCTGCAACGCCATCCATCGGCATAGACTGCCCAAACTTATTATGTAATTACCTTTGTTATGTAACGTATTAGGCACCGCCCAAGAAGGCAGTTCATGACCATTGATTTCATTGCCTAGATAGTAGGTTTTATCTTGGTTTACTTTGGTATTGAGCGGTGCGCCTTTTTCCTGCCAATCTGGAAACAGTTCATCCAAACTGCGCGTTTCAAACACCGCACCCGATAAAATATGCGCTCCAACTTCAGAGCCTTTTTCTACCACGCAAACAGAGAGGTCTTGTTCTTTCTCTGCGGCTAACTGTTTGATTCGGCATGCCGCAGACAAACCTGCGGGACCAGCGCCTACAATCAGAACATCAAATTCCATGCAGTCTCTTTCCATGATTGCATTCCTTTTTCTTTGCATGTTGCCAACTTGTTAAGCAACAATATATTTAAAGTTGACGCAAACGTAAAGGTAAATTAACATCATTTTAAAGACGTCATCACATCGTCTTCACTGTAAACACATAGTCTTCACTGTAAAAAGGAATCTAACGTGAAAATACTAGTGCCAATCAAAAGGGTCATTGATCCCTACGTTAAAGTTCGTGTGAAAGCGGACCATAGCGATGTTGAAACCAATAACGTCAAGATGACGATTAATCCATTTTGCGAAATAGCCGTTGAAGAAGCCGTACGACTAAAAGAGCAAGGTATTGCAGATGAAGTCATCGTTGTCAGTGCTGGCGGTAGCCAATGTCAGGAGCAACTACGCACTGCGCTTGCGTTAGGTGCCGATCGCGCTATTCATGTCGATACTGAAGAAAAAATAGAGCCATTAGTCGTCGCTAAGCTGCTCAAAGCTCTGGTCGAGCAAGAACAAGCACAGCTTGTGATTACGGGTAAACAGTCGATTGATACCGACAACAACCAAGTGGCTCAGATGTTGGCAGCCCTACTTGACTGGCCTCAAGCAACTTTCGCTTCAGACATGAAGATAGAAGATCAAAAAGTTCAGGTCGTGAGAGAAGTGGATGGCGGCTTGATGACGGTCGCGATGAACCTACCTGCTGTGGTCAGTACTGACTTACGCCTGAATGAACCGCGTTTTGCCTCTTTGCCTAATATAATGAAAGCCAAGCGCAAGCCGTTAGATACAATCACACCTGACACTCTGGGTGTTGAAGTGGTATTTAGCCAAACCATTCAAGAAGTCACACCACCAGCGCAGAGAACAGGTGGCATCAAGGTTGAATCTGTCTCAGAGCTTCTCGATAAGCTGCGTAACGAAGCGAAGGTGATTTCATGAAGAACTTAATCATAGCAGAACATGACAATAACCAATTGCATGCGGACACACTCAAAGTAGTTAATGCAGCAAAACAAGTCAGCCAAGACAATGTTTTGATCGTAGTGGGCCACCAGTGTGAAGAAGTCGCTCAACAAGCTTGTCGCGTTGATGGTATATCAAATGTAATTTGTGTCGATGATGAGCAACTTAAGCATCAATTTGCCGAGAGTATCGCACCTATTGTGGTGAGTATTGCTGAAGGTTTTGACGCAATCTGGGCTAGCTCATCATCAAAAGGGAAAGATCTTGCACCGCGAATAGCCGCGAAGTTCGGCGTTGGGCAAGTTTCCGATATTGTCCAAGTTATCGATGAAAACACTTTTATCCGCCCTATTTACGCAGGAAACGCATTTGCCAAAGTGACCACCAGCGACAAGGTTCGCGTCGTCACCGTGCGCGCGTCTGCGTTTGAGCCGGTTACTTGTCACAATCAAGCTGACATCGAGCATCAGCAAGTCACCATCTCAACTCCATTGGTTGAATTGGTTTCTGTCGATAAAACCGTGTCAGAGCGACCAGAGTTGAGTGCAGCAGAGGTGGTTGTGTCAGGTGGACGCGGGGTCGGTAGCAAAGAGAACTTCGCGTTGATCGAACAAGTCGCCGATAAACTGGGGGCCGCCATTGGCGCTTCTCGTGCGGCGGTTGATGCTGGGTTTGTAGCCAACGACTTACAAGTGGGTCAAACCGGTAAAATCGTTGCGCCTAAACTTTATATTGCGGTCGGGATATCCGGTGCCATCCAGCACCTTGCCGGGATGAAGGAATCCAAAGTGATTGTCGCGATCAACAAAGATCCTGAATCTCCTATCTTCGAAGTTGCCGACTATGGATTGGTTGGTGATTTGTTTGAGGTATTACCTCAGCTTGCCGAGCAACTTTAAGCAATCGAGACGAGGGGCGAGCATTACGATGTTCGCCCTTTTATTTTGTTTTTAGCCATATTCAAACGGATTGAAATTAGAGGGACCTATGCCAAATTCTGCACCTATTTGGTCACCATCTGCTGAGCGCGTCAGCAATAGCAACTTGCTACAATTTATCGAGACGGTTAGTGCGCACCAAACCGAAGATATCTCAATCAATGATTACGCGTCTTTGCACCAGTGGTCCATTGATCACAATGACGACTTTTGGCGACATACATGGCAGTTTTGCAACGTAATCGGAGATATGGGTTCGCAAGTAAAAAGCCTTGGTGCTCCCAAGTGGACACAGCCAGATACTGCTTATAACCATGTAAATAGAGACACAGTATGGTTTGCTGACGCCACGCTTAACTATGCAGAGAATCTCCTCTCTCAGGCCGAAAAAACACCTGAGCGTAAGTTTATCGTTTTTACTAATGAAAACGGTAAACACAGGCAGCTCACTGGTAAACAGTTACTGGAACAAGTGTCTGTCGTTCAGCAATGGCTACTCACTTGTGATGTTGGCAAAGGCGATGTCGTTGCAGGCTACTTGCCCTATCTCCCAGAGACCGTTATAGCCATGTTGGCAACTACAAGCCTTGGTGCCATTTGGACTTCAACCTCGCCTGATTTTGGTATCGATAGCGTCGTAGAGCGTTTTGGTCAGGTCAAACCGAAAGTACTTTTTTGCTGTGACGGCTACCAGTTCGGAGGCAAAGCTTTCGATATGGCAGAGAAAAACATCAGTCTTAACAGCAAGTTAAGTAACGTACCAGAAAGCCCTTCAATTAGCGTATGCCAAATCGAATATTTAAAAAACTCTAAGAGTGCTAACACTTCTGACTTTGTACTTTGGTCTGATATAGCTCACCACTTTTCTCCACAACCAATTCAATATCAACCAGTACTGTTTAATGACCCGTTATTCATTTTGTATTCTTCTGGTACAACAGGGCAACCAAAGTGTATTGTCCATTCCGTGGGCGGCACCTTGCTCAATCACCTCAAAGAACATCAACTACATTGCGATATCAAACCGCAAGACAAGGTTTTCTATTACACAACATGTGGCTGGATGATGTGGAACTGGCATGTTTCAGCACTTGCGAGTGGTGCTACCTTAGTGATTTACGATGGTAGCCCTGTGTACCCTGCTCACTCCGTCTTATGGCGATTAGCGGAAGAACATAGCGTGTCGCTGTTTGGTACGTCAGCGAAATATTTAGAGGCGCTAGAGCAAACGTATTACTCTCCAAAGTCAGAACATGACCTGAAATCACTCAAAACTCTGTGCTCAACTGGTTCGGTGCTTTACCCAGAACAATTTAATTATGTATACCAGCACATCAAGCAGGATTTACATTTGGCTTCTATCGCTGGCGGCACGGATATTTGTGGGTGTTTTGTACTTGGAAACCCAATATCTCCGGTATACAAAGGTGAATGCCAAGGCGCAGGGCTGGGAATCGACGTGCGTGTTTTGGACGACGAGGGAAAAATCATTACAGAGCAACGCGGCGAACTGACTTGCAATAACTCGCTACCTAACTTCCCTATCGGCTTTTGGCACGACAACGGCGAACGCTATCACAACGCTTATTGGAGCAAGTTTACTGATATCTGGCACCACGGCGACGATGTGATGCAAACCGAACATGGCGGCTTTATTTTTTATGGCCGTAGCGATGCGACATTGAATCCAGGCGGCGTACGAATCGGCACCGCTGAGATCTATCAGCAAGTGAACACGTTACCCGAGGTCGAGGACTCCATCGCCGTCGGCAAGTTAAACCAGCAGTCAGAAGAAATCTGGTTACTAGTAAAACTCGCTCACGAGGTCGAGTTAACCCAACAACTCACCGATTCAATTCGCCAAACATTAAAAACAAAATGTTCACCGCGCCATGTACCACGCCAAATTTTTGCTATCAGTGATATTCCTAAAACGCGCTCAGGCAAACTGGTTGAACTAGCAGTGAAACAATTGGTCAACGGGCAAGCTGTAAAAAACATTGGTGCCATTGCTAACCCAGAAGTGCTGGAAGAAATTAGCCAGCTTAATCAATAGTGACAATTGGTTAAACAAGAAAAAACTTAATCATTGCGCCAAATCTTATATCCGACCTCTCGCATTGCTCTGCCGAGCAAGTGGGAGGCGACTGGCGCCGTGAGAACGATAAACAACATCGTACCGATAACTCGGGAGATCACGGTGACTTCAGGAATTGAGAGGGCAACCGCTAGTAGTAAGCAACTAACTCCGACGGTACCGGCTTTGGTTGCGGCATGCATTCGGGTATATAGATCTGGCAACCGCAACACACCTAAACTAGCGCTTAGGATCAATAACGTCCCTAAACATAAAAACAGCCCAATCAACACATCCATTATTCTTTCTCCTTCCTTTTAACGATCAAACGCGCAAATGCGATTGTGCCAAGAAATGCGACCAAACCTAATGTAATGGCGATATCTAACAAGGCATCCTCACCACTGTCTAAGGTGTAAACCGTAATAAAACCGATGGTGATAAATGAAATCAAATCTAACGCCACAACTCGGTCAGCCAGCGTTGGTCCTAAAATTAAACGGAAGAAAGCCATAACAAAACTGAGTAATAGCCCTGCATAGGCAAAAGTGACACTTATTTGCAGCCAACTATCCACGCGTCACCTCCAAAATTCGATGCTCTAATCCGTTTTTAATTCCACGAATAACTTCTTCATGCTCAGGAGCAAACATGGCATGAACGATAAGATGCTTTTTATCAGGCGTAACGTCCAAACTGAGTGTGCCCGGTGTTAACGAAACCATATTCGCAAGTAAGGTGATTTCAAGGTCGGAATCGACGTCCAAAGGGACATAGACGATATCTGGCTGGCTCAAATGCGTTGGCGTCACAACATCCCACACGACTCTTGCAACCGATATGATCATTTCATAAGCGAAGTACACCAGTAACTTTAATGCCGACGCAAAACGTCGAAAGTAGCTGGTTTTTAATCCAAATGGTTGGCTCAACCGTAAGGCAAAAAAACCGACCGTAAATCCGACAATAAAATTCAAACTCGAATAACTGCCGTTTAACATCATCCATGCTAATGCTAAGAAAAGATTGAGGAATAGATAGATCATAAATTTCCTCCCAATACCGCTCGAATGTATTCATTCGGATTTAACAGTTGTTCAGCGGCTTGAACAGAAAACTGATAAAAAGGCTCCGCCACCAAGCCTATGATCAACGTGAACATGGTCAATACGGCAATTGGAACGCAATACAACCAATGTACTTTGACTTGCAGAGTCTGTTCTGTTTTCTCCCTAACCGGCTTTTTCCAGAATGCCTCACTCCAAATTTTCGTCATCGAGTAGACGGTAAGCAGCCCCACCAATAGAGCGGTACCGGCTAACCAGTAATATTCAACCTGTATGCTCGATTTGATGACCAAGAATTTGCCCCAGAAACCAGAGAGCGGCGGAAATCCTGCCAGAGAAAACGCAGGGACAAGAAACAAGAACGCTAACCAAGGCATTGCTTTATATACCCCGCCCAAATGTTCAAGTTGACTAGACCCATATTTGCGCTCAATAAAGCCACCGATTAAGAACAAATTCGCTTTTACAATGATGTGATGAACAATGTAGAAAATAGCGCCAGCCAAAGCTAAAGGAGTGTAAATCGCTAATCCCATTATCATGTAACCTATTTGGCTAATGATGTGAAAAGAAAGAATTTTCTTAATGTCGAATTGACTTGCCGCCCCCAAAACGCCCGTTAACATGGTGAGGCCAGCAATCCAAATCAACGTCGGCTGCCAACCACTCTCGGCGAGCGGAAATACTAATGTGAAGACTCGTATTAACGCGTATACGCCGACTTTAGTAAGCAACGCAGCAAACAGCGCAACCACACCACTTGGTAAGGTGTGATAAGAAGCTGGCAACCAAGCAAATAAAGGAAATAGTGCCGCTTTGATAGAAAAGGCAAACAAAAACAAGGCGGACAACATCATGTTGATGCTCAGTTCGCTCTCTCCCGCTTTGGTATAGAGATCGGCCAAGTTCAAGGTGCCAGTTGCACCATACAACAAACCGATGGCAAGTAAGAACACTAGCGTCGAAATCAGGTTCAACATCACATACTTCACTGCCCCATCAATTTGAGTTTTCGTTGCATCTAATACCATTAAACCAAATGACGCGATGAGCATGACCTCGAACCAAACATACAGATTAAAAATATCTCCGGTGAGGAACGCGCCATAAACACCAGCAAGCAACACGTGCGTCAACGCATGGTAATTGCTATAGGAAGGTTTTCGGTGAAGGTCCGCCATGGCATAGAAAACACATATCGCACCAATCACTGCCGTAATCATCACCATGGCAACGCTGAAGTAATCTGCGACAAAAACGATACCAAATGGTGCTTGCCACTGGCCAAAAGCAACGGCTTGAATACCATTACTTATGATGTTTTCTGTGAGAAGGCCTGCGACGACAAGGTTCAAAATCACACTCGCGCCACTTAACCACTCAGCACTTTTTGTTGAGCGACGTACAAAGAAAATGGTCAGCGCCGTACTCAATGAAAGAACAACAGGTAACGTCAGCAAAATCGAACTCATTGACCCTCCTCAGAACGTTGCATTTCATCGACGTCTGCGGTTCCAGAATCTTTATAAGCTCGATAGAACAACATTAAAGCAAAAATAAGTAGCCCAAAACCGATGACTATCGCGGTTAAAATCAGCGCTTGAGGTAATGGGTTTGCCGCGCCATCTGGTGGAAAAAGTGCATTATCGCCAATCAATGGCGGCTCTCCAGGAGTCAGCCTTCCCGCGGTAAAAATAGCAAGGTTAACCGCACTGCTGAGTAACATGATACCGAACAAAAGACGCAAGATATGTTTTTCTAGCATTAAGTAAACGCCTGCGGCGACAAATACTCCAACGACAACACTCCAGACTATTTCCATCACTCTAGCTCCTCATTAACACGAAGCAGCATCCCCATCACGCCACCTATAACAGCAAGGTAAACACCAACATCAAAAACCAATGGCGTCCCTAGTGGTATCACATCTTTCCACCACAGTCCGGTCAAAAACGGTTTATCAAACGCAAAGCTCAAAGCTCCTGATATCAAGCTCAATGCGATGCCAAATAACGCAATGAAAAACGGCTTGAAATACAATCTAGAACGAACATATTTCGGTGATTCCGCGAACATGAGAAGCGATAAGCCAATAACGGCAATCAATGCACCAATGAAGCCACCACCCGGTTCGTTATGACCACGTAATAACAGATACACTGAGAACACGAGCATGAGCGCCGCGACGATATGTGCCGTGGTTGCAAAAATTAATGATTGAATACGGTTTTGCTTTTTCGCTCTTGTCTTAAGCAAGCTCACTGCTGCAATCCCAGCAATGACAACGACGACAACCTCTCCCAATGTATCGAACGCACGAAAGTCGACGAGAATGACGTTGACAATATTGCGCCCATGCCCGCCTGGGACACTATTTTCCGCAAAGAATTCCGACACCGATGAATCCATCGGCTGGGACGTGATTCCTAACAAGAGGAAAGTAATCGAAACACCTATCGCGCCCGCTATACAAACATTCGCCAATTTACGTTTTATCGAATGCTTGGGCACGGTGGTTAAACGCGGCATATGACGCATTAACAATGCTAAAAAGACCACCATTAATGTTTCCACTAACAGTAGAGTCTTCGCGACGTCCGGAGCACTGTAGATCATAAAAACAAGCGTGGTCATAAAACCAATCATACCTAGCGCAGAAATCGCAAGAAGCCTTGAGTGAGACAACGTACATACGATCGCTGCACCAATCAGCAATAAGGCAATGCCAATCTCATAGAAAGCCACGTTTGAAAGCTGCTCTAACAAAGGCTGAGGAATAAATGCTACCTGACCAAGTAAAGCGACGGCGAGTACCGCGAAAAATAGCAGGACATAACGACTCAACTTCTTTTGCTGCAACAGCGCCGTTTGCCACTTCGCCAGTGTCATCATGCCATCTAATAGTCGTTCAAAAACATTCTCCGCTTTGGGGACGAATAGATGTAACCGCTGAAAAAATGCAGACACAGTAGGATAAACACGGTACACCACATACCCCAATACTAGCGTGATAACGCTTAGGACCAGCGGTACATTCACTCCATGCCATAATGATGTCGCTTTAATATCGGCTGCAGGCAGAATGTCAGCAGAGCCAGGAAAGATGATATTGTGATCTAACCAATTTAAACCGACTAGCGGAACGATGAGACTGCCAAGTGCCAAGAGCAAAGGCGAGAACCACATGGCTTTTTTTGTCTCAACTGGCTTCATTTCAATCGGCATGAGATCACGGCGAGCAAAGAATGGTCTCGCTATAAGCATAATGGTTAGCGCAACCATCAGTATATTCACGATTAAAAGTACAAAGGCGATCCAGTTATTGAGCTCTACGGCGGATTTGTACATGTATTCTTTGCTCAAAAAGCCTAACAACGGCGGGAATCCCGCTTTAGACAATGCAGCCAAACTCCCCGCAACCATGCTGATGACGAGCACTGACTTCAAGCCGTACAGTTGATCGATATCTCGTGTTCCTGTCGCTTTGTCGATATTGCCCACCACCATAAACAGCGCTGCTTTATAGAAAGAGTGAGCGAGAATAAACATCAATACTGCGCTCACGGCCAAATCTGTGCCCATACCTAACAATAATGTTAGTTTCCCCAAAGCCACGTTCGTGCTGTAGGCTAGCATCAGCTTCAAGTCAGTTTGTTTTAATGCGACAAACGTGCACCAAACGGCGGTGATACTCCCTGTGATCACTAAGGCATAAAACCAAACCTCGCTATGAGCATAAACTGGCGATAAACGCGCTAACAAGTAAATGCCTGCCTTTACCATTGTTGCCGAGTGTAAATACGCACTGACCGGAGTGGGCGCTGCCATCGCGTTAGGTAGCCAAAAATGAAACGGGAACTGCGCAGATTTAGTAAATGAACCAAGTAGTATGAGCACTAGAGATGGCATAAACCATTCGTGCTGCGCAATCGTGTCCGCCTGAGCGATGATCGTATGTAACTCATAACTCCCTGCCATCGCTCCCAACAAGATAAGGCCAGCTAACAACGCTAATCCACCAGCACCTGTAACGATCAACGACTGCAGTGCATTTTTTCGTGACGTTTTGTTTTCGTGATTAAAACCAATCAGTAAGTAAGAAGTGATGGTGGTGAGTTCCCAGAAAACGAACAACAATAGGATGTTATCGCTCATCACAATCCCTAGCATGGCAAGCATGAATAGGATTAGGTATAAATGAAAGGAAAATCGGCTATCACTCTCTCGTAAGTAAGCCAAAGCGTATATTTGGATCAGTGCGCCAATCCCGCTGATCAGCCCGGCAAAAAGGAATGACAGACCATCTAACCTAAAGCTGAAGTTAATATCGAGGCTAGGTATCCATTCCGCATTCCAGCTTACGCCTGCGGGTGTGTAGATGTAAAAAAGAAAAGAGAAGATTAAAATTGGCAGCACAGGGAAAATCAGTAAGACCAACTGATTATCGGGATTTTTCGGCAGGTTTTCTTTACCCGTTATGCTATTCAACATCGCAGCCCATTCATTTTTATAAGAAAGTTCGCCCTATTTGGCGCAAAGATAAAAAGCTCCACTTGATTGTTTTAGCCCAAGTATTTCAAAAAAGATCATAAAACCAAGGGATAAGTAGCAAACAGCAATCACCGAATGCTACTTAAAGGAACGTTAATACAAACAGCTACTTGCTGTCCGCTACGGTGTAAGAACGTAGATCACTACTTACGTGTTCTCGACTGAATGTGTATGGATTATCGTCATCAGTTAACTCGAACGCATCGTAGGTGCAGTCACCGATATCATTTCTCGGACAAACATAAACGTTCGAACGTTCTATCATTTCTGTGTGGCATTTCGGGCATAGGTTTTTCATGTCACTCTCCTCTGATAACTTATTGATACACTGATAATTCCATGTTCTAGAACTCCGTCTCCCTCCTTTACCTAAAACAACCACTTAAACCCAGGTTTGTTACACACCAATTACTGAATCGGCGATACAAAACCATCGGGCTTAAGAGCGACCAAACTACAGTTTATAGATTGCAAAATGTTTTCAGCCGTATTACCAATGACGTAGCCAGATATCCCAGTTCTCGCTAAGGTACCCATGACTAGAACGTCCACTTCTATGCTTTCTACGTAATCCGGGATTTTTTCATCAGGCTTTCCGTGTAAATGATGAATCACAATTTCACCCGTAATCCCCGACTCTTCCAGCAGTTGTTGTAGAGCTTGTTTATGATCGGCTTTTGCTTTGTCGAGTTCATGTTTCAACTCAGCATCGTCGACTTGAATCCAAGCATTGTCATGTAGGTAGTTCTCTAAGTAATATTCCCAGCAAGAAATCACATGTAAACGACTGTCACAGGTGTCGGCTATTGAACGAGATAATTCAAGTAAACGCACCGCTAATGAGTGCTGTTCATCGCTCGCCGTTAACGGATCTATAGCAACAGCCACACGGCGTTTGTCTCTCGGCTTATCAATCGGTCGGTGTAACCATAATGGACAAGGACATTTGCGTAACAGTGTCATATCAATGGCTTTGAAGCCTTCAGCACCTTCACCGAGTGGTTCAGCTTCTTTGATGATAAGATCTTTGTTGTCAGCTAATGCTTCTTTAATGATACAGACAGCGGGTTTTTCACTGCTTTTCACAGTAAGAGGAAATGCCAGATCATCTTCAGAAAGATCGAGCTTCTGTCTGTATTCCTGAATGCTTTGTTTGAGGGAGTCTTGTAGCGATTGCTCATAACTTTGCTGATACTGGAGCATATCCGCGGGGAAATCGGGGCACGCAATTAGCCCTGAAACAGGTACTTTGTTGCTGGATGCGATCCTCATCGCTTGTTCGAGCGCCTCACTATGACCAGGCAATCCTTGTGTTGCAAAAAGTATGTTCGCGAATCGTTTCATACACACCTCCTTGTTTGGTTAAATATTAACCACCCACAAAGTATAATACCTAACGGATAATTGTAACGGCTTGTGACGTTGATGAAATCAATTCTCATTAAGCTATGGATATTGCTTCATTTTGCTTTACGTCACCTTCTCCTTTTCTTTACGACTGTGGCCCGCTGGCCCCAATAGAGCGACATACTAAAAATTGAGACCAAATAAAAACCCAAATTACTCAAAGTTTTTTCTCACCTTGAGTAACTTGGGTATAAGCAATAACACACTTAGGCTACGGACTTAAATGGGTAACCTAAATTTTCATACGACTTAGTTGAAAGATGCCATATCAATCACGAATCAGTGTGCAAACATTCACAGCCCTAATGATCCAGAAGTCGCTGTGAATTAATGTTAAGGTTGCTGTTTTGTTGGTGCCAAAGCAATTTCGCGAACACATACACCTTGCGGTTGCTGATAAGCAAACAGCACTGCTCGTGCAATATCGTCGGCTGCCAACACGCCCCCCATATCCTCTTTCCAAGCATCATAGCCATCTTTAATATCTTGAGACGTAGTATGTGAAAGTAATTCAGTTTCCACTGCGCCAGGTGCAATAGTCGTAACACGAACATTCGATGATGCGACTTCTTCACGTACGTTTTCAGAAATCGCATGAACCGCAAATTTGGTACCACAGTAAGCGGCATGATCAGGAAATGTTTTCTTGCCCGCAATAGAGCTGATATTGATGATCGTACCACTGTTGCGTGCTTTCATCGGTGCTAAAACGGACTGCATGCCATTTAGCAAGCCAAGTACGTTCACATCAAACATGCGCTTCCACTCCGATGCGTCCTGAGTATCTATCTGGCCTAGAAGCATAACGCCTGCGTTATTTACAAGTGCATCTACCGGACCATACAACGCTTCTGCTTTCTCAATTGCCGCTTCAAAAGAAGCTTTATCGGTCACATCTACCTTTTCACAAAGCGTATTTGGTAAGTTTAATGCTTCTAAACGTTCTACACGTCTTGCTAACAAAAGAAGAGCATGGCCCTGTTCGCTGAAATGACGTGCAATCGCTTCACCAATGCCTGAACTAGCGCCTGTAATAACAATTAACTTTTTCATTTTGAATCCTTAATAGAACGGTTTACCTCAATGGCGATAAGTTTAAGAAAACTTTGTTTGTTGATATATACCGACCTAGTTGAAACACTGTTGTTATACTGCAACAATACTTTTTTGAATTACGCAGAAGTCATCATGCAAACACACATCAACCTTGCGGATATCCGCTCTTTCGTCCTAATCGCTCAACTAGGAAACTTCACGAAAGCAGCAGAGCAACTTGGCGTTTCTCGCTCACACGTTTCACGTCAAATAACAAATCTGGAACAACAGATTGGTGCCACTTTGCTACAAAGAACCACTCGAACACTGAAGCTCACCGAAGCAGGCAAGGTTCTGTATAAACAGTGTGAAACCGCCCTTCACAATATTGATCAAGCTGTTATGGCAGTGGTTGATGATGTAGAAGAATTAAGAGGCGAAATTCGTATCAACTGCGTGGGGGGTTATTTAGGGGAAGACGTTGTCGCAGATATCGTTGCTCAGTTTCTAATCCAACACCCACAAGTGAACATTAACTTAGATTTTAGCAGCCATCGTGTCGATTTAATCGCGGATGAATTCGACATCGCTTTTCGAATGGGAAAGTTAGACGACTCCAACTTTATCGCTCGCAAACTGATTGATGTGGAAATGGGGACGTACGCAAGCCCAAGTTATTTAGAAACACATGGCTATCCTTCGCATCCAAAAGACTTAGAAAAACACATTTGTTTGACAGGTAGTGTGACACGCTGGGCATTCGAGAACACAAATACAAAGCAGTCAACGGAACACCAGATACGTGGACAGTTACGATGTAAGAGTGGCAGAGTAATGATAAAAGCAGCGTTGGCGGGAAATGGTATCATCCGTGTACCAGCACTTTATTGCCGACAAGAACTCCAGACAGGCAAGCTAAAAGAAGTGTTTACCGACTGGAGCATTCCGAGTGTGGAGTTTTCACTCCTTTACCATCACGACCGACATCAACCAAAACGCATCCGAGCCTTTATTGACTTTGCTACTCAATATTTTCGTCAGCTGCCGAGTAAACACAAGTAACGTGCTCGATAGCATTTCACTATGTGAACCAATATATACGGAATCTATAAAGCCCAAATTTGTACTAAAGAAATACGTAAGCATCGTGATGTTTTAAGGTCTAGTTTTCATAAACATTAGCGGTGTTTGCCCAGTTTGCTTTTTGAAAAATGCAATAAAAGCACTGTCTGAAGAAAACTCCAGCCAATCAGCAACGGCGCTGACTTGCATTCCCGTTGATAACAATTCAACTGCTTTTAAGAGCCTCCACTGTTGACGCCAATCTTGATAATTCATACCCGTTTCCGACTTAAATAATCGTGTTACCGTCTTGGTACTTGCCCCCACTTTGCTTGCAAGAGTAGTAAGCGAAGGAGCGAGAAATGAAGGTTCAACCAACTCCCGGCGAAATGTTGTTAAGCGCCGATGTGATGGCAAAGGCAACTGAAACGAATAACGTTTCGCAGCATAAAACTCCTCCCAGAAGAGTGCTGTCGTATTTAGCATCTCGCTGTTAGGCTTATCCCAGTCCCAAAATGACATTTTATCAATGAGGGCTTGGAGTAAATTATTCACTTCTATCATCGTGATCTTACTCGGACACGCAAACACCTCACAATCAAAATACAAAGATCGATACGCAACCACATTCGTCATCAGTGCTCGATGCGGCGTATTAGCTGGGATCCAAACCGCCTTTGTCGGGGGCAGAATACAAATCGAATCTTTCAGAGCAAAACTCATACAACCTTGAGATGCGTACAACAATTGCCCTTTCTTGTGCTGATGCATACCTGAGTCGTGCTTGCCAATATCCGCAGCAATTCCCACTACACAATTAGAAATTTTGTCTGCGTCAAATTGTGTTTCTTCGTCAATAAGTGCCATTTTGTCCGAATGTTGATGTATTTGGTTTTTATGTTGTTATTAGATCAATCATAGCCTCATTTATACTGCCCGCCAACTTCATTAACAATGGGTAACAATATGAATACTAAGCCCTCTTTATGGCTCATGCTGGTTATGTTGATGTTTCCGCAAATTGTAGAAACCATCTATAGCCCAGCGTTGAGCTCAATCGCTCTATCATTTGATGTAAACCACGCACAAGCAGCACAAACACTGTCGATTTACTTCCTAGCGTTTGCCATTGGCGTCGTTGTTTGGGGAGTGCTCGCAGATAAACTGGGAAGAAGGCCTACCATGTTAATTGGGCTCTTTATCTATGGTTTTGCGTCTTTACTCGCAACTCAAACCGAGAGTTTTGCTGTTGTCATGGCTGCGCGAGCCCTGAGCGCATTTGGTATCGCGGTAGGTTCCGTTGTCACACAGACCATGCTTCGTGACGCGTTTGACGGTCAAGAACTGAGTAAAGTCTTCTGCTTAATGGGGATGGGTATATCAATCAGCCCGGTAGTAGGCATGCTATTAGGCGGACAGCTTACAGGGCTTGGTGGATATCGTTACGTGTTTTTTGCCTTATTTTTAATCGCGCTAGTATTGCTCGCTTATAACGTTATTAAGCTTCCTGAAACACAGAAGGAACACACACCAGTGCGGTTGCATCAACTTAGCTTGAAAATGCTAAGAGACGCGCGAATTTGGCGCTCAGCATTATTAGTCGCTTTGTATAACATTGCTCTGTTTGCTTATTACCAACTTGGCGCATTTACTTTCTCAGCACTTGGGTATAACTCCGAACAATTTGGATACAGTGGCATGGTACTGGGGTTAGGCACTCTGCTTGGAAGTTATTTAAATAAATCCCTAGTGTCTAAAAATGTTCGAAAAAGCCAACTACTTTGGCTCTCAGCAGTATTGCTTAGTTTGGGATCAGTCGGTGTGTTGATTCTGAGCCAATCAATCTGGTTTGTTGCTCCAATGATGTTAGTCGCCATGTCGTATGGGATTGCGATACCCAATATACTCAGTGACGCACTCGTTGATTATAAACAACAGGTAGGTAGCGCAGGCGCTTTATTTGGGCTCATGTACTACATCATGATCGGGACGGGATTAGCGATGGCTGGAACAGCACAAAACTTAGGTGTCGTTCTACTAGCATGTAGCTGTTTAGCAATTTTATTGGCGTTTTCTACAAAACAAGTTCATACCGACTTGTGACAATAATGAAATACTCTCCGTAATGGTTCACCGAGAATCTAGAGAATTTTTCAATCAATAGGAACTGAGGAGCACAAGAGTAACCGCTCCTCAGTTGTCTTCTAGAGGGCGATCTAAACTAAATTAACCTTAAAGAAGCTCTCTAATTTATCAAATGGGATCACATCCAATTGATCGTAGAGATCCGTATGATTCGCATTTGGAATGATCATCAATTCTTTAGGCTCTGCCGCCGCTTCATACGCCGTTTCACTGAAATAGCGAGAGTGCGCCTTTTCGCCATGAATGAACAACACTGGGCGTGGAGATATCTCTTCAATGTAGGTCAGAATTGGCATATTCATAAACGACAGCGGCGTTGTGAGTGTCCATGCAGCATTTGAATTAATGGCTCGTGGATGAAAGCCACGTTCAGGAGACTTGTAATAGGCTGCATACTCAATAACAAATTGGGGCTCACCTCCAACTAACTCAAGCGATACTGGCCCGTAAGTAGGTGTTCCATTTTCGGCATCTTCCCATCGTTGCAGGCTTAGCTGCTCTAACGTTTGCGTGCGCTGTTCAAACGTCGTACTGTCGTTATAGCCTTTAGACATTACACGGGTCATATCATACATCGTACTGGTTGCGACTGCTTTGACGCGTTTATCTGCAGCAACTGCGTTTAACGCCATGCCGCCCCAACCACATATGCCTATCACACCAATTTTCTGACGATCAACGTCTTTCTGTAGGCCAATAAAGTCCACAGCTGCGCTAAAGTCCTCTGTATTGATATCAGGTGATGCAACGTTTCTTGGTTCACCACCACTCTCTCCGGTATACGACGGATCAAACGCTAAAGTAATGAAGCCTCGCTCGGCTAATGTTTGAGCATATAACCCTGAAGACTGCTCTTTCACAGCGCCAAATGGACCACTAATGACGATAGCCGCAAGCTTGCCACTTTTATTTTTAGGTTGATAAAGATCCGCTGCCAACGTGATGCCATAACGGTTTTTAAAACTCACTTTGCGATGTTGAACTTGGTTACTTTTCGTAAATGTTTTATCCCAGGTGTCACCAAGATTTATTTGCGTCTCAGCTTGAACGGAACTCGTTGAGAGCGATCCGACTCCCATAGCAACCACGCTGGCACCCGTCATTTTCATCATATTGCGACGACCTTCATCAGGTTCATCTTGGTAACTTGCTTGATTGTCGTTCTGGCTTTTCATGGTAGACACTCCTAATTAACGTAACACACGATGAGTACAGTACGCGGAGGCTTTATCGCTCCTACTTTACTGACACGTACATTGTTGCAACTTTCGTATTTTTTCGTTAACCAGATACTACGCATTGCTTGCCTAATCTTCCGAAGATTGGTCTAAACCTCTTCTAACGTTAATTAAGGCGTAAATAAAAAGCGCCTGTCGGCGCTTTAATTATCTATAGCTCTTATTGCCATGTTGGCTCACCAAACTCTTCACAACGTTGCTTGTCGTAATTTTCAATGCGCCCGCGTTTACCTACAAACTGAACCTGAACAACCATTCCAGCTTCAACATATTCACTGAAATAATCGCAAGAAACACGAAAACTAGTATCGCGTATCACAATTGGTACCCATTCATAGCCGCCGCTGCGTGGTAAGTAAGACTTGAAGGTAATGACCCCGTCATCTGAAACGTTGATTTCTTCATCATATTCATTCAACTTATAAAAGCGTTGTCCATCAAACTCTGCCTTTGCTTTTTCAATTATTTCCTTCGTTGCTGTCGATTGCATCGGCGTATTTGACACCAGTTGACACCCAACAACAGATGTCAATACGGACAAAGCCAAAGCGAGTTTAGTTATTTTATTCATTTACCTAACCACTGTAGAATTATTCAACACTTACCATTTTAAAAGGAGGGAGACCATACTTTATTTTTAATAAAAGAAAAAGCGCCTTTCGGCGCTATTAATTATACATCTCTTATCCAAACGTCTTTGACGTCTTTTTTAAGAAGGTCAATCACACTTTGGTGAATGAAAACGAAGCCAAAATCTTCTTCTAGTTTAAATATTAATCGTTCTTCTAAAGGAATATTTTCTAATTTAGAGAAATCAAACTCTGTTGATTCAATGTCTAGCCAGTTTAACTTGCCGTATTGTTTTTCTTTGTCCGTCAATTTATAAGTTTGATGGATATAAGGCATTCGATAATCTTCATAAACTTTAATTTGATCATCTGTTGGTTGGCTTGGAGAACAATCGACACGAGCGTCTAACCACTCTACTCCGTGTACGACCAGTTTCTCCACTTTTGACGCAATATCACTGATGATAAATAGCTTTGGAGAAAAGGTCATTTCCAAAAGCAAATCTGGCTCTACGGGCACTATTGGTTTAGGGGTTTGCTGGAATGGGAAGTTAGTTAAGTTTTGCTTTGTTAAAATAATATAGTCTTCTTTCATTATTTTCCCCTAAAATTTAGGTGCACGCAYAGATGTATTCTTCTTCATTTTCCTAACTAGAGAAAATCTTGAATCATTACTAATCAAATCATAGATTTCTGGAGCGAAAAATACTGCAGTATCAGCTCCTTTAGCCCGATAAACCACCCGTTTATGGAAGGGGATCTTTAAAATTTTCTCTGGGCTTAGAAACAATCGGTGGACGATTAGGTCCCCATTGTTTGGTGATACTTCTACAACACTTCGTTCAAAGTCGACAACGTCTTGAATGTTATTCAGAGCTAGTATGTATCGATCGGTGATAACTCCATCTTTAGTCGATAGTGATGCTGGATAAAACTCTACACCATAAGGATCAAAGCTCATTACAAGATCTGCAAATTCTTTAGTAACACATATGTCACCATTATCCGAAATGGGGTGAACCATGGAAGAAGTTACATTTTTATCCTCCCATCTTATTGGACTCTCCGAACTCGTTGGGTGAAAATTATTTGTACTATAGAGAAATTCACGATCATCCACACATTGGAATGCCGTTGAACTTCTCATATAGTCCTCAGAGATTACCGAAAACTCCATCTTATACCTCTTTATTGTTTGGTAATTATCTTGCTTTGCTCTCTTACACTCATAAGGCGAATTTTTTCCGGTATATAGCTAAATGCATCTACCGTTACTTGTTCAGGAACTCGCTTTTTGAGCTTAAAGAGTGATCTAAAACGCTTTGTGTAATGCGTATGCCGGACAGATTTTTTAATACAACGCGCACATCCTTTATCACCTTCTTCCATTAGTTTCCCTCTGCTTATTAACAAAAGGTCAAAACTCGCTATATCACCGAGGATTTCAATAGAAACATTATCTATTGTATCAATATAGCTTTTCGGAAGTGTGTCGCAATTGATTGATTTGAGCCTAAGAGCCAGTTTTCTAGCAACAACTTTATGGTATCCGAGAGCACTGTTAAGTGATTGAACATCTTCTTTAACGGACTCTTCAGTAACTGGGTTTGTTGCTATGCTTGCCAGCTCGGCCTCAACTTCTTCGCCAGTTCTATCCTCATAATGTGCAATTAAGTCACTGTCAGTATGCCCAGATTTGTGTAGCGGTACACTATACTGACAAGATATTTCATCTACTGTTGGTAAAATTACCAAGTTTTTCTGATGATTCACATCATATCCTTTCCTCACGATTTGTTGCTGTCTAGCTTCGGACAGCCGAGATAGCGTGTCACAAGATACAACGTGATGGGATGCAACAGATCTTAACTTGAAGTTTAATGGGTGGTGCTTTTTAGCTTTTGAGTCTCTCAAACTCCTGCTTCGCTCCCACTTGCCTTTACCTTCTCTTATTGGCATAGAGCTTACCTTTTAACTATATCTAGCTTTTAATGCGTCTTTACACTGACCGTTCTTCTTCCCTGCAATTCGGCGACAGATTTTGCATCTAACAGGCTTCTTATCTTTGTCCTCATTTGCCTTCGCAGAGTTCTTTCCTGACTGAGCAGACTCACCGGTATTATGTTTTACTTTTGCTGGGTACGTTTTCTCGCCCTTACCTAAGATTCGAGCAAAAAGATCATCAAACTCGCCCATCGCTTCTTTAAGCTTGTCCGGCACCATCTTATCGATGATTTTTACCTCATCCGCTAACTTTAAGAAATACGCACCGAGCTCATCTGCGCCCATTCTATTTGCGTATGAAGCCAACTCGGTTGCCACTTCAATACAAGGTTTTAGAACATCGCTAACAATCTGGCTGGTTTGTTTGGCGTAATTCACCCAATCTAATGTACGCAAGAATTTTTCTGGATCGCCTTTACCCATGCCTCTTAAAACGGCTAGCAAAGTATCTTTTGATGTTCCTTTACCGCCTTTTAGCGCAACTTTACATGTGCCTTTAACCGCACTACCAAACGTAGGAACACAGCCGACAAGGGTAAGTGAAAGTGCTAACCAGTTTTCGGACTTATCACGTTCTTCCTCATTCAACAACGTCATAATGTTCGCTGATAAATCGCGGACATCTGCTGCTTGATCGACAACAGGAATCATGGTCAGGGCCGTATTGGCAATGATCTGTTCTACAGAAGCGTCATCGTTAAAGTCACCAAGAATGACGCCCCAAACCCAGCTTGCAGCACCAGACATTCGCGTCCAAGCATTTTCCCAGAAGCCAACCTCGCCTTTCTTTGTTTCTTCAATGATCAGTTGAGCGTTCGCACTTGGATTAAAGTTTGGATTAGTCTTAGTTGGGACATTTGGCATAAAATCGCGGCTGTCCTCGCCGTACTCTATAGCAAACTCCCCCGGAGCAACGCCACCAACCGATGCTTTACCGTTGTTGTCTAGTGTTCCTTCAAACACCGCGCCAGATTGATCTGTGAGAGTGTATGTTGCGCCTTGAACGGGTTCACCGTCTGAGTAAGAGAGGTACAAATCAACCGTATACGTCCCTTCCTGATCTTCCGTAACAGAAACCGATGGGTTTTGTGCACCGCCCAAGCACATGGTGTTGGCTTTGTTCATGGTCATTTGATCGGACAGGCGACATACGCCATTACCTTCAAACTTAACCGTTGGTGAAGCTGAAATGAATTTTGCTTCGGCTTCTATCGTGCCTGAGGCAACGCCTTTTCTGTCACCGCCCGCATCGCCAGTACTTTTTGAGAACGTACTGCCCTTGATAGCGACACTGTTACCGCCATCCATAGAGACCGTCGTAGTCCCACCAGCAAGGTCTGCTGATTTAGCATTGTTGCCATAAGGGATAGGAACGACTGGCTTGCCGACCTTAGTTAAACAAACATCTGGGAGCGTTGCATTCGCTTCACCACCTGAGCCTTTATGAACTATCGAAAGTCCATTCGCACCAACTGTTACGCCCATAACCAATCCATTTGAATTTTATTGATTGAATGATAAAAGAGATCGCACATTGCAATCTCTCTAAATGACTAGTGAATTTCACTAAAAGACCAGTGATATTCACAGCAAACCTTAAAACTGGCAGAAGATCTCATTTTTAGATTTCTGGTTATCTATACACTTCAAGCAGTTGCTGGAATTTTAAGTCTATGACGATGTAGGTTGCCGCATACATAAGCGCAAACGTAATCGCACTAAGACTCAAGATCAGCTTGGGTGAAATTACCCTTTTTAACGGCTTCTTTAGGTATTTAGCTTTAAGGTTGATTAAAGAAACTTTTTCTTGTTCTGCTAGGCGGTCATCTCGCACTAATCGATAAATGGTGCTGCCAATTTCCGCTAACTTTTCGTTACCACGCTCTTCACGGCCGTACTTGCCTTGGAAACCAAGTTGAAGCAATAAATAGAGAAACTCTATAACGTGACGGTATTTGCGAGGGTCGGCTTTTAAGCGGTCGAGAATAACGAAAAACTTGTCACCACCAGATGTTTCGTTATGGAATTCAGACAGTAAGCTGTTCTGGCTCCAGTGACTATTTGCCCCCCATTCTTGCCGACAAACAGATTCATCAATCGCCGCACACAAGCAGTAACGAATAACAAGAACCGAAGCACGATCGAGCTCCATTTCATTAAGTTTTCGTTCACCTTTTCGAATCTCACGTGCCACTTGTTCACGAAATGGCATCGGGTCATCAAGCCAAGGGATCGAAGACATACAAGACAGACTGGCGATCAACCATGAGAACTGGTCCACCAGCGGGTTAATACCCATGTTGTCGATAGATAGATCTTGTACTGCGATGTTTCTCGATAAGTCAGGCGCTGGCATTACCTCCATTGGTTTGCCAGGCTCTGGTTGGAATAAGACTACGGTGACGTCTGTTTCTGCGTAACTCATAGACGAACGGCCCAAAGTTGCAATGATAAGTTAGCGAAATCGCCCGCAACGTGAATCGCAATCGCAGCAGTGTTCTTCAATGCCATCCACTCTTCGCCCGTTTTATCGAGCTCGAAATAGGTATAGCCAGCGTGATACGGCAGCGCGCGTGGCACAACTGGCATTGGTTTAATCTCAATCCCAGGAAGTTGAAGGTTAATCAAATCGCGAATGTTATCGATTGAGCCGATCTTCGTTTGGCTGACAAACTGGGTATGCAGGACATCCAAGGTTACGTCGGCTTTCACTGCGAGGATAAAGGTCGTCGTATCAATGATCTTATTGTCAGGGATCGCTGCCGTTCTGATGCCATAGTTCTGATCTTTTAAGGTCAGTGGAATTGCTCTTTGTTCAGACATCACGCTCAATGTCATTTTCGCACTGTCTAGAACGCGAGAAAGACAGCTAGTAAGATCACCATGATTGTATTTAGTAAACTCAATAGGTCGGCGTGTCGTCGAGCACAGCGTCGAAAGCTCGCCCTCTGCCTGAAGAAGAATTCGATACAAAGACTCAGGGTGTACAGCTTCTGTGTTTGCAAAATGCCAAAACAAGGGTTCGTATCTATTGAGCGCTTGCAAAAGCATAAAGTCAGAAACTGATGATACGCCTTGTTGATCCACTACCCCTAATCGCTGAACTATGGATTCTGCGCGGTGCTTGAGCATAGAAGCAAACTCCGTCGCGAACTTATTAAGTACCGTAGATGCGTGAATATCAATACAGGTAGGAATGAAACTATCATCTAAGATCACGCTGCCATCTGGCTTCACTTCCGAGATCTTGAGGATCGGAATAGACGTGTAAGCACTTTTATCTTCATGGTCGTACATTAAGCAAAAGTTAAGCTTACCGACAACGATATTTGCCATGTCTTCCGAATCATAACAAGCATCAACCGCTTCTTGAGATTCCATCGTATAACGTGCACCGTCTTTTTTAGTGCCAAATAACTCAGAACGTTCCGATGGTAACGGACAGCACAAATAAACCACTTTATCGGCAATCGAAGGATCCACATCTTTCACTTCTGGTAGTTCAGCGAGCAGTGGAAGCTCAAATGGCGTGCGGTCCTGTAGGATGCCTTCTGCACGCGTAATACCAATTTTACCGAGGGCTAGCAGTTGTGAATTTATTTCCAAACGCTTAATCCCCCAATGTAAAGGAGATGCGTTGTTGCTCAACATGCTCGACAGTTTACTTTGCGAACGATCGAGTTGTTGAAAATGCTGCGGCTTCATGAACATTCCATCTTGCCAAACAACTGGATTGTATAAAGACATGTTTCTATCCCTTAAAAGTAAACCTGTTCAATGCCGCGAGTATTATCAGAAATTAACTCACTGCCTTCTAACTTGAGCTTGATGTAGTACTCGCTCTTCTCTTCAATGACTTCAACTTTACGCCATGACGAACCATCAATATCACGAAAGGCCACAGAAAAACCGACGGCACGAGTGTCAGGGTCTAGCGTTAGCATTTCATGAACTTTTCCACCTGGCTGTATTTGATATTCATAACGTTTGATGTACTCATCACCCAACGACGCTTTATCGTTTTCAAACAGCGCAAAAAAATCTAAGCTTCGGAATAAAACTGGCGAATTTAATTCGTGAAGACGGAGAATGACCGGAGATGACTGCCCCCCATCTCTCACATTGAGTACAGGTGACGCCTCAATAACCAATTCAATGGACGAAGTTTCTGGTGTGATACCCGTGGACTCTTTAAATTGATCCCACATGGAACAACCGGACAACATGGCAAATCCGAGTAATACGGCGATACTACGCATGGTTTCCCTTAATCACTTTGTTATAGTTTTTCTTAATCAGCCCTTTTAAGGATGTTTCGTTGAGCAGGCGACGATTGTTAGAGTAGAAATCTAAATATTCGCCCCACAGTTTTGACTTCGTTGAGAACAAAGATTGACTCGCCACTTTGTTAGCAAATGCAACGGGATCGTTCGTCTCTGATTGTTCTAAAATGAGCTCATTAAGCGCTTTATTAAACGTGACTTGGTGGTCATTCAACTCATCAAGCATTTGTTCTACCAGTTCATTTGGAGCCAGTAGATGTTGGCTATTGAGAGTCAGCATCAGCTCCGCAATGTTAGAGTTAGACTCACTCGTACTCTGCTCTTCTTTCAAGGACTCTACTTCGTGTAATTCTTTCTGCAGGTTATCGATACATAAGCGCAAACAAGTGCCCATTTGTTTGAACAACTGAGCTTCATTCGTCATTAGCTCAGGATTTCTTATACCCAAACCATCAAAAAACGCTTGTGCTATATCTTGAGAACAGGCGGTTGCTTCGATTCCCGCTTGCTCTTTAGTCGTACTGTTTATCGTAGGTTCTGCAGCAGGCATTTGCAGTTGCTGATTAGCTTGAGAAGAGGGAGTAAATGACTGTGTCATCTCTTCCCATTTTGAGCCTTTAGCGGTATGTTCGACGATCGTCTCGGTGGAGTTAGGTGCATGATGCTGTCTTTGAACTGCCCTATCTAGAATCGTCGTTTGGGGTTGAACCGTCTCTTCTGAGACAATATCTTCTCTATATGGCGTACCGTTCTCTACCCCTCCCCCTAACGAACCCTTTATTGATGCGTTACTCTTGGTCTCCGTAGCCATCCAATCTTCAGGGATGAGGCTTGGCTGATCGAACTCGGAGTATATGCTGAAACTGTCATCGACCACCTGACGTGTGCTTTCCACCGTTTTAGGCTGTTCAGGTTCTGGATGCTCATCGTCACGAATTAAATAATCATCATCTCGCTGCATTGAAAAGTTAAGGTGCGCAACAGGATCATGACAATCAATGTCATCCTGTTTAGTCTCCATAAACAAATCTTCTAAAGCGCCTACTTTTTCTTCTTCTTCGACAACTGCGTCTCCGAGGCTAACCAAAGGATCATTGGATACTCGCTCAGGGGCTATATCAGCGGCAATGTCTTGTGTCGAGGTAACATGCTCCAGAGAAACGCCAATTTCATATTGTCCTAAAGAAATAATATCGCCATCGACTATCGCAACAGGTTGATTTTTGAGTATTTTGTTTCCGTTAACCATAGTGCCATTAGTGGATACGTCACTAATATAGTAGGTATCTCCATACACACTGATCAGGCAATGAGTGCCTGATATAAAGCGGTTGTGATCGGTTAAAGACACACTACAACTTGGTGAACGCCCCATTGAACCACCATTCTCGGGCATTTCAATGTGCTTTACACCTGTGTATTCCTCTGGGCATTTAGAAATAAATAGAACTAGCTGATTTGAGTGCATCTATATACCTCAAAATAGCATAGAAACAGACAGTTCAAGCCCACCTATCCCATCATTGATAACTGGGAGAATATAAGAGGCTTGAGGAATGATTTGTATATGAGCATCTGGGTTACTACCTAGCTTAATGACTGTACCAACGGCGATAACTGCACCCAGCTCGAACTGATCGATGTCCTCGACACTCTTATAGCGGTAACCTTCTGGGTCAACTTGCCAACGGTTTGAATATTGTGAGTAACCTGCAGATAAACCAGCACCTACGTACGGTGTGAAAACGCTCCAAGAAGCCAGCGCATATTGCGGTACAACACGAAGTTCATAGTTAGTTACTTCTTGATATAGACCGCTAGCTGGCGCTTCGATATCTTCTGCTAGGTAGTTAAACCCTAACCACCAGCGCCAACGGTTATTATTTTCATCAATAGGGCGAGAATGAACCAAGCCAAACCTCAGAGTGTCTTGTTCACCACTGTTACCTTCTTCGTAATTAATGCTATCGATAGTCAACATACTGGCAGAGAGTCCATAACGCTCTCCCTTTGCGACTGCAAAAGAAGAAAATAGACACATGGCTGAAATCAGCCCGATTTGACTTGGTTTTAGCATTTCGTCCCTCTAGGAAAACCGATATTCTACTTAGAGGCGAAAGATATCAATTATATTCTCTTTTTCAATAAGCCTAAAAAAACACCTATAACTTAATACATTTCAACTATAGGGTTGGTTATTTTACCTACAAACAAAAACTAATGGACCGAACTGAGTTAAAGCAATGAGCCTGTAAACCTATTTAATTAAATAAAAATTAAGAAGGCTCTACCACCAATTTAAGAGGGCTAATTTAAAGAACACAGGCGAACAAAAAACAGACAAAGTTAACAATTTAGTCACATTTATTAACTCAAAAGATCGACCTCGTCATATATAAGGCTCTCCTTAAAAACAAATCGAACTATTGACATTAATATTATGAACAAAGATCACACTAAGGATAATTTAATTTATTTTTTAAGTGTTTTTATTATCTAAACAACTTCTTTTGTCTATAGAATCACTTCGGTAATGCACTGCTTACAATTTAATATAACAGCAGTGGAGTCCTATATACCTTAATACTTCTATATGATCAGTTGGAATTTGCCTTATGTTTTTTAGCGACTTCGCTCGAAGACCAATCGATGAAAATAACCCAAGCGGCTCTAACCCTAATGGCTCTGAAGACTTTGACGAAATAAAACGTCAAATAAATAATCTTAATAAAGTCACCGGAAGAGTCTCTTGGAAAACGGTTCAAACACTCTCAAAAAAAATCTTGAGCACTCACGCAAAAGACTTACGTTGTTGCTGCTACTTCACGGTCGCATCAACATATAACGATGGTCTAAGAGGCCTTGTTGAAGGGTTAAATTCATTGCTTGATGTGTGTGTCGTCTATTGGAACACCGCATACCCTGAACATTCAAAGTCAAAAGCACGAATGAGCGCAATTGAATGGATGGTGGAGCATACTGAAAAACGTATTAATAAGCACCGTGCGTTGCCGGAAGAACTTCCACTGATTGAAGCTGCGCACCAGTTGTGTTTAAGAATAGAGGAAGAGCTTCGCCTTCATTACGGTATTCAAGCGCCTTCATTTGGTCGCATTCGTCGTATCTTAAATCAATGGGCTGAACAGATAAAAGAACAACAACATGCCATAGAGTTACGCGAGAAAAAACAAGCAAATACTAACGCTTCAGCTTCCGCACAGGCAACACCTGAAATTAAAGTGAATGTATCTCCCTCTCCTGCCCCGGACTCGCCATCCCCCCTCAACAACAGTGAAAAAACGACCCCAACAAAGTCCGGCCGATTTATGATCTACTTCATCATTGGCTTGATTGTTACGGCGATATGTTCACATTTTGTGTACGAACAACAACGCTATCGAACGCTGGAGCAAAAAATTAGTCAAGCTTCACTTAATGAACTTGTAAAGTTGGTCGCCTCGTTAGATTACGAAAATAAAAAATATGCCCAGTCACTGAAAACACCAACTATTAATCGCGTAGATATTATGATGAATAACTGGTTTTTAGACTCGGCCAAAGTAAGTAACGTCAGCGAGCTCGATAGCTTGACCAATGAATTAATCGCAATCTATCCAGATTCATCTTCTGCCCAGCAGTTACGTCAAAACTTTTTGACACAGAGCGCCCATTTAGAAGACCAGTTTATGGATGTGTATAAGCGATTTTCAGACGCAAGAACGGTGTTTGCCAACGTAGCTAGACAGAATGTAGATAAGAACTCTAAAACGGCGTACGAATATAGTAACTCACTATTCCCGCTTCTAGGTCGTATTGAATACGCTGAAAAGTATTCACAGCAAAAGGAAATTGACCGCGCAACCCTTTTACTGAACATCTACCTATATAAATTGAGTCAGCTACAAGCTGAAAAAACTGACAATAAATAACAATACAATTAAAGAAGTTTTAGGCTTATGTTCAAACAAAAACTGTTTAGAAATCCAGTTGTGATTTCTACTATATTAACGCTTTTAGTGGCGATAACCATTACCGCTATTTATCTTCTTTTTCTAAAAGATGCAGATAAACTGTATCTTTGGCTGAGCCTTGGTGTTATCGCCATTTTCTACGTCACTTTTCAATTCACACTATGGTTGAAAAAAAAGAACAGCGCTAAAGCTCAAAATTTGGAAACTGAGGAAGAAGCCCTTTCTATGGTTATCCAACCTCTTCTTGCTAACTCAGGCAAGAAACCAATTTATCTGATGCTTGGTAATAAAGGGTCAGGGCGACGTCAATTTTTATTTAATTCTAGTGCAATTAAACCAATGGATCGCACGAGAACCGCTAAGAATGATTTTTTTGAATGGTACGAATCTGACAGCGCTGTATACATCAAACCTGACCAACGCTTAGTGTTTCAAGAAATATCAAGCAGTGATGCTTCTTTATGGAATACATTCATCGAAGAAGTGATTCGCCACCGACCTAGAAAACCATTTTCTGGCTGTTTATTCTTCATCGACTTCGAGTTCATGATCGTCTCTGAGCCAGAACAAAAAGAGTACACTATTTCGTCGTTATTGGGGCGCTTGAGCACTATCAACTCTAAAACGTCGTCAGCATTACCAATTTATCTAATTATGTCGAAGCTAGACAAGTTAGATGGATTTAAAGAATACATGCACTTTAGCTCTCTTAAGACACGTGTAGAGTTCCTTTCTATCCCACTGAAAGAGGCCAAAGGTGTTTTTTCAGAATACTATCGTGATAGTTACCGAAATCTAGTTAAAGTGCTTGAAAGTAACGCGCTAGATGCATCAGCTAACTCAACAGATATCGACGAGAAACAGGCAATTCTCGCTTTCCCTAAGCAGTTTGAGCTATGTCAGTCTGAAGTCAGCTATGTTCTAGAGCGTCTGTGTGATGTTAACAACGGTGTTTATTCGCTAGATATCCGTGAAATTTTCTTTAGCTCAAGTTTACAAGGCGGTCGTAAATACAATTTACTAGCAAAAAGTTGTAGTAACTACTTCAACTTACCAATTATCGCCTCTGAGCATACCCAGTTGACGGAAACACCGTATTTTTCTCGCTTTCTGATTGATTCGCAAATATTGCCTGAAAGCGATTTTGCGGGAGAAAACAAGACGTATCTTCGTCTAATTCAGAGACAAAGCCGTTTAGCCATACTCGGCTCCATTATTCTGCTTGCTGGCGGTAGTTACTTTTTTGCAACTACGTTAGACAGTAACTTACATGTGATGAATCAACTACTAAGTATTGATGACAAATCACAAGCAGAGCACGATGCAAGATTTAGTGAGCTTTTAGAAAATGCAACCAAAGCGATAGAACCGTCTTATGGAGCATGGCTTAAAGGTTCTAAGGCTTTAGATGAGGAAATATTACCACTCAATATTAGCCGTTTGGATCAAAGCACTCGCATTGCCTACGAAGCGTTACTTAAGGAAGTCGCTCAGCAGCTAATACCTCTGATTGAGAAAGGTTACCGCCTACAATTGGCACAAAATCAAAACGCTTTCACGCGCGCTTTACCTCTATTGAAGGGGTATTTAATGCTTAACGATCCATCTAAGCGTGATATCCGTTTTTTACGTCATCAAACACTCCAAATGATGAGTGATTTGAGTAACCGAAGTGACGTCGTTGATCAGGCCATGCGCTACTTAGACGCCTACTTTCGCACACAATTTGCTCCAATCGATATCAACATGGATCTTGTTCGTGCAACACGTCGCTCATTACTTGCAAATTCGAATGTCGACCTCGTGTATGCAGGCATTTTAAACGAAGCAAGCTCTATTGATTTAGGAACATTAGATCTGCAACGAGCCGTCGGTTTTGAGTTTAGCAATGTATTTAATACGCCAATCGATAGCGAACGCTTAATCGTCGATAAGATCTATACCTCCACAGGTTTTAGCACCTTTTATCGACCACGCGTGGACTTAATGTCACAACGAGTAATCAGCGACAACTGGGTTCTAGGTCTATCGCAACATGTCATCCCTACCAACGAAGAGCAAGAAGCCTTTAAAGAAGAAGTGCGAAAAAAATATACTGATGACTACATCAATAACTGGCGTAATGCGCTGAGTGAGCTCAAAGTCCAAAACTATGACAACGTTGGTGACCTGACCAACGCGATAGACTTAATCTCTGGCCCTTCTTCACCAATGACAACGGTATTGAAGCAGGTCTATGCCAACACGCAATTTTCACCCGTTGGCGAAAAAAGCGCTCTAATTTCAAAACTTGACCCGAAACTCGCGGCAGCAGCAGATTCGGCATCAGATGCTGTAGAAGAAGTGGTAAAGCCTGATTACTTGCTAATGCAACGTGTTGAGCAAGCCTTTCACCTATTAAACCAGCTTCAAGTGAGTGAGACACCAAACTCCCCTACTCCTTGGGATGAGACCGTTGCAGCGTTGAGTCGTGTTCGCACCTACATGAAAGACATCGCCGACGCGCCAGATCCACAAATGGCGGCGCTAGCAGCAGCACAGCATCGAATGAACAGTACTGAGGCGGACCCATTAATCAAGCTTAAACAGATTGCACAAAAATCACCAGAACCCGTTCGCAGCTGGTTACTAGATGTGGTTCAGCAAAGCTGGTCAGTAATGATTACAGAGTCCGCAAAAGGCATCCAAACTCAGTGGTACAGTGAAATTTATACCAAGTTTAAAGAGATTGGATTAGGGAAATATCCATTTGACCTAACAGCGACCGAGGAAATCTCAATTGAAGATTTCGAATTGCTATTTGCTTCAGGTGGCTTGTTAGACACATTTATTCAGAAAAACTTTGCACCGTTCTACGATACGAACTTGTGGACGCCAAAGCAGGTAGATGGTGAGACGATGCCAATCTCTCCAGCTCTGCTAGTGCAACTACGCAACTATAATGTCATTCGAGATACATTAATTAATAAAAGCACCAACCGAGTTCATATTCCGTTTAGTGCAAGAGTACTCGACCTTGACTCTAGTGCAATTAGAGCCAGTTTAAAAATTGCAGATACCAATATGAGTTACTACCACGGTCCAAGCCGAATTCGTGAAATGGCCTGGCCACCGCAAAATGGTGACTTCAATATTAGTATCACGCTCCAGGATGTAACAGACGAAGGTAGACAGCACGTTTTAAATAAGAGTGGTCAATGGGCGATATACAGATTGCTAGGTGACTCGACCTTGACAAACACTCATAACGGCAGCTTTGTCAGTGACATAAAAGTGTCAGGGAGGGACTTAAGCTTACGCATCACTCCATTGACGCAGAAAAACCCATTCACTCTTGCTGAGCTATATAACTTTACGCTCCCAGAGTCGATTAAATAACAATATAAAAACAAAATAGGCAGAACACATGATTTCAAACATGACTTTACAAGGTTTAGATAAATTAGATCGAAAAATACTTTCAAGTCTATTGTCAAACGGGCGTGAGTCTATTGCGAATCTATCTCGAAACATTGGTTTGTCTCGTACAGCAGTAGCAGAAAGGATTAATCGTTTAGAAAAGACCGGTATTATCAAAGGCTATACCGCACAAATTCGTGTAGAAAACGAAGGGCGCAAAGCCGCAAGCTATCTATTGATATCTTGTGAAAAGGGTAAGAAAAATGATGTAACAAATGCGCTTAAAGAAATCCCTGAGGTTCGCTTAACAAGCGTTGTTGGTGGCAACTTTGATATTATTGCCCTAATTGAAGCGCCCGATCTGCAGTCTATTCATCATCTTTGTAACGAAATTGAGTCATTTAACGGGATTCAAAGGCTTGATACTACCGTCGTACTTCACCAGCCGATCAGTCGTTAAGCTTTTCTGACCTTTTTGATGACAACATAAAAAGCCGCTCGTAGAGCGGCTTTCTTATATGCTTCCGATGACTCGGATTTTGGCATCTTTATCACTTGGGTTACCTAACCAGAATGTTTGTCCTAAGTGGTTCCCTTCCCCATTACCTAGCTTATTCTCTGGTATACTATCTAAGTTAACTGTCAACTTTAAGTCCCACGACATCGGGTCACGCAAAATGAAACGCATTAGGCCGACCAGTGTTTTGTGTAACTCACCATCGTAGGAAAACTGCTTAAATGTTTCAAAATTGATGCTGTCGATGCAGAGATTAAATTTGCCGTTTAAGTCCGCAATGCTTTGTCCTAAGTGCAAATTTTGCCCTAATATGCAATTAGCACGGTTGAGTTTATTCCGTTGGCTTTCTGCGATTTCTACGCGGCGATATACCCACTCTTCAATGCGCACGCTAGGCAACGAGAAGTAATGCGAAACAATACCGGAAATCAGCTTCGGCGAACGCGTACGCGTAGAAAGTTGGTTTACATAAGACAGTATTTTCGCTCGATCTAACTCTGCGACCTTACTATCTTGCATTACGCTAGATAGGCCTGCCAAGTGCAGAATACGTCCAGAGAAGGCATCACTTGCCCCGCTTTGGTACTGCACGTGATATCGGTATTTCTTCCAAACCCGATACAACAAACTGGTGTACCGATTATGGAAAAAATCAAAGAAATCTTTTACCGGATTGTCTTCAGGATCTCGCCCTGCCAGTTTCTCAGTATAAGAAGCAGGAAGTGGTGAGCTTGACCCATGCAAGCCAAGAAAGTTAGTTTCGACTCTAGAATACTGCTGGCCATTTCTCTCCATATGAGCAATAAAGTCCATATCGCTCTTTGGAAAAGATAAGTTTGGCGAAACGCTGAACTCAATACGTTCTTGGTGGAAGTACTTGTTCTCACCGACGGCGACAAAGTTAGAGTTCGGCTCTAGTTGATAATGCTTCTCTAGCAGCAAGACTGCTTGATAGAAACTAAACTCATTCGACTTATCAGAAAGTGTATTAATCATAGTATCGTCTGCTGTCCGATAAGACTTGCCCAGTTATAAACCTCGCCTGTCGCTTCATCAAACACTTCCAGTTCGGTAAAGGAGTTCACACTCGAGTACAAACGGATGAATTCGTTAAGCACCGTCGCCATCAAGAACATGTCGCCTTCATTGACAAAAAATTTGGAATTGGTGACCAACTTAAACTGATTGCCGCGTACCGAAACGCCACGAAACACACGGTCGATTGGTTTCATTTCCGAAGAGATAACCCCATCAAGCCGATGAATGGATGCACGGTGCGCTTGTCTGTCAACACGAGAGTGGAAATCATAGGTAGAGAGAAGCACTTTAAGTACATCAATATTTGCCAGCGATAAGTAGTTGAGTGACATATTCGCAATTAGCTGCCACTGAAGCTCACCATTCACTTGCGGACTGACCGATTGAGTGGGCTTGGTAATATTCCTAAACGTCGCATAGGTCGGTGATTTATGGGTCGCGTAAGTGATGTCCCCCACTGACAAACGTTCCGCCAAATCTGCGTTACTACATTGCAGTTTCATGAGTACCGTTTCTGTCCCCAGTTCCGCAATGTCCCCATTATGAGTATGAAATGATATGTAGCGCTCAAGACCTCTACCGCTTACACGCTCAGCGACTTTAGATTTGTAAAACTCGCGCTTATCTCGTTGGTTAATTTGATGCTCAAATGATTCAAATTCAATCAGAGACTTTCGACGACGCTCGTCTTTACTCCAGCTTTCCACTTGCTCAATGGAATAGACTTCGTAATGCTCCTGAGTGTTGCTTTGCGGACGTACCTTGTACTCGTTACGTCGGTGCTCTAAACGAATTGGATCGCCATCTTTTTCAAATAAATTAACGGCAGGCGTACAGTGCAATTTCAAGTGCTTATCTTTAAGCACCACTTCTGACGGTAATGCACGCTTAAAGTGGAATTTGATTTTGACCGTGCTACGTTGTGGAATGCCTTTTAGCCACTCTAAGCCTTTAATGTCGAAGAACATGAACTTATCTGGCAAAGAGAAGAATTCTTGCAGCAAACGGTAGCCTGCAAATGAATTTTTGCTGTAAGGCAGGAGCGCTTCGTTCTCTTCATGCCCAACTGGCTTAACGTATTCTGGCCCTAAGCGATGTTTGTAACCACCACCAACATCTAATTCGACATAATCTAGGTAACGGAACAGCCATAAGAAGACAGTTCGAGTAATATGAATCTCGCCATGCAGGTGTAATCGCAGCGTGTCTAAACCGATCCGAGACAGTTCAAGACCATGCTCCGTCGATAAAGTCACATCAATCATCGAACTGGTGCGGCTGTTGGTCTGTTCGATGTTAGTGATCGTAATTGGGTACAGATTGACGTCGTAACAAGTACGGAACAAACATTGCGTGCCCTCTACCTGTTCACTCGCCATTTCTGCGCCACGTTTCACCACAGTTTTCTCAGTAACACTTCCGGTATGCGGTTTTAGTTCGCTAATGCACAAAGACGGAATCGAACGCATGTAATGTGGCCACAGCAAAGTCATCAGAGATTGCGTCAGCTCAGGCAGTTCATCATCAATCTTCTCGCGGATTCGACCTGTCAGAAAGGCAAAACCTTCGAGCAGTCGTTCGACATCTGGGTCAAAGGTTCCCTCAGAGAGAAAGTGAGTTAACTTCGGATGATATTTGGCAAACTCACTACCCGACTCACGCAAATACGTGAGTTCATCTTGAAAGTATTTACTGTTACTCAAGTGGCACCTACTAAACGTTAAATTGGCCGTCGGTTCCCATGTAGACGTCTATCGACATTGGGACTTTACCGCCGTTATGGGAAACTTCGCCGCGAATACCAAAGCCGAGTTGTAGCGGGTTATGGTGATCTTCACGGTAATTAACCTCGACATTCAACAGTCGCGGTTCAAAGCGCTCTATGGTTGACGTGATATTTTTTTGAATGTGGCGAACTAGGTTCGTGTTGTTAGAAAGTACGTCATTAAAATCTGGTAAACCATACTCATTGTCGATCATTGCATTCCCAGAATGGGTATTCAGCAAGTCTGCGAGATGAGAATGAATAGATTCAATCAAATGCTTGTGAGAAACGACTTTCTCGTAACAGTTTTTGGGTTCACCAAGCTCAATCCGCTCTAAAAGGCGATAACCTTTTTCCATCTTCACTCCTACGAAAAAAGCAGCCAGTCTTTACTGGCTGCTTTATGGTTTCAGCAATGGGTTATTGGTCTAACTTACCAACTAGAGACAAGTCGAAGCTTGCACCCATGTACTTGAAGTGAGGACGTACAGACATTGATACTTTGTACCAACCTGGGTCGCCTTCTACGTCTGATACTTCAACCTTAGCAGCACGTAGTGGACGACGACCACGGACTTCTGCTGGCGGATTTTCCTGGTCAGAAACGTATTGACGAATCCACTTGTTCAGTTCAATTTCTAGGTCTGAACGCTCTTTCCACGAACCAATTTGCTCACGCTGTAGCACTTTGATGTAGTGTGCTAGACGGTTGATGATGAACAGGTAAGGAAGCTGAGTACCTAGCTTGTAGTTCATCTCTGCTTGTTTGCCTTCTGGCGTGTTCGCAAACACTTTCGGTTTTTGAACTGAGTTTGCAGAGAAGAACGCCGCATTGTCAGAACCCTTGCGCATGGTTAGCGCAATGAAGCCTTCTTCTGCTAGCTCGTACTCACGACGGTCAGAGACAAGAATCTCAGTTGGGATCTTAGTTTCGATTTGACCCATGGCTTCAAAGTTGTAAACCGGTAAGTCATGCACAGTACCACCGCTTTGAGGACCAATGATGTTTGGACACCAACGGTACTTAGCGAAAGACTCACTAATTTTTGATGCCATCGCGTACGCAGAGTTACCCCATAGGTAGTTGTCATGGCTGTCTGTTACTTGCTCATCGTAGTCAAACGCCTTAATTGGGTTATCTTCTACAGAGTAAGGTGTACGTAGCATAAAGCGAGACGTACATAGACCTAGGTAACGTGCATCTTCGTGTTCACGTAGACTACGCCATTTAGTATATTGTGGGCCTTCAAATACTGACTTAAGATCTTTTAGATTCGGTAGCTCTTCATAGCTATCTAAACCAAAGAACTTCGCAGACGCCGATGTAATAAATGGTGCATGAGACATTGCACCCACGTTTGCCATGTACTCCATCAGTTTGATGTCTGGAGACGAAGCCGACATATCGTAGTCACAAATGACTGCGCCAACAGGTTTACCACCAAATTGGCCATATTCACGCGTATAGATTTGTTTGTACAAACCAGACTTCACCACTTCTGGTGCGTCTTCGAAGTCATCAAGAACTTCATCTTTCTTTGCAGAGATCAATTCAATTTGAATGTTCTCACGGAAGTCAGTGTGGTCAACCAGGTACTTAAGGCCACGCCACGTTGATTCAATCGCTTGAACTTCTTCGTTGTGAAGAATTGCATCAACTTGCTTAGACAGTTTTTGGTCAATTTCTGAGATCATCAGATCAACTAAAGACTGATCCACTTTCTCTGTGTTCGAGCTGCTTAGTAGCTCACTGATGAATGCTTCTACGCCGCGTTTTGCAACATCAAAACCTTCATCACTTGGCTTTAAACGAGTTTCGTTAAGAATGCTATCCAGAAGTGAGCCTGATTCAACTAAGGCTGCTTCTTGTTCTGGCGCTTGTGCTTCTGCAGACATGATATCCCTTACTCTTCTTTCGCGTCTTGGTCGTTACCAATGCTTAGTTCATCCAACAGTTTCTTTCTCGCGTCTTCATCTTGAAGTACTGATGCGATCTTCTTGCGGAATGCAGGAACATTACCTAGAGGGCCTTTCAGCGCCACCAAGGCTTCGCGAAGCTCAAGTAGGCTGTTTAATTCAGGTACACTTTTCGCGATCGCTTCTGGAGAGAAGTCCTTCATGTTTTGGAACGTTAGATCAACACCGATTTGGCCGCCTTCTTCATCAGAAAGACGGTTTTCAACGTTCACTTTAACGTTTGGAGACATGCCTTCTAGCACTTCGTTAAAGTTGTCTTTATCGATATTGATTGGAGTGCGTTCTTCAATTGGCGTCTCATCTGCACGTGCAGTAAAGTCGCCAACCACCATCATGCTTAGCGGCAGTTCTACGTCTTCTTGCGTATCGCCAGTTGCTGGAACATAACGGATATTAATTCGCTCTTTAGGAGCCACCGAGCCGTCACGTGACATAATTCGTTCCTTATCTAACTCTTTAATTAGTCATAAATTGCTTTCCACTCTTCATACTTCTCAGGTAAAAGATCCTTACTTCTGAATAACTGATGGAGTGTTTTTCGAATCAGGTCTTCTAACTGCGACGATAAGTGGGGTTCCCAGCTCGCGAGATTAAACGCATTTTGTACTTCCCACCCCTTCTCAAGATACGGCAAACACAACGGGTATAATCCAACAGACTGGTAAGCTGCTATCAATTGTAAATACAGCATGAACTGTCCACGCCCTGAGCCATCCAGCTCAAGCTTGCGGGCGAGTTCTGCGGCATATTCCCCTAGATTTTCTAGAGTGATATCCTCCACCAGCAATGAATCTTCTTCAGCGATCACAACCGTCTGTACGACAGTTTGTGCTGCCGATGAAGTAGCATCTTGAGTAGACAACCAACTCAATGTTGCTTCATCTGCAAATGGTATAGAATTCTTAAAAGAGAGGCGTTCGATGCCCTCCAGTGACTCAACAAACCGCTTTACTTCTTGTTTCACGGCAAGTGCTGCGTCATCAAAACCTAAGTTAGTGAGCATCAAATACACGAAATGGTGGCCTGTGAGCCAAAATGGCGCGTCAGTTAGCGTGCGCTCCAAACGTTTAATCGTGTCGATGTCACTTTCCTGATTGGCTTTGTCGCGGTATTCCGCTTGTTGATCGGACGATACCGCCAAGCTCAATGGCGTTTGATCGTTTTGGTGGTCAGGTAGACCATCAATGTCATCCCAAGTCAGATGACGATAAATTCGGTAAGCCAGCGGATCACTTGGATTCGCATGAAGCATGACTTCCGCGACTTTTTTTAACGTGCGTTTTGAAGCCGTAGGCGATGAGAAATCCGTATCGACATCGACTTCTTTTGCTACGGCTTTCTTAACTGGCGCAGGTTTAGGGGCCGGCGGAACCGTCTTCGCTGAAGCGGTTTGAGCGTCGCTCTGTGCTGGCGTTTCTACCGCGGCAGGCTGCGTAGCTGGTGCCGCTTGTTCGATGGTAGCTATTGCGTCATCGCTCTGGTCATCGGCAGCTGCTTGTTGAGATAAAACATTGAGCTGCGTGCGAATCTCAAAGAAGTCAGCTTCGGAATCTTGGTAAACATCGTCGTACTGACGCTGCACTTCTTCAATCGCCGAAATACAGCCTGAAACTAATTCCCAAGATTGCGCACTGTCCGCAAGCTTAGTGCTCATCAATTTAAATTGATGGTTCAACCACTCCACCGCACCGTCTCTACCGCGTTTCCGTGACGGGTAAAGATCATTACCGAAGCAAGATAACGCCTCATTAAGCAGCTTCAGACCTTGCTCAAAACCTTTGAGCCCGGATTCCTCTGCAAGCGCTCGTACTAAATAGCAAAGTGCTTTTAAATCTTTACTATGATGCTCGAGCACTTCAATCGCATTGGTTTTTACTACATTCCAGTCGACTGTTTCGCCAAATAGAGAACCGAACTTTTTTACCTCGGCTTCCATCATTTCATAGCAAAACTCGTAACGAGCATCGTTACCCGCAGGAGATTCATCAGAAATCGGTTTAAGAAGGTGATCAGTATCAATGTTGGACAAAATTCGCATCTCCTTCAGTCAAGTAGTCTCTCAATGCACGGGCTACGGCAATGGCACCATTTGCAGGCTTAGAAAACTGATGACTCTGATTAATCGCATCCGACGCCATGCTATCTAGAATTTTTGTGATTTCTGTAAATTTTCTTGGCGCATTTCGTTCTAAATCAGCAAGGGACTCATGCAATTTCTGTTTGTCGAAAATGGATTGCTCCATCACCGTACTAAACAGAATAAATTCGCTTCTTGCGATGATTAAGTCTGTTATTTTTTTTTCTAGTTCTGGCGTATTACCGAAGTAGGCTTTGGCTAATTCAGCTTCTTCAATCGCTTTGGTATAAAAGTGCGCTTCTGCATGTTTATCAATGGAGTCATTAATATTTTCCATTACTCTCTTTGGTAAGATTTGGCTATAGAAATATGCCTGTGACTGGTTTAATAACCATGCTTCTTTCACTTCTTCTTCTGCGAGCTTAGCTTCACCGCTTAAAATTAAGCGAGCAATCTGCTTATCTCGACTGCCAGCTATGGCAGATACTTTCATGGAATCGATAGAAGCGACATTTAACCCAGACATCACTTTAGTCAGTGTTTCGTCCGCATAGGGAAACAATGCACCATCACGAACGAGTTCCTCTCGCAACGTGACAAGCTCCTTACGTAAATCCACTAATGTCTGTGGTAGTCCATCAGCTAAAGCTTGGTAAGACTTCAACTGAGTCTGTTTTTCATTATATAAACCCGAAAGGCTTAGTTGCTGAACTCGATACGCTTCTCGGTAGGCTTCAGTCGTATCAACGCCCTGCTCAGTTTTTGCTAATACTTCTTTGATTTTCCATGGCGGCTCAGCCAAAAAAGAAGCAGTATCTGTGGGCGTGATTGTGTGACTTAAAGGTGTCGTTTCTTTGGCAAAAATAGCATCCAATGCATCCGAATTTTGCTGATACAAATAACTTCCTGTCATTGCCACCACACTCAACACTAAACTCGCCTCCAATAGTTTGAAGCGTCCGTACGCTGTTTTATCATTCGACTTACAGTGTGTAAGCAGAAGATCCGCATTACGCAAGCTACTGAAAATTGGTGCGTTAGAATTTGAGTTAATCGATTGAGTATCGATTCGTGCTAACTGCTGGGCGAAAGAAATAGCGGTATAGCCATGCCCTCTTGGTTTATTGATGACTTGTTTCAACAACTTCCAAATATGAGCCGGGATCAATGCAGGACGCTTTCGGTCTTTTAATTGTTTATTCCAAGTATCACCAAATATTGAACCCAAAAATAAATGTCCAGCGAGCAAAGCAAGGGAGTAAACATCATCTTGCGGTTCCGCGATGCCAGTTTCGATATAAAGAGGTGAAGCGTAGTTCAAGCTTGCTTCTGCGTAAGGTTCCGTTTCTCCAATATAACGAGCAGCACCGAAATCGATGAGTTTAACGTAATCGCCTTCACTCACTAGTACGTTGGATGGCTTAATATCAAGATGGCAGATGCCTCTTGTGTGCATAAACTCTAAGGCACCAGCGAGTTGATATACCAACCAAGCGATATGGTCGTGGCGGAAACCTTTAGAAGAGTGGCGCTCCATCTTTTCTGCGAGTGATTCACCTTGGATCCACTCGTACATCAAATATGGGCGTTCGAATTCGTTGCCGATTTTTATGAAGTTAGCCACGCTCGGATGTTGGGAAAGCTCTAATCGACTCGCTTCGTTAACCAACATTTTGCTCGCAAATTCTGGCGAGTCATCATTGATAACTTTGCAACAGATCTGCTTTTCTGGCTGCCCTTTTTTTGCAAGATGGTAAACCGTTGTCTTACCATTTTTAGAAGGAAGCTTGTCTAATACATCAAACTGTGAAAAAAGCACGTACTCAAGCTTCGGCTTATTTTTTTCTGCTAGCCTTTGCTCATTCAGTTTCTTTTTCTCAATAGCTTTCACAACCAACTGATCGATATATCCTTTGGCTGTACTCTGATTATTAGACACTTAGTACTCTTTCATAGAATAAATATTATTAGAGTTGAATAATATTTTCTTGAACGTACTTGTATCAAGGTTGGTATTTAAAACAAACAGTAAGCCTATTATTTTAGTTATTATTACTAACTTATTAGAGTTTTTTACTTACGCTTTCACTGCATGAGTTATACGCTTTTTCATGTTACAAACGTTAACCTAATAATATGAGTGTATTTTCATTGCCATTTGATCGATGAGTGCCTACTAACATTGCAGCAACTGGAGAATCCCCTTGTCACCATGAAAGTCAAACATTAACAACGTGGTTGGTTGCCTAAAATGGTGATCTCTGACCGCAAAGGCGATTAAGGCTAGAGAAGAGCAACTGCCCAACGTGCCCCACAATTCGTTAATAAGCTGCGGTTGTTCTGGGTTCGTGAATCGTTCTGCTTTAGCCCCCAGAGCAAAGCCGTAATCTTCCGAGTGCATGCGAAGGTTCGTCATATCGGAATACACTTCACCAAATGAATCGAGCTTTTTACTCGCACGTTGAACAAGTCGAAACATGCCTCTTCGGTCTGAAGTGTTTAATTCCGTATCAATGTAGCCAAGCTGCGCTTGAGGCTTAAGTTTCAATGTCTCTATGGTATTTCTGCGACAAAGAATTAAACCTGCCCCACCCTCGCTCGGAATAACGCCCCATGGATTATTCGTACTCATTACCATCGCATCGTCGATGAGTGTTTGCATCGAATTCACCAAGGAATCGACACTGATACACATCATGGCATCATATTTATCCAATGATTTCATGGCCTGGAGAACGAAACTAGGCCCACTGGCATGAACTGCATTCACCACAGAGAGAAAGTCAGCGTAGTGACTTTCACCAAGCCATTCTTGCACCTTTATTAGTGAAACAGACGCAGGCACCGCTATAAGCAAAGGTATTGGTCTCAATGAACGTGGTAACTGCGCTAACAATGAATCAAGCAAGTGGGTTATTAACTCACACGTTTTCTCAAACTGCTCAATTTCTTTGGTGTATTCGATTTTTGCGTAAGTAAAACGCTCGATACCATCATCCCCTACACATTGGTCGAATCTTCCTAAATCAGCATACGAAACTGCACTGGCAATATCTAAATTCATACCGGTTGGCGTCATCACTTCCATACCTAGCACGTAACGGCCTGTTGAATTATGCATGCTCGCTTACCTCTTCCAACTTAGCGATAGATGTAGACACCAGCAAGTGTTCTTTCCCCTGACAAGGAAACGCGGCGGTGTAACTGATTGATATAGTTTTCTTTTCAGCATCAACGAATAAGGTGTACATCGCCATATCAACTTTATAGCTATCGTTATTAAAAACGGCAGTTGCTCGATATTTCTCTTTAGGAATGCGGAATGAAAGCGTGTCATCATGACAAAAGCCACTCATCATCAAACGCTCTCCTCCACAAAGGAAGCCTTTGCACTGTTGATCAATAGGCGCGCTTTGGAAGAACCGCTTATCAAAATCGAGTGGCAACATTGGCTTGCGGTTCTCAATCCAATCGTCATCGAACGTGCCGGCCAGCTTCTGGCGCGACTCAAAGAACGGAGGGACTGGCCCGAACCCCGCAACGCGTAGTTTTTTCGCGGCGGCACTCCAGTCCTCTCGAGGATAAAAAACCGAGGGTACTTTCTGTTCAAGCAATTCTTTGTTGGAGTCGGCAACCCCACCACCTATTCGGTTACGTAAATCACCGCCTACCGCGCGAGTGTAATCAATGTCTTTTTCAATAAATGGGATGGGATTACTCAGCGTGATACTGCCAGCATGCTCAACCCATACGCGTTCCCCGTGAATAGCGAGAGTCTTATCGATATGACCATCAATCAGCACACGACACTCTTGGTATGTCACTGGCTTTTTCGCGTAGCTGCGCGCTTTGCCGTAAACAAGTACATCTGTGTTTTCTTTGGTATACGCGAACTCGTGGTCAACTTTCATCGCAGAGAAGCCTTCTTCGCCCAAATATTGGGGATCATCGAAGATTTCACTTTCACCTAATTCGTGCCAAACCGCACCATCGAATTGCCATGTGCGTTTGGCGACCACAACCCAGACTTCATCGCCGTTTTCGTCACGTTGAAAACGACCTTTAAGTGATAGCTCAGGGTGCGCCTCAATATCCCATAACTGCATTGCTATTCCTTAAGTTGAATCGTTCGCTCGCAGAAGGTGCGGCCTTTAAATTGTTAAAGTTCCAGTCTTGTTGATGAATCGGCATTGCCATATCCCAAGGCACGTAGGCTCTGGATTGAATACAGAGTTGACGCCATAGCCAATCGCGGAACAGCACATCAACGTTAGCATCTTGCATCGCAGCTAACGTAGACTCGAAGCTCAATGCGTAACCCAAGCGGCTTGGTAGATTTTGGATATATTTTTCATCTTCCACCCACTCATTGAGAAGATCGACGATCTCTTCCCATTCATACTCGACACCAACATCTTGCGGAGTCAGAGGAAGAAGTTTTCCGTAGACGACATACAAGGCTTGAAGCCAAATTTCACCCTCAGCTTCCTCCAGACTTTCCAAGTGCTCGATGATTTGGGGCACCAGTTTCCAATCACCACTCAGCGCAAAATCAACAGGTGCTAATGAAGAAGAGATATCAAACGCCTCAAACTCTTTTAACTCAAGCAACTTGGCATAAGTGAGCACTTGCGCTGATGGTAATCCATTTGGTTCGATGCCAAAGCTCTGACGGAACCAAGTGCCTCTGTCACGTTTGGTAATCAAACGTTCAAATAGATATTGTTCGCTGCCTGCATTGTCATTGAGCCAATCAATCCCCTCTTTCACGTCTTGTAAAGCGAGTAGTGGCAAAGCAACATGAGAGCTAATGATGCTGGCTTTGTTCCAACGCTTGATGAGAGAAACACTTAATGTTTGACGTACACGTAAGCATTCAAAGTAAAACGCACTGGATGTCGCATTACCCTCAATAAGCTCCGAAAGCGTGCTATCCATAGATTCAACCGGAGATTGCACGGCAACGACCATTGCAGTTTTAGCGTCAATATCTTCGAGCAAACTCAAGCCGCACAAAAGGTTATCCAACTCTGAGCCCAACTCGCCCTGTAGCATCAGCCAGCTGTAGATTTCTGGCTCCTGGCCTCTTAACTGATGAATCAACCCCGGTGCTAATCGATAAAACGACAAGTACACTTGCTTCAGTTCTTCAATTTGGCGTTCGATCAGTTTGAGATACTCCAACTCACGACTTGGATAACCCCTTTTGTGAATTTGAACTCGCTGCCTGATTAAAAACCCGATACTTTCAGAAGCAATGGACAGCTTTTCATTACAGAAATCCAGCCATGTTACTGGCAATTGGGAAAGGTCGTTCACAGCGCGCTCAGCTTTTGCTAACGCGCCTTCGACTTCTTGATTGGTTATGGGTGCCTTTAGGTGCTCGACACCGATTCTTTGTCGCATCTAGTTATCCGTTATTAGCGTGCCATAACGCGATTGCAATTAGTTAACTCGAAGTAATTAGCTCACTCGGCGTGACTTGTTAACACAAAACCATTAGCTAACGCGAGGTAATTAGTTAATTGCGATCGTTCCGCCTTGAATTTTTTGTGCTTTTTCTGCTTGAGAAGTGACGTACTTCGCTTTAGTGGTAATTCGTCCATCGCGCCCGCTATAGCGAGTTTCTGTCTCACCACTTTTGACTATCAACTCTTGTTCTGTCTCGATAACCATCTTCTTAGCTCGCAATACAAACTCATCAGAGTCATCCAGAATGGAGAAGAAAATGTCCGTCACAAGAGGCAAGCTTAAGTCGTCGTTCAAAAACTCAATTCGACAACTTAATCGATTGTCGATAGCCATTTGCAGTTCAGAACGACGAAAGCCACGTCCTAGTCTCGCAGTGAGTGGCTGCTTAAATGGGTTACCATCAAAATCAACTCGCACACTGCCCGTAGACTCATTGATAGCCACTATTATTCCAAAACGCGAAAAGCAAGCCGTTGATTCGGCTTGCTGCTCTGATATTACTTCTGTTGTAAGAGGTTGTTTTTCCATTGTTAGTTAACCACTACGTTGCCACCTTTCACGACGACTTTGTCACTGCCTTCGATCGTAATAGCCGAGCCTGATAACTTTATTGAACCATCACTGTTCATCACTAAAGAGGAACCACCCGTTTTCAATACAATCTTGTCGCCACTGATAATTTGCGTCGCACCATCGGCTTTATAAGCGGTGTTACCTTTCACTGATACCGTTAAGTTGCCACCAACCGTCTGGTTATCATCCGCACCAATGTCTGAACTCTTAGATGCACCGATAGTAAGGTTACTATTTTCACCAATATCTAAATCATCATTTTTACCGATCTTAGTCGTACGGTTATCACCAATTTCTAAGTCAGAATTGTTTTTCACATACTGGGCTTCGTTCGCGTTGTATGTTACGGTAACGTCTTGCTCGACTGTCTCGGTAAACGTACTGTTTACTTGTGTCGTTTTATGCCCATGAATGGTTTCTTTATGGTCACCATGAACTTCATTCGTTTGGTGACGTGCAACCTTTAAGAATTCATCTTGACCGATATCACGGTAACGGTTGTTGAGCACCTTGGTAGACATGTCTTTTTGAGCGTGAATATAGACTTCTTCTTGGTTCGCTTCGTCTTCAAAACTCAACTCGTTGTAACCTGTTCCTTTGTGTGTTTGCGTGCGGAACGTGGTACGAGTTTTGTTTTCCGGCAAAGAGTACGGTGGGAAATGCAAACCGTTGTAAACTGCGCCCGTAACTAACGGACGATCTGGATCCCCCTCAAGGAAGGTCACTACGACTTCATGGCCAATACGCGGCAAATAAACTGCGCCCCATGTTGGCGCCGCCATGGATTGGCTTACGCGGATCCAGCAACTTGAGTGTTCATCGTTATCGCCATAGCGATCCCAATGGAACTGTACTTTCACTCGACCAAGTTTGTCGGTGTAAATCTCTTCACCTTCTGGTCCTACAACAACCGCCGTTTGCGGGCCATCCACTACTGGTGCCGCTAGTTTAGGCGCTTTAAATATCACATCACGTGGAATACATGAGAACTGGTTGTAGTAAGTGGTTGGCATACCACTCGCTTCATCTTCATGCACTTGCGGATCTTGCCCAGTGTGCATTACAGACAGCATAAGGTAATCGCGGTTGATCTCGGAGCGCGGATGGTCACTGACGTTAAAGCTGTAACCAGATGCTAAGCGCATTACGTCACTCGTTGCTTCCACTTGTTGGTTATCGACAATGTGTTGCGACATCCATTCCGTGGTTCTCACCTGACCCATCAGTGGGTCAACGTATCGTCCAGGATAATCAAACTGCTTGAGATCTTGGTCTAGCTCACCAGCCTGTGTCATCTCTTGTGGAATTTTAGGGTGTTCGTAGTTGTAATCTGTGTACGTAACCTGTCCCGTTCTAACGCGGTTAACTAACTCGAGATCAGAGATATGCTCGCGATCGGCAACACCCCCACCATCGGCATGATAAACAATCGGCCCAATGTATGAAGCATTTAGTGGCGAGCTTATCAAAGGTGCAATCGCGTCATTACTGTCGACAATGACCATCGTATGATTTGAATCGCTATGGTCAAAGTAATACCACATACCGTGTTCAGCCATCATACGCTGCACGAAGTGCAAGTCAGACTCACGGTATTGCAGAACGTATTCTTTTGGAGGGTAAGTACCCGACACTTCAAATCGGTAATCGGTGACAGCCCCGTCATCGAGTACTTCTGTGATGATGTCTTGCGCTGACTTTTGCTGGAAAATACGACAATCTTGGCGCTGAGATAAGAACCAAGCTTGAGGAACTAAAACTAATTGATAACGCGAAAAACGACGTCCAGTCCCTAAGTAACGAACTTCATTCACCACGCCGTTGAACACACGCGCAGCCCCAACACCTTGTCCGTAAAGTGTCAATGTTCCAGCTTTACGTATTAACTCATCGAACGAGATATCTGGATCAAGTGAAAGTAATGAGAGATTGATGTGGAAAGGCTTAGATAACTCTTCATGAACATGAAAGCTCTCAACCCGAAATTCATGCCCACATCCAGGCACTTCAAATTTAAATTCTACGTCATTCACCATATCTTTTACCTGATACAAATAATCGAATTAGGGCCAACAATCGTTGGCCCTGAATCTTTACGCGACGAGCAATTAAGCTTCGCGTGGAGCACGCCAGTCGTCGTTACCCGCAGTACCACAGTTTTCGTGAGTTACTTCGATCGCACGGTAAGTGAACTTAAGCACTTCTTCTGTCACACGGTCAGCTGTTGCTGCGTCTTGACAGTGGTTCATACGAGTTTGGATATCGACCAGTAGCGCATCAATCAATTTGATTGAGTAGTAGTGCTCTTGTTTACCTTGAACTGAAGTACGGTAGAAGCGGATCACACACTCAGGAAGTTTTTCGCCAGATACTAATGCGTTGAATAGTAGTGGAGATGAGCGATCTTGAACTTTAGTTACAACAAGTGGACGGTGTACACGTTGACCAGTTGGCTGACCACTTTGTGGATCACGTGGAACAGTTAGCACGTGATCAAGTTCTTGTACTAGGAACTCATCAACGTGAGCTTCTTGCCATGTGTTACCTACTGAATCTGCAGAGTAAGTATCTTTAGTAATATGGCCTTGAGTCTCACCTTGGATAGACATATATGCTGGAGTTGGCATCGCTATTTCCTTTTCTAAAATCTGTTTTGTTTAAATCACCAAATCGCTTATCACCGCGACTACTTGGTATAATCAAAGTCCGTGCCAACTTTTAAAGCACAATAAAAACAATGACTTAAATAAATCAAGGCATTATTCACTAATATCTTGAGTACAATTTATTGGATAAAAAACCAAAAAGTTGGATTAAGATAATAATAAATTGTTCTAACTTTAAAAAGTGAAAATAACCATATAAAACTGTGTAAATAAAGTCATTAAAACTAATAAATCCGACACTTTTACTATCAATTAATTTAGAATAACAACGCCATTAAAATAACCACAAACATTAATGTCACAATAATCATTAAAAATAACCAACAAACGATAGTCAAAATATCTTGATAAAAAAAGAACGCAATCACTTTTAGTATAATAGCCGCTACCTCTTTTCCTCTAAAGAATAAAATGGCTATGATAAATATAAACCTTTCTTCATTAATTCAGCGTCTACACCCGATTGCAAAAGTAGCATTAGAAGACGCCGCTGCACTTGCAGTCTCTGAAAAAGCAAACGAAGTTCAAATTGAGCATTATTTACTGAGTCTATTAGAAAGGCCAAATAGTGATTTTGACGTCTTATTAAGTCATTTTGATTGTTCTGAGAACTTATTAAGACAATCGGTTCGATCTACACTCGACACCAACGCCAAAGGAAATGGCAGCAAACCTGTTTTTTCTGCTTTATTAATCGAATGGTTACAAGAAAGCTGGCTGGTTTCTTCTTTAGATCTATCCGAAACACAAATCCGCTCTGGCGCCCTACTCCTTACTCTTGTTAGCAACCCTCTCCGTTACGGCCAACATGGTTACGCCTCTATCCTTGAAGCAGTAAACCCTGATAGCCTTAAACGTAACTTTGCAGAACTAACAAGCCACTCTATTGAGGCGCAAGTTGCTACTTCAGAGAAAACACAAGCTCGTGAAGATGGCTCAGCACTGAGCAAGTTCACAACCGACTTCACTGGTAAAGCACGCAAAGGCGAAATCGATCCTGTTTTCTGCCGCGACCAAGAAATTCGCCAAATCGTAGACATTCTTGCTCGTCGCCGTAAAAACAATCCTATCGCAGTTGGTGAACCGGGCGTTGGTAAAACAGCAGTAGTAGAAGGCTTGGCACTTAAGATTGTACAAGGTGACGTACCAGACAACCTTAAAGGTGTTGAGCTTTACGGGCTAGATATGGGTCTTCTGCAAGCTGGTGCAAGCGTAAAAGGTGAATTCGAAAAACGCCTAAACGCGGTATTGGATGAAGTGAAAAACTCGCCAACCCCTATCATTCTTTTCATCGATGAAGCACACACCCTTGTTGGCGGTGGTAACCAAGCAGGCGGCAGCGACGCGGCAAACTTGCTAAAACCAGCCCTAGCGCGTGGCGAAGTGAAAACCATCGCTGCGACAACATGGTCGGAATACAAGAAGTACTTCGAGAAAGATCCTGCTCTTGCGCGTCGTTTCCAATTGGTGAAACTCGACGAACCGTCTCCTGAACAAGCAGCATTGATCATTCGTGGTCTGCGCCCAGCGTACGAGAAGTCACACAACGTTTACGTGCGTGATGACGCCATCACTGCTGCGGCAGCGCTTTCTGCGCGTTACATCTCTGGCCGTCAACTGCCAGACAAAGCGATCGATGTACTAGATACGGCGTGTGCACGAGTGAACATCAGCCTTAATGCCATTCCTGCTTCTGTTGAGACTCTGCAGCAAGAGCTTGCCGCTCAACAGCGCGAGCTTGAAGCACTTGAGCGTGACGCTCTGCAGCAAACTGGCGACAAGCACAGCCTTGCTAATATTCCAGACCTAAAACTGGCCATGGAAACAACGAAAGAAGAGCTAGCAGAACAAGAAGCCCAATGGCACAAAGAAAAAGAGCAAATCCAAGAGATGATTGCTCTACGCTCTCGCTTGCATGAACTGGTCTTTGGCGAAACAAATGAAGAAGAGCTTGTTGCAGACGAAGATTCGGAACAAGAGCAAGACGTTTCTCCATATGCAGAAATGGATGAAGAAGCCGTTCGCATTGCAATTTCGGCCTGCCAAGAACAGCTAGACGCAATCCGCAATGGCAACCCACTGGTTCACTTTGAAGTGGGTCCAGATGAAGTTAGCCACGTCATCTCGGACTGGACTGGTATTCCTATGGGTAAGATGCTTCAAGACGAAGCAGAAACCACGCTAAAACTGAAAGAAAGCCTAACACAAAGCATCAAAGGCCAAGAATACGCTATCGATGCACTGTCTGAAGGCATTCAAACTGCAAAAGCCGGCCTAGGTAACCCAGACGCACCGACAGGCGTATTCCTGCTGGTTGGCCCAAGTGGTGTGGGTAAAACCGAGACAGCTCGTGCGATTGCTGATCAAATGTTTGGTGGTGAGCGCTTTATGACGACCATTAACATGTCTGAGTTCCAAGAGAAACACACGGTATCTCGCCTAATCGGTTCACCTCCGGGTTACGTAGGTTACGGTGAAGGCGGCATGCTGACAGAAGCGGTACGTCAACGTCCATATTCTGTTGTACTTCTTGATGAAGTGGAAAAAGCCGACCCTGAAGTGTTGAACCTGTTCTACCAAGTGTTCGACAAAGGCACGCTGAACGACGGCGAAGGTCGCACCATCGACTTCAAGAACACGCTGATCATCATGACCAGTAACCTTGCAACGCATGAGATCGAATCTTTGGTTCATCAATCAAAAGACATCGATGCAAACATCATCGCAGAAGCTATCCGCCCTACTTTGAACCAACACTTCAAACCGGCGCTATTGGCACGTATGTCTGTGCTTCCGTTTGTTCCGCTGTCTGATGAAGCAATGACAGAAATTATTCACCACAAGCTGAACAAAGTTTCTCAGCGTCTACAGAGCCATCATAAGTTGTCGCTAAGCTACGAAGAAAGCTTGGTTGAGTTCGTACTAGGTAACTGTCGCCTTGCTGAAACAGGCGCGCGTAATATCGACGCGGTCATCAACCGTCAGTTGCTGCCGCAACTATCGACTCAGCTATTAGTGCATGACAAGGATGATTCACATACGCAAATCGAAGTGTCTGTCGATGAGCAAGGAACACTAACCTATGCGTTCAGCTAACCATAGCGAACTTAGTAACGCCCTACTTGCGATCAGTCAGTCTTTGGCTGATCGCAGCCAGCTTACGCAAACATTGGATGCTGTGTTGACCGCTGCGAGACAAATGACCCTCGCAAAACATGGCATCATTTATGTTTTGGACCAGACTGGCCAGGCGTTGATTCCAAGTACCGCTCACCATAACGATAAAACGATTGTTTCCCACCCTTGGGAAGCATTACAGTTAGACTCAGCCAGTGAGAACGACCCATTTAACTTTGCCATTCGCAATGGTGAAGTGGTATTGATTAACGAGTTGTATAAGTACAACGGCTATGACTGTGACAGCATCTATCAAACTGAGCAGACGCTAGGGCTAAAAAGCGAGAACTTACTGGCTTGGCCTTTGATTGATAGCGAAAGTAAGACCATTGGACTCTTGGTCTTGCTCGATTTAAGTGTTATCGACAATGAGGCTGCATTAACAGAGTTTTGTCGCATGGCGGCGAGTAATATTCGCCAAGCAGTTTGGTTAGAGCAATATGGGCAAGTGATTAAAAGCCTCAGTGCCGATAATCAAGCCCTAGTGCGCGAGAACACTCAGCTCAAAAAACGTACCCAGAAAGCCTATCAAGGTCCTATTGCAGAGAGCGAAGAAATGCTCAATGTCTTGAATCGTCTTGATAAGGTGCTTTCTCTTCCTGTCGACGTTCTGTTGCGTGGTGAAACTGGTGCCGGTAAAGAAGTGATCGCGAAGTACATTCACGAGAACTCTAACCGAGCAGACCAGCCTTTGATCGTTCAAAACTGTGCGGCTATTCCAGAGCAGTTATTGGAATCGGAACTTTTTGGGCATAAGAAAGGCTCATTCACGGGCGCAGACAAAGACAAAGTCGGCCTGTTTGAAGCAGCCAACGGTGGCACGCTATTCCTAGATGAGATTGGCGATATGCCAATGCTATTGCAGGCTAAATTGCTGCGTGTACTACAAGAGCGTAAAGTTCGTCCAATCGGCACCAGCAAAGAGATTGAAGTCGACGTGCGCGTTATCGCCGCTACTCACTGTAATCTTATGCAGCAAATCAAAGATGGCGGATTCCGTGCCGATTTATTCTATCGTTTGAATGTTTTTCCGATTACATTGCCTCCTTTAAGAGCACGCAAGTCGGACATCCTCCCTCTCGCAGAGCACTTCGTGCAACACACCACAAACACGCTAGGTTTACCGCAAGCGCCAGGGTTAAGCGCCAATGTACGTAAACAGCTCCTTGCCTATCAATACCCAGGTAACGTGCGTGAGCTTAAGAACATCATTGAGCGCTCGGTGCTACTGTCCGATTTTGAAACCATTACTCACATTGAGTTTGGCGAACAAATCCCAGAAGATGTGCCAAATATCGACATGAAAGCAGCCTCACCTACCCCAGACCAACCTGCTTACGAGCGGCAGGCACAAGCGGATTTAGAAGACGCTTCAAAGAGCCTTAAGGACGTCGTTAGCCAATACGAGCGTACTGTGATCATCGACTGCTTAAATGCCTGCAATTGGCACACCAAGAAGGCCGCTGAGCAATTGGCGCTGCCAATGAGCACTCTCAACCATAAGATGAAGAAATACGATATTTCTGCAGCTAGTTGATGGGGGTTAAAAAGAAACTTCTAAATTCAGTATGAAGTCATAAGAAAAGAAAAACCGCCCGAAGGCGGTTTTTTGTATGTTACTTTGCCTGTAAAAGAGCGATTTCCGGAGCATTGAGCGAAGACGCTTGTTTCGTTATCCAATTCTCAACATATCCTTTCTGCTCGTTCTGTACCCCTAGGTTTTTCCAGTGTAAGTGATTCGCCTCACTTGTCGCATTTTCCTTTTCAACAGTTTCTATCCATGGCTTACCCGTCATGAAGTCTTTCACCGCAGGAACTTGAAGCTCAAACTTCGGTAGTTCATAACCTTCACTTACATCCATTTGTTCAAATGAAGCCAGCTCAAGTTTGATAGGTTTTAGATCATTACCATCTAAAACATCACCAAAAGGTCTTAAACCATTAACTAGCTTGCCTGTAGGCGACACATAAGAGTACTCAAAGCGAATTATATAAAGGTACTTTTTCTCGCTTGAAGTTAATAAACGGGAGAAATTCGCGTCATTCTGATCAATAAATTGAACGGCGCTTTGCTCCAGACCTGTACGCTTAGTCGCGCCGCTATCGTCAAGCTCTAGATCAAAAACGGTTCTTGTTTCTATTCCGTTATACCCAGTATTTGACTTCTCGGTAACAAGACGAGAACGAATGTTGACTACCCCGGCATAATGCATCACGTCATGTTTAACTGGTCCCTCTTTGATCTGCAGTTTCACCCCACACTCAATGGCGTTGAGTAACATTATATCGTAGTCATCACTCGCACGATCATCCCCCAACACCGCAAAACAAAGTGAGAACCTTTGCTCTTTAGACCAATCAAACTTGTTACTTATCAGTTTATTCGCATTGTCTTCACCCCAAGCAAGATCACCATCAATTTCAATACCAGGCAAAATAATAACGTTGCCATCAATAACCTTCGGTGTACTGTCTCGGGATGACGCAGACTCACTCATGACAAACTCTTCGATCAAAAAGTCAGTGTCTGTGAGTTTCGTCTTTTCCAATGTTCGACCGTTAAAGTTTTTCGCTTCTTGTGCAGGGCTTTGACCATCGATACCAAAGTTAACTTCAGTAATATCTAGAGTGTAGTTTTTATATGTACCCAAGCCCTCTAACTTACCCGCTAGCAAATCATGCCCTCCTAGTGAGAAGACATATCTCATCTGCTCAAAAGCACCGGTGTCTCGAACATATTCAAACACGCTTTGACCTGTAAAGAAGGCTTTCACCTCATCTATGACTTTAACATTTGGGCATAGCGGCTTGATTCCATGGATTAAAAACTCACCAAAGCCATATGTTGGCTCAAATTCAAGACCATACAACTCCTCGACACCTTTACTCTCAAAGTGTTTTTGAATCGCTTTATCAGGGTCTTCGAATTGAGAAGCATCCATTTTTGTAAACAACACATCAAAGGTTGGCCCATGAGAGTCCAAGCCAACAACGGCTGCGCGATAAGCGACCTCCTGTAAAAACAGTGCCTTAGATGAGACATTGTCTTTTAAAACCACCTGTAGTTTCACGCGAGTTTGTGGGCGTAGCTTTCGTCCATTCTGCGCAAATGCCCACTCTACATATGGCGTCCATTTCTCACCGTCTTGAACCAGCAAGCGGCTGAACTCTATATCATCACGGCCAAGTTCTTCTTTAGCTAAGTTGAAGTCGTGACAAAATGCTTTTAGGCCCTCTCGGATAGAAGCACTTTCTTGCAAGGACTCATCTGATTTTCGGTCCAAGAATAGACGTGTCTGTACAGGGAATCCCGTATTAAATGCACCACCTATTTTTTCACCGTAACTCCATTGTAACGAGCTATTGGCATCTGATTTAGAGAACAAACCAGATTTTTTAAAGCGGTTTACCCAGTTCAGGGCCAGTGTATTACCATCATTGACTGGTATTTCCCAGTTATCACTCATGACATACAACTGAATAAACTCGTCAACTCGATAATCCTCAATGAAGTCATCAAAGTCACCCGTCAGGCTCCACTTAGCGCGGAGAAGCGTTAGTAACTCAATCAATGAATTCAAAGCATAAGAGCGCAACAAAAAGCGCTTCAACAATTCATCATGATTCGCCTGTTTTTTGAGAAAGTCAGCTAAGCCAACAGCATCAATGACCTGAGGTTGAAGGTCTTGACTTATCCCCTTATACAGTGAGATAAGCTCTTTATTGATGCTACTGAGTGTTTTTAGCATGCTTTTGTTGTTGTACTGAGCTTTGATCTCCTTAAACGTCGCATCACCAAAAAGGTCGCCATAAAAATCAGTTGCAGCGCCCAAAAGATCTGCCCCCACTTTACCGGCAAAATAATAGGCAGCCACTGGTGCGGCAGGCGTCCAGATTGCGACACTTGCCATTGCATCAACGGCAGCAATAATCAACTTATCTTGAGCTTCCTTTGCCGCAAGCTGATGCCCTTCCCAAATTTGATGCGCGCGATTTAATGCCATCGTTCCCGAGCGGCTCGGTGGTAGGGAAACCGCAAAGTCAGGGATGATCAACCTAACCTCTACACGTCGGTTCACAGCGATATCCGCAGTATCTGATCGGTCGTTAACGTCGGCATAACCTTCGATATCATCAATCAGTTGTGACTTACCCTTAAATTCAATCCACAACCTTGATTCTAGATTCGCTCGTTCTTTTTCGCTTGCTTTGGCAAGGATGGCCTCTTTAACGACATCCGCACGCAATCTGGAAATTTTTAAGTTATTTTCATGCGTTCCTATTGGCCCTGCATGGCCAATAATGGCAACTTGGTAATCAGGGTTTTTGGATAAAAGCTGGCATAATTTTTTACATACTTCTATATAGTCGATATGCAGTACTTGAACTTCGTTCTCAAACTCAGCAGAGTTAAACTTGAAGTTCATTCGAACAACGACCCCTTGACCATCAACAAAGATCTGAGCATTCCCTTCTTTACCAAGCGCTTCCTGCACCGCTTCTGCCTTTTTTTGCCAATGTTCTGGATTATCAAAGCGACGAACAAACGTTAAAGAAGAAAGATAGTTTTCAGAGTATTTGCTTAAAGTTTCTTGCGCTTCTTTCGCATTTTTAATTTGTTCAGAGAACGCCGAATATTGCTCTAACGCTTCCTTGCCACTTGCGATAACTCCAATTGCTGGTAGCGCGCGATTTGTTCCGCTCAAAAAATCACTGCTTAAACGTCCAACGCCACGCATGATTTTTGACTCTGGGCCTGCCGCTTTAAAAGCACGTTTGATATAAGGAATATCGATTACATGCTTTCTAAACACTAACGCTTGTGCTTGTTTCAGCGTTAGCTCTTTACGCGCAAAAACCTTTGCAAGGCTGACGCTCTTTTTAACACCACTGGTGGCGGCAAGTGCCGAATGTAACGCGATACCAGTCATCAGAAATGGAGGTAAAGCCCCTGATTCACTGTTTTCCCATAGCGCCTGCCCGATGGTTTTCGCCATATCCGCAGGTGGGCCAAAAAGCTTAGCACCGTCAATGGAGAGAAAATCACTGCTCAACGATTCGTAGGTTTTGTTGATCGCAGCATGCAAAGATAACGGTGCGACGCCCGGCTTTTGCTTAGTTTGATAGGTTAACCCCTTTGTCGCGTAGTCTGAATAAGATGGCAACTGATTAGGAAATTGTTGGATGAGCGCTTCCTCTAAGGTGATCATGTCACCACACACGCACGCCATTTTGCCAATGCCCGCGGTCTCGATAAACGTCAGCTTTTCATGCAGCTCATAAGTATATACATTCTGCTCCACATCAGTTTTAGGGTGTTTCATAAACTGCTTTGTGACATTGGCCTTCAGTACACTTTCGGGTAACACCTTACGTGTTTCATCGAATGCTAACCACTCGTCTTCCCAAAATTGGATGCGCAACAAATAAAAGCCATCTTCAACTTGGTTTGGATCAAGGTTAAACAATGCACTTGGTAAAACTGCATTACCTTCCGTTTTTGTCGCCCACAAAGGCTCCTTTACCGAGACCGTCCCTTCAGCGATAATTTCTTCAGTTGCATTTTCTATATCACCCGCCTGAATACTTTGAACTGGGCGAATTAACGAAACGTCAGCGCCACCATAAAGCTTGTCTGTGAACAGTACCGCACAACTGTGCATCCTTGGTACAACAAAACCTTTCAGGGGTAGATTTCTTTTTTTCTGACGCTCCAACCAATTATTGTAGCGTTGTTGCTCTGCTGTGAGATCGCCCCCAACATACGAAGGAGCCAGTTGACTCAGGGCAATTTCAGTAAGTTGGAACTGCACCCCAGTTTGGTTTGTTTCGTTAGTCCCATCATCAATGTACTGAGCAAAATGCTTGATGCTTTCAGCAAGGCTCGCCAGATCTTTTGCGCCCCCCGTACTTTCTGGATCATTCTGCGGCGCAATCATCTGCGCCAACAAACGCAATGGCGGAAAGCTTAATTCATAGCTTTTCCCTTTGCTGACCCCTTCCGGTCGGTTGCCTAACTTGAGCACTTCGTAATTGTCGACATCACTCGGCACTGAACTTTCAGAATCGACTTTTTCTCCCGATAAAGGTTGCTTACCCCCTGTTCGCGGTGGCTCACCTAAACCTAACTCGACCAATTTCCCTTCTTTGGTGGTGCCCCATAGCACGGGAACGCCTCCCGATAAGGCATTGACCATCACTGGTGTCAAAGGAATAGGACGAATCTTTCCAGTTAGCTCATCAACCTGCGTTAAATCCGATTTTGTATGCCAATCAAATATTCGGCCTTCATCCGTATCGTAGCCGTGAAATAAAGCACCAAATAGGTAGATCTCATCATCGTAAGTTCTGGCCATTATTCGACCTCCTTAAACCAGTTGCCATGATTTGCAGATAGGTTATATACGATGGCGGGATCTAACGTTCGGCTGTAACCTAGCGGCTCCCAATCCCACGCTTGTTTGGTCTTGCTATCTAGAACTCTCATTCGTGTCATATGTTTATTAACTAATGCGAAACGACTGTTTAAACCAATAGCAAATTGCATCGGGGAGGAAGTAGGTACTTCGCGATTGGCTGTAACATCCATTTTAAAAACACCAGCGCTCATATTCGCTCCCCAAGATACGTCGCCTTCCGGGCTGATCGCAGTCTCATCAGCACGCGCATGTTGAGGCTTTAAGTTCTCTCCCCATCGAGCACTCTGTAACTTTTTACCCGTTTTCTCATCATAAACAACAGTAAACACCTCAGTGACCTTGTAACGCTTCCCATCTTTGATCATACCCGTATCTGTTATGTGCAGATCGGTCTTTTCCGCCTCACCTTTAGCAATGTCCCACTTATACACCGTACGGCCAACCTTACCCGTACGGTAATAAACGTAACTGCTGTCTTCCGCCCATAGGAAACCCGGAATACCTGCTAAACGATGCGGTAAGTCAATCAATTTTTGCTCTTTTAAATCAAAAAGATAAATGTCAGGTCCGGAGTTCAGTGCAACGTAACGATTGTTTGGCGAGCGACTGGTTTTATATCGAGTGCTGGATGCCTTTCCAAGATAGGGTAAATCCGTCACCAAACGTAGGTCCGTACCATCGGTCTTCATACTCCAAACTTTTACACGTCCTTCGTACTCATCGTACATTGCGTCTGGTCCATACCCTTGGTCGTTTGATAAGTTTGCCCAAGTAAACTGAACGCGTGGCAAATCGTAAGAGCTCGCGTCATTTAAATCTTCCCTTGGCCATTCTTTGGCACGATGGATAAAGTAACGAGGAAAGTCACGTTGTTGAAAAGTAGCAAAGTCAGCTTTACGGATCTCGCTCTGTTCCATGGTGTAATAGTTGTGTTCACCAACATAGGTGCGGCCGTCATCTTTACAACCCGCTATCGATAAAGCAGCAAGCAACAGTAATAGTGTTTTTTTCATGGTTTAACCTAGCAATTCTGAAATGGGTACATTTTCTTCTACAACGACAAGACGTTGGCTACCCGTGGAGAGACTCGAATGAACACCTCGAACAATATCGACGCTCTTGACCTCTTCCGGCGGGAATGCGAACCGAAGCGTCATATAACCATCGTCGTCTTTCATTGCTGAACGAAAGTACGATTTGTGAATCCAATCGTGTTCTATGTTACGAAGCCCAAAGAAATCATCCGGCTGATCTGTCAACGGCTCATGAAGGTAACGTATAGAAGGCAATGCGCCTCTTGGAGCCAATTTAAGCCCCGCAATATTGCTTTCTTTATGTTCATTGATGATTCCACTGCCAGTGCCTATTGATGCGGTACCGGAAACTGGAATAATATTCTCACCCGCATTATTAAAGCTTTGGGATGAGGAGTATATTTGCAACTCTGAAAGAGACTTAGCAATTGAAGCAGGATCACTCTCTAGCTCAGACAGTTCCGTGTTTGTCAAAGCCAACTCGGAATAATGGATATAACATTCTTGTACTTCTCCCGCGACTTTATATGGCACCCAAATATGCGGTAGAGGAACACCTTGTGCAATACGCAAACCATCTTTGCCAGCTTTATAAGGGCTTAGCACCGTTTTAACAGTGATAGGATCAATATCTAATTCTGGAAAAACAACATCTACTTCCTCATCTACAAGGCGGAATACCCTAGCACCTTGATCAAGGCTTAGATGTCCCGAATAAACTTTCTGACCGGATTGATAAATCTCAAATGATTCTTCGCCAATATAGTAGTCTGGTACAAGGTTTGCCCCATCAATGTTGACATGTCGTGTTTTCATCGAGGATTCAGGGTCATTATTTCTGTAGTACTCTAAATCGACATCAGCAAAGTAGCCTTTTGGTGTAACTTCAACCTCACGCCAAACTTTGTTATTCCAGATTACATAAAAATAACCTTCTGCAACCAACTCATGCCCATTTGTGCCCTCTAGCATAGGTAGCACAGGCACCAACACGTTATCCCACTCATCCATCTGAGTTTCTTTATCAACGGGTTGCAGGTCTTCGGCGAGTTTAAGCAAAATTGGCTGAGGCTGGTCGGAACAAGGGATTTTGATGTAAAGCGTTTTGCCCTCAGCTTCGAGATCTTTAAATGTCGCGAGGCTGCGGTGTTTGTTTTCTGTATCAGCCTTGCCTACAGTCACTTTTTCTTTTTGAGTTTCCGTTTTTCCCAACATCAAACATGCCGCGTTGCTAGACCACTGCCCTGCAAACTCGACAACAATTTTTTGGTCTGGGCTTGGCTCAGAAGGTACATGCGTGTAACTGCGAACTAGAGCAACATCGTCAGTAACCTGCTTGTAACCCGCTTTAAAAACTTTGCTTTCATTCGAAGCAGATACAGAGTCAACGAGTGTTTTAAGTCTAGGGAAGCTTTGCAGCTGAGAGTCCGTCAATGGAGACCGACGAGCAACGGTAGATAATGACACCCAATTGCCTTTTCCCAATTCGATTCTTATAGCAGCTAGCAATGCGCTGGTCGTTATTTTGGCAGAGATGGAAATCTTTTGCGCCAATTCTTTAGGGAGGTTTCTAAGGATGTCATCTGAATTTCGCAAACGCGAAAGCTGTCCTATACACTCGTCCGGTGTAAGAACATAAGATAGCTCGTTGGAGGATAGCTTCGAGCTAGGTATAAATTTGCAAACTAAATGCATTTGAATTCTCCACAACCAACATCGTAAATATGGCTGCGGTGACAATTAAGCTGATAAGGCTTACAAGTACGATTTGGTCTGCGTATCCTACTTACTTAGCCATTTATTTTCAACGAGATAGAAAAATCACCCGAATTCAAAAACACCAAGCAAATGGTGATTTTTACTATCAAAACATGCGATTTAACCACAACAAAAGCCAGTAACATCACCCACTTTGTCAAAATGGTAAAATCTTACTCTCTAAAAAAATTTAATTTATGGACTGAAGTTAACAAAAATCGTAGTAACGTGCGCTTCAGGTAAGCACGAGGAAATTCAGAAGTTTATGAGGTGCCCTCCTCAGCAACAAACAACAAATTGACTGTTACTGAGGAAGTTTAAATAAAAAGGTGAGCGCATTACGCACTCACAAAAGTAACTGCTCTGAAGCTTGCTAGGATTAAATTTGCTTCATCGCGAGTTAAAGAGGTGAGGTATTACCCATCGACCTCATGCAGAACACTATACTCAGAGTATAGAAACGAGCGTAAATATATAATATTTAAAAAGATTTTCAACGCGACACATTCACCACAGCATCTACCGAGCGACCATCACAATCACGTCATACACACCTAAAAGCAACATTGGCCTAGTTATTATAGATATTCAGCCTTGTATTAAGACGATTCATTAATTCGAGTAACTTATCAATAAAGGCAATTATTTTGATAAATATCACAAAAAGTCCCAAATAAATAAAGCGAGCTAAACGCTCGCTTTATTTATGCGGCATCTTTAAAGGTTCTGTTCTCGCCAAAATATCGGTTATAGACAGCTCCTAAAGAGGCCGTACTTGCGTAACGATCATAGTTAAATGTTGCTTGAGCCTCTTCAGCAGAGACAGACAGCTTGTTGGTACCATTCACATAAATCGTCACCGCCCCGTCTTTCAGTCCTGAAAGATCTAAGTCAATTGTCCATGAGTCTGAAAATACGGTTGCCATGCCTGTAGCCTCTGTACCATCAGCGTCGACTGCTTTGATATCTATATACTCACCATCTTCAAACCGTTCACTGCTACCACTTACTGTCACGCTTTCCACTCCAGTAACATCGTTGATAGCATCTAGATGTATTGTTGGTGTGATTGGCAAGGAGTAAGTCGTGTTCTGGCTACCTGTATTCCCTGATAAGTCTTGGTAGTCACGAACCAGCAACGCCACATTGAGCTCTGACGTGCTTGGTACCACCACATCACCAGTCCAAACGCTTGGGTCCGCTGTTGCCACTAATGAGGTGATCGTCGTGCCACCTAACTCCGCTGCGGCACCTTGCAATGCTTTATCGAATTCCAGCGTTACCGTCACGCTTTGGCCGATTACTTGGTGCTCAGGCGTAAACGTCACGTTAGTCAGCGTTGGCAGAGACTGCGCGAGTGTAAAGCTCTGGCTTTCACTCACTTCAATGCCCGCTGAGTTTGTCCCCGTCACCATCACAGTATAAGTGCCATTGGTTTGGTGACTCATATCCATTGCGTCACTGGTCCAAGTGCCACCAGCTTGTACCGTTGCACTGCTGCTTTTTAGTACCGTCGCGCTGCCTTGTGCTTTCACTTCAAGACGCAGGGACTGGCCGTCAAAACGTGTCGACGTACCTTCGAATTGTAGCGTGGCGGCTTGCATTTCATTCACACTGCCCACCGGCGTAATAGCTAAGGTCGGCGTGATCGGCATGGAGTAAGCCGTGTTCTGGCTACCGGTATTTCCTGATAAGTCTTGGTAGTCACGAACCAGTAACGCCACATTGAGCTCTGACGTGCTTGGTACCACTACATCACCAGTCCAAACGCTTGGGTCCGCGGTTGCCATTAATGAGGTGATCGTCGTGCCACCTAACTCCGCCGCTGCGGATTGCAGATCTTTATCGAATTCCAGCGTTACCGTCACGCTTTGGCCGATGGCTTGGTGCTCAGGCGTAAACGTCACGTTAGTCAGCGTTGGCAGAGATTGCGCGAGTGTAAAGCTCTGGCTTTCACTCACTTCAATGCCGGCTGAATTCGTCCCTGTCACCATCACGGTATAAGTGCCGTTGGCTTGGTTACTCATATCAATCGCGTCACTGGTCCAATTGCCACCGGCTTGTACTGTCGCACTGCCGCTTTTTAGTACCGTCGCGTTGCCTTGGGCTTTCACGTCAAGACGCAGCGACTGACCGTCAAAACGTGTTGACGTGCCTTCGAATTGTAACGTGGCGGCATGCGTTTCATTCACACTGCCCACTGGCGTGATGGCTAAGGTCGGCGTGATCGGCATGGAGTAAGCCGTGTTCTGGCTACCGGTGTTTCCTGATAAGTCTTGGTAGTCACGAACCAGCAACGCCACATTCAGCTCTGACGTGCTTGGTACCACCACATCACCAGTCCAAACACTTGGGTCCGCGGTTGCCATTAATGAGGTGATCGTCGTGCCACCTAACTCCGCCGCTGCGGATTGCAGATCTTTATCGAATTCCAGCGTTACCGTCACGCTTTGGCCGATGGCTTGATGCTCAGGCGTAAACGTCACATTAGTCAGCGTTGGCAGAGACTGCGCGAGTGTAAAGCTCTGGCTTTCACTCACTTCAATGCCCGCTGAGTTCGTCCCCGTTACCATCACGGTGTAAGTGCCATTGATTTGATGACTCATATCCATTGCGTCACTGGTCCAAGTGCCACCGGCTTGTACTGTTGCACTGCTGCTTTTCAATACCGTCACGCCGCCTTGGGCTTTCACTTCAAGACGAAGGGACTGACCGTCAAAGCGTGTCGACGTGCCTTCGAATTCTAACGTGGCGGCGTGCGTTTCATCCACACTGCCCACTGGCGTAATAGCTAAGGTCGGTGTGATCGGTAATTCGTGAGCTGTGTTATCCTCCCCTATGTTACCAGTCAAATCTTTAAACTGACTAACAACCAAGTCGACACTTAACAGCGTGGTGCTCGGAACTTGTACATCACCAACCCAGACCTTTTTATCTGCCGTTGCTGACAGAGAACTAATGCGATTGCCGCCAAGCGTAGCGGTCGCCTCTTGGAGCTCTTTATCAAACTCAAGCGAGACACTCACACTTTGCCCCACGCTCTGATGCTCGGGGTTAAATGTCACATTAGTCAGTTTTGGTAAGGTTCCTTCAACCGCGATACTTAAGCTGCTTCCCTTTCCTGGAATGGTGTTGGTACTTTGATAGCTATTATCTTCTACCTGAATAGTGATATTTTTATCTTGTTTTTCTGGGCTGATGTAATTAACCGTCCACGTAATATTGTCTGAAGTCGACCAAGTATCTTGTTTTAACGTTCCTGTTGCACCGCTATCACTAGCGACAAGATGGACATCTGAGATATCAAAGCTCGTAACTTCTTCTGTAAAGTTAAACGCGAGCGTAATCTCTTCGCCTCCAAAAAGAGGGGCGCTTGAGGCGGTAGAGATACTTAGCCCGGGAACGGTTGCCGCTTCCACATGCGCGTCAATAGAGCTTTCACTCTTGTTATCCACCTTGTCTGTTGCTGCCACCGTGATCGTATGATCGCCTTTAGGTAACAAATAGCTTATGACATAAGGCCCCGCTTCGGTTGTCGGCTCAGTAATCGCTTGAGGAGCCACAGTGCTGCCACCACTTACCGCTTTTGACGTGACGAGGTTTAAATTTTTATCTGTAATGTATGCGCTAATTTCTAGCTGATACTTATCGTTTGTCGGTACCTTAGAAATTTGATTAGCACTTAAGCCAGAAATACTTGGAACGTCATAATCAACAATAGACTCGATAACTTGTCCATCATAACTTTTGCCTAGTAATTCAAAGCTTGTATTCTCTCTTCCAACTGAGTCCGTCACCGTCACCTTAAGGGTATATGACCCTTGGTTATCGACGGCAAAGTTCATCATTCCATTACCACTAGATGAGATAACATCACCTGAGTAACGCAAGGAATCACCGAGGCTTGGAATAAGCTCCACAGAATATTGTGAAGCTTTCACTCTTTCTCCTTCCACCGTAGATACCGTAAACGGCTGGCTCGCCTTGGTTAAAAACAGTTTCCCACCCTGCAAACTCGTAATTCCATCGAAATCAACTGTGACTTTAGGAACACTAATATCAATGACTTTTCTGATATCAGAATACAGTCCGACGCTATCTGTCGCTTTGATGTCTACTGTGATTGAACCACGCCCCTCTAACTGAGATTTCGGTAGCTCAAAGTACGTAGATGAACCATTCCCATCCTCTACTCTTTCTTCTTGATAACTCGGGTTTAAAACCGAGTAGTTTACTTTTGCGAGGCTGCTACCAGTGTCCGTTATGTCAAAACGAAAACGAACATTATCAGGATTTGTTGGCGATTCGGTTACGATAATCTCATCGCCAACACTTGGAGGTGTGTTGTCAACTTTAATATCAACGGTCGCTTCACCGACTCTCGACCACACATCCGTTGCGGTAATAATTGTCCTGATCGTTTTTCCATCAGCATCGCTAGGAAGTTCACTCGTAAATGTTGAACACTTGTAGGTTGGGTCATCTGCACACACCTCTAATTGCGCAAACTTCTCCGGATTATCTTTATAGTTGTAGGATTCCGTTCCAAATCTGGCCATCACATTGTCTAGCCTAGAGTTTTCATACAACTTAATTCTGAATTTAGCGACAAGCTGCTGACCATTAATGGTTGTGTTTCCAACCGGATCAGTAATTTCAACGACTACCGAACCTTTAGGTAATTCAAGCAGTAGATCATGCTCTGGCGTCAAGTTTCCTGCTAAATCAGATACGTTCTTGATTTTGTATTCTTGAGTTGTACTCAGACCATCAATAATATCGGCGTAGGATTCAGAGTACGTACACTTGATATTTCCAACACCTTTGGCACAGGTCGTTGGTGTATAAGCTTTGTTGCCAAGATTACGAACCAACTTTGGATATTTATCTGAACTTTCAGTATTCACGCCTGATAAAGCATCATTGAAAGAGAGCTCAAATGTCAGCATCTTCTTCTTCAAAGCTTCATCAAACCAAACATCACTTCCTTTAAAACTGTATGAGTTACCATCAACGACTGTTGGTGCATCAATATCCACCATCGAAAAATTGAACTTGTTGATCGTTTCACGCCCATTTGTACCCAAGGTTTTAGTGATCAAAGTGACAGGTGCCTTTGTCATGTTTTGCCCAACATTGACACTACAACTGTAAGGTTCTTGCGATACGTTGATAACACCAGAAGTTGGTTGCTCATTAGTTGGTGGTGCATCTAGAGAGTTGTACTCTTCACGAACCCAACACTCTAACGTTTTGGCTTTGACCGCACTCAATGTAGTAAAGGTGACATCAAGAACACCATCAGATAAGTAGTTCTGGAAGTCCAGCGGACTTGCAACCGAGAGAACCACGCCTTCACGCTGTACGCTAAAGGTTTGGTTTACTTTTCCAACCTTTCTGTCTTTTTCGTCAAGGTAACGAACTTTGTTGTAAACCTTTATATCAAGTTCATAGTTACCATCTTTGGCAATTTGTGTAGAAAGCAGCGTTGCCGTCCAAGTGCCATCTGCGGTTTCTGAGAACGTAAAGGTAGTCCCGTTTTGCTCTCCAGAAAATCTATACGTTGAGTCGATTCGATCAACGCCACTATCATCAACAATATCAAGCGTAAGTACGATATTCCCATCTTGATAGATGGTGTTGTTTGTAATTGACGTTCCATCCGTGTAACTCATCGCTAGCGTTACCTGCGGGATGGAATTGTACACTTTAACGGTAAAATCTTGCTCACCACTGGTTAAGGTTGTGTTGCCACGAACATCAGACCCTTTTAAACGAATCTTGTGTGTACCCGTACCTAAATCACCAAGGCTCACTTTGAGATCTTCATTGATTTTTTTACCTGGAGAGCCAGGTAATGGCTCAAGATCGCTAAACGTCCAATACTCTAGGCTTTCTCGATTTACGCCATTAATTGAAATATCACCGTTTGCATTTAGGTCTAGCGCCGTTAGATCAAAGACATAGTTTCCTAAGTAGTAGTCATTCGCATTGAAACCACTTAACCCTAATGTTGGCCCATCACGATCAAGAATAACCTTGCGCGTGTTAGAACTAGATTCAAAACCGTAAATATCGGTTGCTTTTACATACAGTGACGTCGTTTTTTCATCTTCAGAAATGTCTATTTTATCTGTGTCACTCTTAATGAGAGACATTGCAAACTCTTTAGATGAATCCGTTGGCACAATTGTCTTAATTGGCGAATCTTTACCATTCTGATATAGAGAGACTTGCTCAATGTCTGAATCGTCTATTACAGATTTAAATCGCACGTTGAACTCACGCCCGACAACATAGTTCTCTTTGGACAATGTGTCTTCAACCCAAGGCGTATTTAGGATGATTTCTGGGCCTTTGTTATCGACTTGGAATGTGAATTTCCCTGTTGTACTAACATTGGCAGGGTAAGCGTTGTCCGTCGCAGTGACATAAAATTCATTCCATTCATCGTAATCAAATGCTTTTGAAACCAGTTGGACTTTGACGTCAGGTTGTTCACCAACTAGGTATGGTACGTCACACGTCTCTGTTAGAGGGTCACAGCTTTCTAATGTCAGTGCCTGACCAGACCCTCGGCGAAGATCTATTTTTACATTATTGCCGGGGCTTAACGTCCCCCAATCAATGACAGGTGTCCATTGGTTGTTACCGCCTAAACGGCTTTGAACCTGCTCACTTTTTACAATAGGAGCTTCAGAGTCGATACGAATATTGAATCTCGGAGCCGTGCTAGTTAACTCTGAAACGGAGTTACCTAAATTATCCTCTGCCGCTGCAACGACTAGCCAATCACCATCACCCGGGTAAATCGTCGCGCCTTGATTTGAACAAAGCTCCCCCGTACATAATTTGACTTTAAAGGCGTCTTTCGAGTTATTCGCAAAGTCCTCTGGTGTGTATGTGACTTTTTCACCCGTTTGCTGGTAGAAAACAAGACCTCTTGAAGAAAGCTTGTCACCCACAACGTCTTCAACCTTGAAGGTCAATTCATGGGTATTTTTGGCATTTAAATAAATACCGTCTTCTACAGGTTTACCATCGACATCATTAGGTGGGAGGTAACTCGTTTTAGGGAAATCATTATCAATAAATACCGTTTCTATAAACGGAGCTTTGCCATCGTAACCATACGCATTGCCATGTGGGTCCATGGCACTGGTTTCCACAGCAAACTCTACAATATCTTTTAGTTCACTAGACTGAGAGTTAAGGGTAAAGAGGTACTCTTTTCGATAAGCATTGCTGTTGCCAGGGTTCTCTACAATGTTGATGTCCAGCGGTATTTCAATGTTTGGCTCACTGGCTTGATACCACACCGTGCTAAACTTCGGACCATAAGCGTCGGTTTCTACAATACCAGAAGGATCGTCTAGGACAATTTTAGAAACAACTTCACCAGCAATATAAAGCTTATTGCCAACCATCGTCTCTCGACCGCTTTCAATCGTTAATTTTGGCTGTGGAGGCAAGATATCGATACTGCTACCCTCTGTATCAAAAATGTTCTTACCATTTAAGTTAGGATTAGCCATCGAAATATCATCAGCATAGAGCTGCGCGATATTGGTCTCAATACCGTATTTGCTCGCCATGATTTCGTAATACGATTGCGCTAAATCCTTTCGATAAGTATCGGAACCGAATTGATAAGAATCGAGCATAACCTGACGTCCACCAACACCAATACCATTCGCTTTTCCATCAAAGCTCAAATCATCGTAAATAGCGGAGGCAAAATCTAATGAGTTATTTCTCGGCATTCCTTGAGCAATACTATCGATGGCTTCGACAAGAAATCGATGTAGATAATCGTTTGATGGCTTTTCCGGAATCGCTTTAGTAGCAAGCATTTCGTTCGTTGCATAAGGCACAACCGTTGGGTCAAACCCAAAGAATGAGTTGTTATTCGTGCCTGATAACGCGTAGCGCACCTCATCAAGAATTTGAATCGCACGCTCAGAAGTTTTCTCTCCGGCAGTGACTTGATCCCACTGGAAATCAAACAAGCTAGTCTGATATGTCGATAGTTCAGTAATATAGTAAGTCTGGGAGCCATTGAGCTTAAAGTACACACCAATATTGGCCTTGTTTAAATCAACCGTTACTTTTTTGGTTCCTGGATCTCTTTTCCATTGATAGTAGTATGGCTCGCTGCCTTCGATACCAATTAAACGAACACGCATGAAGTCATAATTCACAACATCAGTTGTGGTTTCACAACTCGCGACGTCAAGAGCCATTGATTGATCACTTTCCAATTGTTGGATAGTGGTACAACTCGCAAGTGAAGTGAATTCACCATTTGGACTCAACCCTTCAAGTTGCGCTCGCGCACCAATAAATGGTGTCACCACTTTTATAGTTGGCAGATCAAAGCTACTTCTAAAATATACTTCTCTTGGAGTGCTTTCGTTATCAGACTCATCGACGGTTTGAATGACTAGCTTTTGACTACTGTTTTCTGATACCGATTTAAAGCTGTCACCCAAAATATCTCTTACAAATGGAATGTAATAGATGACATCTTCTACACGCCCATTGCTGTCTAACAGCGTTTCGTGCGGAATTTTTGCGATGTAGTCGTCATCCGATGCGGTTGTATCAATAACCTGCTGAAGTGAGTAATTATTATCGTTATTTTGGCTGACATAATACTTGACGACGAGCTTCAGTTTATTGGCGTTGGAGCCTAAAACCGTATCGGTATTTACGTCTGATACTTTCACACGAACATAAGGGATTTTATTCTCTTTCAACAAGTTAGCGTTGAAGTTACTAAAATCTACCCCTTTTAATGAATTCTGAATCCCTATACTTGCGTACGCATAGTCAATCTTCAAGAAATCGCGGCTCGCTTGAACATTGTCTGGGGTATACGTATCTTGAGAGTAGATACCATCGTAAGTGGTTCGTTCACCATCTAAACCGACATTTACGTACGTCATTGACGCACCTTCAGGATAAGTAATCGTTTGTGCTGGCGCTTGATCGTCACGACTTACTGCATGCTGAGCGGTGCCCGTATTACCTTTGCTATCCTTCGCTCGAACCTCAAAGACCGTAGTAGATAGGAATTCATCAGTTGGGTAAGCCTTGCTAAACTCACAAGCATTTCCAGACTCTACAGTGACAGGAGAACATGTGACGTCCTCATGTAAGCCATCTTTAAATGAAATACTGACCGAACTGATCTCTTGCGAGCTTTCTTTTACAACTCCTTTCAGAACATACTCTTTAAGTTGGTTATTAATTGCACTCGCCGATGTAATATCGATAACAGGCGCATCGTTATCCCACTCAAAATCGATATGAAGACCCGAATGGCTGCCTGGAATTAACTCATTACCCAGTACATCCGCTGTATATAAGACTAACCGTGCTGCTGTTACGTTTGAGAGCCCTGTGGCAGGGTTCATATCTACACTATCGATCTCTTTGGTATTAATGTTAACTTTAACGTTGGTCTCTCGAAGGCCAACTTCAAAATCATCAAATTCAACCGAACAGAATGTGCTTCCAAAATCTTGTATGTCGTTACATTGAAATTCACCAGACCAAGAGCCATTAACCTGATACTGAATAAAGGCGGATACGTCTTCTACGCCTATATCATCTACAATCTTTAGATCAACTTTATCGGTGCCAGCGAGCACATCACTGTCCGTACGAGTAACTATTGGCGCATCTGTATCAATATCCGTACCATCTCGCGGTGGAATGACGCCATCAGTACTGCCATATGTACCTAAGTCATTAAGCTTCTTACTAAAGTCGACATAGTCTGCGGCATCAGTACCAGAGATATTGACGCTTGGATCGTTTACCACGATCAGAACATGCTGAGATAAATCACGTGTATAAATGTCGCTATTTATCTTTTTCTGTCCAAAGCTGAGGGGAGTCACTGCTCCTGAAGTCTGGCTCACTTCAAGACCATCAAGAACACCATCTGCAATAACATCCCGATATTGGATGTCAGCGAAATGCATTGAAGTGTAGACGTTATCGCTGTTGCCGTATTTTTTTATAAGATCGTAAGAGTAAGACGAGTATGCAGTTAATAAAGCGCCGTATTGATGCCCAGCACTAGCAAAACTGCTTTGCCCACCTTTGGTTATATCAATAGGTTTGGTCTCATTTACGTCAAACCCATACATGCTATTGATACTATCCAAAGCGGTTGAAAAGGCACTCTCATCTGTGGATCCTTGAGAAATTTTGTACTTTGCCAAGCCTGCTGCCAAGTTCGACAGCGGAGTAAGCATTAACTTTTGCTCACTCCCCTCTTTAAAGTTCACAACACCTTCAAATTTAAGTGTCTTCGCATTGCTCACTGATACCGTTTCATTCGTAAACGGGTCGGTATAACTCCCCTCTTTTGCAACAACAAAAAGAGGCATTGAAGACGATTCAAACTCTAGCAGATAGTTTCCGAACGCATCAGACGTCGTGTTAGCCAACTTCCGGCCTAAGTTTCCATTTTTGAATTCGAAAACCTCAATCTTTGCGCCATTTACAGGGGCGTCAAAAACCATACCGGAAATGCTTCCTTTGCTTCTAGCTGGAGGTGTGTTGTCTCCTCCATCACCACCACCACATGCACTCAATAAAAGAGATGTAAGCGTAAGACCTAATGTTAATTTCAGCGTATTTTTAGCGAACATAGTAATTTGGCAAAATATATTTTGCCGAGATTATATTATTGTAAAATATTTTCTCAACGTGACAATAACACCACTTAAAAAGCCAAAAACACCAGACCGACCGTCACTTTTACTAAATTATCAAATTAAAATCATCACCTATAATTATTCACTTAGTTAAAACGGAGGAATTAGCCATACTTTAATGCTAGGTTTTGTTTAAAATATTATACTCTACGCACAACTGTCAGCCTTGATAAAGCACCAAAACTAATGACTATTTTAATAATAAAAAGGAGTGTGCGAACTCCTACCGCAACCCTTCTCACCATTGCCTTACTCATTTTTATTGGCGTGTCTCTTTCTCACCACATCCTCACTCCCATGGATAGACTGCCTACCGTTAAGCCTTTGGAGTTCAAGAATGAGGAAGTTCAAGCTCCTTTTGAGGTGGGTACTCTTAGACAAAAAATCACCATAGGTGTGGTTGAGTACTCGTTTGTCGCTTCATTGTTAAAATCAGGGATAAGTCAAAAAGAGATTAATTTGCTATTGGCCCTTATTAAAAGTAACTTTAATATTATTGATTCAGTTAAGAGAGATGACCATTTTATCTTAAGAACTAAGTTAAATAGTAGAAATGAAACCTATATTAGTTCTTTTTACTATTTAGGTAGTAAAACCGATTTATTTATTATCAATGATGGGCAAGGTAACATATTTGATGAACATGGCGTGTCAATAAAAAATAAACTCCGATTTTCAGATCCCTTTGATAAAAGCTACAGAGTAAGCTCTGGCTATGACTTAAAACGAACACACCCAGTAACTAATATAACGACTCCGCACTTAGGCACTGACTATGCAACACCAGTAGGCACAACGATTCGTAGTATTGCTGATGGCATCGTTTTAAAGTCTCGTTACAACCGTTTTGCAGGCAACTACATTAATATCCGCCACACAAATGGCTCTGTATCACGCTACCTACACTTATCTCAACGCCACGTCCACGTTGGCGAGAAGATCAGCCGAGGACAAGTGATAGGAAAAACGGGTAACACAGGAAGAACAACAGGGCCGCATTTACACCTTGAACTGCACATTAATGGTATTCCGGTTGATTACGAGCGATACATTCAAAAGCACCCAAACACTGACGTTAATATAGAAATGCTGATTGCAGCGAGAAAAGAAAAAGCAGAATTAACAGCGGAATGGCAACGGTATAGGCAGTCAAATCGGCAATAAAATACTTCGGTTCGATCTTTCTTCATTTATCTGAAGCGAGTACTCGTAACCCTCTGAGCGATTCAAGTCCTGTCGCCACTTTCCAAGTTCAGGACAAAAAAGAGCTGCTATATGCGGCTCTTAATGATGCAAATCTTTGTTTACAGACCCATGAGTTAATATTTTTGTGGGCACAACTAAATTTAGCAAACTTACTGGCACGTAACACGCTTAAGCCATCATCCTCCAGTAAGAGCTTTAATGGTTCAGCATCCAACTGCTGTTGATCGCCTCTCCCTGTTCATCAAGTTTATGAATAATATAGTCGATAAACACTTTTACTTTCGCGGGCACAAACTTACGACTTGGATAGTATATATAGACACCTTGACCATCGGTTCTTTGAGGTTCAGAAACCAACATCAGCTTACCTTGCTGCACTAAGTCTCGAGCAAGATATTGGGGCATCAGAGCAATCCCTGCTCCTAAACTCGCTAAAGAGGCCATCGCATAACCATTGTCTACTGTCACTTGATGTGTAGGACTAAATTCTACTAATTGCCCATCTAAAGGCATCGTCAAGGTAAGCAAGCGCCCCGATTGTTTATAGCGGTACATTATCCATTTGTGCTGGTTAAGTGCTTCAACACTCTGAGGCCGACCAAACTTCTTTATGTACTCCGGACTGGCAAACATACCCATATCAATAGGACATAATCGCCTCGCAATCAGGTTGCTGTCATTTAGTCTCCCGCTTCGAATAGCAACGTCCACCCCACTCTCCAATATACTGGTGTATTCATCGGAAAAGCTAAGATCCAACTTCACTTCAGGGTAACGTTCGCAAAACTCTGGAATCAGCGGAGTTATATAGTTTTGCCCGAACGATAAAGGAAGGCTGACACGAAGTGTACCAAACGGAGATGCAATACTTTGATGAAGCTGCTCTTCACTACTTTTGAGCAAGTTAATCACTTCTCTTGCCGTCTCAAGGTAGTTAAACCCCGCTTCAGTGAGCTGGAGTTGACGTGTTGTACGGTGAACTAAACGAACACCCAAATCCTGTTCTAGGCGAGCAATCGCTTTACTAACAGTAGAAGGCGACTGCCCTAATTGATTCGCGACTGCTGTAAAGTTCCCTAAGTCCACAACAGATACAAACAACTTTATTAATGACAGCTTATCCATAACGCTCACAATTAATGAAAAATAATCACATCTAATATGACAGAAAAAGTATTTTTGTGTCATGCAAACTTTTCTAGTATTTCGGAAAAGCATACCTAGCTATGGATATTTCTACTGACCTCAGAGACAACAAATAAAGCCAACACCATTAACTCTGCACTCAGAATGCTCGGGCTTACGGCATTTTCTCCAACCTTTAATTCCATTGCATCTCATTAAGTGCAATGAAACATACTGAACTTGCTCTAACACGGTAAGAGGTTTTAATGACAATAATTCAACTTAAACGCGAAGTGATCTGTTTTGCTGGCGATTCTGGAGATGGTATCCAATTACTTGGAGAACGCTTTTCAGACAACTCGTCGAAACAAGGAAACGATGTCATGACGTTACCTGATTATCCAGCTGAGATACGGGCTCCGGCAGGAACCACATCTGGAGTATCGGCTTTTCAGATGCAATTTGCCTCAACAGAGATTTATACTCCTGGCGACGATTTTTCAGTCTTAATCGCTCTGAATGCCGCTGCATTAAAAACCAAAATCTCACAACTCGTTGAAGGCGGTTTGGTGCTTATTGATCTCGATGGTTTTAATAAAAAAAACCTTGAGCTTGCTGGCTATGAATCGAACCCATTGAGCGATGGTAGCCTCGCAGATTATCGAGTGATTAGTGACAGTTTTACGCGTTTAACCGTTCAATCTCTTTCTGAGTTAAACATAGCGCCTAAAGTAGTGAAACGAAGCAAAAACTTTTTTATGCTTGGTATTGTTTTATGGATTTACAGTCGTCCGCTAGAACCGACCATTGAATGGCTAAATAATAAATTCGCTGACAATCCGCAAGCGAGAGAGGCAAATACTTTAGCCATAAAGTCGGGATTTAATTATGCTGAAACAACCGAAATATTCAGCGACTGTTTTCAGGTTGCTCCCGTAGCAGATAAAGCTGGCTTGTATCGTACTGTTTCAGGGAACGAAGCATTATCGCTTGGGTTAATATGCGCAGCAGAAAAACTCCAACGCCAGCTATTTTTGGGCTCTTACCCCATAACACCCGCCTCAGATATTCTACACACACTATCAACCTATCAACACTTTGGGGTCACGACATTCCAAGCAGAAGATGAGATTGCAGCTGCTTGTTCAGCTTTAGGTGCATCTTATGCTGGCGGTTTAGGAGTCACATCAACGTCTGGCCCTGGATTATGTTTGAAAGCAGAGACCATTAACCTTGCCGTAATGGCGGAGTTGCCAATGGTTGTTATCAACGTACAACGTGGAGGCCCCTCCACGGGTCTACCGACTAAAACAGAGCAATCAGACTTGCTTTTGTCTTTGTATGGTAGAAATGGGGATTCACCACTCCCAGTGTTGGCTCCTGCCTCTCCTGCAGACTGCTTTGATATGGCAATCGAGGCCTGTCGAATTGCCACTACATTTATGACGCCAGTGATCTTATTGAGTGACGGTTACTTAGCAAACGGCTCCGAATCTTGGCTCGTGCCCAACCCTGATGAGATTAAGCTCACTGCCGAGGCAACAAAAGCAAACATAAGCCCGTTTTATCCCTATGCCCGTGATGAAGTGTATTACAGCAGAGAGTGGGTCACGCCTGGTACAAAAGAGAAAATACACCGCATTGGAGGATTGGAAAAGCAAGCGATTACAGGCAACCCTTCTCATGATCCTGAAAACCACCAGCGCATGACTGATGAAAGAGCAAAAAAAATAAATAACATCTGCCATTTCATCCCTAAACAAACGCTAACAGGCAGTACTCAAGACTCACTGCTAGTACTAAGTTGGGGAGGCACGCAAGGTTCTGTGTCGACCGCAATTGAGCATCTGAGAAAGCAAGGCGCATCGGTTGCCCACGCCCATATTAAGTATCTAAACCCGTTTCCAATCAATTTGGAAGAGATCATTAGCCAATTCAAACATGTGCTTGTTTTTGAGTTGAATAACCAGCAACTCGTTAAAGTGATTCGCTCACAATATGCCATTTCTGCACGCTCCGTAACCCAAGTTAAGGGGTTACCATTCAAAGTTCACGAGGTCATTGAGTCTATTAACCACCACCTGAAGGATATTAAAAATGACGACTAAGGTACTCAACCGCAAAGATTTCGCTTCTGATGTTGAAGTCAAATGGTGTCGAGGCTGTGGTGATTTTAACGTATTAAAAACGATGCAATCCGTTCTAGCACGATTAGGTCGAACTAAAGAGAACACCGTATTCATCTCAGGGATTGGCTGCTCATCTCGTTTTCCTTATTATCTCGATACTTATGGATTTCATACGATTCACGGCCGTGCCCCTGCCATCGCTACTGGTGTAAAAGCTAGCAATCCAGAGTTAGATGTTTGGGTTGTAACTGGCGATGGTGACGCACTGAGTATTGGCGGTAATCACTTTATTCACGCGATTCGACGCAACCAAGACATTAAAATTTTGCTTTTTAATAATGCTGTCTATGGACTGACCAAAGGCCAATTTTCCCCGACAAGCGAACAGGGCTTCATTTCTAAGTCGAGCCCTGAAGGCTCTCCCGATCAAGCGCTTAAACCTCTGGCATTAGCAGCATCCGCAGGTGCTACGTTCATAGCACGAACATCAGACAATGATCCTACACACATGACGATGGTGTTAGAGGCTGCCGCCGCGCATTCGGGCACGGCTGTGGTTGAAATCCTACAAAACTGCGTCATTTTTAATGATAAAGTGCACGAACCTTACAACGGCCCGGCCAATAGAAGCGAACATCTACTTTATCTCTCAGATAATGAACCGTTATTGTTTGGTAAAACACACTCAAAAGCGTTGATCAATAGAGGGTTTGGTTTCGAGATTGTCGAATCAGAGGCCCCGAACCTTTTGCTCCACTCCAGTCAATGCGAGGAGTCATACTATGCTTATGCGCTTGCTAACTTGAGCTATCCAGACTTTCCCGTACCCGTGGGCGTTTTTCGTTCAGTGACTCGACCTACTTTTGATCAGGTCATTCGACATCAAAAACATCAAGCAACTCTAAAATATGGTCAAGGCGACTTAACCGAATTGCTCAAACAAAACAGTTATGAGCGTCTCTGCTAACAATTGAAAGAGCCAGCTATTGAGGCAATCTTCCCTACAAGGATGAAACTAAAAGGTTTCCGATTCTAGTTGGCGACTTGCTGAATGATGAGTTGATAAGGAAGTGTGGTGGTTGCAGATATCCATCACACTAAAAAGAGGCTCTATAATGAGCCTCTTCTGTTTTTTAAAATAGTGACATCGTCACTCTACTGAATGGTTTCTATCGTATTCAGCGCTTGCCTTTTTCAGCCCTTCTAAATCGTCTGAACATAACAATCTCTTCAGGCTATCGATTTTCTTATCAGGCCAATCATATATCCTAAGGGCGAGCAGTTCGTCTATCGTCTCTCGAGAAAAGCGATATTTGACATGCTTAGCTGGTGAGCCTGCAACCATGCTGTAAGGCTCAACATCTTTCGTCACCACGCTGTTTGCCGCAACGATTGCTCCTTCTCCGATAGTCACACCCGGCATTATCATGGATCGCATACCGAGCCAGGCGCCATCGCCAATGTGAGTATCTCCTTTCCCGACATACGCTTCTTCAATAAAGTCCATAAATGGGTACAAGGAGAACCAATCAGCTCTATGTGTACTGTTTCCCCCCATAACAATCACAACTTCCGCTGCAATACAGACAAAGTCACCTATATGTAAGTTATCAATCTTCCATTTTGGTTCCCAATCTCGGCTGAACTCATCGCCTTGTAGATATCTTACAACGGACTCCTCAAAACCGGCGTCCCAACAATCACTGTAATAACTATGTTTACCTTTAATCGTTATATTTGGGTTCGTAACAACTTCATGTAGCAAAGTCACCTTAGACCAATGCTTAGTTTTCATGAATACTCCTATAAATACTATCGAATAAAACACTGCAGATAGTATGTATCTAAATAAGCTCTAATAATTACGTAGTTCCTATTACCACTAAAATTTACTTCACCACCGAGCTAATAATATTGTAAGCAGCCTCTACTCTTTCTGCATTAGGGTAGTTTTTATTCGCTAGAATCACTATGCCTATTTTTTCAGAGGGTACATATGCAACATATGCCCCAAAGCCACCTGTTGAACCCGTTTTGTTATACCAAACGTCACGACCGAGAGTACCGGATACACTTGCTTGAACCGGTTTAGCGTTGAGAATTACATCGCTGGAGTTACCCTTCAATAATTGCGAAAGTGAAACGGGGTAATCATAACCTTCCCATCCTACGGCTTGTGTAAACGTGTCGGTATCAAAATACTTAGTATGAGTTCGCTCTAGCGCATTTTCTATATCAGTATTAAGTTGCGCTTGACCCATATTTGCTTCGATATATTGAAGCATATCTAAGCTTGTTGATTTAATACCATAGGCTTGTGCATCAAGAATACCTGGATTAACTCTAACGGGTTTTCCCTCAGAACTATAACCAAAAGCATAGTTGTTAAGCTTATCCTTTGGTACATCGACAAACGTATTAGTCATACCGAGCTTAGGCAGGATGAGGGTCTCCATCATTTCCGTATAGTCTGACTTCATACTCAAGGCACCGATGTAGCCAAATAGACCAATACTAGGGTTTGAGTACTTCCTCTTAGTACCGGCTTCGTACTCCGGTTTCCACGTTTTGTAGTACTGCATCATTTCAGCGTCGTTCGTTACTTCGCTAGGGAATTGCAATGGTAGACCACCTGCAGTGTAGGTTGCGACATGAACTAGCTTGGTATTACCCAGGACACTATTTTCTAATTCTGGAATATAATCTTTGACCTTGTCATCCATGTTCAACTTACCTTTTTCTTGGGCGTACCCAGTCAAAGTAGCGGCAAAAGTTTTACTGATAGAGCCGAGTTCAAAAATTGTGTCGTTAGTGACTAAACTCCCCTTACTTTCGTCAGCGAAACCGTAATTGTAAAAATAACGCTTACCATCAATCGTTACTGCAACAGCCAACCCCGGAATGTCGTATTCGTTCATTAATCCTTTAGCACATTCATCAACTACGCTCTTTAATTGACTGCTAACCGTTGACTCCGTTTTCGCAAACGTGACGAAAGAAGTGAGCGATAAAATGGCCACCAAGGCATTGTTTAATTTCATTGAACCCTCAATTTTTAATTTTCACTTATAATTAATTTCTAGTTTATTCCAAGGCTTTTAGCTTTTTATATAAAAGTAATCCTGACTTGAAGAACTCCAATCGTTAACCCCCGATGAATAACACTGTGTCTTCAAATTTTTAGTGCGATATAAACAGGTTTAAACCTGATCACCGTTGATAGGTAGGCCGATTAGATACGAATGTAAGTAACATCCGTTTGCAAAATGAGGAAATAGTGTACTCAAATGCGCTTTCTCCATATCACGATAACGGTATACTAGGTAGATATACCTAATGTATACAGATCCACATCCTCACAACGCTTTAGAACCACTTTTCAACGTCTACAGAGAAAACGATGCCATTTTCACTACACTTCGAAACTGGAAAAGTCACCAGCCAACAGCTTTATTCCGAGATATACCAAGGGATATTAGAAGGCAGATTACGATCAAATGAGAGATTACCGTCGACTCGCATGTTGTCAAAAAAGTTAGGCATAGCAAGAAACACTGTCATTTCGGTGTATGAGCGACTTCAGTTCGAGGGGTGGATAGTAAAAAAGGCAGGGTCTGGCACGTACGTAAGTAATGCTCTAGAACAAACGGTGAATCAAGATAAGAGACCAATAAAACACTACCAACTAGGGGTGTTTGGCACTAACGCAGCGAAGAAGCCAGAGATCATCGCACCAAAGAATCTAGACTATGACTTCACTTTAGGCGTTCCTGATCATCAGAGAATAGCAAAGCATATTTGGCGACACTCAAGACTGAGTAGGCTCAATGCATTAACTCCAGAGTTTGCACATGGTGGAGATTTGCAAGGGTTAGCTTGTTTACGAGAGTCTATCTGCGAGTATGTAAGACATTCGAGAGGCGTAATCTGTGATCCTGAAGACATCATCATTACGCAAGGGTGCCAGCAGGCAATAATGACGACTCTCTTTACATTACTCTCTCCGGGGGACCTCGTGTCGACGGAAGATCCAGGATATCCTGTTTTTCGAAATCAAGCTCGATTGCTTGGCGCGCAAATAGGCACCGTGCCGATGGACGACCAAGGCGTTGTCGTTGAATCAATCCCTTCTAATACCAAAATTATGTATACAACGCCTAGTCATCAATTCCCTTTAGGCTTTAGCTACTCCGTTGAAAGAAAGTTAGAACTGTTGAGATGGGCAGAAGTTAATAACGCAATCATTATCGAAGATGATTATGATGCGGAATATCACTATCTCAACACCAGTAAGCAAGCTCTCAAGTCACAAGACAAAAATGACTGCGTCATTATGATAGGCAGTTTCTCTAAAATACTATTTCCCGGCATACGCATTGGATATATGATTCCACCAAAGTCTTTAATAGAGCCAATTTCAAATATGTTATGGCACTTGGGAAGAAGTACATCTGTAGTGTCTCAAATCCTACTTGACGAATTCATGCGTGACGGTCATTTCTCTCACCATTTACTCAATATGAATAAAATCTATAGCGAAAGGTATCATAAACTCACTCAATTAATTGACAACATAGATTGCTTACAACGTATTCCAAGCCAAGGTGGATTGCATATAGCAACTGAAGTATCGGGGTGCGCGACACAAATGGTGAATAAGCTTGCTTCATCCAATGTAGCGGTTTATCCATCATCGCATTTTTCTATCAACAATCATTCTAATGCCATCTTATTTGGGTTTGGCATTATCCCTACCCCAAAAATAGAAGAAGCATTTGATATTATTCAATCAGTATTGGATTAAACCGAGATAGTAGCAAGTATCTCATCCTAAAGCAGATATAAAATTGCCTCTTCAAAAATGTCATAAACCTAAAAAGCAATAAACTTATGAAGAGGCAATATCAAACTATCGTCTTGATAGGTATCAATTTATCGTCGTGTTATCACCAGCAGAGTCAGAGCAACTGCGAGCTTGGAACGCTTTTCAACTCAATAAGGGTTCACTACGAATTGTGTCGCTCTAACCCGCTTGTTTTGCTTCAGCCCCAACACTATATTTCTTCGACTGTAAACGTACTAGGTTCAAAGTAAAGCGACGTATCACGCATTAATCTCCAGTAATTTACCATACCGCTTCATGATCACTTGGGATACAAATTATCGAAAAATACCAAACCATAAATTAATACACTGATAACGGCCCAAAAAAATAACGAAGTTGTAGCGCAATTATATCAACATCATTTTCATGTAAAAAATAACGAGCGCCTTGGACACCGATCTCCCAATTATCTGAGAGGTTGTAGCCAACTTCTGCACCAATATATCCATCAAAACCATCCACTTCCGTCGTTATCTTGCTGCCTTGATACGTACTTTCAATATCGGTATCCCAAAACAAGCCCCCTAAACTCAGTTTTGCGGACCATGAATTGTATTGCCAGAACTTATAACCGATGTCGAAGCCTATGCCCTTAACAAGGAGTGGTGCTATAGATGCGACACTAACGTGATAGTCTTCTGGTGAAGTAGTCGCACTACGCAATGTTGCACTGCCTTCACCCATATCAATATAACGGATAGTTCCTGACCATTGCTCAGAAAAAGCATATCCAAGCCCGATAGAACGGTAGAGCCCGGTGTTGTCAGTAGAGATTACGTTATCACCTTTAACAGCATCACGCTCATCTGCATGGCTTGACCCCATTTGAACATCAACATACCAACCAGCTTGACTACTAAAACTAAACACAGCAATTAGTGCTAGAGCACTGTTTCTTCCATAACGTTTCATGGCTCCTAACAAAATCAAAAGCATCAACACCATGCCACCCAATGATCCTGCTGAAGTATTTTCAACCTTTACATCTCTTACCAACTTAACTGTCACTATAACTTTCCCTGTGTCTTGCAGGCCTTGGTTATCTTGAATGATATATGTCAACACATCATTGCCTTCAAACCCTGAGGTAGGGGTATAGCTCACGCTCTGATCTGCATTCATGACCACCTGCCCATACTGCGCTTGGACTGAAACCAACTTCAATGTGTCGTTATCCGGATCGGTATCGTTAGCAAGGACATAAACCGTGACAGGGGTACGATCATCGGTGGTAATATTATCGTCCACCGCATTCGGATTCTGACTGTTTACCACATTTACCGTCACCTTCGCCGATCCTGTTCCACCATTACCATCCGTTACGCTATAAGTGATCAAAGCTTCCCCGTAGTACTGTGGTTGAGTGACATAACTTAGTTTGTTATCAACCACACTAACACTACCAATATCTACAGAAGCGCGACTTACCTTCAGCCCATCACCATCAGCATCGGTATCATTGCTCAATACATCGAGCGTCACCGTACCATTGAGACTAACAAACGCATTGTCGTCAATCGCTTTAGGTAGTGCATTATTGTTTACACGAGCGGCAACGACGCCAGGGTCAACGACACTGCCATTAGCCAATCCGTCATCATCGTTCGGACCACCGTCTTCAATGGTAAGTTGTACACACCAGTCACCTTCAGTCAGACCCTGTGACCATGAACTGTGCCCTGGTGGCGGACAATAACCAGCCTCGCCAGCACTAGAAGAAACTGTATTTTGAGCATCCTCAATAAAGTCTATCCACCCCTGTTCAGCGTTATACTTTCGGTACACTGCATTTGCTGGAACAGGTAAACGCTGAGGCAAAACTAATTGATAGCTTTGGCCGGGCAGCGGCAAATTAGTTACTACAAAATCAAAGATTCCCCCGATGCTCTTCATGTTGATATCTTTAGGAAGCTCCTCATCTAGCAATAAAGCTCCTCCTGTTGTGTTAGTCAGAATGGTTATTCCTTTGCGTAAACAGACACCTGGCTGCCCCTCAATGAGGAAGCGATCTTTTTCTGACACAACCTGTTGAATTACGTTACAGTCAGAAATTGCGTCAAGATAGTCAGGAATGCCATCACCATCACTATCATTATGACCTTCTTGATCATCCGGGATTAAGTCGCCATCACTATCTTCACTTCCGAGCTCCGCCAATGTTTGTACCACTTCTAAATAGACATTCCGTGTCACTGATAATGGTGGAGTGCCATTGTCAGTCACTGTCAATTGCAAATTGTAAATCGCTGAACTCAGTAATTGCGGAGAGAAAGTCAATGTTTCGCTGTACATCTGCCCCGCAATCGCTTGGTTAAGTACATCGCTATCACTACTCCATCTGAAACTGTGTATATCGGACATATTTGCATCATTAACACTGCTTGTGATTGTGACCGGTTCAACACCATTTTCAATTTGGCTCCGCTGCTCCCCCGCCTGAGATACACTTACCGAGACCTTCGGAGCCACATTCTCTTCAAAGATTGTTAAGGTGTAACGACGCTTACTACCTAGATTAAGGGTGCTGTCCAAATCAATCACTAAGGTTTCAACGCCTTCACTTTGTCCATCATTAAGTAGTTCGAACGAAAGTTTGCCTTCGGTACCACTAGGTATCACCACTTCGCCAGAGGTGAGTGTGTGGTCATCACTGTCTGTGCTTCCTGAAACCGTGTAAGGTACGACTACTGGGTAACTCGGCGATGGGCCGTTAAGGTGTATCGTTACGCTATGGTTGGTGCCTTCCGTGGTTTGCGCATCTTTGGAGATACTTATCAGTGGATACACTGTTACCGTTTGACTAGCCTCAGCAACGTTTCCATCAGAGTCTTGAGTGCGCCAATAGACCGTATTAGTTCCAGGTCGGAAGAAGGTTGTGCTGTCCACCAATGAAACAGGTAATAGCTTGCCTGTGCTATCTCGGGCCACGGCAGAGCCTAATGCAACTTTAGTAAAGAGCGAACTTGCGTTCACTTCGATATCTGAAGGTGCGGTTATTGTTGGTGCGTCCAATCTCGCACTTTTAATTGTCACGATTGCTTTCGCGGTGGCCTTTCCTCCATTACCATCTTTCACACTGTATTGCACTGTCACTGTACCAATTGAGGTCGTTACCAATTGGATTTGACTGCCCACAATTGTTGCCGTTCCAGATGTAGGTTTAACCCATTCCAGTTGTAATGTGTCTAGATCAATATCGCTGTCGTTGCTGAGTACATCCAATAAGTAGCTACCATCGTTACTCTCGGTAAAGACATAGGTATCATTAACTGCCATTGGTTCATCATTGACGTTGATTACCGTGATGCCAAACGCTGCTAGAGAAGCGCTTAGCTCACCGTCAGAGACACTAATAACAATATTATTGGTGCTGCCAACATGCTCATTTTCCGGCGTACCACTTAGCAACCCAGTTGCTCTATCAAAGGTTGCCCATGATGGTTTATTGCGGATTGAAAAGCTCAAGCTACTACTATCAACATCCGATGCCTGCAGCGCAAAGCGATACGTACTGCCTTCGTTGACAGTAAGAGCAGGAGTGCCACTGATCACTGGCGCGTCATTGACATTGTTAACCACAATACTGAATCTATTGAGCATTGTGGTCGTGAGACCATCAGAAACCGAGATAACAATGCCTTGATATTTGCCAACATCACCATTATCTGGTGTACCACTGAGCGTGCCTGTTGATGCATCAAAGCTAGCCCAAGATGGCTTGTTCACGATACTGAAAGTAAAGGCTTGGCTGTCAACATCTGACACTTGTGGCGTGAACAGATAGGCGCTGTCTTCATTCACTTGTGTTGCTGGTGAGCCAGAGATAACAGGTGCATCATTCACGTTATTCACAGTAATCGAAAACGCTGACAATGAGGAAGAAATAGTACCATCGGATACGCTAATCACGATATCTGGATAAGTACCCACATCACTGTTACTTGGCGTGCCAGAAAGTGCTCCTGTTGTCTTGTCAAATGTAGCCCAAGGAGGCTTGTTAGCTATCAAGTAGGTCAGAGTATCCGCTGGGTCATCGTCCAATGCCGCGGGCACAAACTGATACACACTATCTTCATCCACTTGCGTCGATGGGGTACCCGTAATCACTGGCGAGTCATTAACGTTATTCACCGTGATGGTCACTAACGCCACTCCAGAGGTAAGTTCTCCGTCACTTACGCTGTAAGTGAAACTGTCCTGACCAAAGAAGTTACTGTTACCCGTATAAACCGCGTGATTGCCTGTGACGGTAACATTACCGTTGACTGGCGATGTTACAATTTGATAGCTCAAAGATGAGCCTTCTGCATCGTTACCATTTAAAGTAATGGTCAGCGGTATCTCTTCCTCTCCCGTAGCACTAACATCGGTCGCGGTTGGTGTATCGTTGACTGCATTCACCGTCAAATCGACACGAACCTCTGTCGAGTCGAGATCACCGTCGTTGACCTTGAACAAGAAGAAGTCGGAGCCATTGAAGTTCGCTTCTGGTGTATAGCGCCAACCATTATTGGTCAACTGTTCTAGCACGCCATGACTGACTTGCTCAGTGATAAGATACTGCAGAGTGTCATCATCGTTATCAATATCTGAACCAACCAACGTGATCACCAAACTATTGTCTTCATCAAGCGTTTGTGACTGTGCTTGCGCCATTGGTGCGTCGTTGACCGGTGTTACCGTCATGGTCACTGTTGCGACGTTAGATACAGCACCTGCTAAGTCTGCCACCGTATAGGTGAAGCTGTCTTCACCGAAGTAGTTCTCATTGGGGTTGTAAACAATCGCTCCTGACGCCGTCACGTTCACACTGCCATATGCTGGCGTATCGACGACTGTGACACTAGTGAGTTCAAAACTGTCTCCAGCATCGGCATCACTATCATTGCCTAATACGTTGACTTCAAAGGAGCCTCCCTCCAGTAGTTGTGCACTGTTATCAACAGCAACGGGGGCATCATTCACTGGAGTAATATTGAGTGTGACGGTTGCTGGCACGGAGACTGCCTGACCACTATCGGTTAACGTGTAGGTAAAACTATGTTGACCATTAACGTTCGCTGTTGGCACAATCTTTAAGGTCCCATCGGCATTGACACTGACCGTGGCAAAACTGTATCCCCCCTCTCCTTGACCAAGATCTTGCAGGGTAATACTACTCGGGGTGAATGACCCATCTTCGATATCACTGTCGTTACTTAAAACATCGAGTATCGATGTGACATCTTCATCAAAGGTAAAATTGTCTTCCTCCGCCACTGGTGAGTCATTGACGGAACCGATATTGACGCTGACCGTGGCCGCAAGAGAAACGCCGCCTTCACTGTCTGCGATCGTGTAAGTAAAACTGTCGCTACCATTTTCATTCGCATTCGGCGTATATACAAAAGTGCCTACAGTTTGATCAATGGCGACTTGTCCTTTTTGAGGCAAACTAACTAACGCTAAATCACCCGTTGGGATGCCATCTTCAACATCCTTCGCTTGACTACGCGCGGTGACTGCTGCGCTTGCGGTATCTTCGTCAGTGTTAATGGTCAGCGCTTTCGCGACTGGCGCATCATTTATAGCCATGATAGTGACGGTTACTGTCGCGTCTTGTGACTCCTGTAACAGGGCATCTTTCACGGTATAGGTAAAGCTATCCGTGCCTGTCTCATTACTATTTGGCGTATAGGTAACAACGCCGTTGCTGATTGACACCTGACCTTTAATTGGTTGCGTTTTAACCGTTGCAGAAGAAGCGACCATGTCATCATTAATATCGGAATCGTTCGCTAACAGATCAAATTGTTTCGCCGTATCTTCCTCAGTCGAGAAGCTATCATCAACTGCCGTTGGCGCGACATCGTAGCGTTTAGTCACCGTATCCGTCACTGCATCAGATGCATTGCCTGCGGCATCGGTTAACACCACGCTTACTGTCAGCGTCCCCTCTTGCAAACCAGTGACGTCAATGCCCGTTACTTGCATGGTCTCCGAGGAGATTGTTTGACTAGCGCCGTCAATGGTCGTGGTACCGTCGGTAACGCGATAAGTGAACATCGCGTTCACTTCAGCTGCTGCGAAGGTAAAGCTCATCGCTTGTTCGTTGGTTTTGTTAATGCTCTCCTGATCAATGCTGATGCTATGTCCAGTCGGGATCCCCGTATCCACTGAAATCAATAACTGAGTCGCTGCAGTATTGAGGTTGCCAGCTGCATCGCTAAATTGCTCTGCTGCAACATCAATAGTTGCATCCTCAGTGCTTTCTTCTGCAGGTGTAAAGGTAGCCGTGTAACTGGCGCCACTGCCCGCAAAGTTAGAAAGAGTTCCGCCAGCAACGGTCACATCGGCTTCGGAAAAATCAGTTGCGGCTTCACTCAAGGTAAACGTGAGTGTTGCCGTTTCACCCGCTTTCAGCGCAGCGCTGGAGCTAGTGATACTGACGGTTGGAAGCACAGTATCGATGCTGATGGAAAGTGGTGTTGCTGCACTATTGCTGTTACCAGAGGCATCGGTAAATGTGCCGGTGGCAACATCAATGGTGCCGCTCGCCACACTCTCTTCCGTTGGTGTAAAGGTCGCCGTGTAACTGCTACCGCTGCCCGCAAAGTTGGACAAACTGCCGCCAGTGACGGTGACATCTGACTCAGCAAAGTCACTTGATGACTCACTTAAGGTGAACGTGATACTCGCCGTTTCGCCAGAGATCAAATCGAGGTCTGAACTGCTCAAAGAAACAGTTGGCTGCACGTTATCTAACATAAATGTTTTGCTAGCTGCACTGGAGGTGTTGCCCGCAGCATCGCTCTGGCTAGCCGCGACCGTCAGGGTGCCGTTGTTAAACGCACTTACATCAAGCTCACTGCCGCTCAACGTCCAGTTGCCTGAGTTGTCGGCCGTCACCGTACGACTGGCATAATTGCTGTAGTCCGTGATGGTCACGGTCACGCTATTGCCTGCTTCCGCGCCGGAGCCAGCAATCAGCACGTCGTTGTCTTCTGCCGCATTGACGATGCCATCAGTTTCAATCGGCGTGGTGATGGTCACAGCTGATGGTGCGGCGTTATCCAGGGTAATGCTCTGGGTGGCGGCGGTGGAAGTATTACCTGCTATATCTGCTTGGGTTGCAGACACCGTCAGTGTGCCATTGTTCAGGCCACTGACATCAAGCTCGCTGCCGCTCAACGTCCAGTTGCCTGAGTTGTCGGCCGTCACCGTACGACTGACAAAGCTGTTATTGTCCGTGATGGTCACGGTCACGCTGTTGCCTGCTTCCGCGCCGGAGCCAGCGATCAACACATCGTTATCTTCTGTCGCATTGACGATACCGTCGGTTTCAATCGGCGTGGTGATGGTCACTGCTGATGGGGCAGCATTGTCCAGGGTAATGCTCTGTGTGGCTGCGGTGGAGATATTACCTGCTATATCAGCTTGGGTTGCAGACACAGTCAGGGTACCATTGTTCAGGCCACTGATATCCAGCTCGCTGCCGCTCAGCGTCCAGTTGCCTGAGTTGTCGGCCGTCACCGTACGACTGACAGAGCTGTTATTGTCTGTGATAGTCACGGTCACACTGTTGCCTGCTTCCGCGCCGGAGCCAGCGATAAGCACATCGTTGTCTTCTGCAGCGTTGACGATACTGTCAGCCTCAATCGGCGTGGTAATGCTCACTACGGATGGTGCTACTGTATCAATGGTGACACTTAACGCGTTGGATGCCGAGCTAACATTATCATCGCTATCAGACGCTTTAGCACTTATTGCATGTGTAATACCAGACGCCAACTCATTGGTTGTTATCTGCCAGTTTCCTCCAGTAGCAGTGCCTGTGCCAATAACCGTTGCACCTCCACCGACTTGATCACTGTATAAAGTAACGATCGATCCACTCTCGGAAATCCCACTAAACGTTGGAGTAGTGTCACTGGTAATATTATCAGTATTTAATGATCCGCTATCCGAACTAGCATCTAAATCGGGTGTAGATGGCGCATTTGGCGTGGTATCGACCGTAGTAAAGTTAAATGTGGCATCATCGCTGATCCCAGCAAAGCTATTATTTGCGGTGTCAGCCACGGCACTAGATTCAATATGAATGGCGTAAGTCCGGTTTCCTATCAGATCACTGGTTGGGTTTAAGTAAACTTTATCGTTGGTAACACTGATGCGGCCAGCGCCTGGTGAAGTTGTTGTGCCATCGCTTTCGGTGGCAACATTAAATACTTCAAAATCGCGACTGTCTGTAACATTACGAATGGTAATATTGCCGCTCTTCAGCTCAATATTCTCATCAAAGGCAATCTCGATGTTTTTGCTAACAGAAACATTGGTTGCATCATCAGTGGGGGTTGAGCTCGCACTGACAAAAGTAGGCGCGGTTGAGTCTGAAACCGCAGCGTCATCAATCTTGATACTTTTGATAAGATAACGAGAGTCAGCACCCGGACTTCGGGTAAACGCCATAGTCACTGTATCAACGTCCTGCCATGCAGAATCAGTAAAGTCTGTACCACGGGTCAGGGTAAACAAATCCTGTAACCCTGAGTTTGCTTCACCACCTTTTGGCAAGGTGACAGTTTCGGTCACTGTTTGAGTATCATTAGAGAAGCCAGTTAACACAAGTTGATACGTTTTATCTGAGTCTCGGGCCGACCCCTGCATAAAGGTAATTTCGTCGAAACTGAAGTTAGTACTTGATCGCTCAAAAAAGCGGAAGCCACGATTGTTGAACTCATTAATCATGGTATTTGAGAAAAAAACACCAGCTACAAACCCGAGGTCATTTAGGCCAGTAAACGGAGTGCTATCAGTGCTATTGCCGGCATCTAATACCATAGACACAGCACCTGCACTGGTAAGAGTGACCGAGGGCATACCCCCAGTGACGCCTGTCTCCACCTCACTAAAATTGGAACCTGAACCATTAGAGTAGTTAATCGTTTGCTGTGCGGCCCAGACTTCACCGGAAAAAAACGCTGAGGACACCCATGCTGTTGTAATTGCGATCGCTACCTGACGACGTAATCTCATTTTCCTCTCCTGAAGATGACGGCCTTATCAACATAGCCGGGTTATCATAATCAACTTAAATATTTAATTTTTTATAGGAAAGGATTAGCGAAAGTTTCAGCCAATTCTTTCTTGGTTGATTAGCTGCGCGGTGGGTATACTCCCGCAGTGGCAATTAACCAATTAATCGGCAATACCGGGCTCAAAATATTAAGTGGCTCTGAACCGCCTGTTTCAGTCACAGTTACAGTACCTCCTTCCGAGCCACCACCAGACACACTTAAGCCTTCGATCTCAGTCAAATCTGGTTGCTGAAACGTCGGTTTATAGAACCCAGGGGTAGAGTTTTGCGCTATATACGAATTACTATCGGGTACCTGCGTATTTGCAGCATTGGTAGCAACCTGCATCCTGCCTGTTACAGGTGCAGCAGTGCCAAGAGGGGTAAAAATTGCCGTATGTAAGTGTGCTGGCATTTGGGTTATATCAATAGTTACCAGTTCAGTACCCAATCTTTCTCCCTGATGATAATCCATCCCCCCAGGTCGTGTGCCTACACCAACTGGACTGCGGCCACGCAAATCAGGTAAACCAAAGGTAGTTCGGGCGTCACCTCCGTATAGAGTGCTAACTAGAGAGAAGAGTGCTGGATTATCTTCAATTGCCTGCATTTGCCCCGAGCACATTGCCCAATTTCTAATTGCAAAATTGCCGCCAAATGCGGTTAGTGTCCCAAGATACGGTTCTGTAGCCATACTGTTCTTCCTTTTAACGTATACACTTAAGTTAAAACCAACCCATAACGTAATTGGTGTGGTTGGTTAAAACTTTCCAATCTCGCATAACAAATACCGTTACGGGCTTCATTAATGCAGCAAAGAGCCGTATTGAGATATTTCTTTACTCGCAGGCTGAAGCGTGCTGAAGCAATGACATCCCAGCGTCCAGCCCAGCCATTTGCGCGTAGCGATAACCCGAAAACACGCCTTGCTGTGTAGCAATAACATCTATTGATATGGCGCTATCTAACGTTTTCACTTGTAACCCATGCTGTGGGCTGATCTCGAGAATGCTCCCCGCCTCAACACCGACTAAAGAAGTCTCCATTGCGCTTGCTTGCAAAACATTGGCGACACCATTTGGCAAGCTCAACATCGCACCACCGAAGTCATGATTGCCTGCTCGCACTAAGTTGACGATTTCGCGACTCGTTTGCACGTTCCAACGAATGTGCAGATCATGTTGGTTTACTGCTCGTGCCACTTCGTTGGGGTTTGATACTTGCTTATGCCAAACCAGCCCTTGCTTTTGTTGCGCGATGAGGAAGTCATACATCAGCTTAGCCGTCATTTGTGACGCTTTTTGCTGAGCACTGGTTAAGGTCTCAAACGGGTGAAATGGTACCTCTAACTCCATTCCTATAGCGCCAGAATCAGCCGATGCCTCAAGACGATGCAGGGTGAGGCTAAAGGTGTCTAAACCGTCTCTTAATTGCCAATAGAGAGGCATCGGGCCTCGATACTCGGGCAGCTTTCCCGGATGAATGTTGTACAAGTTTCCGTTGAAAAACTGACACAGCGAGGAATGAACTATGTGCCTGAACAAATAGATGACGCCATCCGTGACTCGCCAAGCATCGAGTTGCGCTATCAAAGCACTGCTGTCATTGGCGGTATACTGAGCAATATGAATCGATTGAGCGCTCAGATAGCTCTGTAGCTGCTGTAAGTCAGGATTTAGTTCTCCTTCCGGTACTACCACGCCCGCCAATTTATGCTGTTGTGCCAACAACTGAATAATGGGCAAGGCGTAACAACTTCCTGTAAAAACGACGTATTTTTGCTGCATATCGAAATCATCCATGGGTGGCGACAAAACCTGGCAATCCGGTTAACTGATAATAGAAACTGACCTTATCCCCTCCCTTCGCTTCAAAGTAATGGTGTTCAACAGCTTTGGGCTTGGCATCCACATAAAAAGTCATGTCGGGTTTAGGATGGGTAATACCAGAGTCGTATTGTCCGACCATCGCATCTCCGTAAGTATCGATATGGCTGTAAATGGCGAGGATACGTTTTGCCATATCTGGCACATCTTTCGGCAGCTCAATGGTGTTGCCTTGCAGCATTTTTATTCCACCATCTAGCTCAAAAATCTCGTTTTTGAGCAACATGGCTTTATTGACGTTAAGAATTTCTCCCAGATCAATTCGATCATCTATCGCTTCCGGCTGGCAATGGTTGGAATGTGCATACTCTGCTTTTTTCCATTGTTGATTAAATTCCGTCTCCCCGATGACCATCATGGCGCGCACAGATACCTGCTTGGGGATCATTTCGCCTTGAATATGTAAATATTGAACCAAATGTTTCGCGATGCTGAGGAACCCTTCCCGACTAAAGCCATGCTGCATCGCTTCAAGTATCAGGAGATCAAACGTTTGAGTTGGCGAAAATTGGGTAGCATCTTCTTCCACTAAGGCTTCAATGTAGTCTGCGATATCGAGATCCGCGATCAATTGATTGAGTGCTTTAATCGCTCCGGGGTGAATATCTACTAGTGTCACCTGAAGCTGCTCTGCGCTAATCCGATCACTTTGTTTGTAGTGAGCAAGTAAAGGCAGCAGCAACGGTGCAAAGGGGCCGCAAGCTGGATAAAGCACTTTAACCTGTGGCTTGTTGGCAAGCATTTGTTGGATAGCTTTGTTTGTACCACACGCAAAGCCTTTAATTCGGTACACATCTTTGATGGTGTGTTTACAGTTAAGTGGAGACATCACCAGCCCAGATGTGGAAATGTACTGTCGGGTCAGTTCCTCTTGAGTGAGTTTAGCCAGAGAAAGAGATTGGCAAGCGTTGCCATACATGCTCTGAAAGGCTTGCACCAGTGTTCGGTGCTCAACTTTCGTCTCCTTCAATACGAGCTCAACTGCCGCAGCGAAACTCTCTTTCAGTTGCCGTTGGCGTTCAGCCGTGCTGAGTTGGTTTTGGAGCATAGCCTCAAGTTGAGTCCGTAATGAGTACTTAAGCAGCTCATCCATTTCGGGTTCAGCAAAACCAAACTGTTGAGTTTGTTGCTGCACTTCTTCAATACCGACCGTCTCACGAGATTGAGGACGTTGCTGGTAGAATTCTATAGGTGAGCCCTTTTGCATAATTTATGAACCTCAATTGCCGCTGTAGCAGTTGTTAATGATGTAAACAAGCCTGTACTTGAGAAAAACATACGCCATAAGCTCGGCGTTATAATATCTGAGCTCACGGATCTAATTTCATAAACCGTACTGACAAAATTGGGCAGAAAAATTGAGATAAAAACAGTTCCAATTCTGGAAATTCAGAGAGTAGTAAATAGTTAGGGTAATAGGCCTTTCGATAGGATTCTTCTAAAGCAAGCGCTTGCCAATCCCCTCGATAACAAGATCGTTTGACATGTGGCAACCACGCAGTCTCCTTGATAGAGGTAAGCGCGGCATTCAAGTGTGGTGTAATATGAAATCCTTTTAACAGGCAGAAAAAGCCAATATCCATTGTATAAAGCCAACTATTTATAATATTGAAATTAAAATTATTTTTATCGGCAGTTATTTAGAAAGCGCCGATGTTTAATTTATAGACTAGAAAAACTTAACTCGCCAGAATAGAAATAAAAAAAACACTAAAAATAAAATTGTCAATTTATATCTTTAAAATTAAAGAATTTAATTGTTAAAGTTTAATATAAACCAATATAAGTTTAAGGTGTGCAATCTTTTAAAAGATATACATTTAAAGATATTTCAAAAAACTTATTAAGAAAAACATGAATTCACAACAATAATTATCAAAATTATTAATAACAAAAACACCACTAATACAACAATGAATTGAGGTAGTTTGAAGATTAAAATGCCCATTTCATTTTCGTATATAACATTTTAACTACTAGTATTATATGTGGTGAAATAAGATAAATTTATTCACTCAACATATCCAATCGATTCAGGTTTACTGGGAAAAGCTATACGTTACAACGGAGTGAAATATGGCAAATAGGGATGGAAGAATTCCACTCAACGTCTTACGACTCAAAGAACTGAGAAAGAAATTAGGACTCAGCCAAGAAAGACTGGCGGAAGAATGCTTTCAACAGGGTTTTGTCGTATCTATTGCTTCCATAAAGCGAGCAGAGTCTGGGGCGAATGTGCTGTATCGTACCGCATCCAATCTCGCGGAATACTTTTCTGTCCCCCTAGAGGACCTCTTAATAGATCGCGCCTCAGAACCATTACTTACAAATGTGTCTTCATCACCACCATATTTTTTTATTTTTGCAATCGAAGCAAAGTGTGATTTGACCGCAAAGACTCTGCAAACATTACTTTTCAGCCAAAACACTACACCCATAATAAAAAACCGGACGTTTGTTCTTACTTGGTCTTTACAGGAATCGGACGAATATGTTTTTGAACGAATTCGACAACTAGCCCTTCAATTACAGGTTGCTCTTTCGGCTTCGATTCGGTCTTTTATCAATGTGAAATACAAGCATCGAGTCACTGAGCTATCGGAACATCCGGATGCGATAACCCCAATCAATGAAATCCTAGTTAAAATCCCTTGGGGAGAAATAGCTGCTTGTCCTTGCTTTATCTCGTCCAATTGTGCCAGACCAATAAAACCGTTTCTAACAGGAGAGCCAGACTTCAACAACTGGCATCTTGTATCCTTACACCAAAGCCATACTGACTGTTTTGTAGGGCGTAAACTTGAACTAGAAACATTAAATAGCGGAATCAAGCGATGGCAAAAACAAGAAGCAGGCCAAACGTATTGTATTACTGGTACCGCAGGGATAGGAAAGACCAGCCTACTCAACCAGGTCATTGCGTCTTTGAATCGATCCTCGTGTTTAACCACAGAGATTCAAATCCTGAATCATGGCAGTGCTGATCTCTTGTCCCCTCAAAATATATTCACTCGGGCAATTTGTTCATTTACTCGTGAAGATACCGATGATTCTATTCGTCAGCAAACTGTCGAGTCATCAATTCCCTCTTCTTTCCACCTCTGCCTTTATTGGTTAATGGGGGTAGCACTCAACGAATCAGAAAAGCAGTTGCTGAACTTAATGGAGTTCCAAACGCTGAAACAAACGATAGAGCAATCTATCCCTTTCTTAATTCAACAACGGCAGACCAGCAAACCGCATTTGATTATTGTTGAAGATGTCCATTGGGCCGACGAAGTAATGTTGGCATTTCTTGAGACACTGCTACCTCATATCACAAAAACCAATATTTTACTCTTTCTGACGTTTAGGCAGCAAAAACGACTTAGTTCCAAACAATCTTGGTTTACCAACGTGAATCTAATCGAACTTAGGGAGTTATCATCTGAAGAGTCTTACGAGTTAGCTTGCTCAATCACATGCCAACAGAATAAACATATCAATGACTGTATAAAGCTTGCGAAAGGCCATCCTCTATACTTGCGCCAAACACTGCTTTGCTCTCAGTTTGATAAAGACGTTCCGGAGTCATTGGAACATTTAGTTTCGATACAATTAGCTCAACTTCCAGCCCAAGATCGCCAAGCACTCTGTACTGCCTCTGTGTTGGGGCAGTGCTTTCAACTGGAGCAACTGCGTGAAATCACCCGAATTCCCGGCTACGTGCCAGATAAGTTAGTCGACGCTGGCTTAGTAAAACTCAATGGCGATCAATACCTTTTCCATCATGATTTGATTTGTAATGCTGTTTTCCGTCAAATAGACAAGTCACAGTGTTCCAAAATACACATGGCCTGCGCAAAATGGTATGAGAACCGAGATCGATTCTTATATGCCGTCCATATTAATCATGCCAAGGTCGAAGGTGTATTTACTGTTCTTGAACAGACCGCCAAACATTACCTGAGTAATTATCAGTTTGAAAAAGCACTGACTCTTATTGAGTACGCTATTAAAGAGTCACCTAAAGAACAGATGGCGTATGCACTAAATATGAAAGGAAACTGCCTGTATTCGATGGGACGCATCAAAGAGAGTATTGAAGTTCTTGAGCAAGCGATTCATCACACAGAAAATGATCCTGAACGTGTTCAATACTATTTAGACCTCATTAGCCCCTATCGCTTAACCGACAACTTTGTACAAGCGATGTCGATTTTAGACCAAGCCCAAGCCCTGTGTGAAAAGCTGACGTTAAATAAATCTTTGTGTGAAATCCACTCGATGAGAGGTAATATGCTGTTCCCTACTGGGCAGCTAGACGAATGTGAGAAAGAACATTTACTTGCATTAGATTACAGTCAGCGAGCAAACTGTTTTCGCGCGAAAGCAAAATCGCTTGGCGGCCTCGGTGATTGTGCCTACGCACAAGGAAAAATGGCTCGCTCATACGAGCACTTAACCGAGTGTTTGCAACTGTGTGAAGAGCATCAGTTGCTTTCGATTGAAACTGCCAATCGCTACATGCTGGCAACAGTGATGATCTATCAACTGCAATCTGACGAAGCACTAAAACAGGCTCAGCATGCCTCGAATCTTGCTTATCTCACGGCAAACCGCCGAGCAGAAATTGTTTCCAGGCTTACGGCAGCATGGATCTTTCTCGACCGTAATGTATTGGTGCAAGCTGAAAACGAAATCTCGACCGCTCTGCAACTTTCAAAACAGCTTAATGCTCATCGATTTGTCGCTTTTCTTTTGGAGTCCAGTGCAAGATTGCACTGGTATCAGGGAAAAGAGGAGAAAGCCCTTTCGGACATCGACACGGCTCTAGAGCTTGTTCATATCAATAAGCTACACAATTTTATTGGTCCTTGGCTCGTATCTACCAAGGCACTTATTTGTGGCGATGAATCAACGGCCCTCTCCGCTTTGCGCACTGGTGAGGCTTGGCTAGAATCTACCTGTGTTGGTCATAACTATTTACGCTTTTACCAACAAGGAATCCAAGTAGCGTGGCAGTATAAGCAGCCTACGCTACTTCGAAAATATCGCGATAAGCTTGCTAACTTCACCCGAGAAGATCCGCATCCATGGGGTGATTTTTATATTGAACAAGCGAATCTGATGCTTGCCTTACTCGACCAGTCCAGCTCCGTCTCTGAGTTGTTAAACTTCAATCAGGCCGCGCGTAAGCATCAACTGAACCAGGCTCAAATAAGTGTTGATGAGCTCGACCATTGGCTCTTCACATCTACTCAACCATGAAATATTCAATAAACGAAGAAAGTCGACTAATTGCACCGTCAAATCATCTTGTTTGCTCGATTTACCTCGTCAAACACAGATATTCGAAACCATCGAATATCTGTGTTTTGGCACAGTGTCATCGCTGATTAGATTTATGCTGGCGCATGATCACTTTGCTCCACCTTAAAGTTTTCGATGCTAGGAACATGCTCAGGTAAAAGTAGAGTAACGCGTTGATTTGCTACTTCAACCCATTTACCTGAACTATTTTTATATCGATAGAATGCCACGCCTGACTTCCAATCATCATTAAGTAGGATGTTGAGCGTTACGTTGTGAAGATCTGCTCCTAAAGGAGCAATGCCTAGGTAAGGCTGGTAGCCCTGCAACGTCACCATGATATGACAATCACGCATCGTGCATTGATAGTTGAAACTGCCATTGAGATCAGACACCACATTTAACGGTGGGTTAATGGCCTGGAAGATATGTCCTTTACCCACTATTGATTTGTCTTCGCTGGCCACGAGTAGATTAACATCGAAGTTCACTCCTCCAGGTAAGCCGTTGCCAATTTGATAATGAGCAGTAAAAATTGCTTGTGATTCTTTTGATTCCATTTTCATTGTGTTCTCCAACTGAATTTATTGTCGTTAGTGACCCATTCAATGTAGATAACACGTCATTCAAGTTCAGTATCACTTTAGGCTCAGATCTACTTGACTACATAAATTATCTACGGTCACGCAGATGCCGCTCGTTCTTTTCATCAACCAGATATTATTGCTCTCTCGCTGATGCTTTTGGCGATTTGTACAGAACAACTGATACCAAACTGATATGGCGAACATATGCATGCGGATTAATATTTAAACAACTATTCAATACATAAGCCAAATGGAAAAAATAATGGAACAAGAATGGATGCAGGGAACGAAAGAAAACCAAGTGGTAGAACAGCACCCTAACCCTCAAATACAACGCCTCGCTGTACTTAACGCGTACTCAATCTCAATCAATAATGCCAAACTGTTTATTCAGAAAATGGATAAATGCGGTTTTCCTAAAGAGCGATTACTGACACCTCTTGAAAACACGGTTTCACCGGTTCCCGGTTTGAACCAATATCAAGTCGAGTCACTCATCTTCAATACTCGCTATCAACACCAACCCTTTGTCATTGTCATGTGCGAAAGTACGCAAGAAGTTCAGCAAGCCTATCTAACAGCAACTCGATTCAGTCTCCCGATTCGTGTTCGCTCAGGAGGGCATGATCACGCAGGTGAATGCAGTGGTGACAACGTCATTTTGATTGACGTGAGCAGAATTAAGACATTTCAATTGTGTGAAAATATTGCCACCATTGGTGCTGGCTATCGCTTCTATCAACTGACACCAAAACTTGCAGAGCATGATCGAATGATTGCACATGGAACCTGTGCCACAGTTGGGTTGACTGGCTATATTCAAGGCGGAGGATGGGGCCCTTGGACACGAAAATACGGCATGTGTTGTGAGCATCTAGTGAGTGCAACCGTGGTATTGGGTGATGGTACGATCACAGAAGTCTCAGCAGAGTCCAACCCTCACCTATTTTGGGCACTAAGAGGCGGCGGAGGCATGAGTTATGGCATTGTTACCGAGCTACGCGTAAAAACATTCCCTTTACCCAAAGAGATCCACCGCTTCGAGCTTCAGTGGAACCTCTATCCAAAAATCAACGGTATGCTTCAGCCAATACCAACGCACCCTACCATAGATGTGCTAAAAAATTGGGAGCAGGCTATAAAAAGCCTCGATACGCCTAAACTTCTTGGCACCAACTTGCAAATTGATGCTCTGCCTGAATCATCTAACCACTGTGATCTCGAAACCATCAGCCATCACTGCACTATGTACGGTTACTGGGAAGGAACAGTGCAAGATCTTGACCAATTTATAGCCGTTCAATTTGGCACCTGCTCCCCTGATTTAGTTCAAGTCTATGAAGCACATGGCACTGATTTTGACGGGAAGAAATACGATCACTCCCTGATGAGCACATGGGGGCGCGATTCTTTGTGTCAAAGCGGTTCTCCTTTCCCTCCAGATTATGACGCCCCAGCACCTCACAAAATCACTTCGCGATTGGTGTCAGAGCGAGGTCTTAAAGCAGAAGGCTATACTGCACTTTTGCAAAGCTTAACTTCGCCTTTGATAAAGCCAGAAAACCGCGATCAAGGGCTATTTAGTTACGTAACCTTAGGTGCGATCACTGGTGGCTTTTATCATCACTCAGACGACCTTGAAGACATATCTTTCCCCTACCGCCAGTGTCAATATACAGTCCAATACCAAACTTGGTGGAATGAAGAGATAAAGCAAAAACTAGAACTACAAAATAACCCAGTACTTGTTGATGTAAACAGAGCCATGGACTGGATTGATAAAGCCAGAGAAGCTGATATACCGGGAACCTATGGTGCCTTCATCAGCTTTAAAGATCCGGCAATTCCCACAAGCGTTTATTTTGATCGAAGCTACCGCGACTTAATCGGTATAAAAGAGAAATACGCTAAGGATAAGTTTAATCATCTTAGAACTAATAAGACCATCATTTAACATCAATATGCATCTTAAGAAGCATATATTAACAGACCGTCATTTGGCTTTTCTATCACGTATAGAAATTAAAAAAGAGGGAAAATTATGACAACTAAGGGGGCATTTTACGTTAAAAATAACTCCAGCGATAAAATCACCGGATATGTGAGATTTAAAGATTCTCCGGAAATGGAGGTCCGTTTCGACTTGAATACTGGCGAACAATCTGAATCTGCTAGTTTTGAATCCGGTGCCGCTACCCATGACTCCTGGTACTACAGTTTCAAAAAGGCAGGTGAAACCTATACTGGGGACAAGTCCTGTGCATACTATGCAAAAGACGAAAATAAAGGCCCCGTCGCTGTGGAAATCTTTAATGATAATTTAAAAATATCTCCACCACTTAGCGGTTCTTGTGAGAAAACTTTATAGCCGCTTACCCGATTCATCACTTCGCCCGAGACAGTTGCACAACTTCTCGGGCAGTTTCATTTCTCGGTATTTGGATTGAAGACTCTCCCTATTTTCAATCATAATCTGAAATTGTTAACTTTATGTTCTCACTTTATATCACCACTGCAAGATAATCGAATCAATAAAAATCACTTTTAAAACCAACTTTAAATCTAGAGTAACCAAGATTGAAAAAATAAATATATTATTTAGCTCTAAGATCAAAGAGTTTGACTTAATACATCACTTTTTATTTTAACTCTATCAACTGATACTAAACTGCTACTGACGTTTTTTGATTGAATGCTTAACTTAATAGCATGTGCTTATCTCAATGGCTAAAACCATTATTAAAGCGCAATTCTTCTATATCCACGTAATCTCTAAGCATTTGATTCAGAGAGTTTCTTGGATATGCATCATTCAAAATAAACAACGGAAAGCATGGCTATGTGTACAGATGTGAATATCAATTATGGTTGCAACAACCAAACCTTATCCGCTAGAACCATGGAGTTTGCAGTTAACCTTCAGACCGAGATTTGGTTTAGAGCCCAACAAACTTACCAAATTACGACCGTTACTTCCGACGGAAAAGCCGACCGTGTTTTCAATGGTCAGCCGCCAAAACGTCACAGTAAAGAATGTGAGTTTCGAGCAAATTGGCAGGGAGAGTTGAGCTTCATACACTGCAACGCCATTACCCACCCTCTTTTAACAGCTGATGGCATTAATGAATCTGGCCTTTCTGTTGGGTCACTGTACTTGCCCATTCTCAATCAAAATGTATCGACCTCTCACATCCCTGATGATGCCTTTGCATTAGGCAGCGGCCTGTTTGGTACTTTTATCTTGTCTACGTTTAATACTGTGGACGAGATGGTGACGTACTTCACTACTCACCTCGTTTACGTGTTTAACTCGACTATTTCAACTGGTGAAACAGAGAGTGACAATATGACGTTGGATCAGCATTTCGTGATTCACGATGCAAATAATGACAGTGCAGTCATTGAGTTTCTTAACGGTAATATGCATATCTATCGAGCATTTAAAGAAAGCGATATGTTCAGCAAAGAGGAAAATCAGCAAGCACGCTATCAATGTACCGAATATGACTTTGATGATTATAAAGTGGTTGTGGACCACTCCTACGTAGGAGTAATGACTAACTGCCCAAATTACCATTGGCATGTCAATCACCTCTCTTATTTTTCCAATTTGCGCAACTACAACCCAGAACCGAACAATGAAGTAACCATGCAACGTCATGTCCAAGTGCCTGGCCCACTTCAATCAATCAATGGCGCTGGCTTGATGGGTCTACCCGCCGACCCAACACCGCCGTCTCGATTTGTACAAACCTATGCAATTAAGCAGTTAAGCGAACAACCAACTAACTTCGACGAAGCCTTCTCACTCGGACAAAAGCTACTTAATCGCGTTGATATACCTTTGGGCATCATGGCGAATGAGCTTGAGACATCCGATAACCCTGAAGTCTTTTTTAGTGACATCACCCAATGGAGCGTTATTAGACATAACTGTCATCAATCACCCGCGTTCTATCTGCGTACTTACGGAGACATGACTTGGCGAGTCGCTAATGTCAAAGACTATATTGGATTAAATAGAGACTGTCAGATTTCAAGCGTTTTACAGCTCATGCCAGTTACAACATCATTACCGTTTGAACAAGTCGAATCTCGACCAACTATTAAAATCGCTTAGATTTAATTTTGAAGCGCAAACAAATGAGAAGCAAAAAGCCCCCGCTTTCTAAGCGGGGCTTTTAAAAGACAAAACTGCTAAATTCACTATTCTTAAATTATCTGGAACTAAACAAAAAAATCGCTATAAAGCTAATAAAAAAGCCAGAGTAAGAAATTAATCTCACTCTGGCTCATAGCTGCATATAGTATAGTTTTATCTGCTATAGATATAACGTATGGTTGCTTTTACACTTGTTACATTCAGTCGATTTACTCTTTACCGAACACGTTGTTCTCTTGTTCTTGAACGCGGATGAATGTAGTACGCTTGGTTAGCTCTTTAAGCTTTGCTGCACCCACGTATGTACAAGTTGAGCGAACGCCGCCAAGGATGTCTTGGATAGTGCCGTGAACGCTGCCACGGTAAGGTAATAGTACGGTTTTTCCTTCAGCTGCGCGGTAGCCAGCAACACCACCTGAGTGCTTCTCCATCGCGCTCTTAGAAGACATGCCATAGAACTTCATGAACTTCTCGCCGTCTTTCTCGATCACTTCGCCACCTGACTCTTCGTGGCCCGCTAACATGCCGCCTAACATAACAAAGTCCGCGCCGCCGCCGAATGCTTTGGATACATCACCTGCGCATGAGCAACCACCGTCACCGATGATCATGCCACCAAGGCCGTGCGCTGCATCGCCACACTCGATGATTGCAGAAAGCTGCGGGTAACCAACACCCGTTTTTACACGAGTTGTACAAACTGAGCCAGGGCCAATGCCTACTTTCACGATGTCTGCACCAGCGAGGATTAACTCTTCACACATATCACCAGTAACCACGTTACCCGCAGAAATCACCTTGTCTGGGAACTCTGCTCGCACGCGTTCAACATACTCGACTAAATGCTCTGAGTAACCATTTGCAATGTCGATACAGATGAAAATAAATTCATCTGAAAGCGCCATAATATCTTTGGTTTTTTGGAAATCCGCGTCAGATGTTCCCGTAGACACCATTACGTTATTCAGGGTTGCTTTATCAGCTGATTTAGCAAACTCAGCCCAATCTTCTACCGTGTAATGTTTGTGAACAGCAGTCATTACACCATGCTCAGCTAGCGCTTTAGCCATTGCAAAGCTACCAACCGAATCCATGTTTGCTGCGATTACAGGCACACCAGACCATTGACGACCACTATGCTTGAATGTAAAATCGCGGGTTAAATTTACTTGAGAACGGCTCTTAAGGGTAGAACGTTTCGGGCGAAACAGTACATCTTTAAAACCTAACTTAAGTTCTTGTTCGATACGCATTGTGTAATTCCTTGATTCATATGTATATGTGTCATCTCAGAGTGCGTAGTGATTTCGTTGGCAGACGAGTTCACTGTTCTTCGGACACAAAAAAACCGGAGCGTTGGCAGACGCTCCGGTTTTCAGCATTATAGGCTGTGATTTATTTCCTACAAGTCTGATATTTGAATTTTTTTTGTGATACCATCTTGATAATCGCATATCAAAAACACTCCTCAAGTCGTTATTTTTTCTCATTATTTATAATTATCAACAACTTAAGAAAACGTTCAAGTTAACCTATTGCGCAAACCTTTGCGTCATACCTTTAAAATGAAAACGCACAACCTCTCAAATCTGCCTAAAACTCAATCACCTAATACTAAGATGCCCTGCTAATTCGTAAAAAGTACTCAAAAAAATCGACCAATTTTCTCAACAATGCATGAAATATAATTAAGTTCGATAGAGCTCTTGGGTGATAGCGGTACGAAGAGTGCTAACGACATCACTTGCCAAAAGACCAATTTGACCATGCTGACTCACGTTTATATCGGCAGCATGACTGTGGAGTACCACACCTAAACGTGCCGCGATGGAAATGGGTAACCCTTTAGCTAGCAATGCACCAATAACACCTGATAGCACATCTCCCATTCCGCCCGTCGCCATTCCTGCGTTGCCCGCTAGGCAGACGTACATTCTCGTTCCATCGTAAATAAGCGTTCCCGCACCTTTTAAAACCACCACACCGCCATAACGCTCTTGCAGTTGTCTTGCAGCAGAATATCGGTCACTTTCTATTTGTTGAGTGGTCACATTTAATAGTCGAGCTGCCTCTCCAGGATGCGGCGTGATCACTCGCTGGTTGTCGCACACCAAAGTGCCATCACATCGTTGGCTTAGCATCGCTAGAATATTGAGCCCATCAGCATCAACAACTTTAGGTTTCTGTTCTTGAGCCAGATATTGATAGGCTTGATAAGCCCACTCATCATCACCAAAACCTGGACCAAACACCAATACTTCAGCCCAGCGAATGCGTTTGGTTAAGTCGTTCTCAGTATCCCTGAGTAAGTCAGCGGTGATGCTTTGGCTCATTACTTCTGGGCAGCCAATCTGTAGTGGAATAAGGCTACTCGGGTGAGTAATTGCGGCAGTTAAACCCGCTCCGGCTCTAACCGCTGCGGAGGAACATAAACGAATCGCTCCTGACATACCTTGGTTACCACCGACGCAAAGTAGTTTGCCATTGTCACCTTTGTGTGCTGTCGGGTTTGGCTTGGGCATTAACTTTGAAACAACCTGATGATCAATACCTAGTGCACTTTCTACTTCGATAGAATCAAACTCAACATTTACACCCAATCCACAAAAGTGGAGTTCACCAACTCGATCTCTCGCTTGTCCGGTGCACAAGCCTTGCTTAACACCAATGAAGGTTACAGTATGCTCAGCATGAATGGCATCGCCTAAAATAGCACCTGTATTTGCACACAACCCGGAAGGAATATCGACTGCAATCACTGGGGTGTGAATTTGATTGATTTGCTCAATGTAGCGACGGTACTCCGAACGAACCTCACCACTTAAACCAGTGCCTAACATGGCATCAATGATCACATCGGCTTCTAGCAATGCGGTATTCCACTCATCCCAATCATTGTTAACACCATCGATGGACTGCCAATCTTGATATGCGCGTAAAGCATCACCTTTGAGCGCAGTCACATCACCAAGTTGGAAAACCTGTACATTGAGTTGCGCTTGTTTAGCAAGCGAGGCAAATACGTATCCGTCACCACCATTATTCCCTTTGCCACAAATAACTAAGATATTTTTTGATTTGGGATACAAGTGTAAAAAACGCTCATACACAGCCATACCTGCGCGTTGCATTAGGCTATACATAGAAACACCAGCCATTTGCGCTGCCAGCGTTTCACCGTTTTTTACTTGTTCTGAGGTATAGAGTTTTAGGGCGAGATTAAAGTCCATCTTCACGTTCTGCGCATTAGGAAACACAATTATAAGTATACAAAAAAGCCAAGGCGAACCTTGGCTTTTGAGAAAGTTTTTTATCGCTACTGACTCTGAGACATCAATGCTTCAGCCGTCGCGTCTTGTATAGATAAAAACAACGAATTAATTTTTCCAGTCGGTGTACGCATGGGGTTCAGCGTAACGTTCTGGTACATAAACTCCGCTTGCTGAGTGACAGGACGTACGTTACGGCAGCGGAACAAGTAAGGACGCTGGCGCCACGTAATAAAGCTGCGGCAACCTAAATCATACACGGGCTTTGTTTTTAACTTAAACCATTCCTGCGGGATTTCAGGGAAGATATCAAAGATAGAACGACCAATTGCATCATGAGATTGCAAACCACTGTGATGAGTCATAAACCCATTCCACACTTGCACATTATAATCTCGGTCAATGACGACGAGCCCCATGTCGACGTTTTGTACCATGTCTACCATCCAATGGAATTGTTCAAACTCTGCTGGCATATTCAACATTAGAACTCCTCCATTAGATATGACAGTTTGTTATCGAGCAGCGGCAAAGATTCATCGACGAACATAAACAATAAATCACAACGGATTGACGTTCCCTCAATGTTGTAGCTCACCTCGAATGTCATGGTGCGGCTGAATGCGCCCGTCGTAGACTCAATGATCGAATCAATTGATATATGCTGACCAAGAAGCACTGGAGGGCTTTGGAAGAATCGCACTTCAGATTGTTCGCCCAAGCCATTTAAGAATGACCCCACCAAGATATTGGAAATATCCATGAGCAGCTCAAGCTCTTCCAGTTCGTCGCTATCAGCTGGCACTTTCATCAACTTCTTGAGATCCGATACGCTCGAATCGCTCAAAATCACCAGCGCTTCACCCGCAATACCTTCGCCACAAAAGCCCTGACAAACGCCCGATACGTTATCATGCGACGCTAAGTCACGGAGTGCCATGTGTAGTTCGCTCACTTCGAAGATATTAACGTTCGGAAGCGGTAATTGCACAAACACATCAAAATGACGCGCCAATGCATCTGCGGCTCGACCAATAGAGACGTTCGCCACTTCCATATAAATATCGCGACGACGTAAAATCGGTAACTCAATAGAAACAGGCGTGATAATTTGAGGACGAGGCTCTGGCTCAACCAACTCTTTAAGCGCATTCTTGAGTTCATCTTTGGCGATCGGTTTTTGAATAAACGCTTTTGCACCCAGTGCGAACACGCGCTCTTTCGCTTTAGGTTGGATATCCCCCGACACCACAACCACCGGAGTTGTATTCCCTAACCGCTGCATGTTTTCTAGTGTTTCAAAGCCATCCATTTCTGGCATGGTCAAATCAAGAAACATCAATTTAAACTCGTTCTTTTCGAGTTCTTCTAGCGCATTTTTTCCGTGGATAGCAAACGTAATATCGGCATTCAATGTGGCTGGTAGTGATCTCGCCATCTGTTTGCGTGCTAACGCTGAATCATCACAGATGAGTACGGGAAAAGACATTCAATCACCTTTTTATATTCCACAATCTGCGCCGGAGTCTAACAGATTGTTACAGCATGTAATACGAGAAAACTGACGAGTTTTTATTTCTTTTTTTATTCAATAAGCATACGCAATATGAATGGATGAGTGAACAAAATGGCGAAAAAGCAAACATCCCATTCGCTGTTTAGTGACATGAAACAAACATGGATAAAACGCCTCCATTAAAAATAAGCACAAATTTGCATTTTAAATTAAAAATCCGTTTTTACTTCCACTCTATCCGCTCAGTATGAGTACTGGGTAAATCGGTATCGCGTAGCAATAAAAAAGCACCCTTTCATAGGGTGCCTTGAATAATGTATTCATCAATAAAGTGTCACTTCTATGGCACACCGTGACCTTTAGAAGCCACCCATACGCGATACCATTGCTCACGAGTCAATTCGATATTCAGCGCATTTACTGCCGTTTGCACACGCTCAATCTTACCAGAGCCAATGATTGGAATTGGGTTAGATGGCAAACGGCGTACCCAAGCGTAAATCACTTGGTCAATGCTAGTCGCCCCCACTTCTTCGCGAATCGCTTCTAATTCGTTACGGACACGAACAGCTTGCTCACTGTCACCACTAAAAATTGAACCACCACCGAGGCAAGACCAAGCCATTGGTCGCGTGCGCAACATTTGCATTTGATCAAGCGTTCCATCGTGAGCAACCTCAAAGTTAAGTGGGTTGATTTCCACTTGGTTAGTAACCAACGGCTTACCCAAACGAGATTGCAGCAGTTCAAACTGGCGTGGAGTGAAGTTAGACACGCCAAAGTGCTTCACTTTGCCGACTTTGTGAAGCTCAGAAAATGCTTCTGCAACCTCGTCTGCATCCATTAACACGTCAGGACGATGAATTAAAAGTACGTCGATTTCATCCACATTCAAACGTTCTAGCGAGTTATTCACCGATTGGTAGATATGTGCTGAGCTCGTGTCGTAGTGATTGATCTTACGCTCTGGCGTTTTATCGCCACACAAATTGATGTCGCATTTCGTCACGATCTGAATTTGCTCTCGCACACTCTTATCGAGAGCAAGTGCTTCACCAAACAATTTCTCACACTCGTAATTACCGTATATGTCTGCGTGATCGACCGTGGTAATGCCTAACTCAATATGTTGCTTGAGGAATGACAAACGCTCTTGAGCAGTCATGCCCCAATCAACTGCACGCCAATATCCTTGGACCAGCTCTGAGAACTCAGGGCCTTTTGGTGCAGTCACAACTTTTGCAACCATGGTTTTTCTCCTTCAATTGATCTGCATTCATCGTAGTCTTGTTTTCACATCGGCTCAACGGGTAAACTTTGGCAATTCGAACTGGAGTACGAAATATGTCTTTTGCCCAACGCCTAGCCACCTTGATCGGAGAAGAAAGCATCAGCGGATTTGCACGACGCGTTGATGTGTCTGAAGCTTTAATACGCAAATATTTAAAAGGCAGTGAACCGAGCCTTACGAAAGCAAATCAAATTGCGATGCGAGCCAACTGCTCTCTTGAATGGTTAGCGACCGGATGTGGTTATTTATATCGCCGCGCTGAAGTCGTAGATATGGATGCGTACAAACTTGCATTTCAACACGTTATGAATCAGCCGTTGCCAGATGAGGCAGAAGAACAGCACCGTAAGCTCATCGCTGGCTATCAGTACCTGCGTGCGCACAAAAAATCGGATGGATTTTTAGACGAGTCTGCGATGGCGACCTTCCTATCTCTCCATAAAGAATCTAAAAACGAGTCACTTTAACATCGATAATTTCGCCATCGCTGTGCAATTCCACATTTAAAGACGGTGATGGCGACGAAAACTCGTCCGGTTTTACCCAAAATAAGCTTCGAATCGTTTCTTGCGGATAGCGGTTTATCAACAAGATAACTTCTTCATCGACGAGCTCAGAAGATTTCTTTTCCAGCGCTTCAACGACGTCATAGTGTTCTTGTCCGATAGTTATATTGCGTAAAACCAATCCGTCTTTTCTTAAATTGAGGATTAAGTCATTGAGACTTTGCCATTGATATTCGGTCAAAAAAGAGAACTGAGCACTGTCCTTTCCCAAAACAACTTCACCATACAGATGCTGCTGATAGTACGAAAAATCGTCCAAACAAAATGTGCTGAAATACGTTGAAGCATCTTGCTGCTGCACGTCACAGCGATACCAGCTTCCCTTTGTTTCTATACGCTCTCTTAAATTGGAGTACGGCATTGCAGACAACGTGTCCTGCCACCAACTCTGGGTTGAAAATGCTGGAAACGTTACCGAAAAACAACATAAAGAAAACAGGACTCGAGGATAAAAGCGCATGAATTACTCTGGTTGATTAACATCGACCCCAGACATTACCGACTAGTAGAAATTGTTCAAGATAAAAATAGTGGCAGGTAGTACGGAAAGTTGTAGAGCAGAAATTAAGAAGGCGCACATTTGCGTGCGCCTCTACCTCGTTACTCAATCGTGAGTGTGCGAATCGGAGATGTCTATTGATGCATCCCGAACATAAAACGAGGACTTACCGTAGGGTTTGAATCCATCCAAATTGTGTGTAAAACCTCACATCCCTCCTTCTGAAGCAGTCATGTTGCTTTACACCTAAAGCATGGTTCATTTTGCTCAAAAAACAAGTTTTTTATCCCAAATTATGAGAGCAATAGCACAGTCTTGGTGAATGAATGATATCGCGACACTTCGAACACTCAATAGTGAAAAGCTAAATTGCATCTTTATTGATTAGGTCTAGACTCTGCGAAGCGTATACTTTCTCGCGTCCCTTCCACCAGCAACAGGAGAACTTGTTAATGACCAAACGAGAGAGAATTGTGAAATCTGTGTTAGCGCACGTACCAAAAGATGCGATTAACCAGTTTGTCTCTCGAGGGTCCACACCATTTTCTGTCCTGATTATGGCCGCAATCGTTGGCACACTAGCTGGTTTTGTCGGCACTTACTTCGAACTTGCGGTTCATTTTGTTTCTGAAACCCGTACCGAATGGCTAAGAAGCGAAATCGGTAGCGTACTTCCTCTTTGGCTTGCTGCTGTACTGATCAGTGCTCTACTTGCTTTTGTTGGTTACTTTCTTGTTCACCGCTTTGCTCCAGAGGCTGCGGGCTCAGGTATCCCTGAAATTGAAGGCGCGATGGACAACATTCGCCCTGTGCGTTGGTGGCGAGTCCTGCCAGTAAAATTCTTCGGCGGCATGGGCGCACTTGGCTCCGGAATGGTGCTCGGTCGTGAAGGCCCAACGGTGCAAATGGGCGGTGCTGTCGGTCGAATGGTGACCGATATTTTCCGTGTGAAAGATGACGATACTCGTCATTCCCTACTCGCTTCAGGTGCCGCTGGTGGTTTGGCTGCCGCCTTTAATGCCCCACTCGCTGGCATTATGTTCGTTGTGGAGGAAATGCGACCTCAGTTTCGCTATTCTCTGATCTCAATTCGCGCGGTGATCATCTCTGCTATTATGGCCAATATTGTGTTTCGTGCCATCAACGGGCAAGACGCTGTCATCACAATGCCGCAATATCACTCTCCAGAGCTTCAGTCCCTTTGGTTATTTTTATTGCTTGGCGCATTGTTTGGCGTATTCGGAGTGATCTTCAATAAATTGATTACCGTGGCACAAGACAGTTTTGTCGCAATTCACAAAAACGATCGTAAACGCTATTTAATCGTGGGTTCACTACTTGGTGGCATTTTTGGTCTGCTTCTCTTATACGTGCCACAGCTAACTGGCGGTGGCATCGGCCTTATTCCTGATATTACCAATGGCAACTACTCGGTATCCGTTTTAGTTCTGCTTTTCTTTGGTCGCGTCATCACGACGTTGCTATGCTTTGGCTCTGGTGCGCCGGGCGGTATCTTTGCACCGATGCTTGCTCTGGGGACCTTGTTTGGCTATGCATTCGGAGCGAGTGCTGATGTGTTGCTTCCTACGCTTGATATCGAACCTGGCGTATTTGCTATTGCGGGCATGGGGGCCCTGTTTGCTGCAACGGTACGCGCACCGATCACGGGCATTTTGTTGGTGATTGAAATGACCAATAACTACTACTTAATTCTACCACTTATCATTACTTGTTTAGGTGCCGTGATTATTGCTCAGTTGTTTGGCGGACAACCGATTTACAGCCAGTTGCTACATCGTACAATCAAAAACGATAAGTTACGTCAGCAGGATCTTCCTGAAAACCAATCGACATAATTCTCGCTTTGTTATTATTTCGCTCCAAACTATCGAAGGGTTTGGAGTGATAAACTCTACATTTTTACATCTTTTCCAAAATATTCGATACCAAACTCACAAAAACACCATTCTCTGATATTTCCTCACCACCTTTCATGAGTAAGCACTCTCTAAACTTGCTAGTATTCGCTACTCAAATAGAGCATTTCATCCAAATCATCACGTTTCGTTTCATTCAGGCAAAAATCAAATGGAGTAGATTTGAACTGGAGAAGACTTGTGCAGTTTTATAGCGTTCCGCCGTCTCAAGCCGCGTTAGCGCTAGGTATGATAGGTTTAGGACAAGCTTGGGCACTCTATGTCCCTGAAATTGGTGAACCAATACGCCCATTTTTAGCGTCACTCGGCGCGCTTTTACTCGCCCCTGTGCTGATAAAATATGCCACGAATCCACGATTATTTATGGTCGACATTCGTCACCCATTGAGCGGTAGCTTAATGGCCCCCATGAGTATGGCGTTACTGATCCTTGCAGATTATCTTGCTTCTGTAGCGCCAATCATTGCTTATCCACTCTGGTTTATGGCACTTTTGCTGCATTTTACTATGATGGTACTGTTTTTTAGCTTTCAGCTAATGAACTTCAAAATGTCGAATATTGTACCTAGCTGGTTTCTCTATCCAGTGGGACTGATCAGCAGCTCATTAGCAGGCTCCCAATTGGGTCACAACCTATTCTCTGAAACCTTAGCGATGATGTGCATTGGCATTTATTTCTTTATGTTACCGCTGGTGCTCTATCGTTTGGTGTTTTTCGGATCTCTACCGAGACGAGCCAGGCCGACCCTCGCAATTATGGCCGCACCGGTAAACTTGTCATTGGCGGCATACTTGGTGAACTTTCCCCTGCCCGATCCGATACTGACTGGCGCATTAGCAGGGATTGCTATCACAATGACGTTATTGATCTACCTGTGTTACTTCCGCTTACTTCGATTGAAGTTTCAACCTTCTATCGCGGCGGTAACCTTTCCTTCCGTGATCAGTGCCATTGCGATGCACCGCTTAACCTCCTTTTTTGCCGAATCGCATCCACATTGGCACTGGCTACACGATTTTGGCTTTTTAGAGCTCAGCATTGCGACTGTGTTGGTGGTTTGGGTATCGGCAGGTTACGTCAAAATGTATTGGCCAGAAATCGTTAAGTCGCCCTCTAAATAAGCATAAAAAAACGGCCTCATCTGAGGCCGCTGTTTATCTCTATCAATAAGACATCAACCCACAAACTTCGCCATGAAGTTCCCAATGTTAGTCAAACTCGATGCCGCCATTACGATAACAATCGCTGCTCCAGTTAGCGTTAAGTACATTGGGTGTTGGTAGTCACCGACAATATCTTTGCGCTTTGTCGCAACCAATACAGTGCCCAAAACGATAGGAAGAATAATGCTGTTCACTAGGCCCGCTAGCATCAAAAGAAGAATTGGCATGTCCATGGTTACCGTGCCTAGCGAGGTTAGGATAATGAAACCAACACACCACGCTTTCTCGTTTCGCGCCACAACTGGGAAAAGCGTCTTAATTAATGAGATAGCCATGTAAGAGTTGCCAACCACAGACGTGATGGAAGCTACAAACAGTACTAAGCCAAAGATGAAGTAACCAAGCTGGCCAGCACCTTGACGGAAAGCATCCGCCGCAGGGTTAGCCGTATCCAGCGTTGCGCCTGTCGCGATAACGCCAAACACTGCCAAAAACAGTAGGATTCGAATAACCACCGCAATAGAAATACCAGCCCACGCTGTTGAGGTGATGGAAGGCACGTTCTCTTTGCCTTTCAAGCCGATGTCTACTAGGCGTTGTGCCCCCGTGTAGTAACCGCCAACTGCACCGCCAACGATAGTCAACGTAGGCAGAAGCAAACTACCAACATCCATAGGCATCACCGCTGCACTTAGTGTCTCTCCCATCGGAGGTAAGCTCGTCATAGCCACGTATGCGATCAGAACGATCATGAACAAGCCAAGGTAGCGGGCCATTTGGTCCATTCGTTTGGAGGCGTTATGAACCACAAACAACAAACAGCCAACGACACCGGTAAACAGTGCGCCCCATGTTGTGTCCACGCCCGTTAGCACATTGATGCCTAACGCTGCGCCACTCACGTTGCCAAAGTTAAACGCCACTGCACCAAGCGCAAGGAGAATACCAACACCATAACCCATGCCGGGTGCCACTTTGTTCGCAATGTCTTGGATTCGCATGCCAGAAACGCCGACAATACGCCACAAGTTCATCACAATACCAAACGTGATAAAAATGGAAGCCAAAACTGGAAATGCCATGTCGACTTTGTAGATATTTGTGAAGACTGCGGTTTGAGTCAAAAAGCCGGGACCCACAGAGGTTGTCGCCATCAAAAAAGCGACACTGAGCATGGCTTTCTTTTGCCAACTGCTTTCTGTAACTGGAGCTGAAATAGAGGAGGTGCTGATAGTGCTTTGTGTAGTCATGCCGAGTCCCAAATTAGTTGTCTTTCTATTATTAGAAAATAGAAAGACAACTGACCGAGATCAGCTGAACTTAGAGAAATATCTCTTTTTAAAACAAACGATTACAAGTTGTAGCCGTTCATTGGGCGCATATATTAAGAGCAACGAATGTGACTGTCAATACACAATTGCATAATTACTATTTATTGCGACTCACTTGACGATGATTTGGATATAAAAGATATAAAAAAGGATGGCAACTCGCCATCCTCTCTCAATTTTATTTGTCGATTTGATTAACGCAGACCATGCAGAAATTCAGCACGGGTCGCTGGGTTGCTCTTAAAAATACCACCTAACGCTGTAGTCGTGGTTTCACTGGTGGCATCCATCACACCGCGTGATTTCACACAGTAATGCGTCGCGTCGATAGTCACCGCTACATCGTCAGACTCAAGCAATGTTTGCAAAGCAACAAGGATTTGCTGGGTCATACGCTCTTGAACTTGAGGGCGTTGCGCAAAGAAACGAACAATACGGTTGATCTTAGACAGGCCAATGATCTTACCGCGAGGAATATAAGCAACAGCGGCTTTTCCGTCGATTGTCACAAGATGGTGTTCGCACGTACTGGTCACAGTAATGTCTTTCACGCGAACCATTTCGCTCACGTTCATCTTGTTTTCGATAACTGTGATCTTGGGGAAGTTGGAGTAATCCAAACCAGAGAAAATCTCGTCCACGTACATTTTTGCAATGCGGTGTGGCGTTTCCTCTAAGCTATCATCCGTAAGGTCGAGCTGAAGCAGACCAAGAATCTCACGCATGTGGTATTCAATCTTTTCCTTCTTCTCTTCACGGCTAACGGCATTAGGGCGCATTGGTGTTTCTAACCCGCGTTGCTCTAGCGCTTCTTTCACTAACTTTGCTGACTCGCTAAGACCTGACATTCCACTTCCTCTTTTGTAACTACCACTCTCGGTGTGAAATACAATTGCCGTGTTTTCATCCCGTAGCGTTAAAGTCGCTCAGTCCGATGTTTATAACGCCAAGGCACATAACAAGAATACACTGAGCTATTTTCTCATGCTCCGTAGGAACTTTACCCCTTTCGGATGGGTGACAAGGATACTCGGATTTTTGAATAATTACACCCATATTTTATAGGTGGACATTCTTACTCGGTCCCCTTTTATGGTAGAGTTGCCACAAAACAAAAGAACATAGGATTATCTCAATGGGCTGCTGCGACGCACCTGGCTTGATGCCAATTGAAGAAGCGATGGATAAGATGCTATCGCGAATCAAACCTATCCAAACGACACTTTCTCTTCCTCTTGCTGACGCTCTGGGTTTTGTGCTGGCTGAAGACATTTTATCGCCAATTCACGTGCCCCCTTTCGACAATTCAGCGATGGACGGTTATGCCATTCGTATTCAAGACCTAGAAGTGTCTACAGTGTTGACTCTGGCAGGTAAATCCTTCGCAGGTCAGCCTTTTGAGGGTGAATGGCCGGCAGGCACTTGTGTTCGAATCATGACTGGCGCGAAAATTCCGGAAGGCTGTGATGCCGTTATCATGCAAGAAAATACGGAAGTGACCGACGCTGGTATTCAGTTCAACCAAACGGATGTGAAGCCGCAAAATAACATCCGCCCTACGGGTGACGACATCAAGCAAGGCGATATTGTATTGGCAAAAGGCGCGCGCCTGACACCGCGCGATATTCCAATGATTGCCTCTCTTGGTGTCAGCCATGTCACCGTCGTGCGTAAGCCAAAGGTGGCATTTTTCTCCACAGGTGATGAACTTAAACCATTGGGTGAGCCACTCAAGGCTGGTCAAATCTACGACAGTAATCGTTACGGTATTAAGCCGCTGATCGAAAACTTTGGTTGTGAAGCGATTGATCTTGGCATTATCCCTGATTGCCCAGAAACATTAAAAGCAACGTTTGAAAAAGCACAAACGCTTGCGGATGTGGTTGTAACGTCTGGCGGTGTCAGCGTTGGTGAAGCAGATTACACCAAAGACATTCTTGAAGAACTTGGCGAAATCGGTTTCTGGAAACTGGCAATCAAGCCGGGTAAACCTTTCGCATTTGGCAAGTTAAGTACTGCTTGGTTCTGTGGGCTACCAGGTAACCCTGTATCTGCGGTACTAACAATGTACGTACTTGTTCAACCAATGTTGGCTAAATTGGCTGGCCATACTGAATGGAAAGCACCTGAGTCTATCCCTGCTACGACAAAAACTGCATTTAAGAAAGCGCCAGGCCGCACGGACTACCAACGCGGTATCTATACTCTAGAAAACGGTAAATTTGTCGTTGAAACCACTGGCAACCAAAGTTCAGGAGCCTTTCGCTCAATGAGTTTGGCAAACTGCTTTGTTGTGTTGGAACGTGAGCGTGGCCGTGTGGAAGTAGGCGAAACGGTTCAAATCCAACTGTTTAACTCAACGTTATACTAGGAACGTACCGTGGATATTCTTTCCGATCAGGAGATGCTGCGCTATAACCGCCAGATCATTCTTCGTCAGTTCGATTTCGAAGGGCAAGAAGCGCTCAAACAAAGCTCGGTGCTTATTTTGGGTGCTGGCGGTTTAGGTTGCGCTTCTAGCCAATACCTTGCCACGGCTGGTGTTGGCAATATTACTTTTATCGATAACGATATTGTTGAACTCTCCAATTTACAACGCCAAGTATTGCACCACGACGCCGATATTGGCCGTAAAAAGGTTGACTCCGCGGCGGATGCGTTGCGGGAACTTAATCCTCATATCGAAGTAAACACCGTCGCTAAACGCCTTGACGACACTCAGCTTCAAGCTTTGATTGAACAACACACTGTGGTGGTCGATGCTTCAGATAACGTCGACACTCGCAATCAACTCAACCGACTCTGCTTTGCAACAAAAACACCGCTTATTTCTGGTGCAGCCATTCGTATGGAAGGCCAAGTGAGTGTGTTTACGTACGACGACCCAACTCAACCGTGCTATCAGTGTTTGAGCTCGCTATTTGGCAGCAGTGCATTGAGTTGCGTTGAAGCTGGCGTAATGGCGCCTGTTGTGGGTATTGTTGGCGCTGTACAAGCGATGGAAACCATCAAGGTGATTGCAAATTACGGCCAACCCAAAAAAGGGAAGATCCTCATTCTCGATGCGTTTAGCATGTCCTGGCGGGAAATGAATTTGATGAAAATGCCGACCTGCCCTGTTTGTGGCTAAGTAACGCTGTCAGCTTATCAATGAAGATTCTCAAAAAGCTCAACGTAACGTTGAGCTTTTTCTTATTCTGAGATTCATATTTCGAACCAAATAACTTACCGACATAAAATTCATTATAAACAGTAAGTTAAAAACTGGCACATTCCTTTCATTGCATATCATACAAACCAATGAGAGGGCGAATCATGAAAAGGACATCACTATTACTTGGATCTCTGTTCGCAAGCGCATACGTAAGCGCAGCGCCATTCGACACTTGTCCGAGCAAAGCATATTTATTCCAATCGACCCCAGTGCAAGTTTACGGCGTTAATCTGGTTACCGGATCAACCAAGTTACTGACCGACGATGTGGGCTTAGCATCTGGTATTAACGGCGTCGGTTTCAACTTCACTGATCGATACATCTATGGTTACGATACAACCAACTTGAAAATCGTACGTTTAGGCCAGGACTTTCAAGCAGAAACTCTCAACGTACAAGGGCTTCCTAGCCATACGTTTTTTGTCGGCGACGTGTACAACCACGTATACTACTTGTATCGCAAAGGTAAAGGGCTGTTTTCCATTGATCTGTCGCCGTTAGATACGGACCCAAATGCTACCTTAATCCTGAATAAAATCACATCAAATGCAAGCGTGAGTTTAACCGATTTTGCGTTCCACCCTGGCGACGGTGCGCTCTATGGTATCGATAATGGGTCTGGCGTATTGTATAAATTCGATACAAAAACAGGCCAAGTAACCGCGATCGGCAATACAGGGGAAACGGGTACCTTTGGTGCAGGCTACTTTGATGTAAACGGAAACTACTACGTATCGCGTAACCAGGACGGCAAAATTTATCGCGTCGACTTATCAGAAAATAACGCCGCCAATATCGCTGCGGGCATTGTTCCTGCTGTAGAGTTTGTGTCTAACGGTCCAAGTTCCAGCCAAAATGACGGTGCCCGATGCGCGAACGCTCCTGTTATTGACGAAGACGAGCCAATTGACTTTGGTGACGCACCTGACACTTACGCTACCTTGCTCTCTTCTAACGGACCACGCCACGCTGTTGATGGTGTAACTTGGCTTGGCACAATTGCGCCAGATGGTGATGCCGATGGACAAGTGGCTCCGTCTGGAGATAACAAAGTTGGTACAGCAGATGAAGATGGCGTCGGCTTTGTTACCGCACTCGACCCAGGGTTAAGTTCACTAGTGAGCGTAACTGCATCGACATCCGGCTACTTGTCAGCTTGGTTTGACTGGAACCGAGATGGTGACTTTGCTGACGAAGGTGAGCAAGTATTCACCGATGAGTTACTCTCTGCAGGCAGCAATACGCTTCCATTTGTCGTCTCTGAACTGGCAACCGCAGGCCCTAGCTGGAGCCGATTCCGCTTTAGCCAACAAACTGGTCTGAACTTCGATGGCGGATCAACATCAGGTGAAGTAGAAGATTACCCAATCACAATCACTGAAAACGGCGTATCCGTACAGCACTTCCCAAGTGCCGATTCCTACGCAACGGTCGCGTATGAAGACAACTGGCCTTACACCGCTGACTACGACATGAATGACGTAGTCATTAAGTTCCGTATGACTGAAACACGTATGGACGGCACGGTGGAAAATATCCAAATTAGCGGAGATCTGGCCGCCTATGGGGCTGGCTATAAAAATGGCTTTGCTATTCGTCTACCTGGCGTTTCGAAAGCAAGCATTGAAAACGGCTTAACAAAGCTAACGTTTAATGGCAAAGGACAACCGACCAACGGTCTAGAAGCGATATCAGAAGAAGCCATCTTCATTATCAGTGACGACCTCAGTCAGTATGCGCAAAGTCAATGTGCGTATTTTCGAACCCAAACAGGTTGTAATGATAACGTCGCGTTGTCTTTCACACTGACCATCTACTTTAAGGAAGGAGCCGACCGCTCAGCGCTACAGGCCATGCCTTATGACCCATTTATCTTTGCCACCCCCAATACATATCACGGCGATGGCATCACCTTTCAACCAGGTAGAAAATGGGAAGTACATTTGCCAGACCAAGCACCAACTGAGCAGTTTGATGACGCAAACCTATATGGCGTGGGCGTAGACGCAAGTGACCCGGCTCGAGGCGTGTACTTCAAAACAGCGAACAACCTCCCTTGGGCATTGCTTATCGTCGAAGAGTGGAATTGGCCGCTAGAGAAAGTTGACTTAGTTGACGCTTACCCAGAGTTTGCCACCTACGCCGAGTCTGGTGGGCGAGAAGGAGCAAACTGGCATACCCAACCTAAAGCAAACAAACGTTACATTCCATAGGAGAAACATCATGAAAAACTTAATCACAATCATCATGGGATTAGCGTTAACAGCCTGCGGCGGTGGCGGTGGCGGCGGTGGAGACAAAAGCAACGATAGCGCTACTCCACCTCCAGCTCAAACTACCGTTATTGTTGAAGAGCCAAGCATGCAAAATTTAGACGTACCAGATGGGTTCGATTATGACCCAAGGTTAGAAAGCTCACTTGCGGTAGATATTAGTGGTTACTCTTTACAGCGCGCACATCTGAGCATTTATAAGGAGTACCGTGAAGATGCGTCTGGAACCTACCAAGCGAAATATTCGAGCAATATTGCTTCTGCTGCGCTGACGAGTGGGAAAGCTAAATTAGACTTCTCCACCTCGGACAGCCAAGATAACCTGTTAGTCGAAATTTGGTTCTACGATGGCTCAGAACCTCTTCAAAAAGTCGTCTCAACCGGAAATACGACATGGCGCATGTAAGATGCTCTATTGGTGAGCATTGATACTCGGGACTGGCGCAAGCCACAGGTTTTAAGACAAAATCGCATCGTTCTTTGAACATGCGATTTTTTTGTTGTAAAACAAAATGATTACTTGAAACAATAGCAATGGAGCGCAAATTGGATAATCCCAAAACCTATATGTTGGTCTTCAGCGGTTTCATTGCCCTACTTGTGCTCTTGTTGCTCATTAAGCAAACGGATGAAAACACGGTTTCAGCCACCGTCATTAGCAACACTTTAACTCAGTCCCTTGATGGTCAACGTCGGTACCTCACTATTAATTCACCTGAGATAGAGCAACAACGAGTGACGGTTCCAGTGTCCGCATCTTGTCCAGTGGGCTCTATTGCGTTGTTCCACCAAGCATCCCGCTCAAGTTTTGACTCATCCCTTTCATTCATTCGCTGTGACTAAAGATACTGTGCGAACTTCCCAAATCAGAAGGATTTAACCATGCAAGCATTGATCGATGCCAAAGAACTTCATGCTTTATTAGACCAACCAAATGTAAAACTTCTAGACGCGAGTATTCGTTTTCAAATTCCTTCCGAAGGGAAAAAGATCACCAATAAGTGGATTCCAGGCTCATTGCGTTTCGACTACGACAATGACTTTTGTCTGCCAGATACCAATCTCCCTCATATGATGCCAACAGAAGAAGGGTTTAATCACAGCGCTCAGAAACTTGGCCTGAACAACGAAGACCTTATTATTGTTTATGACAACTCTGGAACACTCGCCTCTCCGCGCGCATGGTGGATGTTTAAGGCAATGGGACACGATAATGTCAAAGTGCTTAATGGTGGCCTCCCGGCTTGGATTGAGGCTGGATTGCCTGTCACGGATGCCTTGTCAGAAGCTAAGCAGCTTGGAAACTTTACCGGGAAATTAAATAAACATGCTTTTTTGGACGCAAATGCAATATTAGAGTACTCAAACAATTGCAGTGCAAACATTGTTGACGCTCGCTCACGTGCACGTTTTTTAGGCGAGGTACCAGAGCCAAGAGAAGGACTGCGTTCTGGTCATATTCCTAATTCTGTTTGCCTCCCTTTCCAAACATTATTGAGTAATGGCTTTATAAAGGCAGACTCGGAATTGAAACAAGCATTTAGTGCACTAACGTTATATAATGATAAATCAATCATTTTCAGTTGTGGCTCAGGTGTAACGGCCTGTATTTTGCTGCTAGCAGCATACCAGTTAGGTTGGCGTGATTTATCGGTCTATGACGGGTCATGGACAGAATGGGGCGCAGACCACTCATTACCCATTACTCGCTAATCTAGGAGCTATCGAAGCGGCATGGTCAGGTTAAAGAAGAACATTTGGACACTATACATGGCGCTACTTACGATAAGTGCCGTGCTGTTCGTGTTGTTTGGCCGCTACCATTATGAGTCAACCCTGAATAAGTACAAAGATAAGCAGCTCCTACAATTGGAGCTGTTTGCTTCTTCTGTCGAATCACTTCTGAAAGGACAAGAATCGCTACTTGAAGTCATTGGTCATCAGTTGGTCGAGAGAAATGACTTTACTCGTACAGCAGCAGTTCAAACTCGCCCGATGCTGGACAAACTGCTCAGTATCCATCCGGCGATTATTGGATTCGGCCTAACCAACCCCGATGGAGACTACATCGCCGTAAGCTCCAATTTGATCTTGGCAAAGCTGCATAATCTAAAACAAGATCCACTGACTCGTGATACCTTTTTGGCAGCACTCAACTCCGACCGAATGATTATAGGTCGAACGTATTTTATGCCAGCTCAAGATTCACTTGTGATTCCGATCCGAAAAGCAATTCCAAATAAAGATGGTGTTGTACAAGCAGTGATGACGGCTGGCTTTAATATGAATTCATCTTCGGTTTTTCGTAACGACATCCATGCCAATGAGCACAACCGGGTCACATTGATACGCAGTGATGGCTACCTTACTTTTAGCTCGTCAGAAGACACAACCCTAGAAGATTACCTAAAACCTGCCAATGATTTAGATATAAAAGCCGTTATGGCTCAAATCACAAAAGATTCAGGCTGGGATATGGCGCAACTAAAAGACCTCACACGAGCGCTCAATATTGTTGTCGACAATTCTCGCCTGAGTGAGTTAATCACATTGAGATACCTTCCTGATTATCATCTTTGGGCCTCTTCCTCGACAGATTTGAATTTTATTAAGCGCGGATTTTACAAACAGTTTGCACTGTACTCGATTGTTTTTCTTATCGTCCAAGGTGCTTTTTACGCTTTATTCCGCTCCATTGCGAACAATGAACATAAAACAAAACTGCGTTTGCTCTATCAAGCGAACCACGATCATCTCACTGGATTACCAAACCGAGAGTACCTACGCGCAAACATTCGACACTGGCTTTCTGGGAAAGGGAATCCTTTTTCTTTGATGTTTATCGATATTGATAATTTCAAATCAGTCAACGACACACATGGTCATGACTTTGGCGACGAAGTTCTAAAACAAATATCTATCCGCTTAAACACCTTTGTTAACGATGGCCGATTAATCATCCGTGAAGCCAGTGACGAGTTTATTTTTCTAACGAATCGAATTGATGAAGTAAGCGTTAAAAGACTAGCGAGCGACTTAATAAATGCGCTATCAGAACCCTACGAAGTCAATGACAGTCAGTTCCTGCTCAGTTGCAGTATTGGTATTGCCTGCTATCCACACCATGGTGAAACATTAGATGAACTGCTCCTTTCAGCCGATATTGCGATGTATCAAGCGAAAAAACAACGCAACGTATACAGCCTGTTCAATCAGCAGATGCAAGCTACACACCTGCGTAAAATGAAAATTGAGCAACGCTTGAGGCTCGCGATAGATAAGCAAGCGCTTCATATGGTTTATCAACCTCAGTTAAACCTAGAAGGCGATATTTATGGTGTCGAAGCGCTTATTCGTTGGAGTGATGATGAGCTCGGCTTAGTCCCACCAAGTGAATTTATTCCCGTCGCAGAAAGCACTGGGTTGATGGTTCGTATTGGTGAACAAATCATTGAAAATAGCCTGACAGATATGGCTAAACTGACTGGTAATATTGATACATCTATCCAGATGTCTATTAACATCTCGGTCAAACAGTTTGTTCACGCCAAATTCATTACTAATCTTATGAATGCTATTGAGAAACGCGGCATCGAATGTTCAAAGATTACCCTAGAGATCACCGAAAACCTGTTTATTGAAGATCTTGAAAAGTTCACACCAATTTGCGAGCGCTTGCATGCTCTTGGCTTTAAAATCTCGCTCGATGATTTCGGGACTGGCTACTCTTCATTAAGCATGTTGCGTACGCTACCTATTGACGAGGTGAAGATTGACAAGAGCTTTGTCGATCACATTGAGCATGACAAAAAAGCGCTGAATATGGTTAAGAATATCATTTCTATCGGCAAAAACTTTGAAATGAAAGTACTAGCTGAAGGAGTAGAGACGCTGCAACAACTGAATGAGTTAAAAGCTTGCGGTTGTGATTTGATTCAGGGCTACTTCTACTCTAAACCTTTATCGCTTGAAGACTTGATCGCTTTTACGAAGCAGAACCAAAGCAAAGAAACCGTAGTTGAATAACTACGATCGCTTTGCTTAGAAGGTTTTATTTATTCATTTCTTGGTACATCACCTCCACCAACTCGCCTTTCGGGTCGCCTGATAATTCCCAGGTAAAAATGCCACCTAAGTTCGCCTGTTTAGCCCAATTTGCTTTGGCTTTGATCGAGCGTTGATCTTCGTAAGAGATAAAGACTTTCTTTACAGGATGCCACAAGTAAGGCGCTTGAGATTGCTCATCATACTTGTACTCGTAGCCCTGCTCCGCTCCATAGTTCTTCACCAAATCCCAAAACATGAAATAGCCGTTCTCACCCGTACCAAACTGCGCTCCTTGCTCGGATACAAGATCTTGCGTTGGTAAGCCACCCGAGAAGTCTTTGGTGCCTTGCCAGCCACGCCCGTAAAACGCAGCGCCAATCACCAGTTTCTCACTTGGAATACCGAGCTCGATCATCTGGTTGATGAACACGTCTGCGCCCATGCCCCACCAGCTTCGCTCAGTCGCATGCAAGTTGGTAGTATGCCCGGTTTGCTGCCCCCAACCACCAAGGAAGTCATACGTCATTGCAAACATGTTAGTTAGGTACGGCTCCGCGGCTTTCCAATCGATACCTGCTGCTTTTGGACCAACGCCTACAGCAGTAGAGAGCTCGTATTCACGTTTGGTTTGATTTGTGAGTTCATCTAACTCTGCACGCATGGTTTTCACCAAATAGGTAAAGGCCTCACGCTCAGATGCTTTTTGTTCATCAGAAAGCTTGGTGTCAGGGTTCCAAGGCGACGTTGTTAAACCGCCACCACCTGGGTATTCCCAATCCAGATCAATACCATCAAAGAAATCATACTGAGCAATCAACTTAACGGCAGTTTTTGAGAATTGATCCATCGCTTGTTTGCTTTTCGCCATAGCATGGAACGGTTCGGACATTGTCCAACCACCAAAAGAAGGGAGCATTTTAAGATCAGGATGTTGTTTCTTCATTTCAGCAAGTTGAGCGAAGTGGCCTTTGTATGGCACGTTAACGGAGACATCGCCAAAGTCCTTTTCTAATGCTGCTTCGGTATCGACAATGATCGCCGTATACGGATCTTTTCCTTCACATTGTTCGGCAACCAGTTTTTGTACCGTTTCAGAAGCACCGGTATGAGGGCCGCACATACTAAGAAACGCGTAAATCACGTGCGTCAGTTTATCGGCGGGAATATCGTTCACCGTGTATGGGTTTTCTGCATTTGCGTACTGCCAATCCGCAAAGTAACCCGCTACGACTTTTTGCTCGGCGTGCGCCGCACCAGTTAGCCCCATAATCAGTGCAGCAAGAAGTGTCTTTTTCATTGTGTTCTCCAGAGTAGATGTACAAATTTAAAGCTACTCCTAGAGAATATTTTTAACTTGAAAACGAAATCAGGCTGCGAGTCATTTATAACTCCTCGCAGCCTGATTACATAAGTTGCATATTATTTGTGCTAACTCTCAGATGCCGCGTTACCGTGCATCTGCTCATCCAAGTTCAATACTGTCAAAGCGTTGCTTACACTGGTAGCAATCACGTCGATTGCACCGGTACGTAACGCACCAAGTAATGCAAGCGGTTTACTGTTTTCAGCAGCGATAGCAATCACTTCTGCGATTGGCCGAAACTCTTCAATTCCAAGGCCAATGACACGGTCACTCATTACGGTGTTGGCAACGTTACCGTGAATATCAAAGAAGTCATAACCCGCAAAGTCCCCTACTACACCTTGTTTTAGTCGGGATTGAACCACTTCATCTGGTGTAAACCACCCTAGATCGACCATGTAGCTGTTTTCGCTCATATCACCAATACCAACTAAAGCGACATCGGCTTTACGTGCTAGGTCGAGCGTTTGTTTCACGGTTGCATTTTGCATGAAAGCCAACTTCTGTTCTCTGTTCTCTGCATAAGCCGGCGCATAGAGAGTTTCGGACGTTCCACCGTACTTTTTCGCTAACTGACGACAAATGTGGTCGGCGTTATACATACCACCACGTGGGTGAATACCGCCGATACCACATACAAATTTACAGTCACGCGGCGTAATAACACCAATATGGTGAGCGACGGACGACACGTTGCGCCCTTGTCCGACCGTCACCACCATGCCGTTTTTAAGCGTGCTGGTGAGGTAATTGGACACCAATCCCGATACCTGTAGTCGTTGTGCTTCTTCATTCGGCTGATCAAGAGCAACAAGCGCGCGCTTAACGCCGAATCGCTCGATCAAACGTTGTTCAATCTTGGCGCTAAACACCGGGTGGTATTTAACGGTAATTTCAACGATGCCTTCATCACGCGCCTGCTTGAGCATTCGCCCGACCTTTGCGCGTGATATGGCAAATTTTCTCGATATCTCTTCCTGAGTCGCACCGTCTTGATAATACGCGACGGAAATCTCTGTCAACAAATCCGTGTTTTCAATGGAAATATCTTGATTAGAACTGCTCATGGTTTCTCTCGCCCTTTAAGAGGATCGATATTGTATGCAATAAGTGAGCATATGCTCATCGACTTAGCATATGTTCTTTATCAATTTAAACGCTACATTTGCTCATCGCAATAACATTTTCTCACTACAATTTTTTACCCTCACGTACAACGCTCAACCTTTGAACAATAAGGGCAAACGTTTATTTGGGTTAACCACTAAACACACAGTAAAAAAACGTTGATGAAGTTCACTATAAGTCGATTTCAGCGATTGACTTTCAGCATAGATAGGATAAATATGGACACATCATTTACTCAGCTATCGATCAAATGTTCATTGCATTTGTTCGGTAACGAAATTTTCCGTAGTTGGCTGAGCAGATGTCTCATTAAATGCGATGAGACGATTAGCTAACTCGCTTGCAAATGCACAAGCTGTGATAACAAAAATCACGCTTAAGCCCATTTAAATAGGATGATCGATTATGAGCAACAAGTTAGAGCAACTTCGTAAACTAACGACTGTAGTAGCAGACACTGGCGAAATTGATGCAATCAAAAAGTATCAACCAGAAGACGCAACAACTAACCCTTCTCTTATCCTGAAAGCCGCTCAAATCGCAGAGTACGCACCTCTAATCGATGCTTCAATCGAATATGCTAAAGCACAGAGCAACGACAAAGCTCAACAAGTTCAAGACACTTGTGACATGCTTGCAGTAAACATCGGTAAAGAAATCCTAAAAACTATTCCAGGTCGTATCTCTACAGAAGTTGACGCACGCCTATCTTACGATATGGAAGGAAGCGTAGCGAAAGCACGTCAACTAGTAAAAATGTACAACGATGCAGGCATCACTAACGACCGCATCCTTATCAAACTAGCGTCTACTTGGGAAGGTATCCGCGCAGCAGAAATCCTAGAGAAAGAAGGCATCAACTGTAACCTAACGCTTCTATTCTCATTCGCTCAAGCGCGTGCTTGTGCAGAAGCTGGCGTATTCCTAATCTCTCCATTCGTTGGCCGTATTATGGACTGGTACAAAGCGAAAGAAGGCCGTGACTTCGAAGCTTCAGAAGATCCAGGCGTACTGTCTGTAACTAAGATCTACAACTACTACAAAGAGTACGGCTACAAAACGGTAGTAATGGGCGCAAGCTTCCGTAACATCGGTGAGATCCTAGAACTGGCTGGCTGTGACCGTCTAACTATCGCTCCTGCTCTACTTGCTGAGCTAGAAGCGGCAGAAGGCGAAGTGGTTGAGAAGTTGGTTGACTCTAAAGGCGCAGCTGAGCGTCCTGCACCAATGACTCATTCTGAGTTCCTATGGGAACACAACCAAGACCCAATGGCGGTTGAGAAACTGGCTGAAGGCATCCGCAACTTCGCCGTTGACCAAGGTAAACTAGAAGCGATGATCGAAGCTAAGCTTTAATTGCTTACCAAAAGCGAGTAGCCCGTCTACTCGCTTTTACCATCAGCGCTTATTCAAGATTTTCTATTTGAACTTGTTTCGACGAGTTCCCTCTATTTAAACCCTTATCGAGAAGTAATCACTATGGATCGTAAATATCTAGCAAATGCAATTCGTGCGCTAAGCATGGATGGTGTTCAACAAGCTAACTCTGGTCACCCAGGTGCACCTATGGGCATGGCTGATATCGCTGAAGTTCTTTGGCGCTCTCACCTAAACCACAACCCATCAAACCCAGAGTGGGCCGACCGCGACCGCTTCGTACTGTCTAACGGCCACGGCTCAATGCTAATTTACTCTCTACTGCACTTGAGCGGTTACGAGCTATCTATCGATGATCTGAAAAACTTCCGTCAGCTTCACTCTAAGACTCCAGGTCACCCAGAGTACGGCTACGCGCCTGGTATCGAGACCACAACGGGTCCTCTAGGTCAAGGCATCACTAATGCGGTTGGTATGGCTCTAGCTGAGAAAGCGCTAGCAGCACAGTTCAACAAAGAAGGCCACGACATCGTTGACCACTTCACTTACGTGTTCATGGGCGACGGCTGTCTAATGGAAGGTATCTCGCACGAGGCATGTTCTCTAGCAGGTACGCTAGGCCTAGGCAAACTGATCGCATTCTGGGATGACAACGGCATCTCTATCGATGGTCACGTTGAAGGTTGGTTCTCTGACGACACGCCTAAGCGTTTTGAAGCGTACGGCTGGCACGTAATCCCAGCAGTAGACGGTCACGATTCTGAAGCGATCAACGCTGCAATCGAAGCGGCGAAAGCGGATCCACGTCCTACACTTATCTGTACTAAGACAATCATCGGTTTTGGTTCACCAAACAAATCTGGTTCACACGATTGTCACGGTGCGCCACTAGGTGCAGAAGAAATCGCAGCAACACGCAAAGAACTAGGTTGGGAGCACGGTCCTTTTGAAATTCCGCAAGAAGTCTACGCAGAATGGTCAGCGAAAGAAACAGGCGCAGCTAAGGAAGCAGCGTGGAACGAGAAATTTGCAGCTTATGAAGCAGCGTACCCTGAGCTGGCAGCTGAATTTAAACGCCGCGTAAACGGTGAGCTTCCTGCACAGTGGGAAGAGAAAGCAAGCCAAATCATTGCTGATCTTCAAGCAAACCCAGCAAACATTGCATCACGTAAAGCATCTCAAAACGCTCTAGAAGCATTTGGTACTCTACTACCTGAGTTCATGGGCGGCTCTGCTGACCTAGCGCCTTCTAACCTGACCATGTGGTCTGGTTCTAAGTCTCTAGAAGCAAGTGACTTCTCTGGTAACTACATCCACTACGGTGTACGTGAATTCGGTATGACGGCGATCATGAACGGTATTGCGCTACACGGTGGTTTCGTTCCTTACGGCGCGACATTCCTAATGTTCATGGAATACGCTCGTAACGCAATGCGTATGGCGGCTCTGATGAAGATTCAGAACATCCAAGTGTACACGCACGATTCTATCGGTCTTGGCGAAGATGGCCCAACTCACCAACCGGTTGAGCAAATGGCATCGCTACGTCTAACGCCAAACATGAGCACATGGCGTCCATGTGACCAAGTTGAATCAGCAGTGGCTTGGAAACTAGCGATTGAACGTAAAGATGCACCAACTGCGCTTATCTTCTCTCGTCAGAACCTAGCGCAACAAGAGCGTGATGCGGAGCAATTAGCAAACATCGCGAAAGGTGGTTACATCCTGAAAGATTGCGAAGGCAAGCCAGAGCTAATCCTTATCGCAACAGGTTCAGAAGTTGAGCTAGCAGTAGAAGCAGCAGCACAGCTAACTGCTGAAGGTAAGAAAGTACGCGTTGTTTCAATGCCATCAACAGATGCATTTGACAAGCAAGACGCCGCTTACCGTGAAGCCGTTCTACCATCAGACGTAACAGCTCGTATCGCTATCGAAGCAGGTATTGCTGACTTCTGGTACAAGTACGTAGGCTTCGACGGTCGCATCATCGGTATGACTTCATTCGGTGAATCTGCACCGGCTGGTGAACTGTTCAAAATGTTCGGTTTCACTACTGAAAACGTAGTAAATACAGCAAAAGAACTACTAGCATAATTGCAGTAAAAAGATATCAGTTTTCTCTATTGCGAATGTGAAAACTGAAAAGCCCCGCCAGCAATGGCGGGGCTTTCTTTTATCTCGAATTTGTTTGGGATATTTGGCGGCGCTGAAAGGCAGCTTTACGACTGCTTATCTTCAAATCGAAGCGCGAGCTGATAGAAATCTTGTACTTGCTCTTTCAACTGACGGCTGTTTTGCTCTACGGAGTGCGTTGCTGCCAAGTTTTGCTCTGCCGTAGAAGCAATAGAGTGAATATGCTGATTTACATCGCTGGATAGCTTCAGCTGATTATTCGCCGCTTCCGCCACATCGACCATCAACCCACTCATGCTTTGCATCATCTGTTCAACCTCAGACAAGCGAAGCGCGCTTTGTTCGGCAACCTGAGAACATGTATCCGTTTGCTCTTTGTTTGCCAGAATGTCTTTTTGCCAACTTTGTATCGTCGCCAACATAGCAGAGATAGACGCTTGGATTTGTTCAGTTGCATTGGATGTGCGACCAGAGAGCGCGCGCACCTCATCGGCAACAACAGCAAAACCACGCCCTTGCTCACCCGCCCTCGCCGCTTCAATTGCCGCGTTAAGTGCCAGTAAATTGGTTTGTTCTGCGATCCCGCCAATCTCTTCCATCAAATGATTCACTTTCTGCGCCTGATCACTCAGTTGATACGTCGTTTCCGTCGCTTTTTCAGCTTGAAGGCTCAACTGCGTTAGATTGGTGTGCGTTTGATCGATCGTCTCTTTGGCCATCATGCATGACTTCAATGTGTCATCAATTAGCATATGGGCATCATTGGTGCTAGAAGAGACTGAATTCGCCGAAGACTCCACCTCTTGAGTCGCATCACGTACGCGATGAATATCGGTGTTTTGCTGATTTAATGCAGCCGAAACTTCTGCGGTGGTTTGGCTCAATTCTTCAGCACAATGCTGCAACGGCAGTGCGGAGTCAGTCATTCTTCCCAACACGGTTCGAATTCTTGCGGACAGCATTTTGATATGGAAATCGGCAATCGAAAATGCCGTATTACCAGAATAGATCAAGCGACTCACGCTGTCGTATTGCTTTTGTAACTTTTTCAGTTGTTGAGGCGTATCAATTAATTCTTGACGGAATAACAGCGCTAGAACACTCGCAGGTAGTGCACTTGCAAGCCAAGCTAATGGACCTTCAATAGACAATGCATATGCGGCTGCAGGTGCGGTCAATGCGCCAAGTAGAATCGCATAGCGAATGGTTTCATTGAGTTTCAACGACCAAGTACGACCTGATTTCTCGGCGGCGCGCATACTCTTGTAGGCTTTCGTGGCTATATCAACCCACTCTCGCTTTGGCTTCACGCGCACAGATTGATAACCAACAACGTGGTTATTTTCATAAATAGGGGTGACATAGGCATCAACCCAATAGTAACCGCCCGACTTAGTGGCATTCTTAACCATGCCGCGCCAGGCTTTGCCTTGCTTAAGACGTGTCCACATATCGCCGAAAGCGGCTTTAGGCATGTCATTGTGGCGAACGATATTGTGGTTCTGACCGACGAGTTCTTCGTGAGTGTACTCAGCAACACGGCAAAAGGCGTCGTTACAATACGTAATAACACCTTGTAGGTTCGTTGTTGAGACGAGTTCCTCAGACTCCCTCACGAGAGTTTCTTGAGCTTTATGAGAAATATTGGCTGACATAGACGAAACTTCTGTAGTTTTTATTGATTTTCGGCAAGATATATACAGGATTTTTATTTTTATTACAAAAAGTTAGATAAAAAGTCTTATCAAATCGACATTTTTAGTGTGGGAATTCACATTATCAATAAAAATATAAAGAAGAAGTTGTGGAGTTGAGCTAATAAACAAAACCCGACACGTTATGCCGGGCTATGTATAGAAGATCTAATCAAGCAGTTTGGGATTCCGTTTCTTTGTTCGTTTTCAAAGCAAACATCACGATGACGAGCAACACAAAAGGAAGAACGTACAAATTAAGGTTTTGCCAACCTACGGTGGATTCAAGCCAGCCAGATAGTAATGCAGTGATAGTGACACAACTGAACACGAAGAATTCATTAAATGCTTGAGCCTTGCTCCTGTTTTTCGCTTCATAGCTTTGACTAAATAACCCAGTTGCCGCGATAAACATAAAGTTCCAACCAACGCCTAACAGAACTAAAGCAAGACTAAAGTGCCAAATGGACACTCCATGTATGTTAATTCCGATGCAAGCAACAAATAGCAATCCACCGGCTAAAATCATATTCTTCGCGCCAAACCGCTCTATCAAGCGTCCCGTGACAAACGCCGGTGCAAACATGCCCAGCACATGCCATTCGATCACTCCTGCCGCTTTGTCAAAATCAAAGCCACAACCAATCATCGCCAGAGGCGTTGCTGTCATTAAAATGTTCATTACCGCATACGCAACCATTGCGGCGATAACCGCTAGCATGAAATTAGGTCGACGGATAATGTGCCCCACTTTATCCGCTTTAGTATGTAGAACTTGTGTGTGTGCTGGTGGAAAACGAATCGTTTGCAGCACGATCAACGCAGTTATATAAAGTCCAATAAGCACGGCAAAAGCACTAATGTACAAACCATCATCTGACCATTGCTGCGAATACACCGCCAAATTAGGGCCAAGTATCGCCGCTAGTACCCCTCCCGCCATAGATATCGAAATCGCCCTGTGTCTTGCCGACTCTTCACACACTTCAATAGCAGCAAATCTGTATAGCGTTCCGAAGCCAATACCAACACCAAGCAAAAAGGTAGAAACACAGAACAGATAGAAGTTCTGTTGACTTAACGCATACGTCGCTAGGCTGGCACCCAAAATGCCAATAACATTACCGAGACTAAACCCAAGTCGACGTCCCAACTTGCCCATAATTAGTGATGCTGGGATCGTCGCAGCCATCAGTCCTAAAAATTGCAGCGCAACGGGCAACGTAATAAAACTTGATGACGGCGCAAGTGTTTTGCCAATAAGGGCAATAACAGATATGAGTAAAATATTCCCTGTCATTAATAGGGCTTGGCAAAGGGATAATAGCCATACATTACGATTCAATTCCAAATTCCTTTTGGTTACAGCGCATACAGATAACATATAGGAAAGCAGAAACAATAGAAAGAGATGCGAGTAATTCTCAATAAAAAGAGCCAGAGACACAATGCCTCTGGCTCTTTAAAAAAGTTCTTTCTGTTGAGCTTATTTGTTACGGCGCGCTTTTACTGCATCAGAAAGCTGACGAAGTACGGTTTCCGTATCTTCCCAACCGATACATGCATCGGTAATCGACTGACCATAAGTGGCCGCTTTGCCATCTACTAGGTCTTGGCGACCTTCAACTAAATGAGACTCAATCATCACACCAAAAATTGCTTCTTCGCCACCAGCGATTTGCTCTGATACGTCATCAGATACCAACATTTGACGTTTGAACTGCTTCGAGCTGTTAGCGTGGCTAAAATCAATCATCACTTTTTTCGGTAGCCCAGCGCCATCTAACTCATCTTTAATTTGAGCAACATGCGCTGCACTGTAGTTTGGCTCTTTACCACCACGGAGAATGATATGGCAATCAGGATTGCCAGCGGTTTCTACGATCGCAGAATGACCGTATTTTGTTACTGATAAGAAGTGGTGAGAAGCACTTGCAGAACGAATCGCGTCGCTCGCGATCTTAATGTTCCCGTCTGTACCATTTTTAAACCCAACAGGGCAAGAAAGGCCAGAAGCAAGCTCACGGTGAACCTGAGATTCTGTCGTACGAGCACCGATAGCCCCCCAACTGATCAGATCCGCCACGTACTGAGGCGTGATCATATCTAGGAACTCACTCGCGGTCGGCAAGCCCATATCGGTAAGATCAAGAAGAAGCTTACGTCCAATACGCAGACCATCATTCAGCTTGTAGGTATCATTTAGGTAAGGATCGTTGATCAGACCTTTCCACCCTACCGTTGTACGCGGTTTCTCAAAATAAACTCGCATCACAACTTCTAGTTGTTCACCAAGTTCATCACGTAATACTTTTAGCTTTTTACCATATTCAACCGCAGCTGCAGGATCGTGAATGGAACACGGGCCAACAATTACAAGTAATCGGTCATCTTTTCCTTCAAGAATATTGTGAATGGCATTACGGCAATCAAAAGTGGTCGAAGAAGCGGTTTCAGTCGCTGGGAACTTCTCTAATACTGCTACAGGTGGCAATAACTCTTTTACTCTATTTATTCTTACATCATCAGTTTGAAACATTACTTCTACTTCCTGGTTTTTATTTCCGACCCAATTTTTTGCCAACTGAACTCATTGCAACATTGTTCACAAAGCGAGCAGCATCAAGGGCTCTGGTCATTTTCTGTCTAGCGTTTAAGTAACTTATCGGCTTAGGCGTAGACTTGCAATCAGTTTTTGCAAATAAATGCAAATAAAAACCACCTGTTAACCACCGCGCACAATGTAAAATAAAGTTTACGAAAAAAAGTTCAAAATAATCATCAATTTTCTTATGACCCTAAAAATCTTTACTACAATGTAAGAAATATCAGAAGTTTGTGAGGTGTTATTGGTTAGTAAATGTTGATCAAGTTCAAAGATATTGTTGCTTGATATGAAATGATTAGAATATTAAACTAATTTCTTATAAACGCTGGTTTTTTCTAATTTTTTGATAAAACGAAGTAGAAGTTAATATGCAATCAATACAAGGAAACATTATGAACAAAGTAGCAATTGCAGTAGCAGCAGTGGTAGCTGGTAGTAGCGCGCTTTTAAACTCTGCTCAAGCTGAAATGTATATCGGGGGCAAAGTAGGCATGACTACACTTGACGATGCTTGCTATCTAAATAGCCCTTGTGATGATGAAGCTTTTGGTGCTGGACTACATATCGGTTATGACTTCACCGATATCATCGGGCTAGAGTATGGTGTCGACTTCTTAGGCGATTACAAAGCTAACTTTAAGTCAGGGGCTAATACAGTTAATACGATCGACGGCAATTTAACGGCTTTAACTCTCGCACCTAAATTCAACTGGCACTTAAACGAATCTTGGAACTTATTCGCTAAGATCGGTGGTGCTTACATGATGTCTGATGACGAAAAAGATTTCGTTCCAACTGGCTCGCTAGGTGCTGAATACACTATCGACAGAAACTGGAGCGTACGCGCAGAATATCAACGCTATCAAGACCTGTCTGATGACGTATGGGACGACATGGACGCTAACTTCTTCGGTATCGGCTTTAACTACAAATTTGCGGCTGCGCCAGTGGTTGCGGCAGTTGTAACAGAAGAAGTGGTTGAGCCAGATCCAGAACCAGTGATGATGAGCAAAGTGCACAAAGAAGAGTACGGTACAGGTACGTTTGAATTCGACAGTGCTAAGCTAACAGACTCTGTTTCGGAGCGTCTAGACAACTTCGTATCATTCTTGAACGAATACCCTCAAGCTCAAGTAGAGATCACTGGCTACACGGATAGCTCTGGTCCTGCGACTTACAACCAAAAACTGTCTGAGCGTCGTGCTCAATCTGTTGCGGATTACCTAACTGCTGCAGGCATTGACTCAGATCGTTTAACTGTGAAAGGCATGGGTGAAGAAAACCCAGTTGCTGACAACAGCACTCGTGAAGGTCGTGAGAAAAACCGTCGCGTAGAGGTTGTGGTTCCTTCGTTTGAATACCAAGAGCTAGTTCAACCTGAATAAACATTTATGATACTTTATCTATGATGTTGTAAAAGTTAATGGGGTGCGTTTGCACCCCATTTTGATCTCGCTTTATCGCTCTTTTTACTATGGTTTTGGAAAAAAGATTAACTCGTTATCTTGCACCATAACGCAATCCATACCCGCTGCATGCGCCGCTCGTTTACCTAGCTCGGTATCCTCGAATACAAGACATTGTGACGCTTCCAACCCAAGGTGCTCGGCCGCCACCAAAAAGGTATCCGGAAAAGGCTTATGGTTCTCTACATCACTTGCAGTTACCACAACATCCAACTTGTCCAATAAACCGGAGTGGCTCAATAAGCGCATGGCACTTTCTCGTTGACTGCCAGTCCCGACCGCTATTTTCTTGTGGCCTAAATATTCTTCTAACACGATATTAGTGCACGGAATAACGTCCCCGTGCAGCTCCATAGCAGCGAACGTTTCCATTTTAAATGTAGCGACGGTTTTAGGATCTAATGAAAGCTCATGCACACGGTTTAGCTCCTCAACAATTTTAAAGCTCGGCATGCCCCCTAAACTGTGAAACCACTCCTGACAAAACGGAAAATCAAAACGATCTGCGGTTGCTTGCCAAGCAGCCAAATGGGCTGGCATGGTATCTATTAAAGTACCATCCATATCAAATATGAATCCCTCATAGGGCCTAAAATCAATCGTGCTCATGTCTTTTCTTCTATTTGTACATCTGTGATGTTAATTTATCAGCTCTTTCAATCGTCCTTACCGGCATTTACTTATCATGCTCAAAATTTCGAACTCCGTCACAATTCAAGAGTGGGAAATTCAATTATCCCCAATTAGAGCTCAAGGAAATGGTGGCCAGAACGTTAACAAGGTAGCGTCCGCTATACATTTACGCTTTGATATCCGACATTCCAGCTTACCTGACTTCTACAAAGAACGATTACTTGCTCTTTCTGACAGTCGTATAACTAAAGATGGCGTGATCATCATCAAAGCGCAACAATTTCGCACGCAAGAACAAAATAAGGAAGACGCCCTGAATCGGCTTCAAGCTTTAATTAAAGCTGCCGCCTTACAGGAGAAGAAGCGTATTAAAACGAAACCAACCCGCGCTTCTCAACGCCGAAGACTTGATACCAAGAACAAGCATGGAGCGAAAAAGCAGCAACGTAAGAAAGTGCTGTATTAATGCATGTCGTTTTCTCGACATGTTAGTTGAACAACGTTTGCTAGCCCTTGGGAAATCTCATTGGATTTCTCTTTTTAGTTACTTATTCAGGAAACAACAATATGACTATTAGGCAAAAACTCTACTTCCTCGGAGTTATCGCCATTTTAGGCATCGTGGCCCTTTTGGGTACGTCATCCCATTTCGCCAATAAGAGCAATGAACTTAACCACGCCATCAAACTCGTTGGCGATCTAGAAATACGTTTACTCAACTTACGCAGAAACGAGAAAGATTTCTTACTGCGTAGTAATGACAAATACCTAAACAAATTTGATGCGAATGTTGATAAGTTTCTAAATATAGAAAAAGAGCTTGCGAGCATACTCACGAGCAATGAATTACCTTCCAGTCAACGATTCAAGCAAGACCTCCTTGCATACCAAAAGGGCTTTCAGAATCTGGTCAGTGCTTACCAACGCTACGGACTTGATGCAAAGAGTGGCCTTCTTGCTGGTTACGAGCAAGCACTGTTAGAAGCCAAGCAACGCTCCGACCACCAGCAATTGCTGGCGTTGGTTCGTTTTGACTCTGCGGTCAAATCAGGTCAATTCAATAGTGATTTGCTTGTTGGGCTATATGCTCCGGAGCTCACCAAAACAGGTAAGCTAGTAGCGGCACAAAAACAAGTTGTAGGAGTCGCTTACGACCAAGGCCTACTTGGTGAAACTCGCGCATTATCTCATGCCGTAGAAGAGCAATTTGAAACCTTTTCGACAGCCCTTAGCTCTGCTGCTGCAAAGCGTGATGAGCAAATGTCGACCATCAAGCAAGTCATTACTGCTCTGATCTTAGGTGTTATTTTCGCATTGATTTGGCAGATCTCTCGCTCAATCAATACACGAGTAAACAGCTTGCTTGGCACCATTCGAAGCATTAGCGAAACAAACAACATGGGACTGCGCTCTAACTTGAAAGGCAAAGATGAGCTATTTGATATCAGCCACCACCTCAATGATCTGTTGGATAAGCTTGAGCAGTTAATTAGTGGCACCCAAGAAAAATCGGCGCAGTTAACAGCCAGTACCGATAATATGCATCGTGAGCTAGAAGGGGTTATGGAGCAGTTCCATACTCAAACGGACCACACTGCATCGATGGCTACTGCGGTTCAGCAAATGGTGGCAACGATAGGCGAAATATCGGAAAGCACGTCGGTTGCGGTAGAGGGTGTACATCAAGCCGCGAATAATGCCGAACAAGGCCGAAGTGTTGTTGAAACCACCGTATCCAACATTGGTCAATTGACCAGTATTTTATCGAACAGTCAGCAGTCGATTGGCTCGTTGAACCAGCATGTAGATAAAATTGGTGGTGCGGTGAACATCATCCAAGAAATTGCGGAACAAACTAACTTACTGGCTCTCAACGCAGCAATTGAAGCCGCGCGAGCAGGCGAACAAGGCCGCGGGTTTGCAGTTGTCGCCGATGAAGTACGCGCCCTAGCTAGCCGAACTCATCAATCCACTGAGGAAATCACGCGGGTCGTTGCAGATATTCAAACTCAAATGTCTACAGTTGTTGCTGATATTGATCAATGTAACGATCAAGGACAACAAACGCTTAATGCCTCTGAAAAACTTGATTCTAGCCTGCAGCAGATCATCACTGACATGCATGCAATTCAAGGCAATTCGGAGCGCATTGCTTCTGCGATTGAAGAGCAAGGTATTGTGATGAACCAAGTTAGTGGCTCAATCACCGAGCTTAACGCGATATCTGAAAACAACATGCAATCCGCTCAGGAATGCTTGCACGAAGTGAACTCTGTTTCTGCTCAAGCTCATGATATGGACGAAGCCGTTGCACAATTTAAAACCGCGCTAAAATAACCTTCCCTACAAATAAAAAGCCCGAGGCAATSATTGCYTCGGGCTTTTTTTCGACTTTAACTTCGTGCTCTACTGTGCACTGCGGGTGTGATTACTCATCATCAAGAGGAACCAACTTGGTGTTGCCGCCATGAACTTTCTCACGCTGTCTTTGCACCATAGCGTAGAAGCCAGGGATCAAGAATGTACCTGCTAGAAGCACACACAATAGACCACCAATCAGCGACACACCGAGCGAGTTTTGGCTCACGTGCCCTGCACCTGCGGCGAAGATCAGCGGGAAGATACCCAGGATAAACGACCAAGATGTCATATTCACAGCGCGGAAACGTAACGTGCCTCCTTTAACCGCAGCACTATCGATATCAGCATCTTTTTCTTCACGTTCTTGCTTGGCGAACTCCACAATCAAAATTGCGTTTTTCGCCGCCAAGGCTATGAGCAAGACAAGGCCAATTTGCGCATACAAGTTAAGCGGTGTCCCAGTCAGATTCAACGCTAAGAAGGAGCCTAACGTTGCTACTGGCACCACCAAAATGATGGCTAATGGAATACTCCAGCTCTCATATTGTGCAACCATGAACAAGTAAATGAAGATCAAAGCCAGCGCAAACGCATAAATGGCTTGGTTACCCGCAAGTACTTCCTGATAAGCCATACCTGTCCATTCATACGTGTACCCCTGTGGGAGAACTTCAGCAGCAACGCGTTCCATTGCAGCAATCGCATCACCACTAGAGTAACCCGGAGCTGGTTGGCCTTGAATGATAGCACTGCGGTACATGTTGTAACGCCATGCCACATCAGGCTCAAACACTTGCTCGTAGCTCACTAGCGTACTTAGCGGAACCATATCGCCGTTCGAAGAACGAACATGGAAACGCTCTAGATCTTCCATGCTGCTACGGTGCTGGCTATCAGCTTGCATGGTTACGCGGAAGTTCTTACCAAACATGGTGAAGTCATTCACATAAAGCGAACCTAAGTTGCCTTGCAAGGTTTGGAAAATAGACGATAGCGAAATACCCAACTGCTGCGCTTTCTCACGGTCGATATCAACGTAGTAGTGCGGAACATTCGCGCGGAACGTGCTAAACGTGTAGGCAATTTCAGGGGCTTGGTTGGCCGCTTGGATCATTTCTCCCATGACCATCGACAAATCGGTACGGCTTCGCCCTAGCGTATCTTCAAGCACAAACTCAAAACCAGACGCTGCCCCCATACCAGGAACCGCTGGTGGCCCCATCGCAAACACAACCGCTTGAGGCAACTCTGTTGCAGCACGACCGTTAATACGCGCCGCGATGGCATTGGCAGAGTGTTCCCCTTGCAACGAGTTACGAGTATCCCAGTCATGCAGTTTGATAAACACAGATGCACCGTTTGATGCCGCTGCGCCTGTCATAAACGAGTAACCGTTCGCAACCGTCACGCCATCCACACCAGGTTCTTCACCAATCATGTTCATTAAATCATTGGTGACTTCTTCAGTACGAGATAAAGATGCTGAATCTGGTAGCTGAACGTTAACCAGCAAAATGCCTTTATCTTCTTGAGGAACAAACGCTGTTGAGGTGGTTTTCGCAAAGAAAGTGACCGCCGCGATAGCGACTATAAAGAACGTCACGAGTAGCAAAGATTTCTTCACCAAGAAACCAGCGACCTGACCATAACGCGTTGTGATACGCTCTAAGCCTCGGTTGAAAGCCTGGAACCAGTTAGCCGTGTTGCCCCCACCCTGCTTCAATACCAAAGAACAAAGTGCTGGAGACAGCGTCAATGCGTTAATGGATGAGATCACAACCGAAATACAGATGGTCAAAGCGAACTGGCGATACATGATTCCAGTGATACCCGGCAGCATCGCGACTGGTATGAATACCGCAAGTAGAACCAAGGTCGACGTGATGATTGGGCCCGTTACTTCTTTCATCGCTAGCAATGTCGCTTTACGCGGTGAAATGGTTGGGTCTTTCGCCATGGTGGTATCGACGTTTTCGATAACCAGAATCGCATCGTCCACCACGATACCAATCGCGAGGATCAAGCCAAACAAAGTGACCGTATTGATGGTGAAGCCCGTCGCCTGCATGATGGCAAACGTACCAATCAGAGAAACGGGGATCGCAACAACAGGAATCAACGTTGCGCGCGCGCTACCCAAAAACAAGTAAGTTACAGCAATCACCAATAGAATCGCTTCAATCAGTGTTTTGACTACCCCTTTGATCGATTCAGATACAAACACGGTTGTATCGTAGCTGGTCTCATACGCCATGCCCTCAGGGAAGTTTTTACTCAAGTCCTCAAGCAGCTCCATGACGGCCTGACCACTTTCTAACGCGTTCGCATCTGATTGAAGAGACAATGCAACAATTGACGCGTCCTGACCACGGAATTTACCGTTACCATCGTAGAACTTTTTACCTAGTTCGACACGAGCGACATCTTTCAGATAAACCGTGGAACCATTTGGATTAGCTCGAAGGACAACGTTCTCAAACTCGCTCACGCTTTCCAAGCGACCTTTGGTCACAAGGTTAAACTGAACTTCTTGCGGATTGTTGTATGGTGCTGCACCTACACGCCCTGCCGCAACTTGAACGTTCTGTTCAGCCAAAGCGGCGTATACGTCTGACGTAGTTAGCTTAAGGTTGGCCATTTTTTCAGGGTCTAACCAAACACGCATTGCGTATTCGCCACCACCAATCACGTTAACTTCACTGATGCCTTTCGCACGAGCCAGCTGATCTTTTACATTCAAGTTAATGTAGTTAATCAAGAACTGATCGTCGTATTTGCCATCAGGCGAATAGAAGTTAAGGACCATCAGCAAGTCAGGTGAGCGTTTTTTCACCGTCACACCAACCATGCGCACTTCTTGAGGCAGTTTTGACTCGATCTGTGACACACGGTTTTGCACGTTTACTTGCGCCATGTCTGGATCGGTCCCGACATCGAACGTGACATTTAGGCTGTATGAGCCATCGTTCGCGCTCTTTGAAGACATGTAGATCATGTCCTCAACGCCATTGACCGACGTCTCTATGGGGTCCGCAATGGCCTGCTCGACAACTTCCGCACTCGCACCGGTGTAGTATGCCGAAACGCTGACTGATGGCGGACTTATCTGTGGGTACTCCGCCACTGGCAAAATCGCCAGTGAGATCGCGCCTGCTAGCGTTAATATGATCGAAATAACCAGCGCGAATTTAGGTCTCTGAATAAAGAAACGACTTAACATAGTGCCCCCTACTGCTTATCTTCAGCAGGTGTTTGAATGCGCACTTCTACACCATTACGCACACGCTGTAGGCCCTGTGTAATAACCGTATCTTCCTGTTCGAGGCCTTCTCGAATGATAATGCCTTGTTCAACCTGAGGTCCAAGCTCGACGTTACGACGCTCAGCCACACTTCCCTCAGCCATCACCATCACAAAGTCACCTTCTAAGTCAGTCTGTACGGCACGTCGTGGGATAACAATAACGTCTTTTGTGTTCTTATCTCTCAAGTTCACTTTGATGTGCTGACCCGGAAGTAACTTCTGCTCTGGGTTTGGCACTAACGCACGCATTGCAATCGTACCAGTTTTGGTATCAATACGATTACCTAAGAAATCGAGCTTACCGAGATGCTCAAAAAACTGACCATTTTCCAGCTCAAGCTGAACTTCAACTCTGTTTGATTCTGCTGAGCCGTCGCCTTTGACTTGATCCATCCCCATGGCTAAACGCTCGCGCTCACTCACACTAAATGAAGTATGCACTGGGTCTAAGCTCACCAATGTCGTCAGCACGCCAGATGAAGGGGAAACAAGATCACCGGTACTCACTTTGGTATCGCTAATACGACCGCTGAACGGAGCTCGGATTTGAGTATAAGAAAGGTTAACTTCAGCAAGCTTAAGCTGAGCATTTGCTGCTTCTAGCTCTGCTTTCGCACCAAGAAGTGCCGCAGTTAAGGCGTCAAACTCAGATTGAGAGATACTACCACGAGGCAACAAGTTTTTACCTCGGGTGTGGTCTAGTTCCGCTTTTTTTAGCGCGGCTTTTGCTTGTGCAAGTGCCGCTTTAGCGCTCGCGACTTGTGCTTCAAAAGAAGATGGCTCGATAGAATAAAGAAGCTGTCCTTTTTCTACCATTTGCCCCTCTTCAAAGTGACGAGCTTTTAAATAGCCAGAAATCTGCGCGGTAATATTGGTATCTTCTACTGCTTCAATGCGACCGATATAAGACTTGCTCGGTTGGTAGTCGATAACCGTGACATCCTGAGTCACTACGAGAGGCGCCTGGCCTTCCCTTTGGGCATTATTAGCTTCCCCGCATCCAGCGAGGATTGCTGTAGCCGCCATTAGTGCGACAAGTGGTTTCTTTTGCATGTATTTACCGTCTTTATAGAACAGGATATTGTTGAATTCCCATCAACCTTACTCCTTGCTGCAACTGAAAACTTCACTCAAAAGCCCCCAAAATGTTTCTAAATGTAAACATGAGAAACAAAAAGAAAATAAAGTAATTTAGTTAACAGTGATATTTAATGAGCAATATACAAACAGCTCAATCATAACTATTTGATATACACTCTCAGGCATCGTGCATTTAGGGCGCTAGGAAACGCGAATTAAGATATCGTATAAAGACGGAAAGTGAGATTCGGTGCTCAAGATAAGAACGTTTTATGGTTAAAAAGACAAAAAATGACGCCTTCATACTCAAGACCCCGATTTTGACTATTTTTTTAATATAAATGGGTTATCATTCAATTAATTCAACGCCTTCGACAGAGAGGATGACTATGATTTCTAAATGGGCAAAACGCTTTTACCAGATGGCAGAACTAGTGGCGTCTTGGAGTAAGGACCCATCAACACAAGTCGGTGCAGTTATCACTAAACAGAATCGCATTGTATCTGTTGGATTTAATGGCTACCCGCACGGTGTTTCTGACAGTGTCGATACCGATGAACGCGAGTTGAAATATCTAAAAACACTGCATGCAGAAGAGAACGCAATTTTGTTCTCAAAACGTGATTTAGACGGATGTGATATTTGGGTGACGCATTTTCCATGCCCTAACTGCGCGGCAAAGATCATTCAAACAGGGATCTCACACGTTCACTGCCCTGAGCAATCTGAAGACTTTCTATCTCGCTGGGGAGATAAAATCCAAGTCAGCCAAGACATGTTCGACCAAGCGGGTGTGAAAGTCGACTGGCTACCACTAGAAGACATAGAAATTGAAGACAAAGACGTACGTTAATGTTTCGTTTTTGAATTTAAAAATAGCCCAGATGACTCTGGGCTATTTTTCCCCATTCAATCGACAAGAACCGCTCGACCTGGTCTGTTAACCGTGTTTTTTAGCGGTGAGTTCAGCAATTTTGACGATGACAAGCACTGACTTCTCCATCATTTCAACCGAAATAAACTCATGAATCCCATGGAAGTTAAAACCACCAGTGAAGATATTCGGGCACGGCAACCCCATAAAAGATAAACGAGCGCCATCTGTACCACCACGAATAGGTTTTATAATTGGCTCCACATCACACGCTTCCATCGCTTGCTTTGCTAGCTCAATGATATGCGGGTAAGGCTCAACCATTTCTCTCATATTGTAATAGCTGTCTGTTATTTTCAGTTCTACAGAACCATGGCGTAAGCCCGCGTTCATATCATCAACGAGTTTCTGCATAAAGGCTTTACGCTCTTCAAGCCCCTGACGATCAAAGTCTCGGATAATGTAACCAAGCTCGCTTCGCGCCACGCCCATTTCTGCCGATTTTAAATGGAAGAACCCTTCGTAGCCTTCGGTTGTTTCCGGAGTTTGATCTTGGGGCATTTGAACTTGAAATTTCGCAGCCAAGTTCATCGCATTGACCATTTTGCCTTTTGCGGTACCTGGATGAACGCTAACACCATGAAAAATCACATCGGCGTTTGCCGCATTAAAGTTTTCGTATTCCAGTTCACCTTGCGGGCCACCATCAATAGTGTATGCCCATTTCGCGCCAAACTTTTCAACATCAAATAAATCTGCGCCCCGGCCAATCTCTTCATCTGGTGTAAAGCCGATACAAATGTCGCCGTGTGGAATGTCTGGATTTTCTAGTAACAGCGCGACTGCAGAGAGAATCTCAGCAATACCAGCTTTGTTATCCGCGCCAAGTAATGTAGTGCCATCGGTAGTGATAAGATTGTGGCCATGTAGATGATGTAAATCTGGATATTGCACCGGAGATAGCACTTCATCCCCCAACCCTAGCGCAATATCGCCGCCTTGGTAATCTTCAATAAATTGCGGTTTTACGTTTTTTCCTGAGGCGTCAGGCGCGGTATCCATATGGGCAATAAAGCCTATAGGCGGCACCTCATAATCAACGTTAGCTGGCAGTCTAGCCATCAAGTAGCCATTTTTATCTAATGTCACATCACTTAAGCCAAGTTCAATCATCTCTTTCTTAAGCAACTCAGCAAACACAAGCTGACCAGGCGAGCTTGGGCAAAGCGTAACATGTGGATTTGATTGGGTATCGAACGTGACGTAGCGAAGAAATCTTTCAACTAAATGTTTCATATTTATTCTCATTGTTTTTATACGATGAGGCTTTATCAACCATCAATAAGCTGACCTTACCTCATCAAACCTCAAGCTATGTTACGCTCTTAGCTCAATAAGAATTTGCTTTGAATCATTTTTTCATAAGAAAGGCTACGGCACATCCCCTCGTCAATTGAAGCATGAATCTAATCTAATAATTCCTCAGCTAGTACTCGCCACTCTTTTACCTTACCGCGAAAATGACGCCATTGTTTATCGGTCATAGATTGAGAAATATCTAATGTCAGTTGATCGACCAGCACAAAGTTAGAATCAATATTTTTAGAAAGCTGCTCACTGTAATAGCTCTCTGGCTCGAACAACAGGCGCATAAATATATCCTGATAAGTGACAGCATTGGACTTGTTGTCGAACAGATATTCGAGCTCTTGATATATCGTTGCTCGATAACCTCTCCATAAAGGACTGTTAAGAGTGACTTGCTGAGAAAACGTTTGAGCTAATTGGCGCTGACTTTCTGATAGGCTTCCCAACCACTCTTCCATCCATTCTTCTGTGTTATCTAGAATAATTTCACGTATTTCATCTTCCGTTTTATCCGCATATTTTGCGTTTCGCTCTTGATAATGCTCTTGTACATTACTCAGAAATTCCCGTTCTTGATCTTTCGTTAACTGTAAACTCAAAGCAAAAAGGTCTGGTGCCGCTTTGCTTACCACTCTATCGTAATGCGCTCGCATTCTATCTCGATTTTCCTGCAAATAATTTAGGGTGATATCGCTCGCTTTTAATCTCTCAAGCTCTTTTAAATGATCGATATATAACGGTAACTCTTCTTTCTTATGCCATTCTGCTAACAATAATAAGCGTTCTTCGACCAAGACTTCTTGTTCACCTTGCAGAGAAACATAATCCTCTATGTAATCGATAACGAACCAATCGATATTGCTGTATAGAAACTTCTTCGTACATCCGGCAAGAAGAAATACGAAACAAAATAGAAGGCCATAACCAAGCACCTTATTAGATACACCCTGTAATTTAGTCACTTATTCGTATTCCCTTTTCTATTGATTAAGTTCTATACTCAACTTGTATCACTTAATATTGCGGCAAACTTACACCAGTGTGACAAATATTGATTGCCACCTTAATAATATATAGAGTTTGAAATTAACTTTTTGATCACAACTATCCGCAAAAAAGTGAGTTAGAGCGCAATTATCGGCTAAAAAACACACCGAACGACGCTCCCTATAACGGCATATAATTTGCATGGATGTTTTTTGGATGGTTTATGGAGGCGAAGTATGGCAGCCGCTGAGCAACTTGATACCAGTGTAGAATATGAGATTCGATATTTTGAACAGGGGAAAATGCACTGCATGAGAGTCATTGCTGAAAGCAAAAAAGTGGCTTATCAGTACTATTTAGAGTGCGGTAAGCACAACAGTGACTTGTACTCTATTCGCCCAGACAAATAAAAAAACCGCCTT